>NZ_CP168151.1:0-644332 GCF_026913205.2 Lentilactobacillus sp. SPB1-3
GACAACGTCGGTCAAGGACTTTTAAGAATTAATCAAAAAAGGTTGCAATCCCTATAAGCTTGAACTCATTTTAACACATTTTCTTTCATTGTATGTATACTATACGATGCATTAACTGAAAAGGAGTATTGCTTTGACAAAATCATACATTATTGAAGCTAAACGGACCCCTATCGGAAAATTTGGGGGAAGTCTGAGCGGTTATTCTGCCGAACAACTTGGCACTATCGCAACAAAAGAAGTCATCAAATCATTATCCATTAAACCTAATCAGATCGACCAAGTGATTTTTGGAAATGCTGTTCAAGCTGGAAACGGTCAAAACATCGCAAGACAAATTGAAATCAATAGTAGTATTCCTAATAGCAAAACTGCTTTCACGGTCAATCAAGTATGTGGTTCCGGCATGAAGGCTATTCATCAAGCATACTCAGCCATCCAATTGAATGAAGCCCAAAACATTATCGCTGGTGGAACCGAAAGTATGTCCAATGCGCCATTTTACAACCGTAACGTAAGGTTCGGAAGCAAATTTGGTTCAATCAATCTTATAGATGGTCTGGAGTACGATGGATTAACCGATGCATTCTCTCACAAGTCAATGGGAGTTACAGCAGAAAACGTTGCAGATCAATTTAACGTTACTCGTCAGGAACAAGACGAATACTCTCTAAACTCTCACAAAAAAGCCTCACTTGCCACTACGTCTGGATATTTTAATAACGAGATTATTCCAATAACATCTGGTAACACAACATTGATTCAAGATGAAGGAATCCGTTTTGATACGAATCTTGAAAAGTTAGCTAAATTAAAACCGTCGTTCATTGAAAATGGCACAGTGACCGCTGGTAACTCAGCACCTATTAATGATGGAGCAAGTGCGCTTCTTGTTTCCTCAGAAGAATCAATTAAAGAAAACCACCTAAATCCAATTGCTGAAATCATTGGCTACAGTGAAGTCGGCATCGATCCACAAATTATGGGTTACGCACCATACTACGCAATTTCTAATCTATTAGAGAAACTAAAGATGACTATCTCTGACATTGACCTATTTGAAATTAATGAAGCCTTCGCATCACAATCAATTGCGGTCAGTCGTGATCTACAAATCCCCGATAATAAATTAAATATCTCCGGTGGAGCACTCGCACTTGGACATCCCCTCGGAGATTCAGGCGCCAGAATTATCACAACCCTAATTAATAACCTTCATAGAGAAAATAAAACTTATGGTATTGCCTCTCTATGTATGGGGGGTGGCATGGGAGCAGCTATTGCGATCAAGGCCGTTTAAAACTAATAAAAAATCACCGTTGCCGTTTGGCAATGGTGATTTTTTTATGACAGCTCCGCAGATTCATTGCTTTCCAGTTCATTAATAAAACTACTCTGATATACCCAATAAAGAACTTTACTAGTGGGCCGATTAATTTTATCAATACCATAATTGAACTTAACTCTGTCGCCACCAGCCAAATTCTTCATGAAAGAACTTAATGAACGAGCATTGGTAAGTGACAACCTATCTTGGCGACCAATTTCTGCCAACTTACTAACATTTTCGATTAATTTCTGAACAACGTGCTCCGAACGACTTTCTAATGTGACTTGTCTCAAAGAAGTATTTGCTTCGTCATCTACTTCATATTGATCTAACCCAATTGCGTTCAGTAACTTATCTTTTAGTTGGACGATTGGCAATAATGACTGATTGATCAATATTTCAATTAGCTCTTGGTAAATCAAATTAAACACTCCATAGTTAATCCGAAGAGGTTCGCTATATTTGTCTAGCAAAATGTCATTGTCATTTAATTCTAGTGAGTATTTTCGCTGATAATTATCATGCGTCGTACTTCTAGACTCACTATATCTACTTAAATCAAACATCCTCATTTCAATAAAGAATTGATCAATCGACTCAGGCGCATCAATGTACCTTTTAATTTTGATTGCATCAGATTTAGGCAACCCGAGCAAATTAATATTGTCTTGATTGATTACATTCGTTAGGAACCATTGCATAACGCCAGTTGCCAATAGATTAATCATTGGCACTAATTGGTCATCGGTAAAATGATTAATAGTATGATAGACATCCATATAATCAAACTGATCCAATTCTTCACTAGATAAAGTAACTTCTGAAAGAAAATCACTCACCTCATTTTGTTTGATAACAATGTCGGCCTTTGCATACTTACTAATCAACAATTTGTCATCAGTAATTTCATCAAACAAAACCGTGACGATATCATGCACTTGTTTCATATTTAAATTTAATTGACTTAATAACAATTTCGGATTGATATCCGGCAACTTAGTAGCAACGTCCATAAACCATTCATCAGCGAACCCTTTATCGGATTGTTCATGAATCTTAGAAATAATTTGATTGACGATTCCATTATCACCAATAAACGCATTCATAAAATGAACCAAGGCAGTTTGATATCCCAAAGTAAACTTACGACTGTCCTCGACTTCTTGAATACTATAGGCAAAATTATCACCGACGGCGCGATTAACGACGATATCATCATCATTACCAGTCACCCACAAAGACACAAAGTAAAATTGAGTAAAGCTAAGCCCCTGAATATCAGCCAATGCCGCGACGTATCCTAATTGGGCTGATGTAGACATTTTAAAGTCGGCCATAGCCATCCCATTAACTAATTTCTGAATTCCGGCTACTACATGACTTCGGCTAACCCGCTCATCGAAAATTTGTGCCTTAGCATATGAATTCTCTCCAAATATTCGTGAAGTAAATATGCCAATATTTTTTAAAATTTTCTTCCCATACATATCGTATTTACTCATTCTTTTAATCCCCTATGTAATGTTAATTAAATAATACCATTCAATCATTTAGAACAGTCATTTTATTTGCAAACTTTAATTTTGACCCTGCTCCTTCATTTCATTTATGATAATGATAAGCAAAAGAAGGGAGGACTATTTATGAGTTTAGACAGTAAGAGTGATCAAGTAAAAGGTAAGATCAAAGAAGGTACAGGAAAAGTTACTGGTAATGAGGAATTAGAATTAAAAGGTAAACTTCAAAATGCTGCCGGTAAGGCCAAAGACAAACTTGAGGATGCTAAAGAAAAAGCCTCAAAAAAAGCTAACGACGTAATGGACGACAATGACGACAAGTAGACTAAACCAAGTAGATATTACTATATATGTATATACTTAAATCGAAACAGTTAACTGTTTCGATTTTTTTGTGATTTGGTGTTGAAGTTAGTTGATAATTGTTCTATAATTCACAGCTGTGTTTTTACTAATCATCTAGATTAGATTTTTACTAAAGAGGTGTTTACAAATGGCAGCAACTTATTTACGGCAAGCAACTAACGAAGACTTACCAGAAATCAAAAAAATTATCACCGAAGCAAAAGAGTACTTAAACAAACAAGGAATCGATCAATGGCAAACCGGTTATCCAACCGATGAAGATTTAGAGAACGATGTTAAGTTTGGCATCACTTACGTCTTAATTATAGACGGTAAAATTGCGGCGACCGCTGCCCTTCATCAGGGATTAGACGTGAGTTACTTAAAGATTCACGATGGTGAATGGATCAATGGTGTTAATGGTCGATATACTTCTATTCACCGAATTGCCATGTCATCAGATTTCCGTGGACAACACCTTTCCGAGAAAATGATGACTGGTTTAATTACCATTTCTAGTGTACTCGGTTATAAAGACATTCGAATCGATACTCATCCCGAAAATCTTGGTATGCAACACGTCATCACTACTAACGGGTTTGAAAAGCGTGGCATCATTCATATGGAAGAAGAGGAAGGCGAAGCATCTCCTCGATATGCATATCAACTAATTATTGAGTAACCTAGCTTAATTTTGTACAATACAGGTAATAAACGGGGGTAATAGCTATGCTGTCACAAGATACAAGTGTCCAAACCGCATTACTTACGATGTACATTATTGGCTTAGTTTTCTTAGTAGTATTATTTTTTGTTCTCAATCATTTAAATGGTAAATTATGGACCCGAGCTTCAGTAGGCGTCGGCTTAATTGCCCTAATAATGATAACCATCATAACATTTTTAATTAATGTGTCTTAAAAGTGAGTTCTCCAATTGCTTGATAATCAAGTGGTTTGAGAGCTTTTTTGTTTATACTCTAAAAAACGCCTTAGCGAATAACATGACAATTCACTAAGGCGTTTTTTCTATACTATTTTAAATTTTGGCAAATGCATTATCTAGGTCACTAGTTAAATCACTAATGTCTTCTAATCCGATTGATAATCTGATCAATTCATCCTTAATACCCATCTTTAATCTTTCGGGCTTAGGAATTTCAAAATGTGACATAAATGCCGGAACTTCAACCAAGCTTTCAGCGGCTCCTAAAGAAACTGCTAGAACAAATAGATTTAAGTTGTTCACGAATTCTCTTGCGTCCAAACCAGGTTGTAATTCAAAGGACAATACACCACCGGCACCTTTGGTCTCATTCTTGGTGATTTCATATTCCGAAGATGTTTCGTCGATGGTCGGATAATTAATTTTAGCTACCTTAGGATTAGCTTGTAAATACTCGATAATTTTTTGAGTATTTTCAAGATGACGATCCATTCTGATATTTAATGTCTGAATTCCTCGTCTTAAGATGCTAGCTTCCTGAGGGGCTAATACGGCACCAACAGCATTTTGAGTTAGATAGACTCTTTCACCCAACTCTTTACCCTTAGTAACCACGATTCCAGCCATAATATCTGAATGTCCACTAAGATATTTGGTTGCTGAATGAACTACCATATCAGCTCCCAAATCGAGTGGTTGTTGCAGGTATGGTGATAAGAATGTGTTATCAACAATTACTAACAAATCGTGTTTTTTTGCGACTTCTGAAATCCTCTTAACACTAGAAACATGTAGTAACGGATTAGTTACTGTTTCAAAATAAATTGCCTTGGTATCGGGGGTAATAGCAGCACTGACTGCATCAATATCTCTGGTATCAACTTCTGAGAATTTAATTCCCATTGGCTTTAAGAAATCATTAACTAATCTAAATGTACCACCATAAATATTGTCACCAATTATGACGTGATCACCAGGTTTAAAAATCGATAATGCTGCATGAATGGCTGCCATTCCGCTTGAAAACGCGAATCCACGATCGCCATTTTCTAGATCCGCACACAGTGTTTCCACTGAATTACGGGTTGGATTACCTGACCGTTCATAATCATATTCAACCTCTGCACCTAATTTGGGATAGCGATACGTCGATGAATTATAAACAGGAACATTAACGGCTCCAGTATTATTGTCATTAACATTACCACCACGAACCAATAAAGTATTAAATTTCACTGTTTTAATCCTCCTAGTTGATTACCACTTTAGTCCCGAATGGAACATGACCATTGATCCACTTAGCATCTGGAATCGCTAACCTGACACATCCATGGGAATTGGCAGATTTACCCAACTGTTTAGCTTCAGACGGAATATAGGTTCCATGAGCATCCGTTGGAACGGTATGGAATAAATAAATTCCATGATCCTTAAAGGAAGTCCAATATTTGGCACCTTCTTTGGATTCTTGATTATAAAAGAAGTGTCCGCGCTCTTGTTGAATATGGAACGTTCCCCGTGGAGTAGAGTTATCTTTACCTGTTGAGGCATTCATTGTATATAAGACCTTCTTTTGAGGACTTAACACATATACTCGTTGGTTAGCGATCGATACATACAAATAACGGCCATTTTGAGCAGTTATTTTAGGATATGGTTTAGATTCTGAAGGTTTACGCCAATTGATTGGCGTTGGTTTACTAGTTGTCTTCTTAGTTGTTGTTTGTTGGGCAGGTTTCTTTTGAGAATTTGCATTGTTATTGCCACATGCTGACAATCCAACGACAGTTAATGAAACCATCAATAGTTGAACAATTTTTTTCATGATTTCTCCATTTTTTACTTTAATAAAAACTATCTTACAACATTCTATCATCTTAACAAGCAACCTCCCAGTAAGCTTAACCAATTATTCAATTACTACTGATTGATTACTATCTAATAAATAAAGGTATTTATGAGTCACAGGTAAATGAATAATCTCACTCAACGCCAATGCGTACAAATTAATTTGGCCGCGATATCTGTTTTTAATATCCTCAATACCAGTCTTAGGAGTTAGTTTGTCGGTTTTATAATCAAACAAATAAACCTCATCATCAACTACTACATATCCGTCAATAATTCCATGAATCAGTAATCGTTGTTCTTGATCGTTTTCAAATCCGGGGAAAACTTCCCCAGCCTTAATTAAGAGTGAAAAAGGTGACTCACGTTTAATTACATCTGGATATTTCAAAACCAGTTGACCTAAGTCAGAATTAAAGAACTGGGCAACTTTAGCAAGATCGATAAGTGGCGCAATTCTGGAATCAATTGCCCCTTGGGAAACCAATTGGTCCAAAAGTCCAGCAAGTTCTGTCTCGTCCGGCTGCACATGTAGATCAACCTGTTGCAATAACAGATGGGTTGCCGTTCCAATATCAGTTGGTGCTGGCTTGCTTTCACTCACCATAAACTTAGGCGTTGGCATTTGGGATTGAACCAGTCGATTAGCCCCGACTTTATCAACATCCAATACTGGATTATTCATCATTTCCAAATTATCTGGATCCTCAAATACTCGCTTAATTTCTGAAACGGATTGATAAGCCGTAGTTACCACTGCTGAATGGTACGGGTACTGATAAGTCAAAATGTCCGTAACATCTTGATTAATTGGTCCAGTATCCTGCTCCACTTGATCCAAGGTATTTTTGATCCATGAATCATCCTCTAAAGGTTTAATATTGACTGATTTGCCATATTCTGAAACTTGGGTATCATCAATCAATTCCATCTTAAATCGAGAGTCATCGCTAATTAAGAATTTATGATCTTTTTCAGTACCAAATTGCTCAGAAATATTAGGATGACGAGCTATCGCTGGACCAATCCAATCAATAAATGCATTAGCCTGATTACGAGCGGCTACCGATAGTACTAATGAGTCATCAGAAGCCTTAGCTAACCATTTATCAACTAAATCAGCTCCATCCTCAACCTTCTTAACGTTTCCAACTAAGTACAGCTGTTGCTCGGCTCTTGTTAGAGCAACATACAGCTTTCTCATTTCTTCACCTAAACTGGCATTTTTGGTTAGATCATACAAAGCTCGCTTTTGAAGTGGTTCGAATAACTCACGAGTATCATTCTGCAGGTAGGTAATGCCAATTCCTAACTTATCGTTAAGCACATACGTCCCTTTTAAATCTTGATTATTGAAACGTTTAGAAATATCATCAACAAAAACGATCGGAAATTGTAGTCCTTTGCTTCCATGAATAGTCATGACGTGGACTGCATTTTCAGTTGTTGAAGGATTAGTAGTAGCTAAGTCTTCATCCCTATTCTGCATTCGTTTTACAAAGAGCACAAACTGGAACAGGCCCTTAAAGCCATTCTTTTCATAGTCTTCTGCTCTTTCATACAAGGCATGCAAATTAACTTGCCGCTGATATCCAGCTGGCATCCCACCAACATAATCAAGGAAGCCAGTTTCATTATAAATTTGCCAGATTAGTGCAACGATTCCTTCCTTCTGAGCTGTCTCTCTAAACATCCGAAGTTGCTTGAGTAATTTATCAACCTTTGGATAGATATTCTTGGCATACTCTGAAGGTTCCGCATAATCATAGTTATCATAAAAATTACGCAAAGCGGAATAATAATCGCCGGTTTTTTGATTGATTCTTAAAAACGCCAACTCATTTTCATTAAGCCCGACAATTGGCGAACGAAGAACCGAAACTAACGGGATATCTTGATATGGATTATCAATGATTGATAATAGCGACATCATTACTTGTATTTCGGTAGTCTTAAAGTAATTTTCAGCTCCATTTACTTCTGCCGGAATATCATATCTTGAAAAAGAATCTGCTAACACTAATTCATTAGTATGGGTCGGCGAGATCACCGCAAAATCACCATACTTAACTGGTCGTAGTTGCTGGAGATCCTTATCATAAATCTCTGTTTTTTCAGCAACCATTTGATGGATTTTTTGTGCGATCAATTCTGATTGACCAGCTTCGACACCGTCAGCTTGAAAATCGTTGTCATCACTTTCAAAATTCGTTGAATCCTGAACGTTGTAAAGTAGCACTTCAATCGGAGTGTCTAAATCTTCTGGATAGTACTTTGCACCATATTTTAGCTTTGCCTGATTTGCATAATCAATATCGCCAAAACTGGTATCCATAATCTGTTCAAAAATCAGATTAGTAAAATTATCAACATTTGCTACTGATCTGAAATTCTCAGCAAGGTTAATCAGTTCATGATTATTATCAGCGGCATCATAATTAGTTTGTTTTTCTACAAACATGGTTGGATCTGCCAATCTAAACTTGTAAATCGACTGTTTAACGTCGCCAACCATAAACCGATTTTGTGGATCAACAGTCGCGATTTGATTCAAGATAGCATCCTGTAAACGGTTATTGTCCTGATACTCATCAACCATGATTTCATAGTATTGCCCACGAATCTTTTGTTGAATTTCTTTGGCCTGAGAAGTATCCAGTGTCAGCATTTTATAAGCCGACTGCTCAATATCAATGAATTCCATCAAATGACGCTTTTGCTTAGCTTCCGCATATGCACTTCGGAATTCAAAAACTACTTCGATTAATTTTTGAATTCTCGTCTTTGATTTTTGCATAACATCAATGTTAGTCGCTTCATCATTAACGAAGTAATTGGTGGCAATACCAGTTATCTGCTTCTTTAAATCAGTTTTGATTTTTCCGGATTGGGTATGGTATCGTTTTTGTTCCTCATCAGCCTTTCGAGAAATCGTAGGTAAATTAGGAATTGGAAACTCCTTAATCGCTTTACGATATTCATCGAAACTAGACTGGCCGGCAATATCTATCAGATGCTGAAGTGAAGTGCTTAATCCAGCAAAAGTATCCTCATCCTTGCTATTATCACCTATCTGGGAATATTTGATGGCTAAGTCGACATTCATTTTCATGTTAGTCAGCGTGTTAGTAATTTCAGGCAAGACATAGTTTTGATAAAAGTCACTGCCAGCTAAACCGACTGCAGGATCCACGTCGTAAAAATCAGCGGCGCTACGCAACCATTTCTCTGGATTATCATTAACGTTTGCGAAATCATTCATCTTATAAATAATTTCTGTTAGACCATCATCAGATCTGTCATTACTAAAATTTTCAGTTAAATCTGCAAAAGTACCGTCGTCATCATTAGTGTAAAGTTCCTCTCGAACATCAGACCATACTTGATCCCGTAATAACGCCATTTCCGTTCTGTCGGCTAAAATACGAAAGTTAGGATCAATGCCCAATAAATAGTAATATCTTGTCACTAACTTTTGACAATATGCGTCCATCGTCGTGATATCGGCAACCGGAATTTTTTGCAATTGTTGCAGCAATCGTTGCTTTTTTGTGCGATCTTGTTCTTTAGAATATTTCTGTCGTAAGGAATTTGTGAGACGTTCCTTCATTTCTTTGGCCGCAGCGTGGGTAAAAGTAACCACCAATAATTGATTAACATCTACGCCACGGTTTTCCACAAGATTAATAATTCGATCAACCAAAACCCTAGTTTTACCTGAACCTGCTGAAGCTGAAACTAAAATGTTTCCCTGAACCTCATCATTAATCGCTTTTTTTTGATTAGGAGTGTAATCCATTAATCGTCTTCCTCCTTCAATCGCTTAAATACTTCGTCCTTTTTGATCGTGATATTTCGATAGTTATTTTCTGGAAGTAATGGATCAAAATTCATAATTGATTTATATGGTGTAAATTGCATTGCGGACATGTCAGTCATCTTAACTGGGTTAAGCGAAACATCCCCAGTCAATATCCGTCTACCAGCATCTCTAATTAACTGTTCATTATGTTCCAAAAATTTATCTAACAATTGAGGCTCAATTAATGAATCACTTCGTTTAGATGGAGTATTATCTTTATTCAACTGTATCGGTAAGAATAATGATTTTCTCTCACCCTGACTAAATGTTTGATCAATCTCAGTCAACAAATCAGGATCTTTAACTAAGATTCCCTTGAACGCATGATCGATCAGCAACTGCTTTTCTACATCACCAGTTACCTTTTGCAAATCATTTTGGCTGAACTTGGAGTCTTTGATATGCAAATATAAAGCTCCAGCAATCTGAGCAATATCATCAGTTGATAGCGAATCAAGATTTTGCCGCACGACATCCAGATAAGTTAGTAACTGCATGGATACACCTACGTACGCTTTGGGAATTTCAAATTTTCTATCAGATGACTTGTAATCGATAACTGAAAAATACTGCTTCCCATTGATTTCCATTTCATCAATACGATCTATTCGACCACGAACTAGAATATCTTTGCCATCATTCAAGTCATAATGTAAACCGTCTAAATTTCCCTGTCCTGGTTGGCCGAAAATCAATTCAGTCTTTTTAGGCCGTATCTTAGTACGCTTTTGCTGATCTCTTGTGACTTGAATCATCTGTTGGATAGCCTTTTGCAATTGACTGGTAATGTATTTCATTCGATTTGAACTTTGGAGAACAACAAACGAAAAATTATTTGGATCTTCAACTATTTTTTGTGTCACTTCATTCACCATTTCATGAATGGCTTGGTCATCCAGGCTCTGTAAATCAATCCTTTGTTGTTGAATTAACTTGAGCAATTCATCCAGTGCTTCATGGAAAAACTGACCAGTAGAGGCAGCAGATAAATCAAATTCATCCCGTTCATGAAGTTTCAATCCATATTGTAAAAAGTACTCATAGGGATTCTTATAGAATGATTCTAGTTGAGAGATCGAGATGTTCAATGAATTACCGTAAAGTCCTGTCACGATTTCTGGATGAAGTGGCGTAACAGTATTCTTGTAATTTAAACTAGCTAGTAAGCGGCCGACTAAAAAGCCAACTTGAGAATCATTTTTTAAAAAGCGCAAAATGTTTTGCCAAACTGGCGAAAGTTGCTCTCCTGCTTGCGCTGCCACTTGGCTGACCTGCACCAAATGATGAAGCGTACTTTTTTTGGAGCCAATATAACTGGTTGTATGCTCATCATTTCTTGGAATTGCACTAACGAACTGTTCTTTCACATCAAAGTGTTTAGCGATTCGACTAACATATGGTGATATCTTGATATTTTCATCAGCAGTTTGGTCATTAGCATAAGTAAAGATAAGCCGTTCACTCGGTGTTAAATAAGCTAAATAGTTTAAAAATGGCTCAAATGCCATCTGCATCTCAGCGGGGTCGCTAATAAACTTTTCGTCAGGCAAAATGTTTTGCAATTGGTTAACATCATCGTCACCAAAAAGATTATCGCTATCAGAAACTGCCGGCATATTATCGTCAGTTGCACCCATGATAAACGTAACTTTTCGGTTACTACTTTGAACCATACCCGATTCAGAAACCGTCACTTGGTCAAGGGTACTAGGAACCATTGAATACTCTGAGCCTTCAAATCCTGAATAAATTAAATTCCAGAATTCCTCCGAATCAAATTTCTTGTCTCCCAAAATTGATACATATTCATCTAATAACGAACACAAAGTTCGATAGACCTGATCGATTTCATCACTAGTATTGACGTCGCCTTCATCTAGTGCCGCATCTCGCCACTGTTGTAATCTATCAACAACGCCACTGGATACTAAAAAGTTGAATAAAATCGTAGCAGCTTCTTGGTTAGTTTGTGCGTTGTAAAGTTTCTTGAAAAAAGGAGGTAATGTATCTTTAATTAAATTTCGAATTAAATTAATCTTTCGGGTGATCTCTAAATCTTTATCGCTCAAGACTTGTTGCACATCGTCATCATTGATCCACTTATATTGCCAATCTTCTGCTTGTAACCAACGATAATCTTCGTAACCATTCTTTAAGACTAGGTTTTCAGTTAAAGAAACCGCATCGCGATATTCATCAATATCCATCGGCTGGCCATTAACTTCAGGTAATACCAATTCCGACTTTAAAAAACGCATAACATCATCATAACGATAATTGCGCTTTCGATTAGGTTTATAAATATCAAATAATGAAGATAATAAATCGACCAACGCGTGATCACTCATTGCTCTTTGAATATCTTCAAAATATGGAATCTCCAAATTATCAAACACCGGTTGTAAAATATTGTGGTAACTACCTAAGTTTCTTGCTAATACTAAAAAATCTGAATAACGGTATTTGCCACTAGCAACCATTTGCCGAATTCTGGTACCCACTTGATCCAGCTCGGAATAATGATTTTCAGTGCGAACAATCTGAATACTATCTGAATCATCCAATTGTGAGTTATCAATGGGTCTCATAGACGATGATTCGATCCAATAATCTTCCAATTTTTTTATATCAACTGATACCCGCTGGTTGTCAGCAGTTATCACTGGCAAATACGCAATCTTATTTTCACTGGCAAACTTGTACAATTGGTTGAATACCCGGCCGGGAACATAGAAAAAATTCATTGCATCTGGCTTTTCAACTGGGTAAGGTTTATCTACATTCAGGGCTACTAATGTTGATTGACCCTTCTTTATCAAAGTTTCAACTAACCGGAGCTCCTGAGCAGTAAACCTAGAAAATCCCTGAATGTAAAAATGATAGTGTGAAATATCGTTTTGAGGATCATTTAAAAAATCACTTAATAAATTTAAACCATTATGACTGTCGAAAAAATTTTCTTCGACGATTCGTTGAAATTCTGTGTAAATAATCGCAAAATCTTGTAATTTATCTTGTAAATCATTTGGTAGTTTAGCGGATTGAGTTTCTTGTATCTGAATCAGATCAGTTGGCAATACATTACCTGACTGAAATTCAGTGACTTGCTTAGCAAGTTGATCTAAGAATCCCGGTTGATGAACTTCTTGATTAAACAAAACTAATTTATTTTCATTATCTGTGATGATTTGATACAGGAGCATATTAATGCCGGCTGGACTTAACCGTTGCTTTTGATATTCCGGTGTGTTCCTCATAAAAAACCATGCTAAACGAGAAAACGATAACACTTGAACGTTACTTTCTGCGGCCAATCTATCAGAATCACTTAGTCCGGATATGACCCGAACTTCTGATTCAAACTTGATATGGTTAGGAACCAAATAAAAAAATTGATCCTCAGGATTTTTGTCCTGAGTTTGTTTTATTAATTTAATAACTTCATCTACACTATCCTGGCTGGCAGTGTTTAAAAGAAACTGTAATGACATTCGTTTCACTCCTCAATTATGGTTTTAATCTTAACACACAAGAATATTTAAAATTTTTAACGGCATAAGATAATTTAAGGGCTTTTTATTGAAGAATATTTAAAATAGGTTATTATTGAATCGTGGATGTCTAATGCACCCATATATTTATGTAAGATGAAAGCTTTATGCTTGCATTGATCTTGTTTGAAACTGCCAGCTTTCGACGCTCTACTTGAAGCCGGAATTTTTTATGATCTACCCCCAATATATCTAAAATTAGACTAGCAGTTTCTACTCCTAAATACGCCTGGGCAACCAGGCGGTACATAAAATTACTAAATTTATATTATGATTCCTCAGATGCTTTTATCTGAGGGATTTTTTATTTATTTAAATACCATGAGTCAAGCAGTCAATAGATTAATAAATAAATTAAACAGTGACACTAATTAAATCCGTTAAATTATCGATATTAATTTAAAAATGAGGATTCAGCCCTTACACTGAACCCTCATTTTTTATAGTTTATTTTCTTCAATGACTAACTGCGTATAATGCTCTAAATCATCAATCAGTTCGTCTCGTTCATCGGACTCATCATCCATCATGTCATGAAGATCTTGTTGGGCCACTGCCCAATGAATCAAGTTATCCGTAATTGGTAAAATATCACGCAAAATTTTGAACTCAAAATTATCGCCATTTTCAGCTTGCATATTCACATAATTTTGATAATCCGTGATAATTGCTGTAGTTGCTCCAGATACTTTGGCTGTGGCTTCAATAATCACAAAGTGTGATATCCGGTTAGCCTCAAACAACTGTTGTCGAAGCTCTTCGATTCTATCTGGTTCTAAGTTAATCGCCACTATCGATTACCCCCTGCTTTAGTATTAACGACACCAATTGATTTATTGATGTGTTCGTGTGTTGTAATGGTCCGATAAATCAATTCAGCCAGGCTGGCATAACTTAAAGTATCGTTTGGCATTGGTTGACCTTCATCAAATAACTCAACTTCGTTATTTGATCCATCAACCAAACGGCCTGCCCTAATAATTGTGTATGGCATTTCAGCTTCATCAACGATTTTGGCAGCATACCGCTGTTGCTTAATAAATTCCTTAACATCAGAAACACCGAGATATTCTCTACCACCGATCACCTCATCGTCGATGCCTGAGTACGTCACCATTACAAAATGATTCAATTGGATTCCAGCATCAAATATCGCGTCAAATAAATGATCGAAATATATGTCGCTATCTAAAGGCCCTAATACCGTAATAACTACTGATGTATCGACAAGCGCTGCTTGATAGTCAGCATCACTATTTAAATCACCATTAAATTGCTGAACATTGAAATCAGAAACTAGTTGTTTACTGATAATATCAGTTACATTATCATTTTGACTTATGATGAGTACTTTTTCCATCTTTTCTCCTCAATCTTTGGACTTTTTAAGTTATTTGGCATACATTTGTTGTATAAATACGATTTTAATTGGCAAGGAGGATTCACAATGCTTGATGATGTGAAAATTGGTAAATCAAATGTTGAAACCACTCCCTTAGGATTAGGAACCAACGCCGTGGGCGGACATAACTTATTCCCTAATCTTGATGAACAGGCTGGGATCGATTCTGTTAAAAGTGCTTTAGATAGCGGTATCAAGCTTTTAGATACAGCATTCATTTACGGATTAGGACGTTCAGAAGAACTAATTGGACAAGTGATTCAAAACTATAAACGTTCAGAAATCACTATTGCAACTAAGGGTGCCCAAGTTGTTAAAGACGGTAATGTAACGATCTCTAACGATCCTGAATTTCTAAAGCAATGCGTATATGATAGTTTGAAACGACTACAAACTGACTACATCGATATATTTTACATTCATTTTCCTGATGATAACACCCCAAAAGATGAAGCAGTGGCTGCGTTAAATGAGTTAAAACAAGCAGGAATAATCAAAGCAATTGGAGTTTCGAATTTTTCTCTCGACCAAATTAAAGAAGCCAATAAAAATGGCCAAGTCGACGTTGTCGAAGACCAATACAGCCTTGTGCACCGAGATGCTGAAAAAGAACTTTTCCCATACTTAAGGGATAATGATATCTCATTTGTTCCTTACTTCCCATTGGCATCTGGACTATTAACTGGTAAATATAACCAAAATAATGATGCTCTTGATTTCGCGGAAGGCGACATTCGGGCCACAGACCCCAACTTCAAGGGACAACGATTTGCTGCCATCAAAGATTCAATCAATAGTTTACAACCGATCGCTGATAACCACGATGCAACTATTTCACAAATCGTTCTTGCATGGTATATCAAGAATCCAGATATTTCAGTCGTTATTCCAGGAGCTAAACGTCCGGAACAGGTCCGTAGCAACGCTAAGTCCCTTACTGTTCACCTGTCTAACGAAGAATATAACATGATTGATAACGCATTTAAAAGCTTTAATTAACTCTCTGATTTAATAACTTGCCACCGCATTTTGCGGTGGCTTTTTTATTTCCGCTTAAATCAATACGATTTTTCACATTATATATATTATAATTCGGTATTGAACGAACTTTAGGAAAATGATAGGATATATATGTTCTTATTTTAGCAATTATCCGAACTATATCAAAAGGAGCTGTCTTTATTGTCATCAATTAGCAAGTTCTTCGATTTTGAAAACCGCAATACTAATTTCAGAACCGAAACTTTAGCCGGAATTACTACCTTTGTATCAATGGTATATATTTTATTCGTAAATCCAAATATACTGGGAGCATCTGGTATAGATAAGGGGGCTGTCTTTACGGCGACTGCCCTAGCATCTGCCTTTGGTTGTTTCGTAATGGGAGTTCTAGCTAACTATCCAATCGCTATTTCTGCCAGTCTTGGTCAAAATGCTTTCTTTGCATATTCTGTCTGTATTGGAATGAAAGTTCCATGGGAAACTGCCTTGGCTGGAGTTTTCGCCGCATCATTAATTTTCGTAATTTTAACTGCAACTAAAGTTAGAGAACGGATCATCGATGCAATTCCTGCTGATCTAAAATCAGCCATCGGTGGCGGAGTTGGTCTCTTTATCGCCCTGATTGGTTTATCAGAAGGTGGCATCGTGACTGCTCAAAAAGATGCGATTATTGGTCTTGGTAATTTATCTGGAACAACTTGGATCACTATTTTCGGATTGATCGTCACACTTATTTTAATGAGTATGCAAGTTCCTGGAGCAATTTTTATTGGTATCATTTTAAGTTCAGTGCTAGGTTTAGGTACTGGAATGATTCCTATGCCCCACGAAATCGTCTCAGCTATGCCAAGTCTTAAACCAACTTTTGGAGTTGCAATCACACATATTGGTGATATTAATACTGTTCAATTATTTGTCGTGGTACTAACTTTCTTATTAGTTACATTCTTCGATACCGCTGGAACCCTAGTTGGTCTTGCTGACCAAGCCGGTTTCATTAAAAACAACAAAATTCCGAACGTTGGTAAGGCCCTGGCAGCTGATTCTTCAACGATGTTAGTTGGTTCAGTTTTAGGAACCTCACCTATGGGAGCCTTTGTTGAATCATCCGCTGGAATCGCTATTGGTGGTCGAACAGGATTTACAACAATCGTCGTCGGAATATTGTTCATTCTGGGCGCATTCTTTTCACCAATGTTAGGTGTGATTACCAGTCAAGTTACGGCTCCTGCCTTGATTATTGTCGGAGTCTTAATGGCCCAATCCCTTAAAAATGTTCACTGGGAAAAGTTTGAAATTGCCGCTCCTGCCTTTCTAATTATGGTTGGAATGCCATTTACTTACAGTATTGCAGATGGAATTGCCCTTGGATTCATTACTTATCCCCTCACAATGATCGCTGCTAAGCGTGGTAAAGAAGTTAACGCGATGATGTACGTTTTAGCCGTCGTCTTTGTTATCTTCCTTTGGATTCTAGAATCCTAAAGTGCTAGTCGCTTTGACCAGGGAATTGTTTTAGGGTAAAGTTAATTGGTTAGTAAAACTAATAACTGAATAACAAAGGAAGGAATTTAGTAATGAATTCTAAGATCAATTTTTTCGGCATCGACAGCTTAGTCGACATAGTCAAAGCTGCCGTTGTCGCTGCACTCTATATCGTGTTAACCACGACTGTCTTTGCAGCCTTTAGTTTTGGCCCAATTCAATTCCGTTTTGCCGAAGGATTAAATAATTTAGTGCCATTCAATAAGCGCTATATTGTTGCCATCACTCTTGGATGCTTCATTTCCAATATGATGTCGTCCTTAGGTCCCGTCGACATGATCTTCGGAACATTCGAAACATTCATTGCCTTAGTAACGATTTACTTTGTTACTAGAAAAATGCACAGTCTACCATTGAAGTTAGTTACTTCAGTACTGATTGGAACATTTTATATGTTCATCATTGCATTTGAAATCGCCTTTTTTGGTAACAGCGCTTTTTGGCCTACCTTCTGGAGTTCATATTTAACTACTGGAATTGGTGAGTTTGTCACAATGGGTATTGGTGCCGTCATTCTATACTTTGTAAATATGTCAATTGATTTAAGTAAATAACAAAAAGCAGAACCGTTTAAACGGTTCTGCTTTTTTAGTCTTGATTTGCTATCCGGTACAAACACCAGATCATTGTCGGCCGGAATTCAGAAATAATTTCATCATGACGGTCGCTGCAATCTTTTTCGTATATATCTTTACTAACGATTGAAAATTCATACGTATTTGATTGAAACTTGTGCAACGCTTCAGCTTTACTGTCAACGAATTCTAAGCTTAACTTGCGACCTTTTTCCAAACTATATTCTTTGATCAATTCCTTAGTTGATGGATGAATAATGGCCTTGCCATTCTTTTCATCAGGATTTCTAATCAACATCAACGGCATAATTGGTAATTTGAACACACTGATAATTTTAAGTTGTCCTGAATATTTTAAATTGTTGTCGGCCCAGTTGCCATTGGATTGTGCACTCCGATATGCTACTGGAACTAAGAACAGATCCCCTTGTTCTTCATGAAGGTGCTGATAAATGTCGTCGAGTGAACTATGTAACACCACCTCTGTTTCTTCCATATCTAGATACATTTCCCGTAAATACATCACTGCCTTGTAACTATCTGTAGACTTCGGTCCCAACGTATGTAATTTCACAGTTTCATCCCCCAGGTTATCATTGCTACTCATCAAAATCCTAGACGCAATCTAATTTGATATTGTCCATATAATTAAATTAAAATTAGAATATAATAAGAATAATATTAATGTTAATGATTAAATAAAGCAACTTAATTCTCCAAAGGGATGTGTGATGGCAATGACAAACAAAAAGCCCTCGTCTCACGACGAGGACCACAAACTTTGAAATTTACTTGAAACAAAAGGTTAGGACTAATCATTGACCCAATTAGGTCTTCTAACAGGCATTCTTCTGTTTGCTTCAGCAAGCTACTCGGATCTGAGCACGTTGACTCAGTGACTTCACCAATAGAAATGCATCCCTCACTTGCAAAACAGGTGATCAGTCATTTACCTTTCATGTTTAATATATGAGATTTACCATCACTTATCAAGTGATTTGCTCACTATAAGATGGGTGATAATAAACGAGAAAATGTTTGCTTAAATTTAAGCCACCACGGCTGCTTCTCAAACATTTCTGGAGTTTGTAAAGTACTGTCATCTACATCCCTTAGAAAGAGATCTTTTAATTCAGAAGCAATCTTGTTGTCATAAATAAATGAATTAATTTCAAAGTTAAGTTTGAAACTACGATAATCCATATTTGCTGAACCAACTGAAGCCATACTGTCATCAATGACCATCGTCTTGGCATGCATAAATCCGTTATCATAGTAGTAAACTTTGATACCTTGCTCAGCCAATTGACGCGCATAGTATTGCGTTGCCCGATAAACAAATGGGTGATCTGGCATAGATGGAACTATTATTCTAACATCCACTCCAGATGAGGCAGCCATTCTCAGTGCATCCAGCACACTATCGTCAGGAATTAAATATGGTGACTGAATATAACAATATTTACGAGCAAGTGTAATCAACTTGATGTATCCCATTTTGATCTGTTGCAAATCAGAATCTGGACCACTAGATACGATTTGCATATTAACAGAACCTTTAGTGGTCGTTACTGGGAAGAATTTAGCGTTAACTTTTTCCTCTTCAATATTCGCCTTTGAACTGGTAGCATTCCAATCCAAAATAAAGCGAGCTTGTAGGCCAAAGACACCGGAACCAATAATTCTAAGATGAGTATCTCGCCAGTTACCAAACTTCTTCTTCCTACCTAAATACTGATCTCCGATATTAAAGCCGCCTGTATATCCAATCATTCCGTCAATGACGATAATTTTTCTATGGTCACGGAAATTAAGACGGAAGTCAAGAACAACTGATCTGGTATTCAAAAATGGATATGCGTATCCGCCAGCATCTAACAATGGCTTGAAAAACTTTTTAGTTGTTCCCATTGATCCCCAAGAATCATAGATTACCCGGACTTCAACACCTTGTTGGGCTTTTTTTACCAATAAATTCAAAATTTCATTACCAATTTCGTCATTATAAAAAGTATAAAATTCAATATGAATACTCTTTTTGGCGTTTTCGATATCTTCAATCACGCGGTGAAACAAAGATTTACCGTCAGTGAAAATTTTGACCTTATTTTGTCTGGCCAAGAATGAAGAATCAGTCTCACTAAATAAATTAACGGCGCTGATCGCTCGTAAGGAAATATCATCAGATGCCGTTTTTAGTTCACTACCAAGTTGCCGCCGTTGCTCCAATAATCGTTCATCAATTTGCATCTGCACATGTGAATGCAACTTAAAAAGACGATTCTTAGGCAGTTGCCGTCCAATGAATGCGTAAGCAACGAACCCCACTATGGGTAAAAATACTAACACTAACAACCATGCCCAAATAGCGGCGATATCGCGTTTTTCTCTAAAAACCGTCAAAATCGCGAAGGCCGCATTAATTACTACTATTATTCGAAATAATAATGACCAATCAAATTCCATTACAATCTCCCAAAAAGTTTTAAAATAATATGTGTATGATGTCAGTATACTCGTAATAGGAGAAAAAAATGAAGACATTTATTGCATTAGTTCCCAGAATCCATGGAATCCACAGAATATTCTTTTTCCATTTAATCTTTAAAGAACAACCAATATTAGGAATTGCTATCTTGGTAGCCCTCGTCTTATACGCGATTTATCGTTATATGAATCGCAGGTAATGTGATCTTATTACAAATAAAACCAGATAACTAATAAATCAAAAAGTAGCCCAGAACTAAAACTTAACGCTTAGTTTCTGGGCTACTTTTCTATCTATTATTACATATTGAGATATCCATCCCAATTATCTTGTAAAATTGTTACGTCCGTTCCACGTTTCTGTTCTTCTGAAACGCGGCCCTCGCCCCATTCAGACATTGCTAGCAAAATATTGCGAAGACTTTTTCCTTCTTCAGTCAATGAATACTCTACCTTTGGAGGAACTTGATTATAAACTCTGCGATCAATAATTCTATCAGCTTCTAGTTCTCTCAGTTGATTAGTAAGCGTACGTTGTGAGATTGCGGGAATCAATCTGCGTAACTCGCCGGTTCTTAATGTTTGGCCACCTAAATGACATAAAATGATTGGTTTCCACTTACCACCGATCACATCTAAGGTTGCTTCAACCGCAATATGATATATTTTTTTCAATCCTAGATCCTCCTAAACGTTGACAATATCCATTAGGGGCATTTTTTGCCGTATGGAATTTTATTGTGCCTACTTACTAAAAGTAACCACAGCCACTATACTAACATCTGTTCTTTAAAAGTTAAAGAACAAATGAATGATTTTATTTATAAACGGAGGAAGTATAATGGCAATTACCGGATTAATATCGATTATTTTTGGAGGCATGATTTTAGGACTTCAGTCATCAACTAACGGCCGTTTAAGTCAAAAAGTTGGCGCTCTCGAAGCATCTTTGATCAATTTCGTAGTGGGAGCAATTTTACTGACTTTCTGGTTACTATTCACACGTAGTGGAGAGATTCTCCGAATTTTCACCGTTCCTAAGTGGCAACTGCTGGGAGTTTTCTTTGGTACCGGATATTTGGTATTAATGACCCTTGCAGTTCCTAAAATTGGAGTTGTGGCAGCAAATATCACTGCAATTGCTGGCCAAATCATGGCCAGTTTTATCATTGATAACTTTGGCTTCCTAGGAAGCAACGTCATTGCTTTTGGAGTTAAGCGCTGGATGGCAACCATTTTATTAATATTAGCATTGGTTGCTTTGTATCAAGATCAAAAACCATCAAGTGAAATGGATAAACCCAAAACCAAGAATCCATTCTTCTATCTAGTAGCATTAGTATCAGGTAGTTTTCTAAGTATTGAGGGTACGATGTATGGTGAATTAGGTAAAACTATTGGTCAATTTGAAAGTAGTTTTTATAACTTCTTTATTGGTTCGCTTCTATTAGTTGTTTTAGTTCTGCTATTTGGTAAAGGTGACTTCACTGGTATTCGCAAGAGCAGCAATTGGTACTTAATCGGTGGTTTATATGGCGTGATCTATCTTACATCACTTGTCTTTGGTATTCCTGCACTGGGTGTAGGTATCGCAATGATTGCCATCGTTTTAGGACAAATCGTTATGAGTATGCTAATTGAAACTTTTGGTTGGTTTGAAACACCTAGACAACCACTGACATTTGCTAAAATTTTAACCCTTATCTTTTTATTGATCGCTTTAACTTTAATATATTAATCATCAAAAGGAGCTAACATTAATCACTTAATGTTAGCCCCTTTTTTTAATCACTAATTATTTTTTCAAGCTGATATCCAGGAGTTTTTTGAGCATGCAGCTCACCCCAATGGCACAGAGAAAGCAAGACTACTTTCAACGATTCACCATATTCGGTAAATTGATATTCCACATGCAGTGGCGTTTCAGAAAAAACTACCCGTTTTAATATGTTGTCTGCAACTAATTGCTTTAATTGTTCAGTGAGTACTTTTTGTGACAGATTAGGAATTGCCTTAAGCAGGGATCCATTTCGATTAACCCCCGTGCCAATAAGGCACAATATGTCCGGTTTCCATTTTCCTGAAATAACATCTAAAGCCACATCAACTCCGACATTATATTTTTTATTATTTTTTTCCACAATTATCCTCCGTGTGACAAAAACATTACTTAAAAGTAAGTGGCTTACTTTTAAGTGCGTACTATTTTAATCTATTCGTACAGTTTAATATCTTACTTACCAAATATAAACTAAAAGGAGTCATCATTATGACAAACAAGCAATATCCAATCAATTTTTCTCACATCGGTCTTTCAGTTCCTGACATCAACAAAGCTGTTGAATTTTACACAAAAGTCATGGGCTGGTACGTTATCATGAAACCAGCAAAAGTAACTGAAGATGACTCAGCCATTGGAGTTATGTCCACAGAAGTCTTTGGTACTGGTTGGGGAAGCTATAATATCGCCCACCTAACTACTGGAGATGGTATTGGAATCGAGATGTTTGAATTCAGTAAAAACGTCGATCCAGATAACAACTTTAAGTTCTGGGAAACTGGTATCTTTCATTATGGTGTGCAAGATCCTGATATCGAAGGACTAGTTCAAAAAATTCTCGATTATGGTGGCAAGCAAAGAATGCCAATTAAAGAATACTATCCCGGCGAGAAACCTTATAAGATGGTTTACATGGAAGATCCATTTGGTAACTTGGTTGAAATCTATACTCATTCATACGACCTGACCTACTCAGCAGGAGAATATTAAAAAGAAAAACCTTCTAAACTAATGTTTAGAAGGTTTTTGTTCTTTATATGTCTTCCCGACAATATATTTTTAACTAATCCCAGTCACGGTGATCATGGTGATCGCGATGATCAAAGCCATGATGATGGAAATTGTGATGACCAAATGGACCAAAGTTCATGTCCTTTGCTCGGCGTCTGAATTCTCGTTTCAATTCATTACGCTCATCTCGTGACATGTCTCGCCAATCTCGATCAAACATTTCGCTGCGTAATTTTTGAATCTCATCAAATCGTTCGTTAGGGTCAGTAAATTTAGTTGATTTAACCTTAAAATCATCTGGCCATCCCGCCACAATTTTTTCTAAGTAATCACTTAGGCTAGACTTCTCATCAGCAGACAGCCCAGCAAAAAACCGATCGCTAAATTCATCATCCGACTCACTACTCTCAACAATTTTTTCTTTGCCCGCATCAGTTAGATAAACTAACTTGATTCGGCCATCATTCTCATCAGCTTCACGCCGAATATCGCCGTCAGCTTCCATCTTCTTCAAAATTTCAGCCAAGGAACTTGGACGTACATCCAATATTTCTGCCAGTTGGCTCTGAATCATTCCGTTCTCTTTACCAAGAATGTTAATGATTCTTTGTCGACCAGAATATCTCACTGGCTCTTTGGCAGCAAAATGTTTGCTAGCACGACCGACAAAACGTAATTTCTTTAATAGATCCATAGAATTTAATTCCACAGTTAATACCTCTTTCTAATTAAAACCAAAACATCGACTGTTAGTTAGGTACCTAACATTGAAATAGTATACTTAGGTACCTAACTTTTGTCAACAAAAAGAATGTTTTTGCTAAAAAAACTATGATTGCAGTTGTTAAGACTGTTTAATGTGGATGATGATCATTAAAATATAAAATAATTATTGACAATCTTCTAAGCATTATTTAATATTATCAGCAACAATTAATTCGTCCATATAAACCGATGATGTGGAGATCAAGATCATTGTGCACGTAAAGAGAGTTGCCGATGCTGAGAGTGCAGCCGAACGCAGATGATTAAATGGACCACTGAGGGTTTCTCTGAAAGTATTACAAGTATGGGAAAACGTACAGACATACGTAAGTTGTCGGGGAGATGATGGTCTCTCGCTAAGGGTGATTGTTTGCGGTATTTTTTCGTATACCCAAATAGTCAAATTAAGGTGGCACCGCGGTTAAATCCGTCCTTAACAACAAGTTTGTTATGGGCGGATTTTTTGTGTTCTCACTGCGGAGGTCATTCACATGAAACAAAAACCAGGTAAACGATGGCAGATTAATCATTGATAGTTATTACTCAAAATTTTTAGGAGGAAATTATGATGATTAAAGAAGCCATTCAAAAAGTAATTAATCACGAAAATTTAACATTCACTGAAAGTCAGTCAGTTCTTGATGAAATCATGACTGGTAAAACAAGTGAGATTGAAACAGCCAGCATACTAACCGCTCTAGCAAGCAAACATGAAACTATTGATGAAATTGCTGGAGCTGCGCAATCAATGCGTAACCACGCCCTACCTTTTCCTCAGGTTGATAATGTATTAGAAATAGTTGGTACCGGTGGTGACCACGCCAACACATTTAATATATCAACTACCAGTGCCATTCTACTTGCCGCAGCAGGATTCAAAGTTGCAAAACATGGTAATCGTGCCGCCTCTTCCAAAAGCGGGGCCGCAGATGTTTTAGAAGCGCTGGGAATAAATATCAATCAAACTCCAGATGCTTCATACAATACACTTTTAACAACAAATCTGTGTTTTCTATTCGCCCAGGAATACCACAAATCAATGAAATACGTGGCACCAATTAGAAAAGAACTTGGTATTCGCACCATCTTTAACATTCTTGGCCCACTTACCAACCCTGCGAAACCGACGAACCAGCTCCTAGGCGTATCTGATAAAAGTCTAATGGAACCATTGGCACAGGTCCTACCCAAACTTGGAGTTAAACACGCACTAGTAGTTCACGGCGCTGATGGTTTAGATGAAGTTAGTCCAACTGGGACAACATACGTAATCGAAGTCACTAACAACAAATTAAAAGGATTCACTGTATCACCTACTGATTTTGGATTACCAATCGTTGACAAAAAAGAGTTAATAGGTGGGACCCCAGCTGAAAATGCTCAAATCACAGAAGATATTTTCTCAGGTGTTAAGGGACCTACACGGGAAGCTGTCATCATGAATGCTGGAATGGCAATTCACACAGCCAAACCAGAGATTTCTATTGCTGCTGGCATCCAGTTGGCCCAAGAAACCATCGATAGTGGCAAAGCCATTACGAAGCTCAACCAGTTACGTAAGCTTAACAACAAGGATGTGGTGGCATGATATTAGACGACCTTGTATCTGCAACCCGACAAAGAATCACTGATCAGCAAAACAAAGTTTCTCTAGCCGAATTAAAAAACTCCGTTCGTAATAATCACGAAACTAGTACTTTCTACTCAACTTTATCTAAAAATGGGATTCACATTATCGCTGAAGTTAAGCAAGCATCCCCATCGAAAGGCATTATCGCAACTGATTTTCCATATATCCAAATTGCTCAAAATTACCAATCAGCCAACGTTGATGCAATTTCAGTCCTCACGGAACCTAAATATTTTCATGGTCAGCTCACTTATCTCAATGAAATCGCTCATGAAGTAACCGCTCCAATTTTGAGAAAAGACTTCGTAATCAATGAATACATGATTTATGAAGCTAAGGCCAGTGGCGCTAGTATTATCTTGCTGATTACCGCGATTTTAACTAACAAGCAATTAAAAATGTATCGTCAACTTGCTGAATCCTTGGGAATGGATGCGATTGTCGAAGTTCATAGTGCAACCGAAATTAAACGAGCCGTTAATTCTGGTGCGAAAATTATTGGCATTAATAATCGTAATCTGAAAGACTTCACCGTTGATCTAAATAATAGCCTTTCATTAAAGGAATTAGTTCCAAATAATATACTAACGATTTCAGAAAGCGGTATTAAAACCAAGGACGACGTTCACAAACTAAAACATGCTGGTTTTAACGGCATCTTGATTGGCGAAACACTAATGCGAGCCAGTAACAAACGTGAATTGATCAAAGATTTTAAGAAGGTCTGAATTATGACAAAAGTTAAAATTTGTGGCTTAATGACAGGCCCTAATATCGAGGCAGTTAACCAATATAAACCAGATTATGCAGGATTTGTATTTGCCCCAGGTCGCCATCAAATTACATTTCAACAGTCATCACGACTGCGCAAAAAATTAGATCCAGCAATAGAATCTGTAGGCGTATTCGTCAATGAATCAGCTGCAACAATCATTAATTTATTCAAGGCTAAAATAATAACTATTGCCCAGCTACATGGTTATGGTGATCAATCAATGATTTCCAAACTGCAAAGTTCTGGCCTAACAGTAATTAGAGTATTTGTTAATGAACCAATAGACAACTCTCTAACTGCCGATTTTTCCATGATCGATTCAGGAGCCGGCAGTGGTAAATTACTTGATTTAACAACTATTAAGCCTAATCATAAAATTTTTCTGGCCGGTGGATTAACTCCTGAGAATGTTAAATCAGCAATTAACTTAATTCATCCATTTGCAGTTGATGTTTCCAGTGGTGTTGAAACTAATGGCCATAAAGACTTCGAAAAAATAAATAATTTTATTACACAAGCAAAAGGAGCGATTTAAATGCAAGAAATCAAACCAACTAAACCAGGAATTTACGGCCAACAATTCGGTGGCCAGTATATTCCCGAAACATTAATGTCTGAATTAGAAAAAATCAACAAAGCATTCACAGATTTAAAACAAGATGCAAACTTTCAACAAGAATTGCATGACCTACTTGTAAACTATGCTAACCGTCCTTCATTGCTTTACTACGCAAAGAACATGACCGAAGATCTTGGTGGTGCCAAAATTTATCTTAAACGAGAAGATTTGAATCATACTGGTGCTCACAAAATCAACAACGTAATTGGTCAAGCTTTAATGGCCAAACACATTGGCAAAAAGCGCTTGATTGCTGAAACCGGAGCTGGTCAACACGGTGTAGCAACAGCCACTATTGCCGCATTGCTTGGCATGGAATGCGAGATTTTCATGGGAAAAATTGATACTGATCGTCAAAAGCTAAATGTTTATCGTATGGAACTACTAGGTGCAAAAGTCCATGCTGTAACTAGCGGTTCAAAAGTTTTAAAAGATGCAGTTAACGCAACCCTTCAAGAATGGGCCACCCGATGTGACGATACTTTCTATATTATTGGTTCAGCAGTTGGACCTCATCCTTATCCTGAAATGGTCAAATACTTTCAAAGTGTCATTAGTAAGGAATCAAAAGAACAGCTTAAAGCTAAGGAAAATCGTCTTCCCGACGCCGTTGTAGCCTGTGTTGGAGGAGGTAGTAACGCTATTGGTAGTTTTGCGGACTACATTGATAACCCAGAGGTGCAACTGATTGGCGTGGAAGCTGCTGGTAAAGGTGTGGACACAGATCAAACCGCAGCAACAATAGAACGAGGTTCAACCGGAATTTTCCATGGAATGAAATCAAAATTCCTACAGAACTCTGATGGTCAGATTGATGAAGTGTACTCAATTTCCGCAGGTCTTGATTATCCTGGCGTTGGTCCTGAACACGCTGCCCTCGCGGACGAAGGTCGAGCTCAATACGTCGGAATCACTGACGATGAAGCCGTAGATGCCTTCGAATATATTGCAAAAACTGAAGGCATCGTGGCAGCAATCGAAAGTTGTCATGCAGTTGCGTATGTTAAAAAATTAGCTCCCACGATGAATAAAGATCAAATAATCATCTGTACCTTATCTGGAAGAGGAGATAAGGACGTGACCAGCATCGCCAAATACAAAGGAGTTGATATTGATGAGTAACCTGACTAAGATTTTTGAAAATAAAAAAGTTTTTATTCCCTTTGTCGTTGCTAACGATCCTGATTTCGACACCACAGTCGAAAATATCATTACTTTAGCGAAAAACGGCGCAGATATCGTTGAGTTAGGTATTCCCTTCTCTGACCCAGTTGCAGATGGTCCGGTAATTCAATCTGCTGACCTTCGAGCTTTTAAAGCCGGTGTAACCACTGAACGAGTTTTTGAGATTATTTCAGAAGTAAGAAAGCATTCCGATATTCCCCTAGTTCTGCTATCTTATTTAAATATCCCCTTCAAATACGGTTATGAAAAATTCTTAAAACGTTGTGCTGACTTAAATATATCCGGCATCGTTATTCCTGACTTACCATTAGAAAGCCGCGATGAAATCGCGCCGATCGCAAATGATTATGATATTGATATCATTCCATTGATTACCCCAACGTCGGGTCATCGAATAAAAGAAATTGCAGAAGCCGCCTCTGGTTTCATATATGTGGTGTCATCCTTAGGAATCACTGGTCAAAGAGATAATTTTTCTGAGCATCTAGCAGATCTGATAACTAATATTCGAAAATATACTGATGTCCCCACTGCCATTGGATTTGGCATCCATACTCCAAAACAGGCGACATCGATGGCCAAAATCGCTGATGGTGTCATAGTCGGAAGTGCTTTTGTTGACATAATTGGGAAGCAAGGGCGCAATTCAGAAACAGAATTAGCCAATCTTGCCAAAGAAATAGCCACAGCCATTAAATAGAAAAAGCGCAAATAATGTAAAACTTTTACATTATTTGCGCTTTTTATGAAAATGGAATTTTTAAATTTTGTAAATCGATTTTAAATTTCACTAACCACGGTAAATCTTTCATTAATATGTTTAGGATTTTCAATTTCGTCAACAAACACTTTAGCTAATGTCTTGCTGTAAACAATTGATTTGCCATTTTTATTCTTCAACAAATCGTTAGCACCAATAGTATAATCAGTTAATTCGCCGGCCTCGAACGTGCCACTAGGTGACACAGCAAACCAGTTAACTCCATTAGAATGCAGAAGCATCCGATATTCTTCAAATTGTGCCTTTGGGGTGGCAATCCAATCATCAGCATCTGGCATTTCCATTAACCGATCAAGTAATTGTTTGCCGTTACCAATATTCAAACTAGAAGCACCTAGTATAAATCCTAAACGTGGCTTATCGTCTCCCTGCACCATCTTCATTAAATTGGTGGCTAACACAATATGTTTATCCGCAAGATTTTTATCACTTGGCGCAAATGCATCAACTACTACATCAAAATCTTTGATTTCGTCATATGTTAATGTGAAGGCATCTTTTTCAAAGTAATGAATCTGATCGCCAAATTCATCTTCAGCCTTCTTGATATTTCTGACGATTGCCGTCACATCAATTCCACGTTTAACAGCTTCCTCTGTGATGGCACTACCTGCCATTCCTGTTGCACCAATGACTCCAATTTTGATTGTCATAACTTTCCCTCCACAATTTTTTTATCTACATCCCAGTATTCGAGATTTCCCTGTGGTAGTCAAATATCAAGCTTGTTAAATTATGAAGTCTTTGTGTTTTTTCTGAAAACTTTGTGTAAACGCTTGCAATTTTGTAAAAAATTTACTATCGTATAGTACATAAGGAAACCGCTTACATATTTATTGTTTTGTTTCAGTTATCAATCATTTATAAATCTATTTTTTAGCTATATTTTCATTGGTAGCAAAAATCATATGTTAGCTGGTTACCTAACAAAGTTATTTAGGAGGCTTGTTTTATGCAAAGAAAGCATAGTTTAAGTACAGGCGCCATTTTCTTCTTCGGAGCGCTTGGTGGTTTACTTTTTGGATTCGACACAGGTATTATTTCAGGTGCTTCTCCTTTAATTGAAACCAACTTCAGTTTGAGTGTTGCTCAAACTGGATTTATCACTTCATCAGTTTTAATCGGATCATCAGTAGGTGCCCTATCAATTGGACCTCTTTCCGATAAGTTCGGACGGAAAAAGCTATTGATTCTTGCTTCAATTTTATTCCTAGTTGGTTCAGGATTATCAATGGTTGCTGGTGGATTTACATCAATGGTTGTTGCCAGAATTATTCTTGGTTTGGCCGTTGGTGCTGCATCAGCTTTAACTCCAGCATACCTTGCTGAGTTAGCTGATGCTGATCACCGTGGTTCATTAGGAACAATGTTCCAGTTAATGTTAACATTCGGTATCTTAATGGCTTATGTTTCAAACTTAGGATTCTTGGGTCACAACTTACTTGGTGTTCGTGACTGGCGGTGGATGTTAGGATCAGCATTGATCCCAGCCGTTGTGTTATTCATCGGTGCCATCTTATTACCAGAATCTCCTCGTTTCCTTGCTGAAAAAGGTGAGATTGACGAAGCCAGAGAAACTCTTCACGTCCTTCGTAAAAACATTCCCGATGCAGATCCTGATAAGGAATTAGATGAAATTATCGAAGTTTCAAAACAACCTAAGGGTGGAATCAAAGAGTTATTCACATTTGCTCGTCCAGCCGTTATCGTTGCCGTCGGAATTATGTTCCTACAACAACTTGTTGGTATCAACTCAGTTATTTACTTCTTACCACAAGTATTTATCAAAGCATTCGATTTCCCTGAAAGCAATGCCATTTGGATTTCAGTATTTATTGGAGTTGTTAACTTCATTTGTACTATTATCGCTTACAAGATCATGGATCGTTTCGACCGTAAAAAGATTCTTGAATTTGGTTCAATCGTTATGGCAATTTCAATTGGTATCTTATCAGTTATCAACTTCACAATGCCTGTAACTGTAACTGCTATTCCAACAATCATCTTAATTGCCATTTACATCTTTGGATTCGCAGTTTCATGGGGACCAATTGCTTGGGTTCTTATCGGTGAAGTCTTCCCACTAAACGTTCGTGGTATTGGTTCATCAATTGGATCAGCCGCAAACTGGATTGGTAACTTTATCGTTTCTCAATTCTTCTTAACTCTATTAGCATCATTCCATAACAACATTGGTGGTCCATTCGCCGTATTTACTGTATTCGCTGTCTTATCATACTTCTTCGTTAAATACTACGTTCCAGAAACTCGTGGTAAATCACTTGAAGACATTGAAATGCAATTACGTCACGATCACGATGTCAAAGAAGCCAAAAAAGCTGAAGAATCTAAATAAAATTAAAAAAGTATGCAGCTCAACTGCCGCATACTTTTTATTTTACAATTTATGCTTTACTTACTAAAAGTAATCAGTATAATGAAATTATAGATTAAATTTTAACTCAAAAAACAAAGTGAGGTATTCAACACATGAAGGAACAATTTTTAGACTTATCAAAAAACCGTCGATCAATCTACGCCTTAGGACGTAACGTTAGTCAAACACCTGATGAAATCGTTAACCTAATTGAAGAAAACATTAAGTGGGCACCAACTGCATTTAATAATCAAACTACTCGTGCCATCATCTTATTCGGTGAGAATCACGAAAAGCTTTGGGATATCGTGGCTGATAGACTTAAATCAGAAGTTCCTAGTGAAGAAGCCTACCAAAAGACTTTGCAAAAATTAAACAGCTTTAAGGCTGCCTTTGGATCTGTATTATTCTTCACTGACACAAACGTTGTTCATGAATTTGAAAACAACTTTGCTCTATATGCTGATAACTTTGCTGACTGGGCTGAGCAAGCTCAAGGTAACGCTCAATTCTCAGTTTGGACTTCATTGGCTGAAAATGGAATTGGTGCTAACCTTCAACATTACAACCCACTAATTGATGATCTCGTAAAAGATGCATTTAATGTTCCTGATGGCTGGCGTCTCCGTGCTCAATTGAACTTTGGTTCTATCGAAGCACCCGCCGGCGAAAAGGAATTCATGAATGATGCAGATCGTTTCAGAGTACTGAAGTAATTAATAAATTCAAAAGCCGTCATTAAAAAAGCCACTCGCAATCGTATGTGATTGTGAGCGGCTTTTAATAATTCTTAGATGCAATGTAAGTTTTCTTATCAACGTTTACAGCGATTGTTTCATGTGTAACACATATTTATATCTACTATGTTTGACAGCTAAAAAACAGCTTCATAGCTGGATAAAGAGACCCTTCAGGAGTTACTTTAATCCAGCGTTAATAGCCATTTGCATTCTTTCAAGACATTAAAAAATCACTATGGACAGTTTATCCATAGTGATTTTTTTTGCGTCAATAATTAAATTATTTGGTTAATTCGACATTCTTACCTGCAACGTCAATCGTAATTGGTTCGCCATCGATCAATTTAAAGTTAGCACCAGATTCATCAACAGTGACCTCAATAACTCGATTTCTGAATACTTGACGGAATGAGTAGTGATTCCATTTCTTTGGTAGGAATGGTGCAAAATGAAGCTTGCCATCACGAACTCTCATACCAGCGAACCCTTGAACAACTGCAATCCATCCACCAGTCATAGCAGTAACATGTAATCCATCCACTGTGTCGTTATTGTAGTTATCTAGATCCAAACGAGCGGTTCTTTCATATAATTCAACAGCTTTATCTTCGTAATGCAAGTCAGAAGCCAATACTGAATGAATTGCAGCCGACAAACTTGATTCATGAACCGTAAGTGGTTCATAGAAGTCGAAGTTAGCCTTCTTTTGTTCAGGAGTATAGTCATCAATAAAGTCCCAGATTCCTTGAAGGACATCCCCTTGCTTAATATATGGTGACCGCAGAATCTTGTCCCATGACCACTTCTGGTTCAATGGTAAATCATCTTCTCCTAGAGAACTTACTGGCTTGATATCTTTATCTAAGAAGCCATCATGTTGAACAAAGATATTAAGATCCTTGTCGTAAGGAAGATACATCCGATCAACAATATCTTGCCACTTCTGTTTATCAGCATCTGTAATGTCCAGCTTAGATTGCCATTCTGGAGAAACATTATCAAGAATAGATAAGGTGTATTTTAATGTCCATTGAGCAAGAATATTCGTGTACCAGTTGTTATCAACGTTGTTTTCGTATTCATCAGGGCCAGTAACTCCATGAATCATGTACTTTTGTTTACGTTCGCTAAAGTGAACTCGATCAGCCCAGAACTTAGAAATTTCAACTAGGACCTTAGCTCCTTCATTTTGAACGTATGATTCGTCATCGGTGTAACGAGTGTAGTTATAAATTGCGAAGGCGATGTCACCATTTCGGTGGATTTCCTCAAACGTAATTTCCCACTCGTTATGACATTCAATACCATCAAAGGTAACCATTGGGAACAATGCACCCTTTAGCCCTTGTTGCTTAGCATTATGGTAAGCTCCATCCAATTGCTTGTAACGATACATCAATAGATTCCTGGTAACTTGAGGATTAGTAATCCCTAAGTAAACTGGTACCGCAAAAGCTTCGGTATCCCAATAAGTTGCTCCACCGTACTTTTCACCAGTGAACCCTTTAGGACCAATATTAAGGCGGGCATCCTCACCATAGTAAGTTGAGAATAGTTCAAACAGATTGAAACGAATTCCTTGTTGAGCTTCGTCATCGCCACTAATTTGAATATCCGACTTCTCCCAACGATCAGCCCAAATATCTGCGTGAGCGGTAAATAATTCAGCATAACTTTCACCAGCTACTTTGTCACTTAGTTTGTGCATTGCATCAGTTAGCTTAGCTTCAGTGTCATAGTCTCTTGATGTAACAACGATTACTCGTTTTTCGAGTTGAGTTAGCTCCCCTACCTTTAAGGTAGTAGCAAATTCATTAACAACTTCCTTATCGTTAGGTTGGCTAACTTGTTGTGAACTCATATCAGTTACATGACGCATCTCCATGCCGACAGTAAAGCGTGGTGTGCCAAATGGATTATCAACAGTTCTAGTAACTACGTCACCTGTGTCAGTTCCTTGGTCAGTATTCAATACCTCCCAGAACCGTTCATCATAGTTAGCATCTTCATTTTCAACATCGGCGTCGATGGCTGAATCGATGATTACTTCCACATTACTATTACCAACGTTTTTTGCAGTCACTCTTTGAACTGATAGTTCTTGTTGAGCAACACTCAAGAATCGTTCAAACGTTAGTTGGACTTCAGCGTCACCCTTAGTAACGATAAATGAACGGGTTAATAATGATTGTTTCATATCAAGGTTCAAAGTGAAGTCAGAAATTTGATCCTTAGCTAAATCCACTACCTCACCATTGATCTTAATGTGCATCTTGATAAAGTTTGTTGCGTTAACAACTTTACCAAAATATTCTGGATAACCATTTTTCCACCAACCAACACGAGTCTTATCTGGGTACCAAACCCCTCCCAAATAGATTCCTGCTAAAGTATCGCCTGAGTAATCTTCTTCAAAGAAACCACGCATGCCCATGTATCCATTACCGAGACTAGTCATGGATTCTTGAAGTCGTTTGTTTTCTGATTCGGTTTTAAATGTATGTGTAACCACATTCCATGGTTGCACATCGAAGGTTCTCTTCATATTTAATATCCTCTCTATTCCTTATAAGTTTCCTTAATAAATCCAACGGATAAGGCACCAAGGGCCATGATGATCCCTGCAAGAATGAACATGTTTTCTTGAAGTCCGCCTAATAGTGGGAATAATGCAAAACTAGCAAGTGATGCAACGATTTGTGGTAAACAAATTGAACCGTTAAATAGTCCAAGGTATGTTCCCATATGTTCACCATTTAATGCGTTAGTAATCATTGTTAATGGGTAAGTGTTCATTGATGCCCATGCCATACCAACGAAGATGTATGAAACAACCAATAAACTTTGTGAGTGAACAAAGAAGACTGAGATAAAACCAACTGCACCAATTGCTAAACTAAGTGAGTAACCTAGTTTGTGATGATTATTTGGTAATTTAGCTAATACATATGACCAAACAACAGCTGCGATTGATTGAACTGCAGCTAAAACTCCATACCAGTTACCAGCAGCCTGATAGCCTGCTGAAGCAGCATTGGTTGTGTTCCAAACATTATGAGCAATGGCACCTGCTGAGTAAGTCCAGAGGTATTGGAATGCGATCCAGCAGAAGAACTGAACAAGTGAAACTGTCCAGAATACTTTAGGAGCTTTTTTCAACAATGCAAACCAGTTACCACCAGTTGAATTAGCATCTTCTGAGATTCCATGATACTTAGCATATGTTTGTGGATCATATTCATGAACTCTTAAAATTGTAAACAAACTAGTAATTAATAGCAATGCAGCACCAACGTAGAATGAAACAACAACTGATTGTGGAACCACACCTTTTTTAGCAGTGTTAGCAATACCCATAGCAGTAAAGAGGAATGGGAAGATGGCTGCCAAAACAGCACCACCATTTGATAAGAAACTTTGAATTCCGTAGGCATAACTCTTTTGGTCATCATTTACCATATCACCAACCATCATCTTAAATGGTTGCATAGCGATATTTGATGAAACATCCAAAAGAGCCACTGTAACTGCTCCGAAGACTAATGCAGTGATTGATGCATAACCGAAACCAAAACTACCTGAATTAGGAAGTAAACACATAACAATAATTGCAATTAATGTTCCTAATGCCAAGTATGGTAGTCTCCGGCCACCTAATTTAGGTGCCCAGGTTCTATCTGAATAATAACCAATAATTGGTTGAACAATTAATCCTGCAAGAGGTGGCAAGATAAAGAACCAACCCAAGTTATTGGGATCTGCCCCGATTGTTTGAAATATTCGGCTCATTTGTGAGCTTTGCAACGTGAATGCCATCTGAACCCCTAAAAATCCAAAATTGATCATCCAGATTGTGCTGGCTGGTAACTTCGGCAGTCCATGTGTCTTAGCAGTAGTTGCGGTGCCTTTTTCATCCATAAAATTCCCCTCCAATTTACTTTTTCTATGTTACGAGGTCATTATCACATGCACTAGATTTTTTTGCAAACGCTTGCATAACGTTTTTGGTCTAAACCGGTCTTCCAAACCCACGTCGCGCCATTGATAGCGGTTACAAGAAAATAAATAAAAAAAGTTTCCAAAATATCTTGGAAACTCTTAAACTTAAATTTTATGTGGAATAATTTGGTAACGTTGTTCACCAAATAATGGTTCATGATCATTTTTAACTAACAAATCAACTGCTGCTCCACCCATTTCTTCTGGAAATAAGTTAACTGAATGGAAATGGACATTAACCAGTTCCTTAGGTAATGAAGCGTTAAAACCAATAATCTCAACATGTTGGTCGACGTCTGGGTAGACTAGATTATATTGTTTATAAAATTGCAGTCCAATGTAATCGTCGGTAGCAACTACCCCATCGATTTCAGGATGATTCTTAATAAAGTCATTGATTGCACCCGGTTCATCCTCAGAAATAGAGACTACCAAAGGTTTGATGCCTTGTTTGTCCAACAATTCTAAGTATCCAGTCCGCCGATCCTCTTCATAAGGCCATCCAAATGTAGATTCAATAAAAACGGGATGTTTAATATTTAAATTATTAATCAAATACTTAGTGGCATCCATTCCGGCTTGACGATTATCATTATCAACGTATAACCAGTCATTGCCGTGTGTAGGCTTACCAATAGTCACGTAATCCACTGGAGATTGATCAATTAAATCAATCACTGGATCACCGGCATGTGAATAGAAAATAATAAATCGTTTGATTTTGCCTCGACTGATCATCGATTTAACACTTTCCATAACTGCGTCAGATGTATCACCAACGGCAACAGATAGCACAAAATTATTTTCATTTAGTCGTTTACTAATTCCTCGCAGTAACTCGACATAAAAAATATTATCAATGACTCGACCATTAACAGGAAAGACGACACCGATTGCATTGGATTCTTGCAGAGTCAAATTACGAGCGTTATAGTTTGGTTCATAGCCAACTTTGTCCGCATATTCACGCACGATTCTTCTAGTCTTTACACTGATTCTTGGATTGTTATTTAGCGCCCGGGAAACTGTAGAGACCGATAGTCCCAGTTTGTTAGCGATATCTCGAATCGTTACCAACTCTATTTCCTCCCAATTAATTATTTTTCAAAAAGATTAAATATTGGTATCTTTAGTTAATAAATAGCTATTCTACTAGATTTTGCGCTGTTTATGTGATAATTTCAACTCATGAGGTGATAATAATTATGAAATCAAGAAAACCATTGGGATTATTATTCGCAGTTTTCACTGCATTCGTCCTGATTTTAGCTGGATGTCAAAAGAATAATAGTTCTGCCACGAATAATGATGATAGTAAAGCAAGTATGCAAAACCCTACTGAAAAACAAACCGCTAAGCAAGCATTGAACTCAGTGGATAATCTTTGGTATATGAACGGTAAGATTAATTATAATAGTAAGTCAGGAATTGACGCTTATCATTTTAATTCTAAAAACAATACCGTTACCATCTATAGTGTTTCAAAAGTTTATAAGAATATGGAACAAGCCAAAAAGGCTAACGATTTGAATAAACAAGGTACCTTAAAGTACACCTTTAGCAACAAATCAGCTGACAATCCTGTCATTCATATGAAGGGTAAATTAGCCGGCATCCCAATGGAACAAACTGTTTCAGTTCATTCAAAAGTCTCTGGCAAGTACAATAAGACTAACGTCAAAGTTACTGGTTACAAAGTGGTCCGAGACCTTGACGAAGATAAGACTTCCCAAGTGTTAGTAACTCCACAACAATAATCTAAATTAAACAAAAAGCCGAATCGTAATATTTTTACGATTCGGCTTTTTGTATGCATCTTTATGTTAATGAATCCCATGTAGGTAGCTCAATTGGTGCAGTGCCCAATAATTGTCGTTGCTCATCGGTAATAAATTCTTTACGGACAACAACTTCATATACGTAATCTTCCATCCAATTATCGTTCATTGTGAAATACCCTTGAACACCATTTTGGTCTCCCCAAGAATTCTCAACTTTCCACTTAACTGGTGCGTCATCATCATCCAAATCAACACCTACTAGTGTCATGGCATGAGAAACATTGGCTTGATGATATTTCAATCTCTCAGCCTTAGACATTTTTAGATCCACATCAAATAATTCTGAGTACCGATATAACTGACTATCTAAATATCCTTGCTTGCGATCCATTTGTTCAAGGACATCATTACCAAACCACACCGTCTCGCCAGATTTCAACTGAGCAACCGCAGATTGTTTTAAATAGTTCATCTCAACATTCAAGAATTCAATGGGCGTACCTCCGACCACATTTTGTGACGATGGCAAAGAATAAAGTCGATTAAATTCTTTATCAGGAGAGTTAGTCAACACCACATAATCGTCAAAATCTGTCTTAAAGTTCTGTTGCAAAAATTGTTGCGGTGTAATGTCTTTGATCTTGTGATACTGCTTATCATCATCCCGATAAGCAAAATTAATCTCAGTTGGTGGAACTCCAAGTGAGTATGTGACGATTTTATACACTTCAGATAACATCTGAGATCTAGCTTCTGTAATCTCTTCATCGCTACTGCCATCATTGACCATTCGTCTTAAAAGCATGCCATCTTTACGGAGCTTTTGGTTTAACACTGTTTTTAATGCACCCGTATTTTCAACGTTTTGTGTGTCAGGATATTGAGATGCTGGCATGACACCATACTTTTCAATTAGTGACACCGCCATTGCCCACTGACCACCATCGCTACCAGGACCGCTCAAATAGTACTCAACATCACGATCATCAGCAGGCCGATTAGCTAGCGCAATCATTCGGTCATAATAAATATTTGCTCGTTCAATTTTATCCCAGAAGAATAAATATTTTTCTGACAACTCGAAATCCTTAATATTATTCGCCTTTGCGAATTGGTGACGGAGAGTATTGAGCAGCGAAAATAACCAACAGCGACCACTTTGTCTTTGATTAGTCACTGTACCTGTTGGTAAATCAATCGAAAATACTGGTGTTAACCGAACCGTAGCATCTGGATCTTTGGCAGCTTGATTAATCCCATTTTGAGTGATGATTCTGGTCATTAAGTCGCTATTAGGCTGGCTAACATAATTCTGTCTTAATGATGAAATCTGTTCTTCAGTTAATTTATTGTTAATTGTCATAAATTTACTCCTTATTGTTATTTAAATTCGTCGTTTAATCATTGGATAGATCAGAACTGTAACAACCATTCCAATAACTCCTTGAATAATATTCATTGGTATCCCAATAATTCCAGCAGCGGTGTTGTATAGCATCATATCGCTTAAGAAGTATCCACCAACCATTACTAAAGTTCCTAGAGTCATAGCCATAATTCTTACCCACCAATGATTGGAATCGCGATTAGCCCACAATCCCACTATCAATCCTTCTAAACCGTGCACAACCAAAGAAAATAGCATGTATTGCCCATAGCCAGCTAAAAGGTCAAGTAAAAAGCCAGTGATTCCTCCCACTAGACCACCTAATTTAGGTCCTAATAAGAATGCTGCAACAAAAATACCTGCGTCACAAAGATTTATGTACCCATGAGTTAACGGAATTGGAATAATAAACACGCGACTAACGACGACAGTGACAGCGACTAATACTGATGCCAAGGCCATACTTTTAATTTGATTTCTAGATTGTGTCACATTATTTTTCTCCATTAATTAGCCCTACTCCAATAAATTATTCTTTGTGAATTCATACTGCGACCGAGATCCACCAACCAATTTTGGTCGCGATTTAAGACAAGTAATAATGGCATCCCCCACTTGACGTTGATTAGTTCGCACAGGAATCTGAACAAATTTGACGTGCATTCCGATTTCAGTGCCACCAATATCAATTCCTCCAAAAGCTTGAATATGCTCTACCTCAACTGGATCACTCATTGCCTGGTAAGCCGCCACTTGGGTGCCACCACCTGCGTGCATTGCAGGAACAACGGCCACTTCTTCATAGCCAAAATGCTCTGCAATGGACCTTTCCATTAACATTGAACGATTAATGTGCTCACATCCTTGAATGGCGACAGCAATTCCTCTCGGTTGTAAAAATTTCATCACCGTTTCATAAACGGTTTGGCCAACTTCTAGACTTGAGCCAGTCCCCTTCCACACCCCTCTGATTTCGCTGGTGCTGCATCCAACAACAAACAAACTATTTTTAGGATAAGTAACTTCTACAAAATACTCTGAGAGCACTGCATTTAAATCATTTTCGATGGTTTCAAGATTCATGCTACAACTCACCCTTCTGTTTTCTATATTCGATAATTGATTGCATCACGGTCGATAAACTCATACCAAATTTACGTAGTTCTAACGGTTGCTTAGATGTTTCCTGAACTGCTTGATATGTACCATGTTGGCTGAGTCTTACCGCTTCTTTAAATGTTGCTCCTACCTGCAGGTATCCAGTCATTAACGCCGCAAACAAATCACCAGTGCCATAAAAATGACCATTGATTTGATTGTCACCGACCCACTGCAATTGACCATCATCTAAATAAGCCACACCAATTTTTTTATTTTTGATTACTCCTGTAACGAGCACTCGCGTTTGGGGATTCAGTACGCGACTCACTTTTTGAATCGCTACTTGAGTATCGTCAACTGACTCTCCTAATAGCATGGAAAGTTCAAATAGATTAGGCGTAATAATATCAGCTCTTTTAACTAACTGCGCGATTGTCATCACATATTCTTGAGAAATTTCTGGATAAAAATCCCCCTGATCACCCATCACAGGATCAACGATTAACTGATTGATTTTATGACCTATCACGAATTTATTGATTGTTTTAATTGTCTGCATATCACCAATGTATCCAATTAATCCCGCTGAAAAATTAGTTAAGCCAGCAGATTCCCAATGCCTGATTGCACCTTGTTGCCAGGAATCAATGCCCAATACTGTTGGCTTACCAAATCCTTCTGTTTGCGTTGATAACAATTGTGATGGCAATGCAGCGATAGGTAAATCAAACGCAGCCATTATTGCTTGAACTATTGGTAATGAGATTCTGCCAACAGCTGAGTAGTCTTCAGAAATAAAAATTGGTTCGTGCTTTTTCAATTAAATAACCTCAAGTATTGATTTTCACATCGTTTTTTAATGTTCTTGAGAAAATTATAACAGCTATCATGGATAAGGCAACGGTCCATTCAGAATTCAAGCAAGCCTTATCATCTAATTAATAACATGAATCAATAGCTACAATATCAATTTTGATAGCTTTTCCATTGATTTATTTTCCATTCATGGGAAAATATTAGTTAGAAGTTAGATTGCTTGAAATGGAGTGAGGCCTATCAATAAAACGAAATTATTTATCAAATATTGTGCCTTCACTACCCAACTCATTTTGGGGATTGTTGTAATAATCATTGGATTCATAAATCTTAATAGTTCTCAAGAAATTGCTACTGGTGGTTATCCATTATATTCATGGCTTGTCTCTGGAATTGCGGAAATTCTAATGGGAATTACTCTGCTATTCAAAGGAACAAGATGGAGTACATTCACTCTGGGACTAATTGCAGTCCTGAATCTAATAACTTACAACTACACGATGAGAACTGATCTGGCTGTCTGGGTAACTACTTTCACTATTATCAACGTCTTGGCCATGTTTGCTAAATTCATTATTGGTGGACGAGAAGTGTAATAGTTAACGAATTCAAAATTATTTTTTTAAAATAGTTGACATTTCCTTTAAATGAGATTATCTTTAATTAAAATTTAATTTACTAACGACTAAAGAGAAGAGTAGCCGTCACGAACATTTACAGAAAGTCCCCACTGTTGAGAACGGACATTGTGACCTCGGTGAACATGAACTCTGAAAGTAATTAATTTGTTAACGCAGATTAATCGGTAGGAACCGTTACTTTCCCGGGTATCAATTGGTACCGATGAGGCAGAGCTTGTGAGAACTCTGTGAATTAGGGTGGTAACACGAAGCATTCGTCCCTTAAACGTCAAAGTACGTTTAAGGAGCGAGTGCTTTTTTGTTAGTAAATTATTAAATAATGGAGGAATCTCATATGACAGAAATCAGTACTCAAGTTAAGTTTCCAAATCGCTACGATTTAGTTGGCAGTCTACTTAGATCAGATACTTTAAAACAAGCGACTGAACAATTTAGGAATCAGGAAATTTCCAAAAGTGAATTCACAGATATTAAACACGAAGAGATTCGCCGAATTGTAAAAAAACAAATCGAATTAGGATTTAAAGACGTAACAGATGGCGAATACAATCGCAGTTGGTGGCATTTAGATTTTTTATGGGGATTACAGGGGGTTGGTCATTATGATTATCACAAAAGCTACAAATTCCACGGATCAAAAACTAGAACCGACAACGCAGAACTCGTCGGCAAAATTGGCTTCAACCCAGAGCACCCCTTCTTCGACGACTTCCAATTCATCCAAGAAGTCGTGGCTGAGGAAACTGCTGACAACAACACCGATTCTCAGTTCCAAGATGTGGATCACGCCGTTACTCCAAAACAAACCATCCCATCACCAACAATGATTTTCCGAGACAATCGCAGCGATAATTGGAACCAATTCTATGAAACTTGGGACGATTATCTAGACGATTTAGCATCAGCTTATCATAAAACTATTCAACATTTTTATGACCTTGGTTGTCGTTATATTCAATTAGATGACACCACTTGGGCATTTCTGATCAGTAAACTCAATGAAACCAAAGATGATTCAGATGAGCATGCCAAATACATCAAATTAGCTGAAGACTCAGTAAAAGTCATCAACCAGTTATTAGCAGGACTACCAGACGATTTAACAGTCACCACTCACATCTGCCGAGGAAACTTCAAATCAACTTATCTCTTCTCAGGTGGATACGATGACGTGGCAAACTATCTGGGACAACTAAATTATGACGGACTATTTCTAGAATATGATAGCGACCGCGATGGTGATTTCTCACCTCTAAAGACTATCTGGAATAGTGATCAACACAAACGAATCGTCTTAGGATTAATTACTTCAAAATATCCAGAATTAGAAGATCGTTCAGCAATCATAAATCGAATTAAAGAAGCCACAAATTACGTCCCATTACAAAACCTAGCTTTATCCACTCAATGTGGATTTGCCTCAACTGAAGAAGGTAATAAACTTACTGAAGCTCAACAATGGGCCAAATTACAATTAGTTAAAGACATCGCAGAAGAAGTTTGGGGAAAATAATTATCTTTAAATCAAAAGCAAGCTGGAGCATTTATATGCACAGCTTGCTTTTTTGATTGCTAATTTTTATTTAACTGCTACATTATTCATTGCCTTATCTAAGACTTCACCCAGGCGATGCATACCGTCATTGATTTCATCAGGCGTTAACCCTGTAAAGTTTAGGCGCATCCCATTTGTATGGTCTTTAAAGGCATAAAAGTTCTTGGATGGTACATATGCAATATGCGCATCTGGTGTTGCTGACTGATAAAGCAAATCAGTTGTGTTAATTTCATCCGGAACTGTCAGCCAAGTAAAGAATCCACCATCAGGACAAGTTGCTTTAACACCCTCAGGCATTTCTCTTTGTAATGCGTCAAACATTACTTGACGCTTCAGTGAATATACCTGAATTAGTTGTTTAATATGTTCATCTAAGTCATTTTTTTCAAGATATTGATTAACTGCTGAGGCCGTAATATTAGGAACCTCTAAATCTGCAGCTTCCTTTAATTTGTATAAACGTTGAATAATTTGTTTGGAAGCAACCATCCATCCTAATCTCAAAGTTGGCATTAAAACTTTCGAAAAACTGGATAAGAATACTACCCGATCTTCTGTATCAAAGTGCTTGATTGCTGGGAGTGCCTCGCCAACATAACGCAGATCTCGATATGGCGTATCTTCTAAAATAATAAAATTGTACTGATTAGCCAATTCTACTAAGCGCTTCCGTTTGGCAATCGACATTGTCACACCACCAGGATTGTGGAAGTCAGCCACTGTATATAACATTTTGATATTATTAGTTTTTAGAATTTCTTCTAGCTGATCAAGATTCATACCATCTGGTTCAAGGTCAACTTCGTGGTATGACGGTTCATACATGTCAAAAGACGATAATGCGCCTACGTAAGTTGGTGCTTCTACCACCAAACCATCACCCTTGTTCAACAACAATTTTGCAATTAGATCAATTCCTTGCTGACCACCAGCTGTTAACATGATGTTTTCCGGCTTAGCATTCTCGATTTGCATTTTTTGTTGAGCACGAACGGCTAATTTTTCCCTTAATTCAATCGGACCAGACACAGTATGATATTGGAATGTATGAGCACCTTCTAAGTCCATTGCATCCAAATATGCCTGACGTATCGCTTCTTTAGGAAATAACTCTTCAGCAGGTGATCCAGCAGTGAACAAGATAGCATCATCAAAATTCATCTGAGGAAACAGTCCTTCTAATCTAGACGGATTATCAGGTTGAACTCGATTGGCAAACAACTCTTTTAACATAACTTCCACCCCGTTTGTGATGTTTTAAACTATGTTATACTTAACGCAAAGATTAGTAAAATTCAAAATATTCATTTTTAGTTGAAAACAATTCACGTAAGAGGGATCGATATGTTACCATTTGCCTACATAGTATTTAGCACTGTAATTACTGAAGGAACTTTTTACAAAGCTTCCTTAAAATTAAACGTCACGCCATCCGCAGTCAGTCATTCAATTAATCAGTTGGAAACCGAACTGGGCTTTCCCGTATTTAATCGTTCGCGAACTGGAGTTGAATTGACCGAGAATGGCAAAACGATCCTACCGATTATTCAAGACATTCTAAATAGTCAAAAACGGCTTGAACAAGAAGCAGACAATATTAATGGATTAAATTCTGGTTCCATCCGCATCGGCGCCTTTTCATCAGTCTGCATTAATTGGTTACCACCTATTATTCAAGAATTTAAGCGAAATTATCCTAAAATCGATATTTCCGTTTACCAAAGCGGTTTTGATCAAATTGTTCAAGAAGTTAAAAACGGTACTCTAGACATTGGTTTCACAGCCTTACCAATTTCAGAAAATTTAATTGTCGATAACCTAATCAAAGACGAGATATATTGTATCGCTCCTGAGGGATTTGTACCCAGTAATCATCACACCGTGACGAAAACCGATATGCAAGATCGCACATTTATTTTACAACCAGGTGATTATGATTTGGATACGAAAGCCACTCTTGACCATTATGATATTCAACCTAATTCGATTCAGTTTTCAATTGACGATCAGTCAATAATTGCAATGGTAGAGGCAGGACTTGGTTGGGGAATTCTTCCTGAATTAGCGCTCGAAAAGATTAGTGGTAATGTTGCAGTCTATCCGTTTGATAAACACTTCTACCGTTCAATAGGAATGGTAACAACACAAACTCAGGCCAAGACACCTTCAACTCAACGGATGCTAAAGATCATAAATGATTTCATAAATACTAAATATCCAGACGGTTTACTCCAGACAGAAAACGATTAATACAAAGGTACATTTGACATTGGCTTTGTACTCCTTGGAATATTTAGTTATAATGTCTTTCGTAGTACTTTGGGAGGCTAACATGAATAATTTCGTTGAAAGACTTAAAAGTTTACACATTTCAATTGGTATTGGCGAAACCAGTAGAATTACTGGAGCCACAACCACTCAAATTCGTTATTGGGAAAAGAAGGGCCTTATTAGCTCAGTCCGTCGCGCTGACGGCACCAACAAAAGATATACACTAAAGAGTATCGTTTCAATTGTCTTCATCAAAACACAGCTGGATGAGGGATACACGTTAGCCAAAGCTGCTGATGAAGTTAAACAGTATTTAAAAAATTCAGATGCTCTTGAATTACTCCTTAGCTCACGACTAGAGACGATCACTGCCGAAGGTGAGACAGCAGTTTTCGATTTTGGACCAATCGATAATATGCCTAATAGTAAAATACTTGCCAAAGTCTCGAATAAAGATGTCAAATTATCTGTAGAAGAATACAAATAAAAAAACGCAAACCACTATGATGTGGTTTGCGTTTTTTTATTAATTATTTTGAGTGGTAACATCTTTACCAAAGTATTTCTTAGAAATTTTGGCTAGTTGACCATCTTTTCGTAACTCTTTAATAGCGTTACTGATCTTAGTCTTTAACTTGGTATCATCCTTGTTTAACATTGGTGAAACCTCAGCGAATGGTTCTTCAGAAGCTGGAATTGCTCTAGCTTTCAATCCCTTAGTGGATTGTTCTTTAGCATATGAATTCCATGCATCCAACGCATTAACAGTACCTTGAACCCGTCCTTGACGAATCATTGAGAGACTGTTAACAAACTGATCTGATGGCACAGCAACTGCCCCATACTTTTTGGCAACGTCTTCGTTGTTGGTTCCCGTTCCTTCAGCAAACTTCTTACCCTTGATATCTTTAAGGGTCTTGATATTGTTATTGCCTGACTTAGTAACTAAAACATATTGAGTGAAGATATATGGGCTAGCAAATGCATAACTCTTCTTACGTTCGTTAGTAACAGTGACATTATTCAACACAACATCGAATTTTTGACTACCAAGACCAGCAATCAAGCTATCCCACTTAGTAGGGACAAAGTTAGCTTTTACATCTAACTTCTTGGCGATGGCCTTTCCTAGATCAACTTCGAATCCAGTCAACTTACCATCTTTTCTATATGAATATGGAGCATAAGTTCCTTCCAAACCAATGGTTAACTTACCGCTTTGAGTTAATTCAGATTTGTAAGAAGAACCGCTATTACTGCTTTTGTTAGATCCGCAAGCGGTTAACGTTCCTGCTACGATTAGGGTGGCAACAACTAATAGTAATTTAGTAATAATTCCCTTTTGCTTCATTAATCTTTCCTCCAAAAATATTAGATATTAGTAAATGTCATAGCGTTCACAAAATTCTTAATTCGGTCACTGTCAGAATCAAAGAACCCTTCAACATTTCCGTCATACAAAATTGTACCATTTTCAACGAAGATAATCTTATCTGCGACCTTTCTTGCGAAGGCCAAGTTATGTGTCACAATGATCATTGACTGATTCATGGCAGCAATTTGCATCAAGGCTTTTAAAACTTCAAGTTCTAATTCTGGATCCAAAGCACTCGTTGGCTCATCTAAGAATATATACTCAGGGTGCATTGCCATTGACCTAACAATAGCCACTCGCTGCGCTTGACCACCTGATAGTTGTGCTGGGTAAGCTTCAGCCTTGTCTTTTAATCCAACTTTATCTAAAAGATCCAAGGCTTCTGTTTTGGCATCACTCTTAGAAACTTTAAGCACCTGAGTAGGTCCTTCCATGATGTTCTTCACAACTGTTAAATGAGGGAAAAGATTATATCCCTGGAACACCATTTCAGTTCGTTTTCTGATATCTAAAATCGTTTTATTAGTTAATGGCTTACTAAAATCAATCAGTTCACCCTCAAAGTCATACAACCCTGATTCGGGACGTTCCAAAAAATTTAAGGATCGTAATAGCGTTGACTTACCTGAACCAGAAGGCCCAACGATGACAGTAGTTTTGTTCTCTGGAAACTCCGTACTGATATCTTTTAATACATGGGTACCATCAAACGTCTTGTTTAAATTAGTGATTTTTAGCATAATACCCTCCTATCTTGCAGGTGTGATATATTTTGATGTTGATTTTTCCAAGTATCCTTGGATGGTGGTAAGGACAGTACAAAATATGGCATAGAACAACGCTACCAAACTATACATTAGTAATGGTTGGTAATTTTCTGCGGTAATTTGTTGACTAACTTCAAACATTTCCACGATTGTGATTGAAGCAGCCAATGACGTGTCTTTAACTAAGCCAATAAAGCTGTTTGCCAACGGTGGCAATGAAACTCTTAATGCTTGGGGCAAAATTATCCGTCTGAGAATTTGTGTTCTTGTCATTCCGATTGAGTAAGCTGCTTCCCACTGTCCAGTTGGAATTGATAAAATAGCTGCTCGAATAGTTTCGGAGCAATATGCTCCCGTATTCAAAGAGAATGTAATAATTCCGGCTGTCCATGGACTCAGTTTGATTCCTTCAGGTAAAATTCCCTTGATCCTTAAATAAGGAAGACCAAAGTAAACGATAAACAACTGTACCAGTAGCGGTGTACTTCGAAATAACCATACATAAAATCTAAAGATTGCCTTGACGATAAGAAATAGTCCTTTACTAGTTGATAAACGAACTAAAGCCGTCAACAGGGCCAATGCTAACCCAATGATAAAAGAAATAATTGCAATTGGAATAGTGTACTTAAAACCCGCACTTAATAATTGCGGTGTTGAATTAACGATTATTTGCCACATTTTTTTCGCTCCCATCATTTACAAACCAAAAAGTCCGCCCCCGCGCATTCTGTGCGCTGGAACGGACTAACCCGTCTTACCAGCAAGATTAGATCTTAAATATCAATTGTCAAACCCTTGAACAATCGAAGCTGACACAACGTTTTGAGTCGCCAAGTTAATGTCAAAAGCGTACAACATATGCAGAAAAGTGTCAACTGTACACAATCTAATTAGTATGAACTGGTTATGATAAATATTAACGGACTTTTTTATGATTTATACCTATTATATATAAATTTAAATCACAGCTCCAGATGCTACCGAATTATCAGCGGCATCATCCATGTGATGATGATACTTCCGCATCATTTCTGCCATGTGAACTTCATGAACAACAAACTCATGGGTTCGACAAACATAGTCGTAATCACGACCAATTTTTGCAATATAACCATTAATGTAATCGACTTCTGTTGGTCGTCCTTTAGAGAAATCTTGATACATTGATGGATAATGATACTTGTATTCCTTACTTACAGTTATCACAGAGTCAACCTGTTCTTGACGCGTTGCAATCAGGTAAATACCTGCTCTTTCGCAAGCGTCATATGCCTCATTGAATAGCTGAGTAGCCATTTCCCTAACCCCATCATATTCAATGAATTGACCCATTTGCATTTCAAACATGGTACATAGGGTATTTGTGACAGCATTAAAGACCACCTTTGACATACACATACCCATGTAATCTTCAACGAAGATAGGATTCAACTTAGCTTGCGTAAAATCGTCCATCATTGCTTGTGTGATTTCATCTGGATCTTCATTGGTGTAACGAGCAACATGCATCTCCTCTGTGCCCTCTTCTCCCATAAAGTCTACATTTGCTGGTCCATCTAATCTAGTAGCAATCATGGCCGTGCCGCAAATGATATGACCAGCTGGAAAATACTCAGCTATTTTTTCAAAATGCCCCATTCCGTTCATCGCTGAAAAAACGTACTGGTCTTGATGAAAAATACCTGCTTGATTATCACGATTAAGCTCTTCACCTAATTGCATTTGCTTCTTAAAAACGATCCATATATCTGGATGACCCGCGTACTCTTCAGGATAATAAATATTAATGGGAATAATTTGTCGATTTTCATGATCTCTAGCAACTGAGACGCCACCTTGTTCACGAACTTTCTCCACGTTAGGTTCCCAGGTGTCAATAAAATCCACTTCAACTCCAGCATTCTCCTGCAACATAACTCCGTATCGATAACCCATTGCTCCTGCACCAATAATTCCATATTTCATAATCAATTCACTCCCTAATTATTTAAATTTAATTCAAAAAAGCGCCCCTTGGCTTTTACACCAAGGGACGCTTGAACGTGATACCACCCAATTTTTAACTACTATCACTAGCAGCTACTCATTACGTATTGCACTCGAGTTTGCAATACGCTGCACGATATTGGGTGCAACCAGTTTCACCTCGTAAAGTGAACTATCTTTTGCTCGATCTTTCCTTAATCAGTCTTAATGCCCTTTCACCAAACAGACACTCTCTTAGTAAAGCTGATTAATTAATCCATCTCACAAATAACTTTTCGAATTAAATTGTTGCAAGAAGTATAAATCGCGATAATGAGTAATGTCAACACTAATTTAAAAATAAGTTAGAATTTAATTATAAAAACTATGTAATTTCCTTTTGCTTGTTGATTAAGCGCATAATCGTTTTTCTAATTTTGAATCCATAAAAACCATAACGTTTCCGAATCGGTTACCAGTTTCCGGTTATCGAACAGTTACCATACAACAACACAAGGTGCTTTTAAGTCATCCGTTACCGCTACTTTAATTAGTCTTTGAAGCACAAAAACATCCTAAGGATAATTATCCTTAGGACGTTTTATAAACTAAAATTTTAAAAATTAATCTTTCTTCCAGACTTGCCACCAGTGACGCTTATCATCATCAGTCATGTTTGAATTATTTTCATTAGCATTGGCAGATTCCTGATCCGATGAATCATCAGTAGCACTTGTTTCTATGGCCTTAGTTTGTTCTGCTGTTCTAGTTTCTAACTGCTTTAACTTCTTTTGAACATCCAATTGAAGACGTTGGGATTGATCCAATAATTGATGAAGCTCTGCAATTTGTTTATCTTTAGCTTTTAACTGCTTAACCTGTTCATCAAGTTGTTCAGATAATAATTGGAATTCTTCGGGATTGGCAGCAGGTACGTTACTACCTGTATCTCCTTGTGTAGAAGACTCATCCGTAGTTTTTTTATTATTATCGTCAGTATCACTTTTTGAATCGTTATCAACTGCTTTTGAGTTAGCGAATTGTTGTTTTAATTCGTCTACCCCTTCATCAGTGATAAGAATCTTGTTACCGTCTTTTTCTGTATATGTATCTCTGAAACTATCGTCCATATGCTTGCGAATCGCTGTTTTGGAAACATTCAATTGATCCGCAATTTCCTTTATGGTTAAACTCATTATCTTCGCCTCACAACTTCTTTTTAAGTTTGCAGTTTTCATTATATTGGTTTCAACATGATTGAGCAAATGAATTTGATTAGAAAACGATTAGAAAATCATTGACAGTCGAATTCGAATTACGTTAAAATAGTGCGATAATATTTATGTGTTGATTCTTATAATTATTCCAATCATTAATAGTAACTGGATTTTTCTACTAACTACTTGGAAATATTTTAATTACCACAAATTTCTAATTATTTTGAAATGGAGTGTTTATATGAGCAAAATTACTGAACGAATGTTTCGTAAGGAAGACCCTAACGTCTATCAAGATAAAGACTCTCATCTAATTCGAAGTCTGACAACCAAGGATTTCTTAGCACTTGGAGTAGGAACCATCGTTTCCACTTCTATTTTCACATTACCTGGAGTGGTTGCAGCTGAACATTCTGGTCCAGCTGTTGCTCTTTCCTTTATTGCTGCTGGTATCGTTGCCGCCCTGGTTGCATTCGCATATGCCGAAATGTCAGCCGCTATGCCTTTTGCTGGTTCTGCTTATTCTTGGATTCACGTGGTTTTCGGTGAGTTCTGGGGTTGGATTGCTGGATGGGCGTTGCTTGCCGAGTACTTTATAGCCGTTGCCTTTGTGGCATCCGGATTGTCCGCAAACTTTCAAGGCTTAATTGGAACGGTCGGAATAAAGTTTCCTGCTTCATTATCAGCCGCTTCAACTGGTTCCAATGGTGGCCTAATTGATATTACTGCGGTAATTGCAATCTTAATCATTGCAGTCCTATTGTCTCGTGGGGCATCATCAACTGCCCGAGTTGAAAACACTTTGGTAGTATTAAAAGTCTTAGCAATTATTGTATTCATTATTGTTGGTTTAACCGCAATCCATGTTCAGAACTATGTCCCATTTATTCCTCACTACCGTGTGAACCCTGATGGATCTGCCTTCGGTGGTTGGCAAGGAATCTACGCTGGGGTCTCCGAAATTTTCCTAGCCTATATTGGTTTTGATTCTATTGCTGCAAACTCTGCGGAGGCAAAAGATCCTCAAAAAACTATGCCTCGCGGAATTTTAGGTTCGTTATTAATTGCAGTTGTCCTATTCGTTACAGTTTCTTTAGTACTAGTTGGTATGTTTAGCTACACAAAATATGCTAACAATGCAGAACCTGTTGGTTGGGCACTTCGTGAAAGTGGTCATGGTACTGTGGCTGCTATCGTTCAAGCAATCGCGGTTATTGGTATGTTTACCGCATTGATTGGTATGATGCTTGCCGGATCACGATTGATTTATTCATTTGGACGAGACGGATTACTTCCAAAATGGTTAGGTAAATTACATAAAAACTTACCTAATCGTGCTTTAATCGTTCTAACGATTATTGGTGTTCTACTCGGATCAGTTTTTCCATTCGCATTCCTAGCTCAATTGATTTCAGCCGGAACTCTAATTGCCTTTATGTTCGTTTCTTTAGGGGTATACGCTTTGCGTCCCCGAGAAGGCAAAGATATTCCAATGCCGAGTTTTAAAATGCCACTTTATCCGGTACTTCCTGCCTTAGGTTTCTTAGGATCTCTAGCTGTCTTTTGGGGATTAGACATCCAAGCTAAAACGTATGCCTTTGGCTGGTTCGTACTTGGAAGTATCATTTACTTCTTTTATGGAATCAGACATTCTAATTCAGGCAGAGAATAGTTCCACCCTACTTATAAAAACGGTAAACAAGTCATCAAAACTTGTTTACCGTTTTTTTGTAAACCGCAATATATTTACCATATCAGATTTTAGGTTACAATGAGTTTGAAAAACAATGGAGGGATAGTTTAATGAAAGCAATCGGTTATGATCAACACTTACCAATTGAAGATCCACATAGTTTATTTGATTTTGAATTACCAACACCAACTCCTAGCGGCCACGATTTATTGATTCAGGTTAACGCGGTTTCTGTTAATCCAGTTGATATCGCAGTTAGAAAAAATGATGAGCCGTTATCTTCTCCAAAGGTTATTGGATGGGACGCGGTCGGTACAGTGACAGCGATTGGCGACAAAGTAACATTATTCAACGAGGGTGACCGAGTATTTTACGCTGGCTCATTCATCCGTCCTGGTAGTGACAGTGAATATCAATTAGTTGACGAGCGCATCGTTGGCACGGCTCCAGCAAAGCTAGATGACGCCCATGCAGCTGCTATGCCTCTAACTTCTTTAACAGCTTGGGAAGCTTTGTTTGAACAATTGGGAATCGATTCTGAGCACCAAGAAAAAAATAAAGGTAAAGTATTACTCATCAATAATGGAGCTGGTGGCGTCGGTTCAATTGCGACTCAACTTGCTCACTTAGCTGGACTAACTGTCATTGCTTCAGCCTCTAGAACAGAAACTAAAGACTGGGTAATTCAACACGGAGCTGACAAGACAGTTGATCACCATAATAATTTTGTCACTGAAGTTCACAATTTAGGGATTGATTTTGTAGATTACATTCTTGATTTAAAAGGACTTGATCAACACTGGTCTGAATTCGCAGAATTAATTGCTCCAAATGGCAAAATTGCATCGATAACTGGTAGCAAGGAACCTTTGGACCTCAATATTTTAAAGGAAAAACGAGTAACATTTGCTTGGGAATGGATGTACACCAAATCAAAGTATCAGACTTCTGACATGATCACTCAACATGAAATTCTAGATAAAGTATCCCAAATGTTAGACACTGGCGTTTTAAAAAGCACACTCACAAAACAACTGTCGCCAATTAATGCCGAGAACTTGCGTGAAGCCCATCGTCTAGTTGAATCCAACCGTATGATTGGCAAAGTTGCTATCACAAATCTTTAAAAAACTATTGGGAAAGTCGTTTAGGGTTGTTACAATAAAAGAATATTAACTAAGCGAGGGAGTCCGACTATGGCAAAATATCAAAATAAAGTATACTTAGCATCACCTTTCTTTTCAGAAGGTCAAAAAAACCGAATTAATGAAGTTGTTGAACTTTTAAAACAAAATCCAACAATCGATACGGACGGTATTTTTATTCCAGAAGAACATCAATTTGAGGCAGAACCTTTTGGATCATTTAAGTGGCAAGATGCCGTATTTGCATCAGATATGCGCCAAGTACACAAAGCAGATGTTGTTGTGGCAATCTTAGACTACCAAAATGAAGAGGGTAACCCAGAACCAGATTCAGGCACTATCTTTGAAATTGGAGCAGCCTTTGAAAATAACACCCCCGTTATTATGGTTCAATTTGAAACAGCTCATAAACTTAACTTAATGTTGTCTCGTAGCTACACTGCATTCTTTAATGGCCACGAAGATATCCAAAACCTAAAATCATATGACTTCAATGATTTAGAACAAAGATACACTACCATGGAAGTATTCTAATAACTTATAAAAAAGGCCGAGTTCACTTTTAAAAGTGGATTCGGCTTTTTTGTGTTCTATTTTTTGAAAACGAACATTTTCATTTTCATAATTCCATGAAAACTAATAGTCTCGTTTTCATTAACTTTAAAATTAACACTGGCAGACTGAAAAACAATTAACATGTGGATAACTCACTAGCTAATCGCAAATTTCAAGTTATCCACAACCCTAATCATTTTTAGATTCTGGAACAATTAATTCTGAGCCACGGCTCTTGAGTGAATTGGCACCATAATGAACCAAACCAAATATTATTCCGATCGTCGCAGGCAGAAGCCATCCCATTCCCACGCTTGAGCCGGGTAAGAAATTATCTATCTGCAAAACAAACTTGGCAAAAGCGGAACCTGAGATAATGTCTGGTGCAGCCTTAATCGCGTCTAAAAGTGCTGGAATAATCGTGAACACGGTCGTCCAAATGTACACCCGGCTATCTCGTTTGAATAATGGAGACGCTATCGACAAAATAATCAAAGTAATTGCCAAAGGGTATAGGAACATCAACATTGGCATTGACCACGCAATAATGGTGTCTAAGCCAACGTTTGCGAACGCAAATGAAAAACCAATCGCAATCATATTAAACGTCCTATAAGAGACCTTAGGAAACTTTTTATGCAAAGCATCGGAAAATGATACTGCCAAACCTACCGCCGTCGTTAAACACGTTAGAGTGGTCATAATTGCCAACAAAATTTGCCCTGCCAAACCTAAGTAATGAGCAGCTATTTGGTTAAATGCGATTCCTCCATCGATACTTATTTTGTACATCGATACGCTGGTTGAACCTAACCAAATTAGTCCCAGATAAATAACTGCTTCAAGACCAATCCCGATGACGCCAGATTTCAATGTGGCCAGCGAAACTTCTTTAGGTTTATTGATTCCTAATCCTTTAACAGCCGCGACTACTGTAATCCCAAAGAGTAATCCGGCAATACAATCCATCGTGTTATATCCCTGAATGAAGCCATTCAAAAATGATCCATGAGTATAACCTGGAGCAGAAATAACTACATTTGTCCCTTGAATAGGTCTGGAAAAAGCAAAACCAAAAATAATTGCGAGTAAAATTAAAAATATTGGATTCAAAAACTTGCCAATCGTATTCATGATATTACTGGGTTTTCTAGATGCCCAATACGTAATGCCAAAGAAAATCAATGAATAAACTAGCAACCAAAGCTGTTGGTTGGATTCACTTATGTGACTTGCGAAACCCATTTGAAAAGGTACAGTTGCCGTTCTCGGCATGGCAAACAAAGGCCCTAACGTTGCACAAACTAGTAACATAAACGCGGTTGCGTAGCGTTTACTGATTGGCTTAGCCAAATCATATATGCCTGAACTTTGCGTCACACTGATCGCAATAATCGCTAATAATGGCATGATTGTTCCTGTCAATAAAAAGCCAATGCCAGCCGCTAACCAATGCGACCCAGCGAGTTGACCTAGATGAATTGGAAAGATTAAATTACCAGCACCAAAAAACATCCCAAATAGCAAAGATCCAATAATAATATAATTTTTAAACCCTAATTTTTTCGTTTGCTCATTCATGTTAACCACTCCTTTTTAAACCACCAGTTACCACCCAATTGGCGAATATTGACTCGACTAAGACCACCCGCAGAATTAAATTTCATTTTTCATACCCCTCTCAATTTTTTGCATAAAAAAATCCCTTGGAATTAATATTCCAAGGGGCGAACTAGTCTATATTCGCGGTACCACCCAAATTATAACGACTTCACAGTCATTATCTCTCCATGTACGGCGACGTATCGCGATACACTGGCGCTTTAATGGGCGCACCCAGCAAACACTAAATTTCCCTCGCATTTGCAGCTCAGAAACTACTTTCGTCATTCACTTTCAGTAACTCAATTTCACCTAAAATGAGTCTCTCTGCTCTAAACATGAATACTACTTTTTTCTTCATAGCCATTAGTCATCATTTAATATCTCTAAATAATATGCATAAGCAGCGCATTTGTCAAATCAATTAAATAAACTACAAGTTCAGAAAATCCGCAACTTCACTAGTTTTAACTGACATGATAGCTGGACTCCCTACTTCTTTGAGATAAACCAAGTTTAAATGACCATCATGGCTCTTTTTATCGTTCTTAACTTTCGATAATATCTGTTCAGTATCTATTTTTGGCAAGTCGATAGGTAATCCAACTGCTACTAAACGGTCCTTCAGTTGGTCAGTAACTTCTTGCGGGGTTAATCCATGATCTGTAAACACTTGACTAATTGCTACCATCCCAATTGCCACAGCTTCACCATGACGCAGGTTACCATCACTTAGTGCCTCAACGGCATGCCCAATTGTGTGACCAAAATTAAGTAACTGACGTAAACCGCCTTCTTTTTCATCGGCCTCCACCACTTCTGCCTTATATTTGATTGCCAACTCACTAATTTGCTCGGCATGTTCAAAAATATCAGCTGGTGAATTAATAGTTCTAATTAATTGCCATAAACTATGATCTGTTAATCCGGCAACTTTAACCACCTCACCATATCCTTCAACTAAATCTCGCTCCTTAAGTGTCCGCAATGTCTGTGGATCGACAATCACTAAATCAGGTTGTAAGAATGAACCCAAAATATTTTTTGTGGTCCCTAAATCCACCGCTGTTTTACCACCAACCGAACTGTCTACTTGAGCCAATAGGGAGGTTGGTATCTGAATAAGGTCTATCCCTCGCATATAAGTTGCGGCAAGAAAGCCAGCTAAATCACCAGTAACACCGCCACCTAATGCAATTACACCATCATCTCTATTAAATCCATCAACAGTCATCTGAGTAGCAAGTTTGCCCAAAACTGCGAGTGATTTAGATTCCTCCCCAGCTTCGAATTGGTAACTAAACACCTTAAAACCAGCTTGCCCTAAAGAATCAGCCACTTGCTGTTGATATAATGGCGCAACATTATCATCACTGATTAGAGCTACTTTTCTAGTCGACCAAACTGAAGTAACTAATTCACCAGTACTTTTTAATAGGCCCTGGCCAATTTTAACTTGGTAAGGATGATCTGTGATATGAACGTCTAAAATTTCCATTACGCATCCACCACTTTCACTGCTGGATTTATTAGATTACGAATTGCAAAGGCTTTGTCCGCCATTGCTTGGTACTCATCCGGTTTCAATGCTTGCGCACCATCTGAAAAAGCATGAGCCGGATCATCATGAATTTCAACTACTAATCCGCTAGCCCCAATGGCTACTCCTGCCAATGCTTCGCGAGTAACAAACTCCGTATGACCAGCGGCATGACTAGGATCAACGATTACTGGGTAATGTGATAATTTTTGTAAAACTGGTACTGAACCAACGTCTAAAGTATTTCTCGTGTATTTATTATCAAAAGTTCTAATGCCCCGTTCTGCGATCATTATTTGGGTGTTGCCACTGGCAGCAATGTATTCTGCGGCGTTCAAAATATCATCGATTGTGGCAGACATGCCTCGTTTCAACATAACCGAAGTATTTGTTTTACCAACAGCCTTAAGTAACGAGAAGTTTTGCATGTTACGAGCACCAATTTGGAAAATGTCAGTGTATTTACCAACCATCTCAACGTGATCTTCATCCATCACTTCGGTTAATACGTCCATATCGAATTCATCAGCGGCTTGCCGAAGAAACTTTAATCCATCCTCGCCTAATCCTTGAAATGAGTATGGTGATGTTCGGGGTTTGAAAGCTCCTCCTCTAAGAATCGTTGCACCACCAGCCTTAGCAACGGCAGCCATTTTTCTAACATGAGCTAACGACTCAACGGAACAAGGTCCGGCCATCATGGTGAAATTATCTCCTCCAATCAAACTATGAGCAGTTTGAATAACTGTATCTTCTGGATGAAATTCTCGGCTTCCCTGGACAGCAGTTGGGTGATTCTCAATAATTCTTTCAGCTGCTTGTAATTCCTGTTGGTTTAATCCATCTCGATCAATTCCTTGAATCGCAACTCGATTTCCATGAGTAAATACTGATACTTTACCTGAAAGGCGATCCTCAATTTCTTGAATAGTAGCTTCCTGTCCTGGTTTCATAATAATAATCATAATGTAATCTCCCTCATCTCTAAATTTTGTTAAATAAAAACCCCGCAGTATCTAGATCCACTGCGGGGCGAAATTTTGGGAAAATAAAAAGGTCCCACAGTGGTTTTAAATACTGTGTGACCAAAAATTATGCTCAACAAATCTTGGCCGCACAAGTTGTAGACAGTGTCCGCAACTTGTACGTCGTAGACACTAGCGTGACCAAAAATAATAGGCTTGTGCAATTGTTAGTGATTTGTTTTGCATAATTAGAATCTCCTGTTTAAGTTTTAATTTAATTGTTATGAAGTTTAATATTAGTACCTTTGATTGTCAAGGACTAAAGTATTTTTTTCTAATTATACATTGACATTTTCTCATAATAATCATATCTTGATTTCAATATAAATTTACCGCCCATTAAACCGTAGAAGTGGAGATCAAGGTTAGGATGCCCGCACAGAGAGTTACAGAAGCTGAAAAGTAACCGGACACAGCTAGCTAAATGGACCACCGAGGGTTTCTCTGAACAAAGTACGAGGAAACGTAACGACATACGTCAGTTGTCAGAGGTATGTTTGTACCTCACAAAGGGCAGCGTTATTTGACTTGAATAATGAAGTTAATCGCGCTGAATTAAGGTGGCACCGCGGAATCTCCGTCCTTAACATTTTTTGTTGGGCGGTTTTTTTAGATAGGAGGCACTTGTATGAAGACCAAACGATGGCAGTCCTCGTTAAATTATCGAATAACCACATTTAACGGAGGAAAAAATTATGAACATTGAACAATTATTACCCTTAAAAAATGATTTCGCCCTATTACCTATCTCGATAAACTTTAAATCAACGTCATTTGATCCCTTAGCGATCCTGCATGAATTTGAAAACAGCGCTAAGCCATCTTTTGTGATGACCTGCAAACCAAAACAAAGTGAGGATGGTTACACATTTATTTGTCTCAATCCAGAAGCCAGTTACACCTATAAAGATGGGCAATTAACCGTCGATCATTTCGTTGATGAACCACAAATCAAAAACGTTAATCTGCATCAATTTATCGACAAATTAATTAACCAACATCGAGCTCCCAAGATGGATGAATTACCACCATTTGTCGGCGGATTAGTCGGTTACTTTAGTTATGATTATGCGAAGTATGCAACTTCAGCAATCATTGAGCAAGTCGATAATCCTAATCAATTAGACGATGCTGATCTAATGTTAGTGAAAACTGTAGTCGGCTATAATCATGCCACCAATCAAGTAACTATCAGCAAACTGGTTGATGCGGGAAAGATTGATCAGCTTTTTGATAAAACAGTTACAGAGTTAACACAAATAAAACAACGAATAATTAGCTTAGATGATTCTAAACCTATTAATTCACCACGTCTCACACCGCTACAATATCAATTTTCATTACCAGAATTCTCGAAACGAGTGTTAAAGACTCAACAACACATTATCGATGGAGATATTTTTCAATTAATTCTTTCTAACCCCAAAAATGCTCAAATTTATGGTTCTCTCCTCGAAATGGCTGATCGTTTTTTTAAACAAAATCCTTCTCCCTACCATTTTTATTTTCATCATAATGATTTCGAATCGATGGGTGCTTCACCAGAAACATTAATTACTAAAAAGGGAAATCGTCTTTTTTCATATCCACTCGCCGGCACTCGCAAGCGTGGTAAAAATGTCGTTGAAGATAATTTTTTTGCTCACGAATTACAAACCAATGAAAAGGAATTATCAGAACATAACATGCTAATTGATTTGGGAAGGAACGATCTTGGTCGTATTAGTAAATTCGGATCAGTCAAAGTCGTAGCCGCTCGAAAATTATTAAAATTTGCCAATGTTATGCACTTAGGCTCAATTATTGAAAGTACGATTACTGATAAAACCACAACTATGGATATCGTTGACTCAGTCCTACCTGCTGGAACTTTATCAGGTGCACCGAAAGTTTCAGCTATGCAAATAATTGCCCAGCTTGAAGGTAATAAGCGTGGCATATATGGTGGTGGTATTGGCTATTTAGGATTTGATGGTGATTTAGATTTATGTATCGGAATTCGCTTAGTTTATCGAAAAAGAAACCAATTAGTCATCCATTCAGGAGCTGGCATCGTTGCGGACAGCATCGCAAAATACGAGTACCAAGAATTTAATAATAAAGCCAGTGGCGTTGTCAACTCACTTTATCCAATTTCAAAGGAGAAAACTGCCCATGAATTTTCTAATTGATAACTACGATAGTTTTTCATATAACCTGAGCCAATTAATTGGCAACCTAACCAATGGCAATATTACCGTTTTAAAGAATGATGACCCAAAAATTAATAATCTCAATAAATTAAATCCTGAACATATCATTCTGTCACCCGGACCAGGAAGACCTGAAAACGCTGGACAGTTAATGGATGTTCTTAATCACTTTATTGGCAAAGCCCCGATTCTGGGTGTTTGTTTGGGACATCAAGCGATTGCAGAAGCATATGGTGTTAATGTTGTTCATGCGAATAAATTAATGCATGGTAAGCCGTCTAACGTCACCCTTTTGCGCCATAATAAATTATTCGCTAATTGCCCCAGCACGTTCCCAGCGGCTCGTTATCACTCATTGGCCGTCGCTCATGGACCATTACCAACAAATTTAACCATTGATGCAGTCTCAGATGATCAAGAAATTATGGCTATTTCAGACGAACAACGAGCCGTTTATGGCGTGCAATTTCATCCTGAATCAATCATGACTGACCCATACGTCGCCAATCAAATCATTATGAACTTTTTAGCGATAAATACTGAGTCAGTTCATGCTTAATAGCGAAATCCCGTAGAATATACTAAAATGATGGTAACTAATATTCGAAGGGAAAAATTATGAAAACAGTTTATCTAGTTCGACATGGTCAAACAATTCTTAATCACTTCAGAAGAATGCAGGGATGGATCGATTCGCCTTTGACCCAAACTGGCGAACAGCAAGCAACTAATACTGGTAAGATGTTAAATCAAGTTCACTTTGACGTGGCAATCAGTTCTGATTTAGGGAGAGCTATTGTCACACGAGATTTAATTTTAGCTGAAAATAAAGTGACAGATATTGCTCCAATGATCAATAAGAACTTCCGTGAAGTTTATTTTGGCTCATTTGAAGGTGTCGATAGTGTTGTAACTTGGAATCAAATTGGTGGCCCTCAAGGGAGTTTTGATCAAGACTTCCTCATCAAAAAATACGGTTTACTGGCAGTCAGAGATTTCATGCACGATGCTGATCCTTTTAAAGAAGCTGAGACCGGTGAACAGCTCCAAAATCGTATTCAGAATGCTTTCACAGGCCTACAAAATCAGCTTAAAGATGGTGAGACTGCTCTTGTTGTTTCACATGGAACATTCATTAGAAACGTTGCTGGTCTCTACTCAAAGCCGGGAACATTTATTGACCAACCAGAAAATGGTAGTGTCGCAATCTTAGATGTGACTGATAAACCTATTTTGGTGGATTATAATCAAACGGAAATTTAAAAAAGATGTGTGAAACAGAATACTGTTTCACACATCTTTTATTTCATCCCCGCCAAAAAGCTCTTCTCAAACAATCCATCATATCGTAAATATTCCTTACCAAAGTTATCAATCAATCCATGAAATTCCTGAGCATCCAGATACGTAAAATTACTAGGTAATTTGACTTGTTTCCACAGCTCTTCGTAAGTCTTGGTCTTGGTGTAACCTAATTTGGCAAACAATCTCCTTGTGTAACTATCAGCAATCAATACAGGTCTATCAAAAATATACACTTGAAAGACATCGGCAGTTTCATTACCGACTCCCGGAATTTTTAATAATTCAGACCGCAGCTTAGAACCATATCGATCACTGATTGCCTCATAATCCCATCCCTCTTTATCTAGCCATTCAAACGTTGCTAAAATAGCTCGGGATTTATTCTTGTAAAATCCACTAGACTTAATAATCCTCATCAATTCTTCTTGAGTTAAGTTAAGAATATTCTGAGGATCCAGTCCTGTTCTTCGCTTGAGTTCAGTTAGGGCCAAGTCAGCATTGTTCCAATTGGTATTTTGAACCAAAATGGCGCCCAGAATGATTTCCTCTTTAGAATCTGCCGGCCACCACCCAGATTGCCCTAGATTATTACTAAGTTCTTGATACAGCTTGTTTAAATCAACCATTGTCCTTCCCCATTCTGTTTAACAAGTTACAAAAAATCCGGGTTTACTCCAAAGGAATAAAACCGGATTTCAAATTATCTTAATAAGCTAGACTATTAACGTTATCACGTTTAGTTTTGTTAGTTTCCCAGAAGAATGTCTTGGCAACACCAAGGACCTTATCCTTTGGCACAAAACCCCAGTAACGACCGTCATTAGAAACGCTTCGATGATCACCTAACGCAAAATACTTACCCTTTGGAACTTTAACTGAATTAACATTTCGAGGCCAACTCTTAGAAAGTGACTTCAAATCCCAATTACCAGTTCCTGTAGTTCTTTGGTATTTACTAATGAAGTTTTGATTGATCTTTTTGCCATTAACGTAAATATTGCCATCCTTACTTGATACTGTATCACCAGGTAAGCCAATAACACGCTTAACGTAATCAGTGTTTTGTTTAGTAGCTTCAGGATCAACTCCATTAGCATCAAAAACGATAACACTTAAATGCTTAATTTTAGCCTGACGCCAAACTACCATTCGCTCGTTATTTACAAGGTTGGGCTCCATTGATGGTCCATCAACTCTCGCAAATGTGATAACGAATTGTCGTAATAAAAGTGCAATTACAATTCCGACGACGACCGGAATAATCCAGCTCATAGCCTCTTTAAAAAATGAGGTTGATTTACTATCTTTTGACTTCTTTGCCATTGTCTAACTCCTTTAAATAAAAGTAACCTACTTAGTAGGCCACAACTGTTTTAATTTTATCACACTATTATTAAATGGTTCATCTCTTAACCACTTCTTACTAATTTGCGCTAGCCATCACAACCCTGTATTATGATAAGTCGTGTTAGGAGAATTAAAATGAAAACAAATATTTCAGTTAAAAAACAAGTTTGGCTGGCAATCATTTTAGGAACTGTCAGTGCAACTGGTCCACTATCAATGGACATGTATTTACCGGCACTGCCAGATATGGCGCAAAGCTTACATACTCAGACTTCAGTACTGCAACTTAGCTTAAGTGCCTGCTTGATTGGTCTTGCTTTAGGACAATTAGTCGTTGGGCCATTGAGTGATAGATATGGTCGCAAAAAGCCATTAATTATTGGCTTTGCTCTCTTTGGACTTGTTTCACTATTAATTTCGATGACCGATTCAATTTACTTGCTAATTGGCCTTAGATTCATCCAAGGACTTGCCGGATCTTCTGGTCAGGTATTATCTAGGGCAATCGCCAGAGACCTGTTCAGCGGCCCATTACTAACCAAATTTTATTCGATGCTTTCCGCCGTAAATGGTATCTTTCCAGTATTATCACCAGTATTAGGCGGTATAATTATTCAGTTCACGAGCTGGCAAGGGATTTTTATCGTATTAGCAATCATTGGTTTATTAGTTGTTCTGGCATTATTCGGTGGGATCAAAGAGACCTTACCGACAACCGCCAGATCAACTGGAGGCATTCTTTCTACTATGAATTCGATTGGAGATTTAGTTAAGAACGATCGCTTCTTACGTATGATTATCTCTGCAGGATTAGTAACTGGTGGTTTATTCAGTTACATTTCAGCTTCTTCATTCGTCTTTCAAAACTACTTCCATATGTCAGTCCAAAATTTCAGTTTTCTTTATGCGTTGAATGGGATAGGGATTGCGGTTGGTTCAATCATTCCGGGATTCTTTGCCAATCGAATCTCCGAATCCAAGCAGACTAAAACCATTCTGACGTCGACATTGATAACATCACTACTATTAATTGGTAGCTGGTATCTTTTCCGATCATTACCAGTTGTAATTATTCTTGTATTCTTAATTGTGACTCAATTCGGAATTTTGTTCACTTTGATGACTTCGATAGTTATGAATATGGGAACACAAAATGGTGGTAGTGTGTCAGCATTATTCGGCCTTTCTCAAAATGGAATTGGTAGCTTAATGTCCCCATTAGTTGGCCTCTTTGGCATCGCTACTTACTTACCGATGGCTGTGGCAATAATGCTCTGTATCTTACTAAGTCTGATTTTATTTAATTCTTTAAGTACCTCTACTTCACAAATATAGTAGCAAAAAAGCACTATGAACGATTCTTAAAATAGAATCATTCATAGTGCTTTTTATTTATTAATTATGCGCCTTGAACATCAATCTTAGCGATTCGTCCTTGTTGGATATAAACGCTTAAAATAGCGATATCAGAAGGGTTAACTCCACTAATTCTAGATGCTTGGGCAATTGTTTGTGGTTGAATTTTAGCAAGCTTTTGACGAGCTTCAGTAGCAATACCGTCAATTACTGAGTAATCAATCCGATCAGGAATATGCTTCTCTTCCATCTTCTTCATTCTCTCAACGTTAGCTTCAGCTTTCGTAATGTAACCAGCATACTTAGTTCTGATTTCAACCTGTTCGATTACTCGATGATTCAATGGTTCTGCAGGAGCATCAACAAATTCCATTAATGTTTGGTAATCAACATATGGTCGTCTCAAGAACACTGCAGCAATTACACCATCTTGAAGTGGCTTGTCACCATGAGCTTGAATAAATTCGTTGACCTTGTCTGAAGGCTTGATACGAATACTGTTTAAACGCTCTAATTCATTTTCAACAGCAGCCTTCTTAGCTAAGAAACTTTGGTAACGATCTTCAGAAATCAATCCTAGTTCGTGACCTTTTTCTGTTAATCGCATATCAGCGTTGTCATTTCTAAGTAATAGACGATATTCAGCACGACTAGTTAATAGTCGATATGGTTCCTTAGTTCCCTTAGTTACCAAGTCATCGATCATAACGCCAATATAAGCTTCGTTTCGCTTCAATACGAATGGTCCTTGGCCTAAGGCACGACGACCAGCGTTAATTCCAGCGATGATTCCTTGACCAGCAGCCTCTTCATATCCTGAAGTTCCGTTAGTTTGACCAGCAGTATAAAGATTTTTGATTAACTTAGTCTCCAATGTTGGCTTCAATTGGTACGGTGCAACAACATCATATTCAATGGCATATCCTGGACGCATCATTTGAGCATTTTCCAATCCAGCAATTGAATGAACGATGTCTTGTTGTACTTCTTCAGGCATTGAAGTTGATAGTCCTTGAACATACCATTCTTCAGTCTTACGACCTTCAGGTTCCAAGAATAATTGATGACGAGACTTATCAGCAAACCGCACGATTTTATCTTCAATTGAAGGACAGTAACGAGGTCCTACTCCTTCGATCACACCAGTGAACATTGGTGCGCGATCAAGGTTTTCTCTAATAATTTCATGAGTCTTTTCATTGGTGTAAGTCAACCAACATGATAATTGGTTTTTCACGTCAATGTAATCACTATCTGAGGTTTCATAACTAAAATGATTAGGTTGTTCATCACCTGGTTGTTCCTCAGTTTTAGCGTAATCAATCGTAGTACCATCAACTCGTGGTGGAGTACCAGTCTTGAAACGTTCCATATCAAAACCTAACTTGGCAAGGTTAGCTGTTAGTTTTTCAGCAGGTTGAGAATTGTTGGGACCTGATGCGTACATCAATTCACCAATAATAATCTTACCTCTAGCAGCTGTTCCAGCAGCAATTACCACTGCCTTAGCGCTATATCTAGCACCAGTATTAGTAATAACTCCCTTACATTCACCGTCTTCGACGATTAAATCGTCAACGATTCCTTGACGTAAAGTTAAGTTAGGTTCGTTTTCAATAGTATCCTTCATTTCAGCATGGTAAGCATGCTTATCAGCTTGCGCTCTTAATGCCTGAACAGCAGGACCTTTACCTGTATTAAGCATCCGCATCTGTACATAGGTCTTATCAATGTTGCGACCCATTTCGCCACCTAATGCATCAATTTCACGAACGACGATTCCCTTTGCGGGTCCACCAATTGATGGATTACATGGCATAAAGGCAACCATATCCAAATTAATGGTCATTAATAGCGTCTTATTACCCATTCGAGCAGCAGCTAATGCGGCCTCTGTACCAGCATGGCCAGCACCAACTACGATGACATCATAATCCTCACCATGATATGACTTTTTCACATCGCTAACACGTAAACTTTCCAATGTTTTTTCCTCCAAATGTTTCACATGAATCGCTATTTACCTAAACAGAACTGACTGAATAGTTGGTCGATCAACTCATCTTGATAACTATCACCGGTGACTTCTCCAAGTAAGTCCCAACAATGCGTCATATCAATTTGAACTAAATCAACTGGCATCCCTTGATCAAGGCCTTGAATAACACTATCCAAAGATTGGTTAGCTTGATTCAATAGTCCGATATGCCGAGCATTAGTTATCATGACACTATTCTGACTACTATTGATTCCCTCTTCAAAAAACATCTTAGCAATTAGTTCTTCAAGTTCTTGAAGACCATCAGCCTCAATTGCTGAAGTTGAAATCATATTTTTATTGCCTGTCAGTTGTTTTAATTCGGCTAAATCTAGCTTCATAGGTAGATCAGTTTTATTAAGAACAACAATTCTTTGGCCATTATCAGTTAATTTGATCAATTCATGATCTTCGCTTGTCAAAGGTTCACTAGCGTTAATCACTAGTAATACCAAATCAGCACTTTCAATGGCTTTTCGGGAACGATCAACCCCGATTTTTTCAACTTTGTCTTCAGTATCGCGAATGCCAGCAGTATCGATCAATTTAAGCGGTACTCCGCGAACATTAACGTATTCTTCCAGCACATCCCTAGTAGTTCCTGGAATGTCCGTAACGATTGCCTTATCTTCATGTAGGAGATGGTTCAATAAACTGGATTTACCAACATTGGGGCGTCCGATGATCGATGTTGCTAAGCCATCGCGAAGAATTTTGCCTTGCTTGGCAGTCTTTAACAACTGTTCAATTCTGGCATGGACATCTACAGCCTTATCCCGTAATAGCCGACTAGTCATTGTCTCAACGTCATCGTATTCTGGATAATCGATGTTAACCTCAACTTGAGCTAACACATCAAGGATATCTTGACGTAAGTTCTTGATCAATCGAGAAAGATTACCGTCAAGTTGACTAATAGCAGCCTTCATTGATTGATCAGTTTTAGCTTCAATCAAATCCATGACAGCTTCTGATTGAGATAAATCAATTCGACCATTTAAAAATGCACGTTTAGTAAACTCACCTGGTTCGGCCATTCTAGCCCCATTACTCAAAACTAATTGCAAAATGCGATTAGTAGCCACGATTCCACCATGACAGTTGATTTCAATGATATCTTCCATCGTATAAGTTCGTGGTGCTTTCATAACTGACAGCATCACTTCATCCACTTCATCACCAGTTTCAGGGTCAATAATGTGGCCATAGTTAATAGTATTGCTATTTACGTTGGTCAAATTCTTACCACGATACAACTTTTCAGCGACATTGATCGCCTCTTCACCACTGATTCTGATGATTGAAATACCACCTTCTCCAGGTGGAGTCGAAATAGCTGCAATTGTATCTAATTCTGTTGTTGTTAAAACCATTTTTTAATTACCTCCAAATGCTAAAAAGCATTTTAAGAACAAAAAAAGTGCCTACACCACGCCCAAATAGGCGTGGATAAAGCACTTTCACTACTTTACCTAGTTAAGATAAGAATGATTAACACTATGATATTTTATCGGTTATCATTTGTCAAACGATATTTGTTTTTATTTAGGAGCTACCACGATGACTCTGTGTGGCTCTCTTCCAGTTGAATAAGTAATAACATGTGGATTATCAACCAACACATTATGAATTTCTTTCCGTTCGAAAGCTGGCATTGGGTTTAAATAAACCGGTTTGCCATTTGCAATGGCATTTCGCGCGGTTTTTTCGGCTAATTGCGCTAATGCCTCACTTCGTCTGGCACGATAATTGGCAATGTCTAAAACCACATTTAAATTATTAGCGCCAAGTCGGTTAACGAATACTTGTGCTAAGCCTTGCAAAGCGTTAATTGTCCGACCGTGATGACCGATTAACAAACTTTGTTTTGACTCATCTGCATCAATATCAATGTACAAAGAATGATGATTCTTCAGATCAACAGTTAGTTTATGATCAAAGCCCATTGCTGTAATCACATCATGAAGATATACCTCTAAATCACTGACGATATCATTTAAAGAAGCATTATCATTTTCATCATCTTCTTCGACAACAGAATTGCTTGAAGATGATGATTTAACAGTTTGCTTGACCATATTAACATCATTAGTCTTAGATGGCTCATCCTGGCTAACCGGCAGCTCAATTTTATTAATCTCAACTTGAGCAAGCTTTCTACCAATACCAAAAAAACCGTTTCTAGGCTGAACCTTAACAGTTACTTCAACTTGATTGCGATTTAGTGATAAGTCACTTAGACCATTTGCGATTGCTTCTTCAATTGTTTTTCCTGAATAAGTAGTCATTACAAACCTCTTCTAACGAATTTAACTGAAATATGATATCACATTTTACCGCTCAAATAAACGTCTTACATAGATATGACGCGTTTCTTATTATGTTCGTAATAAAATCATCACTAATCATTCACATAATACTTATTAGTAATCATTATGCAATGAAAAAGACCGAAATGCACTAATTAAGTGAATTCCGGTCTTTCTACTATTTACGTTTACTCTTTTTAGCCTTTTTAACGGCTCGCTGAATTGCTTGTTGACGTTCTTTTTCTTCACGTTCTTTTTCTTCACGTTCGCGACGAATCTTCCAAGGGTTTTGAATTACTAATGTTTGACCAACTTGGAAGGCATTAGTAATTACCCAGTAAAGAGATAGGGCTGAAGGTAAATTAATCGCAGTAATTAAAATTACTACTGGCATACCAACTGTCATCATCGTAGTCATCGAATTTGATTCAGGCTGACTCTTCATAGCCAACCAAGAACTTAAGAATGTAAAGATTGCCGCAAGAATTGGCAAAACGAAGTATGGATCTTTATGACCTAATTGAAGCCACATAAATGAACCACTACGCAAAATTTGTGTCCGCCAAATTGCTTGATACAAAGCAAAGATAATTGGCATTTGTACAATCAATGGTAAACATCCAGCCACTGGATTAACGCCTGCTTCAGAATATAGCTTCCTTTGTTCTGTTTGCAATTTTTGCATTGTTTCAGAATCTCTAGAAGAGTATTTCTTTTGAAGTTCTTTTAATTGAGGCTGAATTTCTTGCGTCTTACGCATACTTCTGGTTTGATAGATCATCAATGGCAAAATGACAATTCTAACAAGAATGGTAAAGATAATAATTCCCATTCCATAACTATCATTAAAGAATTTGGATAACCAAATAATTGCTCTTGAGAAGTTTAGAACGACTAAACCATCCCACAAACCAGTACTGTGATTAGTGATAGGTGCGTTACTACAGGCCGTTAGAATTAAAGTAATACTCAGTAAGGCTAGTAGCGTTACTATCCGTTTAACTTTCTTTTTCAACGTTATTCCTCGCTATCGTAATCTTGATTTAGAAGATTTGCTAACTTCAAAACGTGGACTAATCCTGACTTAACATCTTTCATTGCCATTTGATCAGTAGATGGTCGTGCAATGACGATAAAGTCAACATCTTGTCTTAGATAAGGTTTTAATTCTGTAATTGATTGCCGAATTCGTCTCTTTACCCAATTACGGTGAACTGCATTACCAATCTTTTTTCCAACAGAAATACCTACTCGGAAATGTAGTTGACCTGGTTTATCTAAGGTATACACGATAAATTGACGGTTAGCGACAGAGTTATGAGTCTCAAAGACTTCTTGAAAATCAGCCTCTTTTTTGACTCGATATGATTTTCGCATAGTGCATCTCCAATTTACTTAAAAATGAAAAAAGACCACTGAGGTCAGTGGTCTATGCAGTCAATGATTTTCTACCTTTTTGACGTCGGCGTGCTAACACTTTACGACCATTGCTGGTGCTCATGCGTTTACGGAAGCCATGAACGCGAGCGCGATGACGCTTCTTTGGTTGGTATGTTCTCTTCATAAGAAGGAATCCTCCTTTACTAGAAAGTTGCAATTAAGCATTTAATATCTATTTGTCAAATGCATTTCCCAAATATGATATCACAGTTCCAAAATTAATGAAATAGTCAATTCCAACTCAAAAAAAATTATAAAAATGTTTCATGAGCATAAACCTGTGGATAACTGCACACATCGTAAAAATTAATTCCCAGGTTTTATACAAAGTTATCCACAAATAAACACAGTGTGATTTAGTTTTTTAACAACCTGTGGATAACTAAATTATAGCGCTTTAAATTCTTTTGTCTAAAGCCTTGGTTATCCACAGGCAGCTGTGGATTAAACTGCATTCAAAAAGTTATACACACTTATCCACAGGCTCGTTTTTTTATTCATCCACTCATGTGAAACAATTATGCACAGGTACTTTCACCCTGTGGAAAACTTTTTTTTAGAATGATAAAATAAGTCTGTTTTGAAAATCGAATACTCAAAAAATCCAAACAAGGAGGAACAACCGTGCTAGACAAAGAAGTTTTATGGGCCGAACTCAGCGATAAGTTCAAAGCTAATACACCCAAGTTATCATTTGAAACTTGGATCGAACCAGTTAAACCAATCAGCTTTGACGGTTCTACATTAACGCTGTCTTTGCCATCTGAACTACATCGTGATTATTGGGAAAAGCAATTAGCTCCCAATTTAATTGAATATGCTTTTGTAATTACGAAAGACAACATCATTCCTAAATTCATTCTCGATTCAGATGTCAACGCCAGCACGGACGATTCAAATACAGTCAATTCCTCAAAGAATTCCACTGGCTACGCATTAAGTAAGGAAGGTCATCTTAATCCGCATTACACCTTTGATACCTTTATTATTGGCAAAGGTAACCAAATGGCTCACGCCGCTGCACTGATTGTGTCAGAAGAACCTGGAAAACTTTACAATCCACTATTTTTCTATGGTGGTGTTGGATTAGGAAAGACTCATTTGATGCAAGCTATCGGCAACAAATTGGTTGCTGATCATCCTGATGCAAAGGTTAAATACGTTACTAGTGAAGCTTTCACTAACGATTTCATCAATGCAATTCAGACCAATCAAACAGAAGAATTCCGCCAAGAATATCGAAATGTTGATATTTTAATGGTTGATGATATCCAATTCTTCGCAGATAAGGAAGCAACCCAAGAAGAATTCTTCCATACTTTTAATGACTTATATAACGATGATAAGCAAATCGTATTGACGTCAGACCGTGTACCACAAGAGATTCCTAAGCTTCAAGATCGTTTAGTATCACGATTTGCTTGGGGACTTCCAGTAGATATCACACCACCTGATTTGGAAACAAGAATTGCGATCCTGCAAAACAAGGCTGAAATCGATCAGTTAGAAATCCCTAGTGAAACAATCAATTACATTGCTAACCAAGTTGATTCCAACGTCCGTGAATTAGAGGGCGTTCTTTCACGTGTTCAGGCATATTCCAGATTAAAGGGTGAACCAATTACGACTGATTTGGCCTATGAAGCCTTACGTGGCTTAAAGCTTGAAACGCAAAGTCATCAATTAAGTATCGTTGATATTCAAACCCAAGTTGCCGAATACTATCACGTATCGGTTAATGACTTGAAAGGTAAGAAACGTTTAGCATCAATAGTTATGCCTAGACAAATAGCCATGTATCTTGCTCGCGAGATGACAAACAACTCCTTACCTAAGATTGGTAAAGAATTTGGTGGCAAAGATCACACCACGGTAATTCATGCTTATGAAAAGATTACTGAAAAAATTAAACTTGATACTGGATTAAGAAAAGAAATTACTGAACTAAAAAAAGGCCTTAGATAAAATGGTATAATCATCTGTGGATAAGTTTAGAAGTTTGAACGGTTTTGTCCACATAATTATCCACAGGTATATTTTAGTGACAGCTTCACTTTTGAGATAGTTATCCACATATTCACAGGGCCTACTGTTTCTTCTATTTTTTTATTAATTAAATATATATATAACTACACACTCCAGGAGGTTTAGATTCGAATGAAATTTACAATTAGCAAATCTGAATTTATTAAGGGACTTAATATTGTCTCTAGAGCGATTTCAACCAAAACTACTATTCCAATATTGACTGGATTAAAGATCATCGCTACTAACCAAAGCTTAATATTAACTGGTAGTGACGCTGATATCTCAATTGAAACCACCATAAAAGCTTCTAATCCAGATAATTTATTGGCAGTGGAATCAGAAGGAGCAATCGTTCTTCCTGCACGTTTCTTTACCGAAATCGTTAAAAAACTTCCTGAAGATACATTAACTATTGAAATTACTGATAACTTCCAGACGGTTATTACTTCTGGATCAGCATCATTCACCATCAATGGACTTGATGCTAATAACTATCCTCATTTACCAGAAATTGACTCAAGTAATTCTTTGCCAATTGCAGGGGATGTTTTGAAACAAATCATAAGTGAAACAATTGTCGCCGTTTCTAACCAAGAAAGTCGACCAATCCTTACGGGTGTTCATTTCACTATGGATAACGAAAACATTTTGGCAGTTGCAACAGATAGTCACAGATTAAGCCAACGGAAAGTTGCCATGAAACAACCATTCGAACACACATATGACTTTGTGTTGCCTGGTAAGAGTTTGTCAGAGCTTTCTAAAATGATCGACGATTCAAAAGATGATATTTTATTATCAGTCACAGAAAACCAAGCATTATTTGTGATTGGCGAAACATTATTCTATTCCCGATTGTTAGAAGGAAATTATCCTGATACTTCAAGATTGATTCCTGATTCATTCGATACTCGAGTTTCATTTGAAGCTTCATCCCTGTTAGCCACAGTTGAAAGAGCCTCACTTCTTTCTCATGAATCTCGTAATAATGTCATTAAAATGATTATTAATCCTGAAGATAATTCAGTAACGATTTACGGAAATTCACCAGATGTTGGTGTAGTTCAAGAAAATATCGAACCAATTTCATTAGAGGGAAATCAGTTAGAGATTTCATTCAACCCGGATTATATGAAAGATGCATTAAGATCATTGAGCCAAACCGCGATTAATGTGGACTTCACGTCAGCATTAAGACCATTTACTTTGATGCCTACTGAAGATGGCGAAAGTTTCGTTCAATTAATCACACCAATTAGAACTTTTTAGTTCACAAAGAACTGCATTGAGACCACCATTATTCAAATGGTGGTCTTTTTTTGTTTTTAAATAAAAACAGAAGGTAATTTTCTTTAATATTCTGTGTACGCCTTATTTAGGAATTTTATTTATTTTTGGTCAAAAATATCGAAATACTCAAAAACGGCTGAAAATGGCTTATATGCATTTGTAAGATGTACTTTTCCTTAAATTTGGCGTATAATATTATCTGTTAAAGGTGGGTGAAATTGTGAAAAAAGAGATTTTGATTGATGATGAATACATCACTTTAGGCCAGTTATTGAAAGAAGAAGCAATTATTTCAACTGGAGGCCAAGCAAAGTGGTATCTAAGAGAAACCGCTGTTGATGTAAATGGTGAACCAGAAAATCGTCGTGGAAAAAAACTTCGCGATGGTGATAATGTCTCGGTGCCTGACGTTGGCATGTTTTTTATTCGCTCAAAGCAGGAGAATGAATGAGGTTAACGAAAATTAGTCTCCGTAATTTTCGTAATTATGAAGATCAAGAAATAACTTTTGCTGATGGAATTAATGTGTTACTTGGAGAAAATGCTCAAGGCAAAACTAACTTATTAGAAGCAATCTATGTATTGGCACTGGCTAGGAGTCATAGAACATCAAATGACAAGGAGCTAATTAACTGGGATAGTCAAAACGCTCAGATTAAAGGAATAATTGAAAAGCAGTATTCAACAGTTCCTATAGAACTTGATTTGGGACCAAAGGGTAAAAAGGCAAAACTTAACCATTTGGAACAAGCGAAGCTATCAAGTTATATTGGCCAATTAAACGTAATTTTATTTGCTCCAGAGGATTTATCGATTGTGAAGGGATCTCCTCAAGGTCGACGAAAGTTTATGGATATGGAATTTGGTCAAATGAGTAGTCATTATCTCTACAATTTGACGCAATATCGAAAAATTTTAAAACAACGAAATCGTTACTTAAAAGATTTAAAATTTCAGCGTCGTAGTGACAAAGTTTATTTGGATGTTTTGTCAGATCAACTAGCCGCGTACGGGGCTGAGATTATTTTTGAACGAATTTCACTTTTAAATCAGTTACAAACTTTTGCTCAACGAATTCATAACGAAATCTCTCAAGGAAAAGAGAAATTAATATTTAGATATAAGACTGCGGCTTCAAAAAATGAATTAGCAAGCGTTGATTCTATCTATAAAGATCTTTTGTCACAATTTTCAACCATCAAAGAAAAAGAAATAATGCAGGCTTCTACTATCATTGGACCTCATCGTGATGACATCGTTTTTGTTATCAACGGTAAGGAAGTTCAATCCTTTGGTTCACAGGGGCAACAAAGAACAACTGCATTGTCATTGAAACTCGCTGAAATTGACTTGATGAAGCAGCAAACTGGTGAATATCCAGTTTTGTTACTTGACGATGTTTTATCGGAACTTGATGATTACCGCCAAACGCATTTACTGACGGCAATCCAAGATCGTGTGCAAACATTTTTAACAACAACGAGTTTAAGTGGAGTTCAAGAGGAATTACTTACTGATCCACAGGTATTTCATATAGCTGATGGTAAAGTAAGTAGGGATTAAGATCAGGAGGATCGTAATGGCAGACGAAAAAGAAACCAAAAAAGAGTTAGCCCATGAATATGATGCCAGCCAAATTCAAGTGCTTGAAGGCCTTGAAGCTGTTCGTAAGCGTCCGGGGATGTACATTGGAACTACGACTTCTCAAGGACTTCACCATTTAGTTTGGGAAATTGTTGATAACGGAATTGATGAAGCCTTAGCTGGCTTTGCAACCAAAATCACCGTTACGGTTGAAAAAGACAACAGTATTACCGTAACTGATGATGGTCGGGGAATTCCTGTTGATATTCAACAAAAAACTGGTAAACCAGCTTTGGAAACTGTTTTTACTATTTTGCACGCCGGGGGTAAATTTGGCGGCGGCGGATACAAAGTTTCTGGTGGACTTCATGGTGTGGGGGCCTCTGTTGTTAATGCTCTTTCTAAAGAATTGGATGTTTCCGTTACTCGTGACGGTAAAGTTTATTACATGGACTTTGAACGTGGCCGAGTAAAAACACCAATGAAAGCCATTGAGGATGTCTCCGAAGATCTTCATGGAACTAAAGTTCACTTTGTTCCAGATCCAGATATTTTTAGAGAAACCACAATTTATGACATTAAAATATTGTTAACTCGTCTTCGCGAATTAGCTTTCTTAAATAAGGGCTTAAGAATCATCGTTAGAGATCTTCGTCCTGATGAACCAACAGAAGAAGATTTCCTATACGAAGGTGGAATCAAGCACTATGTTGAATACCTTGATAAAAATAAGTCCGTCTTATTTGATGAACCTATCTACGTTGAGGGTATTGAAAATGGCATTACTGTTGAAGTAGCTATTCAATATACGGATGATTACCACAGTGATTTGCTGACATTTACCAATAATATCCATACCTATGAAGGTGGAACCCATGAGGAAGGATTCAAGCGAGCACTTACCAGAGTTATTAATGACTACGCTCGTAAGAACAACTTGCTTAAAGATAATGATGATAACCTTTCTGGTGAAGATGTTCGTGAAGGTACCACAGCAGTCGTAAGTATTAAGCATCCGGATCCACAATTCGAGGGACAAACTAAAACCAAATTAGGTAACTCTGATGCTAGAACTGCCACTGATCGTATTTTTAGTGATCATTTTTCAAAAGTTTTAATGGAAAATCCAAGTATTGCTAGAAAAATTGTCGATCGTGGAATCTTAGCTTCAAAGGCCAGAAGCGCTGCTAAACGAGCTCGTGAAGTTACTCGTAAGAAGAGTGGCCTAGAAATCAGTAATTTACCTGGTAAATTAGCTGATAACACAAGTAAAGATCCTGAAATCTCTGAATTATTTATCGTCGAGGGTGATTCAGCCGGTGGTTCTGCTAAGCAGGGTCGTTCACGAATCACTCAAGCTATTTTGCCTATTCGAGGTAAGATTTTGAATGTTGAGAAAGCCACTATGGATAAAATTTTGGCTAATGAAGAAATCCGTTCACTATTTACAGCTATGGGAACCGGATTTGGTGATGATTTTGATTTGGAAAAAATTCATTATCACAAGTTGATTATCATGACTGATGCCGATGTCGATGGAGCTCATATCCAAACATTGCTATTAACTTTGATCTATAGATACATGAGACCGCTAGTTGATGCTGGCTTTGTTTACATTGCTCAACCACCTTTGTATCAAGTCCGTCAAGGTAAGATGCAGAAGTATATTGATAGTGACGAAGAATTAACAGCTTTTCTTGGTCAACTACAACCATCACCTAAACCAGTTATTCAACGATACAAAGGTCTTGGAGAAATGGATGCGGAACAATTGTGGGAAACAACCATGAATCCGGACAACCGAAGATTGCTGCGAGTTGAATCTCAAGATGCTGCTGAAGCAAACGATGTCTTTTCAATGTTAATGGGTGACAAAGTTGAACCACGTCGTGAGTTTATTGAAGATAACGCAGTCTTCGTTGAAAACTTAGATATTTAGTTATTGTTTCACATGAAACAATTTTTGGTTGTCCGAAATGGAGGTTTGAGGATTGGCTAATGAAAATAGCAACTATGATGGTCGCGTAACCAACGTTGACTTAGTTAAAAAAATGCGAACATCATTCCTGGATTATGCGATGAGTGTTATTGTCGCTCGTGCATTGCCAGATGTTCGTGATGGTTTAAAACCGGTTCATAGACGAATTTTATATGATATGCATGAATTAGGGGTTACCCCTGATAAGCCATATAAAAAGTCAGCCAGAATCGTTGGGGATGTTTTAGGTAAATATCATCCACATGGTGATTCAGCCGTTTATGAATCAATGGTTCGTATGGCGCAGGACTTTAGTTACCGTTACATGCTAGTTGATGGACATGGTAACTTTGGTTCCGTCGATGGTGATGGCGCTGCTGCCATGCGTTATACCGAGGCTCGACTTAGCAAGATTGCACTAGAAATGTTACGTGATATCAATAAGGACACGATTGACTTTGTTGATAACTATGACGGAACAGAACGTGAGCCTAGCATTTTACCAGCTAGATTCCCTAACTTACTAGTTAACGGGGCTTCTGGAATCGCTGTGGGTATGGCCACCAATATTCCGCCACATAATCTATCTGAAGTAATCAGTGCTATTCATATTTTGATGGATAATCCTGATGCAACGACTGCAGATTTGATGGAAGCTCTTCCCGGACCTGACTTCCCAACTGGAGGAGTCGTTATGGGTAAGTCTGGAATCCGTAAGGCTTATGAAACTGGTAAGGGAACCATTACTTTACGTGCTAAGGTCGAAATTGAAGGGGAAGCTAGCAGCAAGCAAAAGATTGTTGCTACTGAACTTCCATATATGGTCAACAAGGCCAAATTAATTGAAAGAATCGCTGAGTTAGTTCGTGACAAACGAATTGAAGGTATTTCTGATATTAATGATGAATCTGACCGTGAAGGTTTACGAGTAGTTATCGATGTTAAGCGTGAAGCAAGTGCTGAAGTTATTTTGAATAACCTTTATAAATTAACTTTGATGCAAACTTCATTTAGCTTTAACATGTTAGCCATCGTTGATGAAACTCCAAGAGTGCTTAGCTTAAAAGAAATTTTGACTTACTACTTGGAACATCAAGTTAAAGTTATCACTAGAAGAACTAAATATGATTTGAGCAAGGCTCAAGCTAGAGCTCACATTCTAGAAGGGTTAAGAATCGCCCTTGATCATATTGATGCAATTATTAAAATTATTCGAGGATCACAAACTGGTGACAGCGCTAAGAATCAATTGATCGATGGCTTTGGACTTAGTGATAAGCAAGCCCAAGCAATCTTGGATATGCGATTAGTTAGATTAACTGGTTTGGAACGAGAAAAGATTGATAAAGAATACGACGATTTGATGAAGAGTATTGAAGAGTTCAAGGAAATTCTTGCAAGTCGTGAACGTGTCAATCAAATTATTTACCAAGAATTGCTTGAAATTCAAAGCAAATTTGGTGATGATCGTCGCACTGAGTTATTAGTTGGTGAAGTTTTAAGCCTTGAAGATGAAGACTTGATTGAAGAAGAGGATGTTATTATTTCTCTTACTCATAATGGTTACATCAAACGAATTCCAACTGATGAATTTAAATCACAAAATCGTGGTGGTCGTGGAGTTCAAGGGATGGGTGTCCATGATGATGACTTCGTTGAACATTTAGTTTCAACATCAACTCATGATGTCCTACTGTTCTTCACAGATGCCGGTAAGATTTATCGGATGAAGGGTTACGAAATACCTGAATTTGGTAGATCAGCTAAGGGAATTCCAATCATTAACTTACTAAGCATTGAGAACGGTGAAAAAATTCAAGCAGTTATCAATATTTCGGATAGAAATAATGATTCCGAAAAAGAATTATTCTTTGTTACTCGAAATGGAACAGTAAAACGGACACCTGTTGCTGAATTTACTAACATCAGAAGCAATGGTCTAAAGGCCATTCATCTAAAAGATGGGGATGAAGTTAATAACGTATTGATCGTAGAATCAGATCAAAACATTATTATCGGAACTCACCGAGGATATGCTGTTAGTTTCAAAGCATCCGACGTTCGTTCGATGGGTCGTTCTGCAACCGGTGTTCGTGGAATTAGATTACGTGAAGAAGATTACGTAGTTGGTTCCGATGTCTTAGCAGAAGATAGTGAAGTATTCATTATTTCTGAAAAGGGATACGGTAAACGAACACATGCCAGCCAATACCCAATTAAGGGTCGTGGGGGTAAAGGTATCAAGACCGCTAACATTACCGAAAAGAATGGTCCATTAGCTGGATTAACAACTGTGGACGGTCAAGAAGATATTATGTTGATCACTGACAAGGGTGTCATGATTCGATTCGATGTTAATGGTGTTTCAGAAACTGGTCGTGCAACTCTTGGTGTGCATTTAATCCGAATGGATGATGATGCCAAAGTCGCTACAATGGCTAAGGTCGAAAAAGAAGATCCTGATGTCGATGATGATAGTGATGAAGTAGTTAACGAAAACACTGATAATAGCGTTGATAAGAATATTGACAATAATTCAGAAGAATAATTTAAAAAGATGACGGTTATCGTCATCTTTTTTCGTATATAATTAACGTATCGTAAAACAACAAATTAGGCATATTGATATTTTTATTGATGCATGGTATAGTTTTAAATTGTGAGTATCTGATAATACAGAAACTCTCCTTGCTCTTTTTTTAAGAAGAGCCATTTGTCCAAGAGGAGGTGCAAATCATGGAAGAAAAGAAATACGAAATTACTTACATCATTCGTCCAGATATCGAAGACGCTGCTAAGACTGCTTTAGTAGAACGTTTCGACAAGATCTTGACTGATAACGGTGCTAAGATTATCGATTCTAAAGATTGGTCAAAGCGTAAGTTTGCTTACGAAATTGGTGGCTACAATGAAGGTACTTACCACATTGTTAACTTAACTGCTGATTCAGATGCAGCTTTGAACGAATTTGATCGTCTTTCAAAGATCAGTGACGACATTTTACGTCAAATGACTGTCGTTCGCGAAGGTTAATATCTAAATTATAAATTGAGAGGGGCAAATTCAGCATGCTAAACAGAGCAATGTTAACGGGACGCCTAACCCGCGATGTTGATTTACGATACACTCAAAGTGGAACAGCTGTAGGTACATTTACACTTGCAGTTGATCGCCAGTTTACAAATCAACAAGGTGAACGTGAGGCAGATTTCATTAACTGCGTTATCTGGCGTAAATCCGCTGAAAATTTTGCCAACTTCGTTCATAAAGGATCTTTGGTTGGAATTGATGGTCGTATTCAGACTAGAAATTATGAAAATCAACAAGGTCAGCGAGTTTATGTAACTGAAGTTGTGGTTGAAAACTTTGCATTATTAGAGCCACGGTCAAACCGTGACAACAACAATCAAGGTGCACCACAAGGTGGCAATGCTCCTCAACAAGGCAATGGAAATCCATTTGGGAATACTTCAAATAACAGTAACAGTTCTGCACCAGCAGATCCGTTTGCTAATTCTGGAGACTCAATTGATATTTCCGATGACGATTTACCATTCTAGGTAAACAATCGAAATAACTTGAGGAGGAAATAGTTATGGCTCAACAAAGACGTGGCGGCCGTCGCCGTCGTAAAGTTGATTTTATCGCAGCAAACCACATCGAGTACATTGATTACAAAGATGTTGATTTGTTAGCTCGTTTCGTCTCAGAACGTGGAAAAATTCTTCCACGTCGTGTGACTGGAACTAGTGCCAAAAACCAACGTAAATTAACAATTGCTATCAAACGTTCACGCATCATGGGATTAATGCCTTTCGTTGCTGAAGACTAATAGCATAATAAGAAACTGAGATATTTATATCTCGGTTTTTTTTTACCAAATTTTTGATTAGCAATAGTCGATCACGAAGGGAAATCACACTTGTGGTAAAATAAAGGCAATACAACGTTAAGTTAAGAGGATTAATATGGATAATAATAATTCAAAAGGAAATGGTCAACTACCACCATTTCTGCATAATACTAGACTAAGACGAATTATGATTTTTATCGCAGTCACAGTAATTTACGGGGTCGTTGTTTCGTTCCTATATAGTGTGGTTTCAGCGATTGTTCTTGTGGCCATTAGTATTGTTGGATTGATATATACAATAGTTATGATGAATGAAATCAGTTCTGATACGAATAAGTATATAGCTGATTTATCATATAGAATTCATCGTGGTGAACAAGAAGCCCTTTTAGAAATGCCAATTGGTGTATTGGTATTAGGCGAAAACAAAAAAATTGAATGGGCTAATCCATTCTTGCTAAATTATTTTAAAGATGAGAATGTGCTTCAAAAGTCACTTGGGGACTTAGATCATAATCTTGAAGAAGCCATCTTAAAGTATGAGGATTCCAATGAATTTCATACCATCACATGGCATGATAACAAGTTTTCAATGCTTGTCCAACGGGAATATAACACTATTTATTTCTTAGACATTACTAAGTATGCCAAGCTAGAGGAACGTTACGACAACGAACAAATCACGGTTGGACAGATCTTCCTAGATAACTATGATGAAGTTACCCAGTCGATGACTGACCAAGAAATTTCGAACCTTAGTAACTATGTGACTAATGAGCTCGCCTCGTGGTCACAAAAATATGGTATGTATTTGAAACAAATTGACGATGATCATTTCTTCTTATTAGCCTATGTTAAGGCATTAAATGAAGTTGAAAATGACAAGTTTAATATTTTGGATGTGGTTCGTGAAAGTACATCTAAACAAAACTTCCCATTAACATTAAGTATCGGTATTTCTTATGGTGATGAAGACTTAAATAGTTTAGCGGATCAAGCTCAAAGTAATTTGGACTTGGCACTTGGTCGAGGTGGTGACCAGGTAGTTGTCCGTGAACTTGATGGAACTGCTAGGTTCTACGGTGGAAAAACTAACCCAATGGAGAAACGTACTAGAGTCCGGGCTAGAATGATTTCTCAAGCCTTAAATGAGTTGATGAATGATTCTGATCAAGTATTTGTTCAAGGACATACTAGACCTGATATGGATTCATTAGGAGCTTGTTTGGGAATTAGAAGAATTGCTCAGATGAATGGTAAAAAATGTTGGATTGTTCTTGATAAAGAGCAAGTTCACTCAGATATCCAACGACTACTTCAAGAAACTAAAAGTTATCCAGAAATCAATGATGCAATCATTACTCCTGGCGAGGCTATAACTAAGGCTACCGATAATAGTTTATTGATTATGGTGGATCATTCTAAGCCTTCAATTAGTATTTCTGAAGAGGTTTATGAAATGATGGCTAAAAAGGTGGTTATTATTGATCACCACCGTCGAGGAGAAGAATTTCCAGAAAATCCAATGTTGGTCTACATTGAACCTTACGCTTCTTCAACATGTGAGTTGATCACTGAAATGTTTGAATATCAATCTCACGAAGAAGAACCAATTAATAAGGTTGAAGCTACAGCAATGCTTACCGGTATTTTTGTAGATACTCAACGCTTCTCAATGAGAACTGGTACCAGAACCTTTGATGCGGCCAGTTACTTGAGATCAACAGGTGCTGATTCGAATGATATGCAACAATTAATGAAGGAAAACGTTGATAATTACCTTGAACGAAACCATTTGATTTCGTTAGTTGAATTTTTCAATGACGATATGGCACTTATTACTGGTGAAGATGATAAAGCATACGATTCAGTTACCGCTGCACAAGCATGTGATTCATTATTGACTATGTCAGGAGTAGACGCCGCATTTATCATTACCAAGCGACTAGATGGTTTAGTTGGAGTCTCAGCTAGAAGTACGGGGAATATCAACGTACAGATCATCATGGAACGAATGGGTGGCGGTGGTCACCTTTCAAGTGGTGCTACTCAAATCGCTGACAAGTCAGTGAGTGAAGTTAAAGAAATGCTGCTTGAAACCATCAAGAATATCGATGATAATGAATAGCAGGAATACTGTTAAGTAGGAGTGATTAATTATGAGAGTAATTTTTTTACAAGATGTTCGTGGAAAAGGTAAACGTGGTGATATCAAGGAAGTTCCTGATGGTTATGCACAAAACTTTTTGATTAAGCAAGGTAAGGCTAAAGCTGCTACACCAACTGCAATGAGTCAACTTAAGGGACAACAAAAGGCTGAAGAAAAGAAAGCTGAAGAAGTCTTAGAAGATGCTCAAAAAGTTAAGGCAGTTCTTGAAAACGACGACACAGTTGTTGAATTAACTGCGAAAGCCGGTTCTGATGGCCGATTATTTGGCTCAATTCCAAGTAAACAAATCGCTTCTGCACTTGATAAGCAATATGGAATCAAGCTGGATAAGCGTAAAATTGAGCTTAATGAGCCAATTCGGGTAGCTGGATACACTAACGTGCCTGTAAAGCTTCACCCTCAAGTGACCGCTAAAATCCGGGTTCACGTAACTGAACAATAATCTTAAAAGAAGACGACCTCACGTTGCCAATTTGGTAATCGTGAGGTGTTTCTTTTTCTTAGTAAAATTTATATCTGACGAACGTTTTTTATTTTATGATTTTGTGTGATAATATAAGTTTAATTACGGAGAAATTTGAGGAGTTAAAATGAACAACGAACCTATGAATGAATTACCACCTCAAAATGTCGATGCTGAAAAAGCTGTTCTAGGAGCAATCTTTTTAAGCACCGATGCATTGATCGAGGCCATGGAATATCTGGATCCTGGGGATTTTTACAAACGTTCTCACCAGATTATTTTCCAGGTCATGGTTGATTTAAATGATAAGGATCAGGCAATCGATGTTGTTACTGTATCTGATATGCTGACCGATCAAAATAATCTTGAAGATGCTGGTGGCATTGCATATATTGCTGAATTAGCTGGTTCAGTGCCAACCGCAGCTAATATTGTTTACTATGCCAAAATAGTTAAAGATAAGGCCGTTTTAAGACGTTTGATCCAAACTGCCACTAATATTGTTACCAATAGTTACGGTACGGAAGATGACGTTGAAACGGTCCTTGATAACGCTGAACGAGACATCATGAACGTGGCTGAAAATCGGAATCAATCTGGATTCAAGCCAATCAAAGATGTCTTAAACTCTGCTTTTAGTGAAATTGACCGATTATCTCAAGACGGCGACGAAATCACTGGATTATCAACTGGTTATCCCGAACTCGATAAAATAACTACTGGGTTGCATGATGATGAATTGGTCATTTTAGCAGCTCGTCCAGCCGTTGGTAAAACTGCGTTCGCGCTAAATGTCGCTCAAAATGTAGGTACCAAAACTGATAAAGCCGTTGCTATTTTCAGTTTGGAAATGAGTGCCGAATCGTTAGTTAACCGAATGTTATGTGCTGAAGGTAGTATCAACGCTAACCACTTGAGAACCGGACAATTAACCGAAGAAGAATGGCAAAACCTTGTTGTGGCGATGGGAAGCCTATCTCGAGCCAATATCTATATTGATGATACCCCAGGAATTAAGATGTCAGAAATTCGGGCTAAATGTCGCCGATTAGAAAAAGAAACTGGCAACATGGGATTAGTTGTAATCGATTATTTGCAACTGATCGAAGGTGGAAATCGAGAAAACAGACAACAAGAGGTTTCTGATATTTCTCGACAATTAAAGAAACTTGCTAAAGAACTCCATGTGCCCGTAATCTCATTGTCACAGCTTTCTCGTGGTGTGGAACAACGTCAGGATAAACGACCAGTTTTATCTGATATTCGTGAATCTGGATCAATTGAACAGGATGCTGATATCGTAGCATTCCTGTATCGTGATGATTACTATGAGCGAGAAGATGGCGAAGATGATGACTCAGGTGGTCAAAATGACGACGATATGGGTGATGTAGGTGAAGTCGAGGTAATTATCGAGAAGAACCGTTCAGGCCCTCGAGGAACCATTAAATTGCTATTTGTTAAGTCGTATAATAAATTCTCATCAATTGCATACGTGCCAGAGGCTAACTAAAAACGCCCTAACTTGGATTTCATCCATAGTTAGGGCGTTTTTATGCTTAAGAAAGCGTTAGATTAACATCTGTACTAGTTGTTGGCACTGTGTTGACCAGCAATTCAATATGATGCATACCGGAATATAAGGTGCGCGTAGTTAGTTGTTTCCACTTAATTGAGAAGTGTCCACTGAGTGTTTGATGCGGCTTCAAATTGATTCTTTTAATGAAAAAATCTTTGGCAGATGTTTGCTGATTTTTTTTGACGTAATGCACGCGATATCCGAGATAAATTGGCAAGGTGCTATTGGATTGATTAGTAAGTTCGTAATTTAAGTCTGAGCTTTGATTTAGGGTAACATTTACTGAAGATGGCGTTAATGAAATGTTTGATAGCAAATGAGCGTCTTGCTGGCTGTATCCTAGCAGAGCTAAGACATCTGGGTTACCAGCCTTAAAAAGTGTTCGAAGAGCACGATTGATGACCCAGTCAGTAGATTTAGAATCGTGCCAGTGAGATTTACAAAAATCGATCACTAATTGGGGATGATCCTTACTTATATCGTTTAGATTGTTTGCGACACTCTTTTGAACGTATTGGCTGTCGTCATGAATTAGGTTTTCTAAAATCGGAAAAATAGGTGTTGGATCTTCAATGAATTGTGTCAGGCGGATGCCCCATGGCAATCGTGGCCGAATTCCCTCACTCGCAAGCCGTCTTTGATCTTCATCATCGCTCTGTGACCAATCCATCATTTGTTCTGTTGTCTTTTCTGGTTCCGCAATTAAAAATGGTCGAACAGCGAATTCTGATGAGGATGCTTTAGTTAAGATCCCTAGGGATTCCATCGAAGTTTCCCAATCTTCTCTGCCATAAAATGCAACATAATTTGGCAAGCATAATGCGGCAAAGCCCGTAATAGTCGTACTGATATCACGTAAAATTTGAGCTGCCTGCTTAAAATCACTTGGGAATTGTTGATGAAGAGCTTGAGTAATTTGATCACGACGCTCCATTAGTTTTAATTCTTCCCAGTCATCATGTACCGTGTCTTTAATAAATGTAGGTATATCGAAACTTGGATAGTGTTTAGAAATTGCCTCGCCTAACTTATTTAAGAAATCTTTTGAATAAACATCTTTTAGAGCATCCGCCATATTATTCCTCCCGATATAAAACTCACTTCTCATTTGTTAATTTAGGTTTCTGATTATATATTGTCAAAATAAAAACCTCTAATTGGGATGAATAATCCAAATTAGAGGTTATCTCTAGGTTGAAAATGGTAAAGAGAAATTTTGAATAAAAAAATAACAGTAACGGCCTTAGGGCAGCGTTACTGTTATTTAATAATGATGTTAGTGGGCAGTCAGGGGCTCGAACCCTGGACCCACGGATTAAGAGTCCGTTGCTCTACCAACTGAGCTAACTGCCCATCACCTAACCGACTTAAATATAATATCATGCAGAAAAATTATTTGCAACACCAAAATCGAAAAAATTCAAGAAATATGACTTAAAGTTGTTTTTAGCGGGAATTTCAGTGAAAAAGGGGCTCTGTGTTATAATATTTGTATTGTAGGATTTGTGTAAAGATAAAAATAAACATTAGAATTCAACGTTAGGAGAATTATTAATGGCCAAAAAGATATTAGTAGTCGATGATGAAAAGCCAATCGTCGATATTGAAAAATTTAATTTAAATAAAGAAGGTTACGAAGTATACGTAGCCTATGATGGTGAAGAAGCACTTGAACAAGTTAAGGAAGTTGATCCCGATTTAATTATTCTTGATTTGATGTTGCCAAAAATGGATGGGCTTGAAGTCGCCCGTGAAGTTAGAAAAACTAAGGACACACCAATTATCATGGTAACTGCTAAAGATTCTGAACTTGATAAAGTTCTAGGACTTGAATTAGGAGCCGATGATTATGTTACTAAGCCATTCTCAAATAGAGAACTTGTAGCTCGTGTTAAAGCTAATTTGCGTCGTCAAGCTACACCAAGTAATACCGATGACCAAAATGAAGTTACTAAAGATATTGAAATTGGTGATTTAGTTATTCATCCGGATGCATACTCAGTCTCTAAACGCGGTGAGAGCATTGAATTAACTCACCGTGAGTTTGAATTGCTCCATTATCTTGCTCAACATATTGGTCAAGTCATGACTCGTGAACATTTGTTACAAACTGTTTGGGGTTACGATTATTTTGGAGATGTTAGAACAGTTGACGTCACGGTTCGTCGTCTACGTGAAAAAGTTGAAGATAACCCAAGTCATCCAGCCTGGTTAGTTACTAGACGTGGAGTAGGGTACTACTTAAGAAACCCAGAAAACGAATAGTTTTAGAAAAAAACAAAGGGGTAAAACTGGTTTTGAACGGAAAAATCAAATTTTATCAATCAATAAAATTTAAAATTGCGCTAGTTTTCGCCCTAGTTCTATTATTGACTCTCGAAATTGTGGGAGCCGTTTTTGTTAAACAACTAGAACACCAAAACTTGTCGACTTTTAAGAATCAGGTTCAGTTACAAACATATGTTAGTAAGTCACTAACTACACAATTGTCGCGGACCAATGTCCAGTTAGCTAATCGACAAATCCGAACGATTTTAAATGATGCTGAGTCTGTGAATTCAGCTCAAATTCAAGTGGTTGATAGTAATGGAACGATTCGAGGGACTAACCAAGTCAACAATCAAGCAATCGTTGGCCAAAAAACTACTGACAATTCGGTTAAGAGTGCTTTGTACTCTGGTAAACCAATTGAAAAAGATACCTTCAATTCAGCCAACAATGACCGGTACTATACGCGAATTACGCCTTTAATGAAGAGTACAGGCAATAATCGTCAGGTCGTTGGTGCTGTGTTCGTGAAGGTTAATTTGGACACGGTTTATCAGCAAATCAATAGTATTACAGCAATTTACTTATTTGCTGCTTCAATTGCCATTATCTTAGGACTGTTGATCTCAATCGTAATTTCTCGAGCAATCACTAACCCAATTGAAGAAATGAAGAAACAAACCCTCAGAATCGCTAGAGGAGACTATTCCGGACAAGTTCATATTTATGGTAATGATGAGTTAGGACAACTCGCGAGTGCTGTTAATAACCTTTCTGTGAGAGTTGAGGAGTCTCATGAGTCCACAGAATCTGAAAGACGGCGACTCGATTCAGTTTTAGCCAACATGACCGATGGTGTGCTAGCAACTGATCGCCGTGGTAACGTCACAATTATCAATGAAATGGCTGTCAGTTTCTTGGATATCACTGAAGAGGACGTGATGGGACGCTCAATTCTTGATGTTTTAGATATTAAGGATAATTACAGTCTTAGAGACTTGTTAGAGCAACCAGATGACGTCATCATTGATTTGTCTAATGATGATCAAGATTTGATTTTGCACGCCCATTTCTCACTGATTCAGCGAGAATCAGGATTTATTAGTGGTTTGGTATGTGTACTTCGTGATATCACTGAACAGCAACGAATCGACCAAGATAGAAAACAATTTGTTTCTAACGTGTCTCATGAATTGAGAACACCACTTACAAGTATGCGGTCATATATTGAGGCTTTAACGGATGGTGCTTGGCAGGATCCAGAATTAGCACCTAAGTTTTTGAAAGTTACTCAAGATGAAACAGACCGGATGATTCGAATGATCAATGACTTATTAACATTGTCACGAATGGAGTCTGGAACTCAAAAGATGGAAAACGAGTTAGTTAACATCAATGAGTTATTTAACTATGTCTTAAATCGATTTGACATGATTATTGAAAAAGATGATCATCCAGAAAAAACATATTCGATTAAACGTTACTTCACTAAACGTGATTTGTGGGTTGAATTAGATACTGACCGCTTCACTCAAGTGTTAGATAACATTATGAATAACGCTATCAAATACTCGCCAGATGGTGGTACTATCACTTGTCGTTTATATGAAACTAGAAACAAAGTGATTATGAGTATCAATGACCAAGGTTTGGGAATCCCTAGAAAGGACTTACCACACATTTTCGATCGATTCTACCGAGTTGATAAGGCTCGTTCTAGAAAACAAGGGGGAACTGGTCTAGGACTAGCTATCTCTAAAGAAGTTGTGGAAGCACTTGGTGGCCAATTGTGGGCAGAGAGTATCGAAGGGAAAGGTTCAACATTCTATATTGCCCTTCCATATGAACCGTTAGCAGAGGAGGACTTGTGGGATGAGGTTTAGTAAGTTTTTACTGCCAACTGGATTAGTAATCGCGATTGCAATCAGTCTTGGATTATCAGTTGTTTTATGGACAAATCCGGCCAATTATCGGAGTAAAGAAGACAACACGCAAAATTCACAGAGTGAGATATTGGTTAAACCTAAGCGGACCATATTTGCTCCTACACAAGCAATTGTGAATGAAAAAGATGGTGCCCATAATATACTGATCAACCAGTCTGTTAATATGATTTCAGAAATCAATCAGCAGATGAAAGGTTATCGTCGGGCAAGAATGAGAACGATAGTTTCCAATGATCAAAAGAAATACTATCAAACAATCAGAAGACCCGATTCGATTTTATTAAATTATGCAAGTCCGGTTATGATTTCGACTGTTAACTCAATAGTTAACGATCGTTTTTCAAGATTAGATGACCATATGGTAAATCGGATCATCTTGCCTTTAAATGACGATTCAAAGATATATTTACTTAATGACAGTAACTTTACTGTCTATCAAGTTAATGTTAAAAAACACAGTTTAAATGGCTTGAACAAAGTATTGAAAATTAAATCCAGCAAGTTTCCGGTTTCCATTAAGAATTTGAACGGTGCACCAACAATGTATGTTGACCAACCAATCAAAATGCAACCATATCGATACTTACTTGATCGCCAATCACCTGATTATTTTGTTGGTCGGTTGTTGAATGACAGTAATTCAACGAACGTTTCTTTGAAACGACGCGGTTCTGAATTAATTTATTCTAACCAAGGAACTAAGAGATTGGTTTTCAATACTAAAACCAGAAATGCCGTTTACTCAGATTATTCAGTAAATGACGTAGCTAATAATTTAAAATCTATGATCGATGATTCATATCGGCAGTTACTAAAAATTGGGCTGCCAATGGATAATCTTAGATTCTATGGTTACAATGACGATAATTCACAAGTAACTTTCCGTTCATTTGTTGAAGGGTTTCCGATTTTTCGAGAGGATGGCTCTGGTGAAGTTTCCATCGATACCGTCAATACTAGTTTGCAACGATTCAAATTTTTACTAGACACACCACAAGTACCAATTCCTAGTAAGAGTGGCTACGTTGCCTTGCCTACGACTACGACTGTATTGAATCGATTAAAGAACTATGGTTACAAAACTAATAAAATCTATAAAGTTAGATTAGGATATCGTTGGGAACAAAGTTCAAAACGAACTACTTTAATTAATCTGGTACCGGATTGGTTCGTTTTGTATGGAAATAAATGGCATAGTTACAACGATATGCTGAACAAATAGTGAGAGGAGGGGAGTCTATTGAATTTTAAACGAATTGAGTTAATCTTTTTGGTAACATTTATCGCTATTGATATATTTTTATTTGGCATGTTTCGTCAAAATATGAATATGCAAGCGGAAAATGTTTCTCAAGATAATACGAACTCAACTATTATCAAAGAAATGAAAAATGATCAGATTAAGTTCAATAAGTTGGCAACTGGTCAAAGCGCCGCATACTATATTTCTGGAACGCGAACAGGTGAATTACGTTCGTTGACTGGTCAGTTAACTAATCAGACTCCCCACTTTATTGATAATGAAATTCAGAGCGAATTTAAACAACCAGTCAATGTAGATAGTGACCGTCCAAGTACAACGATAAATAAGTTAATCACTGATCCTTCGTTTGTTGTGGATGGTAAAGATTATCGTTATAGCAAAGATCTATCAAGTAAGCAGACAGTCGTCTACGTTCAAAAAGCGATCAACAATGATATATACTCAAATGAAGCTCAGATAAAATTCTTTTTGAATACCAATAATCAAATTGTTAACTATACTCAAACCCATCTCAGTGATGTTAAAATTTTACGTGAAAAAGCGGAAACTATTTCTGAACAACGAGCATTGATCTGGTTGTATCAATACAATGAAATTCCTAATAACACGCAAATTCTTTGGACTAAGTTAGGTTATACTAAGCTAATAACTGTAGCACCGGATATTGTGTTTATCCCAACGTGGATCGTGGCAATCAAGCCCCAAAATTCATCTCAGGTGCAACTTAAGAAGATTAATGCATTCACGGGTGGTATTATTCGAGATTCAAATAGTGAATTACAGAATGGCCAAGACAATGGCGGAATTAGTTAACTTAAGGAGTAATTATTGTGGAAAATGACGATATGAAAATTAGTGTGCTTGCGAGTGGCAGTACGGGTAACGTCACTTACATTGAAACACCCCAGCGGAAAATATTACTTGATGCTGGTTTGAGTGGTAAAAAGATAGCTAATCTAATGCAATCAATTGGTCGTGATATTAACGACGTTGATTCTTTATTAGTTACGCATGAACACTCTGATCACCGTCAAAGTGTGGGTGTGTTGGCTAGAAAATATGACTTAAACGTTTATGCCAACGAAGGTACGTGGAATGCCATGGACGGTAAAATCGGCAAAATGCCAGCTGAAAAAATGAATCTATTTCCAGCTAATACTGTCAAAACTTTCGGTGATCTAGATATCGAAAGTTTTTCCGTGTCTCACGATGCCGCTGAACCACAATTCTACGTTTTTCACCACAATAATAAATCTTTTGTTGTGTTAACCGACACAGGATACGTTTCTGATCGCATGGAAGGTATTATTAAGGACTCTGAGGGTTACTTGTTAGAGTGTAACCATGATATCGAAATGCTCCAAAATGGAGACTATTCATGGCCATTAAAACAACGTATCATGTCTGATCGCGGTCATTTATCAAATGTGGATGGCGCTAACACAATGTTAGACATTATTGGTAATCGTACTAAGAAAATATTCTTAGGTCACCGAAGTCAGCACAATAATATGAAGACATTGGCGCATCTGACAGTCTCCTCAATTTTGACTGATCATGATTTAGCAGTTAATCACGATTTTCAGTTGTTAGATACTGATGCAGAAAGTGCTTCACCGTTAACAATTATTTAAGTAATTATTTTAGGTTATTTTAAGTTAAATGTTATAGAATTAATGAAAAGATAGTTAGGAGGATTATGAATGGCGACAGGTAATGGATTTGGAAAAATCGTGTTAACAGCATTAGTTGCCGGAGCATTAGGTGGCGCGGTAACCTATGGTGGGGTTTCTTATGTAAATCATCAAAATGGAGATACAACGACCGAGTTATCGACAAATAATGCTGGTACTGCAAAAGTAAGTAACGTCAAAGTAAATTTGAATACACAGTCTGAACGTGCATTTAATTCAACCAAAAATGCGGTTGTTTCGGTTATTAACTTACAAAAAGAGAATAGCAGTTCTTCATCTTCCGGCCTAGCTGGTCTGTTTGGAATTGGTGGTAGCAAGAGTAATAGCGATTCTAGCAGCTCTGGCAAGCTAGAAGCCGCCAGTGAAGGTTCGGGGGTTGTTTATAGAAAGAGCGGCAATACTGCTTATATCGTGACGAATAATCACGTTATCAGTGGTTCTAATTCCCTTGAAGTCATTTTAAGTAATGGTTCTCGAGTTAGTGCAGATATCGTCGGTAAGGATTCAGTAACTGATTTGGCTGTGTTGAAAGTTAACTCAAGCAAAATCAAGACAGTGGCTGCTTTCGGTAACTCTGATAATATTAAGGTTGCTGAACCTGTCTTGGCAATTGGTTCACCGTTGGGATCCCAATACGCAACTTCAGTTACGCAAGGAATCATCTCAGCCAAGAAACGAGAAGTTGCCCAGACTAATTCAAATGGTCAAACTACAGGTAACGCAACGGTTATTCAAACTGATGCGGCTATCAACCCAGGTAACTCTGGTGGTCCGCTAATCAATATGGAAGGCCAAGTTGTTGGTATCAACTCAATGAAATTGGCTCAGGATCAAGAAGGAACTAGTGTTGAAGGAATGGGATTCGCTATTCCATCTAACGAAGTCGTAAATATTATTAATCAATTGATTACCAGTGGTAAGGTCACTAGACCTGCTTTAGGAATTCAATATGTAGATCTTTCAAACATATCTGAAAGCCAGCAAAAATCCGTTCTTAAGTTACCTACAAGCGTTTCACATGGTGTGGTTGTCTTGAAGGTAACTGCCGGATCACCTGCTGCTCGAGCAGGATTGAAGAAGTATGATGTGATTACTAAGCTAGATGGTCAGAATATTACTGAACAGACTGCTATCAGGGATGTTTTGTATAAGCATAAGCTTGGTGATACGATTTCAGTAACTTACTATCACGATGGTTCGCAAAAGACGAGTCAGGTAAAATTAACTCAAAAAGCGACGGATGAATAGATTTTAAGAATATTAAATGGGTAGCGAACAGTAAATGTTCGCTACCTTTTCTTTTTGCTAACGTTTAGAAATCGATTTCTATGCGGTATACTAAAAAGACAAACGTAATTTTAGTTTTCGGTGAAATTGTTGCCTAAAAAAAGTTTCAAAAATAATTAAAAAAATTTTTGTGGATAACTCTGTTCATAACTTATTTTTCAGAGTGAAAATCGCTATATAAAGGTAAATCTGGGAATTAAGCTGAAATCAAAAGTTATCCACAAAAATGTGGATAACTTTTGATAGTAGATTTGTTCGGGTTATAATATGCCGGTAAGTGTTGATACATAAGGGTTTTCGTTTTAGGGTTTCGAACACACGTTGTTAATAAACCTGTGGATAAAAAAGTGCTATTGACATTTTTTCAAAAAATGCATTTAACGACAAAAATGATGCAAAGTTAGTCACCTGTGGATAACTTTGTGGATAAACTGTTAATAGCTCGTTATTTTTACACAACATTACACATTTGGAGGATAAATTAGATGAATATCAAATTAGTTGTGGTAGGGAAATTAAAGGAAAAGTATTTCAAACAAGGGATTGCCGAATATGCTAAGCGCCTGTCGCGTTTTTGCAAATTTGAAATTGTGGAAGTTCCTGATGAGAAGGCACCAGAATCACTTAGTGATGCGGAAATGAAGGATGTTATGCAAAAGGAAGGCGAACGGATTTTAAGCAAGATCAAGGACCGTGAATACGTTTACGCCCTTGCAATACTAGGAAAAGAGCGCTCATCCGAAGAATTCGCAAAAGAAATCGCAAACCTGACCACTTATGGACATTCTGATATCACTTTCGTAATTGGTGGATCATTGGGAATGTCACCTGAAGTGTTGAAACGAGCAGACACTCATATTTCATTTGGTCGATTCACACTTCCACATCAATTGATGAGATTAGTTCTGACTGAACAGATTTATCGGGCCTTCATGATTAATGAAGGTAGTCCATATCATAAATAATTGCTTTAAGAGTTCACTCTTTCACGATATTGCTTGCTATATGTGTTAAGTAGGATACTAAAATGTCAGATTTAAATAATTTATTAATTGTTACAAAAATTAAATTTATTTTTACACCAACGAATGTGAAAAATCAGTGTGTAAACTATTATCCTATAGTAGAATAAAGTATTTTTATGTGATACCATAAAAACACCGGTTCTAATAAGGTTCCTATGGCTGGAGATCCGACACGTGTGTAACACATTTCTGCTCCTTTGTCAATAATTAAGTTGAATAAATCAGCGGACCGTGTGTTCATCACCAACAAAGTGATGATTACCAAATCGAGTAACGCGATGATTCGCAGAACTCTTGGTTCACATACCTCAATTCTTTGGAGATAATAATCTTCAATTCTATTGTAAGAATAAACTAGCAACTGCAGGGTAGTGCTTGTGCAAGAAGTGCAAGCTGACTAGGATAGGCTTCGCACGTATTAGACGGGCTTTGGCAAATGATCTTGTTAGATCAGCTAAAACTCGTTTTTCTTTTGGGAGAATTATGGAAAAAAATATGTTTGATATAGCAGCGGATGATGCTTGCAAAAACAATAACAATGGTTATATACATTTTGATGGACCAATTGCTTCAAAAGAGAGTGCACGAATGAAAACAATAGTTCGCAATAAAACGGTAATTAAAAAATTTCGATTTATGCCATTTATAACCTATGAAGTTGTGAGTAATAAATACTCAATTGTTGATAATAAGCCAAAAGTCAAAAAAAAGAAACGTACAATTTCATTAGCCAGCCATCATGATTCATTTGTTTTCAGGTACTATGCTAGTTTACTTACTCAATATTACGATGATTTTTCAAAAAAAAATGAATTTTCTGATTGTGCTGTTGCATATAGAAAAAAGCAGAAAAAATCAAATATAACCACAGCTAAAGAAGTATTTGATTTCATGTATGACAACGATTTAGTATGGGTGTTTAAAGGAGATTTTAAAGGATTTTTTGATAATCTAGATCATAAATATTTAAAAAAAATGGTAGCTAATGTTATGCAAGAGCCAAGACTTCCAGATGATTGGTACAGCGTTATAAAGGCCATAACTAGCTACAGATCGATTAGCAAAGATAATCTTTTGAAGGCTATAAAACGTGAACGTCACGGTAAGCTGTATAAAATATCATCTGGCATGACATATTTTAAAAGTAGAAGACAATTTTCTGATTTTGTAAAAAATAAGAAAATAAAAATATCAAGAAAAAATTTGGTCGGGATTCCTCAAGGCACCACGATTAGTGCTGTATTGGCTAATGTTTATATGATTGATTTTGATAGAAGTTTATTCAACTGTATTAAAAATTACGGAGGAATTTATAGAAGATACTCTGATGATTTCATTGTTTGTATACCTAAGGAAAATCTATCAATAAATGAATTCATTGCTTTAAAAAATAAAATCATGAATTTAAGTCAAGAAACATTAAAATTAACAATTGAACCAACTAAAACAAAAAGCTTTTTATATGATCGAAATCGCGGTGATATTCGTCTCATATCAGGTAGTAATATTACAAAAACATCTGCTTTATCATATTTAGGTTTTGTTTTTGATGGTATTAATGTTTCTATAAGACCTAAAAGTATTTATAAATTTATCTATAAAAGTAAACGAAATGTTTCACTTTTAGGGATGTCTGAAAATATATGGAAAACTATTCCTATGCTTAAGAGTGACTATCATGGAAAATCTCGAATTGTGAAATACTTGATAAAAGATCAAAACAATCATAAAAATTTCGTATTGCGAAAACGAATTGTGAAAAGGTATATATCTATACCTGCCAAAATACTTCCACGAATTTCAATGATGTCATACGCCGAAACTTCACAGTATATGATGGACAAAGGTGAAAAATATAAAGTTGGTGTAAAAAAACAAGTTGTAAAACAAATTATTAAAAATCAAAAAAAGTTAGCTGAGTATCGAAAAAATAATTAACATTGTTAAAATTGTTAACCTCTCATTATTAAAATCACTTTTTTTGTAATATTTCATAATTTGTTAAAGTTCACATATAAGTTCTCAAAACTTCGCAATCTATTGTATTCCAACGTATGCAGTTAACGTCCGACACTTTAGCAACAGATACCTAAAGACACACAAAAAGAAACCATCCATTACATCAAGTAACGGCTGGTTTCTTTTCGTTAATCGTAATCATCAAAATCACTGTTTTCATGGAAATCAGGATCTGAATCGTCGCGAATACCGTCGTAACTATCACGGAAATCGTGCTCGTATTCATCCCAATAAAGTCCTTCATCTTTGTAAACGTCCCTGTAGGGTTCTTGAGCGGAATTATAGCCATCACCGTTATAACGACCGTTGCCATAATAACCACTAATACCAAATGCGAAAAAGGCTATACAGCCTACTAAAACCAGAATGATATAGCCAAACGTGAGAATCCAAGGCCAGAACCAAACAAATAATTTAAATATTAAATAGAGTGTTCCCGCAACTTCAAAAAAGTGGGCGGTCTTTGACTTAATTATGATCATCTCCCAATTCAAGTTTACGCTATTGGAAAGTATATATCTAAAAATGTTTGTATATATGCCGGTTTAAATAAAATTTCAAAGCTTTTGAAAATCAACATCCGGCAGTGATTATGATATTGTTAAAGTAAATATTGTTTTAGGGGGAAAGTTTAATGAGTGCTTGGAAAAATTTTATTACCGGCAATAAACTCTTCTTTAAACATTGGGCGAGTTACATTGCGGTTATTTTTTGTACGACATTAATCGTCTACTTATTAGGGGCATCGACTTTTAACTGGTTCACAAGTTGGGTGTTAAAAGTTAGCGATATTCCGTATGTTTCTTATAACAATTTAGGAGAAATAATTACTGGCCATCTTTTTGTTGCGCTATTATTGCTACTAGAATTATTAGTGATATTAATTGTGATTTATTGGCAATTTGCATTTATTTTATTAAGTATTCAAAACATTCGTCGTAATCGTCCAGCTTCATTAGCTGAAATATTACGCCGGACTGTATCTAGTTTGCGAATTGCTTCACCATTAACATTCCTATTTTTCCTAGGATACTTTATCGTTATTTTGCCATTTAGTACCGTATTTTTAAGTACACCGTTACTTAACAAAGTAAAAATTCCTGGATTTATCATGACATTTTTACTTCAAAATCCTTGGTATACAGCTGGAATTGCCGTCTTATATGTAGTTATTGCATACGTCGGTGTGCGGTTATTCTTGATCTTGCCACTGATGATCTTGCAGCATAAAACGGCAAGAGAGGCATTTCATCTGAGTTTGCAAAAGACTCGTGGACGCCTATGGTTTTATGTTGGAAATCTTTTCTTAATTGTTTTCTTTAGTTCATTAGTCACAATCATTATCTATGGATCAGTCTATGGGTTGCAGACCTATCTCGATAGCACAAACGTGGCCTTTGCGGGCGCGATGGTAAACTTGTTTATTGTAGAAATTGTAGCTCAATTTACGGGATGCTACGTCACTGCACTTGTTGCTGGGTTGATGATTAGTGGTAGTGATGACTTTGTAGATCCAGCCGGAATTAGTATGTTGCAATTTGGTGCCCAAAGAAAACGACGAGCGTTGTTCCGCTGGCTCACTGGAGCCGGATTAGTAGCAACTGCTGCGTTGGTTGTGTTGTATAACGTCCTTTTGTTGAACGGTTTGGCGATCAGTAAACCAATGGCGATTTCTCACCGAGGGGTCGATAATGGTAATGGAGTTCAAAATACGATTCCAGCCCTAAAGCTTACTAGTAAAGAAAAGCCTAACTATGTCGAAATGGATATTCATGAAACAAAAGATCACAAATTTGTTGTGATGCATGATGAAAACCTAGAAGATCTTGCCGGCATTAATAAGGCACCTTATCAATTAACTTTGAAGCAACTTACAAAGATTACTGTTCGTGAAAACGGTCATCATGCAAAGATTGCTAGTTTTGATAATTATTTAAAGACCGCTAACAAATTACATCAAAAGTTGTTAGTTGAGATCAAAGTTACTCCTCATGATAGTAAAAATATGACAAAACTTTTTGTAGATCGATATGAAAAGACATTGTTAGCACATCATGATCGGATTCACACATTGTCGTATCCAGTAGTAACCCAGCTTAAGCAGTTGGCACCTAAGTTGTTTGTCAGCTTTATCTTGCCGTATAATTTGACCTTCCCAGAAACTAAAGCCAATGCTTACACAATGGAGGCCACGACCTTGGATTCTAGCTTTATTGCTAACGCTGAAAAGCATAAACAACAAGTATATGCTTGGACCGTTGACGACACCGATCAAATGGATCAAATGATGTTTATGGGCGTTAATGCGATCATTACTGATCAACTTGGCGAATTAAAGAGCGAAATCAAACAAAATACAGATCATCCAAGTTATGCTAATTTAATTTTGGCTCAGATAAGTGATTTAGATTCATCTGAGGATAGTAATGCAGTTTAGTATGATTTAGATATTCTATGCTAGTATTATTAAAATGCATCTTTATGTTTTTTAAAAATAAGGAAATTTTAGCAAAGAGAGAACCAGATTATGAAGCAGATATATTTTTTATGTACCGGAAATTCTTGTCGAAGTCAGATGGCCGAAGGATTTGCCAAGAAGGTATTGGGAGATCAATGGAGAATTGCTAGTGCCGGAGTTGAAAGACATGGATTAAACACTAATGCTGTGAAAGTTATGAATGAAGTTGGTATCGATATCTCACGAAATGAATCAAAACTAATTGATGTCGATTATTTGAATAGTAGTAATCTGGTAGTTACTCTTTGTGGTGATGCCCGTGATAAGTGTCCTGTAACGCCAAGCACAGTCAAAAAGTTACATTGGCCATTAATTGATCCTGCTCAAGTTAAAGGCTCTGAAAAGGAAGTTTTAGAGGTATTTAGACAGGTTCGTGATGAGATTGAAAATAGAATTAAAAATCTAGCGGCACAGGAACAATAATATTTAAAAAGCAGAAATCTTTTGATTTCTGCTTTTTTTATTCATAAATTTTTCGACTAAGAGGAAAGTGTGCTAATATGAAATAAATATCATATGAATATATTTTCATGTAAAGGAGAACGCCTATGCTAGAAGCCCTCGGAACTGCATTATTATCATATATCGGAACTACATCCGATTATTTCGTTGTCTTGTTGCTAGTCTTCGGAATGTATCGCGGTAGATTAGCTAGACCGGTATTTGCGGGAGCATATGTAGGAAACCTTATCTTAATTGCAGTATCACTGATTATTGCGGATGTTTTGAAATTAATTCCAGAAGAATGGATTCTAGGATTACTAGGATTTATCCCGATTTTTATGGGAATTAAAGGTCTTTTTTCTCATCAAGATGAGGGTGAAGATGCTGCTAAAAAATTATCTAAAACTAATTCAAAAAAAGTTTTCTCAAGTGTTGTTTTAATTACAGTTGCTGGTTGTGGGGCTGATAATATGGCAATGTATATTCCTTTCTTTGCTAATACTAGTGCCACGTATGTTCCAGCAATCCTAGTATTATTCCTAGTAGTTTTATCGATAATCATTTTCTCGGCTTATTACCTGACTTTGTTACCACCTGTTCACGTATTCTTTGAAAAGTTTGGTGAGATGTCCAGGTCAATTATATATATTGCATTAGGATGTTACGTACTATACGATGCCGGTACCATTTCTCATTTTATTTCGATGATTTAGTGGAGGAACATGATGGATACAATTCATTTAATTCATCCAGCAAAGCTGGACGAGGCAGTTAAAATTGCACGGTTGCTTGGCAACAAGACTCGAATTCAAATTTTGTATTTGTTAAAACAAAGACAATATAACGTGACAGAATTACAGAATATTCTACAAATAGAACAGTCGTCTCTTTCTCATCAGTTAAAAGAATTGCGAGATTATCAGTTAATTAGCCAAAAGCGCGATGGTAAGTCGATATACTATCAACTTACCGATCCACATATTATTAGCACAATGGATTCAATTTTAGCTCATACGGACCACGTGTTGACTGGAATTCGGCACGATGGGGTCGTACTAGATCAAGAGATAGAGATTGATGGTAATACTGGTGATGAAAAATAATTTGGTGGTATTAATTCGTGTGGTGAACTATTACTTGCGCTAAAATAATTGGCACAGGGGTGATAATTATGAATAACCTACCACAAGGATTGCAAGATTTAATATTAACTACAAATGCAGGTGATTCAACCAAATTTGTTAACTTATTTGCATCAGATGGGGTAATTGATGACTGGGGTAACAAGTATGTTGGTACTGAACGGATTGCTAGTTGGAATCAAACAGATAATATTGGTAAAAAATCACAATTTTCTTTAGTAGATGCTACTCAAGAAGCAGATGATCAGTGGCTATTGCACATTAAGGTCGCTGGTAATGGGTTCAATGGCACTAGTCCATTTAGATTTGTACTAAATAAAGATGGAAAAATCCAATCGATGCAAATTGTGTCAGATTAAAACAGGTCTCTTAATCAAACTAATGATTAAGAGACCTGTTTTTGTATAGATTATTTATTTTCTTCAGCCAATTCCAATAAACGTTTTCTCAATGCGTCATCATAAGCTGTTAGGTAAAGACCATACTTACCACGCTTCATCAAAACATTTAAAACGTTAGCGATAAATTCTTTATATTCTTCTTGCGTGAATTTAATATCTTTTCGTTTCTTGAAAATCTCTTTGTGAGAATACTTTTCAGGAATGATTGTCATAGTATCAGTTTCTTTGTCATAACCAAATGAAGGGCCGATGACCATGCCAACATAGTTCAAATCAAATCCTTGTAAGGTATAAATAGTTCCTACTTGAGTAATTGATCCTTCACGCTTAGCCCAGTGAGTTCTTTGTGGATCCCATTCATCCCACGGCAAACTGAATGTATCCATCTCCACGTTATGCCGACCATCGATTCGAGGAAATCCAGAAGTTGCGACCATCCGACTCATGCCGACCTCTTTATTACGCTTTTTGATGTCTTCAAACATGCCACCAGCGGTGTCGTAAACCTTGAATTCAAAATCACTGTTGTCAGGGAATGGCTTCATTGGTTTTTGCGCAGTCAAATCATCCATCCAAGCGACTTGTTCGTCACTTGCAATCATTCGATATTGGAAATTCATATCAAAATTCTTGTAGGGATGGTCACCAATGGTCTTGTAGAGCAAGTCCTTGTCCCAATACATTTTTGATTGGAAAACTTGTTCGAAATCATAGACAACTACCACAACTTTAGCAAGGTCCATTAAATCAGTTAGTTGATTTTGACCACGGTAGTGAGCATATGGTTCAGATTTTGAATATAACAAGTGAGCCTCATCAACGAAAATGATATCGTATTTCTTATTATTCTTTTCAGCGTAATTAATTAATGATGTCGGACGGCGAATTGCGTTGACCTTCATGCCGGGAATTGATTCAGCGATGTCTTGATAAGCCTTGTATAGTTCGGGATGGTTCACTACTAGGGAAGTCTTGTAGCGCTTATCTGTCATGTATTGACGAACTAGTTCCATGAGGACAACGGACTTACCAGTTCCAGCAGCACCTTCAATGATGGCAACTGAATGTTCAGGACGTTTTAACCCTTCAGTGATGTAATCGTTAATATCTGTAATTACCCGTTTTTGGTCATCAGATAAATCATCGACAAAAAATTGGGCCTTTAAAATTTCGTTCATTAGTTAACTCCTAGTTGTTTTTCTCGTAAAAAATACCATTGTTCATTATAGCAGGTAATTAGAATCATGATTTATTGAATTAGCAGTGTTGATATTAATTTTCGGGTGCTTCCATACTATCAGCGACCTTTGATAACAAAGCAATCAGTTGATCGGCTTCAGTGTCCGTTAGGCCACTCATGGATTGATTTTCGGTGTCTTGGAAGATATCACTGATTTTATTCGTAGCTTGTTCCCCAGTAGGGGTGATATAAATTTTTTTGGAACGATCTTGAGTTCCTTTCAGTGCATGTTTTTCAATATAAGCTGATTTTTCCAAGCTTTTTAAAATACCTGAGATACTGGCAGCCCGCATATTGAATGCTTCGGCAAGTTGGGTTTGGTTTAAGCCGGGATGTCCATGAATGTAACTTAAAGCTCTTGATTGGGACCGCGAAATGTTGAAGTCACGGGTTTCCCGTTCGTATTTTCTTTGCATATTAACATTGATCGTTCGCATTAAATAATTTATTTCGCTTGCTTTAGACATCCGCTGATCCCTCCTAGAAATGTGTTAACACTATTGTACTCGTAAGGAGCCATCTCTCTCAAGCAAATTAGTTTCCTAATATGTTGACAATTATTTTAATTCGGATATAATACTGAGCGTTAACAAGTTAGGTACCTAAATTGTATGAAAATATAAGGATGGTTCAAAAATGAAAATGACGATGCAAAGCGTAAAGTACAACCGCAAACTATTAGTTTCGGTTGTGATATTAAGTGCCTTCGTGGCAATGATCAATCAAACGGTTCTTTCAGTTGCTCAACCAAGTATTATGGAATCCTTTGATGTTAATTTATCGACGGTGCAATGGTTATCTACGGGGTACTCATTGATTGGTGGAATTTTAATTCCGGTTTCCGCATGGATGGCCGATACATTCAACACAAAGAAATTAGTTTCTTATTCATTAGCAGTCTTTTTAATTGGTTCTATCACTGCCTTCATATCTGGCAGTTTTCCAATTCTACTAGCCGGTAGACTACTTCAAGCAATTGGGGCTGGAGTATTATCCGGACTGACGATGACAATTTTGTTTTCAGTTTACCCTAAAGAAAATCGTGGAACACCAACGACATTGCTAGGTTTGGTATTTGGAATCGCTCCAGCCATTGGACCTACATTAGGCGGTTTTATCGTTGATAATATCGGTTGGCACTATATCTTTGGATTAGTTTCACCAATTGTTGCAATCACATTTTTACTATCAGTATTTTATATGGCCGATGTGGTTCCTCATAAAGTTACCAAGTTAGATTGGTTATCAGTTTTACTATCATCAGCCGGTTTTGGTGGCATTCTATATGGTGCCTCAATGGTGTCTGATTACGGTTGGTTAGATGCAAGAACATTAACCACGTTTATTGCTGGATTGTGCTTAGTGTTGCTGTTCATCTGGCGCCAATTGGTGATCAGTAATCCAATGTTAAATCTCAAGGTATTTACCAAAGAGAATTTCTCCACCTCTGCAATTATCAGTGCCATCGCTCAAATCAGTATGGTGGCTGTCGAATTCATCCTGCCAGTTTATCTACAAAATGCCCGAGGTTTAACAGCTACACAATCCGGACTGGCTGTGCTCCCAGGAGCAATTTGCATGTTCATCTTAGCACCAATTTCAGGTAGGTTAGTTGAGAAAAATCTTGGTAAACAAATCATTATTTTTGGAATTACCATGATGACGATTAGTACATTATTACTATCATTCCTATCTCTTACCACTCCAATTTGGGAAATTATTGGGTTGTATGCTTTACGAAACGTTGGTTTGACGTTTGCAATGATGCCTGCTGGAACGATGGGTATGCAACATTTGACCCCAGATTTGATCAGTCATGGTAGTGCTGGTAATAACGTTGTAAGACAAGTTGGTGCAGCTATTGGTACTGCAATCCTCATATCTGTTATGCAGTCTCAAGCAACAAACGCATCACCAAGTAATAGTTTGATGAAAACAAATCCGGCTCAATTTGCCCATGACATGCATTTAGCATTGGTATCTGGCGCTCATGTGTCATTGCTGGTTGCTACAGCTATAGGTTTTGTCGGAATATTGGTTGCGTTCAGTTTAAAAAAAGACCATAAATAGTCAGTTTAAAACAGAAGTTATATGCTACAATTTCAATGATAATTGTTGAAAATTGAGGTTAGCATAATGGGTCAGTTAATTACTTACGGATTACTTGTTGTCGGTGTTATTTATATGTGTTCCAAGTCGTTTAAATACGAGAACATCTCCCGTTTTGGATGGATTACGATTCCTGTGTATTGTTTGATTATGTTTGTTATAAACGTTAATTTGAATGAAATGAATTTAATTAAGTCCGGAATCATTGTCGTAATCGGCTTTCTAATTGCCTATTTTCAGCAATTACAAGCTAAGATTAAATTCACCGATGAAGTTGATAAACATGATCGGCCAGTCATTAAAATTCAGCGAAACTGGACATATGTCATCGGGTGGTTCCTGGTATTTGCCGCAAGTATCACTTTGCAGATTTTGTGGAGCAAAGAGATGACTACGCAAGAAGTAATTACTCAATTAAGTGATGAAATTCAAAAAGATTTATTGGTTTGGCGTTCGTTTGCATATAAGAGCTCATGGTATATTTGGCTGTTATCAGGAATCAATATGATCAGTTACACATTATTGATTATGAGACGTGATAAACGGATTCAAGATGCCATTCGGCGACGTTGATTCTTAAAAACAAAACGGTTGATCCTCAAGTGAGGGTCAACCGTTTTTTATTGTCGATTGTAACGGGTGATAACATCTTCACACGCAGCGATGATTTCTGGGGCGTGAGGCATGTCTTTATAAAAGACGGGTGAATGTGAATAGTTTGGATCGCGTGGTTTAAATTTGTTTACGCCGTACGCAATGCTGTTGGCAGGGACATCTTTGGTGATGATTGCTCCAGTGCCAATAATACTATGATCACCTACGATGATCGGGCCAACAACTTTGGCGCCATCGGCAATCACAACTCCTTTACCAATTACTGGATTGCCAAGGTTTTCCCACTGATGAGTAATATGATTATATGTTTGGTTAGCGCCGATAGTGACGTTTTGAAAAATAACAACGTCTTCGCAAATCTTGGCTGCAGCAATTGTGCAGCCTTTACCATTATGAGCAAATTGGATGCTTTTATCTAAATGGAGACATGTTATCTCGAAGTTGTAGTTACTTTGTAGTTGGTCTGCGGCCAATTTTTGAGCTTCGGAATCGCTCGAGAAACAGTTGATATTGAGTAAAGTTTTAAAGTCTGTCATAAAAAGACCTCCGTTAATTGAATGAAACTAGCACACGGCCACGACTATGATTTTCTTGAGTGTAGTGTTGAGCATCTTTGATTTGAGTTGCGGAAAAAATTCTGTCAATTGGTGCAAATAGTTGTCTATCAGCCAACTTTTGAATGAGGTTCTGATAAACATCACGGTCGAATTCCTCGTGAACAAATTGAAACGGAATGTTGTCTTCGTAACTCATTAAAGCGATTGAGGTTAGGACAGGGGATGAGATTTTTGAAACTAATCGAGAAATAAGAGCTGTACTACCAGCGATATCTAGGATTGCTGCGTTATTGAATGATGGTAAGGTATCAGTGGTGTACGATTGTAAATTCGGAAATTGCTGACTGAAATAATCCTTGCTGGCTGAAGACACAATCGGATATATATGAATATTTTCGTTTGGATCAATTAACTGCAATAGATATTGACCGATTACTGAGTTGGCACCGGTAAGAATAAAATCAGTAATTCCAGCATTTTGATACTTTTTAATGGAATTTAACAGTACCAATGGGGTGGCTGTTAGTGTAGTCGCACTAGCATTATCAACATTGTCTGGTAATGGAAAAAGCCAGTCACTATTTTCCGATAAGACATAATCACTGTATGAACCGGTGGGTTGCATTATGAAGACCCGCTGATCAAGTAGTGATTGATCGCGGTTATAACCGACTTCGATAACCGTACCAACACCGCTGAAACCAATTGTTCTAGGCAATTCAGCAAATGATTCTGTGGTAGCATTCGGGTTAATTTCTCGCTTGATATCTGTAGGAGTAATGGGTGCCAAGTCCATTTTGATGAGAACTCCATTCTTAGTAAGAACAGGTTTATTGATTTGAGTTAGATTGAGATCGTCAATTCCGTTAAATGTAGTTTGTTGAATTGAAAGCATAGTGGTTCTCCTATAAATAGTGGCAGAAACTGTGCTCTGCCGGAATGATTTAACATAGGAGTACTATACTCGGTATTTTCTGGCTGTCAACATATTGTACATATTTTATATACAATATGTACCTATAAATAAAAATAAACAGATTATATGGTAAAATAACTGGTAATAGTTTCAGTGGAGGACTAAGCAATGGTAAATTCAAAGAGAGCACCCCGAAAGACTAATCAGGAACTGAATGAGCGTATTTTTTCGGCTACAATCAACATTTTAAATACCGAGGGGTATGAGCAAGTTACTTTTAACAATATTGCCAAAGAAGCGGGGACAAGTAGACCAGTCCTGTATCGTCATTGGGATTCGGCGTTTGAATTGTTGTTAGCAGCTGAAGATTACTTCGATGATGAAGAAGAAGATACTTTTGAGAATTTAGATTTTTCGGATCATTCGTTACGTGAAAATCTAATTGTTAGCTTGAGTCATTTTGATGGCTCTCAATCTTTCCTGAGAGCGATATTAATTGAATTAGGTAATGATAATCCAGTTGTTCATAAATATTTTGCTGGATTGCATAAACAGCAACTATACATTATGGAGCGAATGTTAAGTGCAGCTCAATTAAAAAATGAAATCAAGCACACTGTGACAGATAACGTAAAGTTGTTACCATTTAATCTCATGCTATATCAGGCAATGGTCGATCAAAACCCAGTAACAAAAGGATGGATTGAAAATTTAGTTGATACTATTGTGTTACCAGCTATTATGGATCAGCAAAATAAGTAACGTATTGTTAAATATGTTTCACATGAAACAATGAAAAATCAAAAGTATTGTTGGCTTATACAAAAAATAGATTAGCGAATAACTAAAAACCATGCTTTAGTGATTTGCTAATCTATTTTAATGTTTTGAGTAGATACAAATTAAATTAATAACTGCATCTAGAGTCATAATTCCAGCCATTAAATACATCGCTGCCATATTATGCATAGAAAAGATCAGCCAGAATAATACTAGGTTGAGCAATAGCATGATCCATGCTAACCACTTGTTGTTTACCATCAAAAAAACCACCTCCCTACACAAGTATATGCGAAGGAGAGGCGGTCGTACATAAAAATTTAATAATTATTGTTTAGTTTTTCCTAGCCAGAAATATAGCCATGGGCCAAATGGTTGTAGCAAACTGACAGCTAACCAAAGTGCTCGATTGCCGTGACGAAATGAAGGAGCTTTGATGATATCTGTCCAAGCGATAAAGAGAGCAGTCGCCTCAAATGCAGCAAATGGAGCAATTAACTGTTTCTGATGTTTAGTTAGATTATTTTTACAATGTCTTTTCATTTTGCCGACCTCCTTTGGTTTGACTCGAGTATACATAGTTTGATTGGATAAAGATAGAATAAGAATTTGGTAAATCAATAATAATTAAATACAATATTGCGTTGACAATTTAACCGTTTACATTGTAAGCTTTCCTTAACATATGAGTATTCTAGGGGAGGAATAATTATGGTTAATCATATAAAGGGAAAGGTGATCTCGCTATTATCTGTTCCAGCATTTTTATTAGGACTTATGAGTGCCGTTCCAATAGTGACCGAGGCTGATGACACAGCACAAACACTGACAAACGTCGCTGGTAGCGACAATTACGCTAAGCCAGGACTTCAGCCCGAATTTCAAAATGTACCTAAAAAATATCGTAACGATATTCCGGTTCAAATTTTGGGTATAAATGATTTGCATGGTGGTTTGAGTACTACCGGGGATGTTGGAATTGGTCAAAAGACTTACAAGGGAGCAGGTACTGCTGCACGATTGGCTTCATATCTCGACCAGGCTCAAAATCAGTTTAAATCTGTTGCTAATTCTAATAACACTTTTAGAGTGGAAGCAGGGGATATGGTCGGAGCAGCTCCGGCAAATTCATCTTTGCTCGCACATGAATCAACAATGCATGCATTGAGAGAAATGAGATTTCAAATTGGGACATTGGGTAATCACGAATTTGATCGCGGATTACCAGAATTCAATCGAATTTTGAATGGGAATGCGCCTACAGCTAGTACTAACGCTAGTCAATTGGTGAAAGATTATCCTCATTATTCAACTGATATGCAATTAGTCGTTGCGAACGTAGTGAACCAAAGCAATGGACAAATTCCGTTTGGTTATAAACCATATATGATAAGAACGGTTAAAGCAGGTAATGAGAAGGCAAAAATTGGATTCATAGGCATCGATACTTCAACGTTACCAAGTTTAACTTTATATGATAATTACAAAGATTATAAAGTGCTTGATGAAGCAGAGACAATTGCCAAATATGATAAGATTTTAAACAAAAAAGGCGTTAAAGCCGTTGTAGTCATGGCGCACACAGGAGTGGTTACGAGTCCCCAAGGTCAAACAACCGGACCAGTAGTTGATATTTTGAATAAATTGAACTCAATCGATCCTGATAATCATGTTGGTCTATATGTAGCGGGGCATTCACACCAATATGCTAATGCGAAAATTGGTAAAACTCACGTTGTCCAGGCAGTATATACTGGTAAAGCATATGATGATGTTTGGACATATGTTAATCCTAAGTCTGGTAAATTTGTGAAGGTTGCTCCACACGTTTATCCAGTGTTATCACAAGCTGATGATCCAACGGTTTCTGCTAATCCTAATGTTGCAGCTGTAGTTAGGGACGCTGACAACCGAGTTGATCCACAGGTTAATCAAGTGATTGGAAAAGCTGCTACTCCAGAAACAATAACAGGAAGATTGCATAATAACAGTACAATGGAAAATGCAGCTGGTGAAGTAGTTGTTGACGGACAACTATACGAAGCAAATAAACATGGTGTGCAAGCTGATTTTGCAATGACTAACACCGGTGGGGTTAGAGCTGATCTTGAAGTTAATGAAAACTCAGATATTACATGGGGTGCAGCGACTGCTGTTCAACCATTTGGAAATATTTTGCAAGTAGTTAAGATGACCGGAAAGCAAATTGAGGATGCGTTAAATCAACAATATGATCAGAACCAACAATATTATCTTCAAATTGCCGGCTTAAAATACACGTACACTGATTCGGGAGATGCTAATCAACCATTCAAGGTCGTTACGATGACTAAGGATGATGGAACAAATATTACTCATGATGGAACATATAACGTTGTGATCAACGATTTTCTCCATGGTGGAGGAGACGATTTCACAGCGTTTAAAGATACTGCAATTCAAGGTTCAATTGGAACTGATACAGATACTTTTGTAAACTATATTAAGGATATGACGGCTGCAGGTACGCCAATTAAGGCACCACAGTTAGATAGAAAAATATATCAAGGAAAGTAATAAAAAAAGTCGTAGATAATTAATCTACGACTTTTTTTATTACTAGTATTCTTTTAGAAATTCAGATAATTTTGTTAAGCCGGTACGGAGTGTTTCTTCGGAAGCACAGTACCCTAGACGAACATGTCCAGGCATATCAAATCGATTACCAGGTACTAAGAGAACACCTTTTTCTTGAAGTAACTTAATACAAAAGTCTTCGATATCACCATCGATGTCGAACTTTGGAAAAGATGTTGAGACGGCTTGAGGCATGATCAAACTAACTTTAGGTTCGTTTTCAATCCAATCTTGATAAATTTTTAGATTGTTCAAGACGATTTGTTTGTTTCTGGCAAGAATTTTCTCTTTATTCCTTAAAACGTGAACGGCTAGCATGTCGTTAAAAACACCGGCACAGATCATAGTATAGTCACGGTATTTTCTAAAAATATCGGCAACTTCATTGTTGGATGCTGTCCAACCGATTCGAATACCAGGAACTGAATAGGTTTTAGAAAGTGAGTTAGTGGCGATTCCTTTGTCATACAAATCAACGATTGAAGTAAATTCATCTGGATTATCAAGAGGTAGATAAACTTCATCAACTAAGACGTAAGCGTCGACGGATTTGGCAATTTCAACTACCTGTTTTAAGAAATTAGTATCTAATACCGTCCCGGTTGGATTGTTAGCATTATTTAAACAAATCATCTTAGTTTCACGTGAAACCAGTTGTTTTAATTCATTAATATCAGGGTACCAATTATCAGATTCATGAATTGTCCAGTAGTCTACTTTAGCTCTCAAAGACTTAGGAATATCATAGAGTTGTTGATAGGATGGATATTCAGCGATCACTTGATCACCGGGTTCGATTAAAGAGTAAAGTGCTAAGTGATTTGCTCCAGTAGCACCATTTGTTTGAAGTATGTTCTCTGGATCAACGTGTTGGTAAAGGTTGGCAACTTCTTGTTTAAACTCAGGAGAACCTTCGATCCAGCCATAGTTCATTTTTTGTTTATCCAGTAAATCATAGAATGTTTGACCATTACTACCATCAATATTTAAGATTTCTTTCATAGTCATAGATGAAATCGTACTTTGAGCAATATCGTAGGTTGCTTTTCTTTCCCAAACGTTTAACCATTCTTCGACTCCGAATCCGGCAATTTGCATAAATGAGTACCTCTTTGTATTTTTAATTGATTTTAACAATAATTATATATATTTTTACCAATAAAAGTTAAAATGATTAAATTAATCTGCAATAGTTGCACTACGATTGTTTGTATTGATTACTTGGGTAGTTGAGCTGACATTGAAAGTTGTTTCGCATAGTGTCTTTAACTCATTGATGGCTTCGTTGGCACGACTAGCTTGTTCATTGTTAATTGATTCGATAACTAGGACGGCGTTTTTTGTGGCATCTGTCAACATGGTACGTTCAGCTTCCCGCCAGTTAAAGCAACGACAAATGGCTGCAGAATCATCTTTATAGATGACTTCGCCAGGTAGAGCAGGGGAATCTTCTTCTGCTCCTAATGGGAAGAATGGCTCACCACCATCAGCGATTGCAAGGTGCATATCGCCATCAATATGATCCACATCTTCACCACCAACTGGGGTGCCGTAAGTTAATGAAATACTATTGTAGATATCAACTAATGGATCAATTGGAGAAAAGACGTGGCCTTGACTGGCACGTTTCAATAAAGCTTCTATAGATGAACGAGCACCTTTTTTGGTTTTGAATTTACGATAAGCCTCACGCCATTCTGCGATAACTGGATTTTTACTAAAGGTATCAGATTGGTCGGTGAACTTAGTGGATGAAGCAGTTGCATCAGCAAGTAGTTTTGCAAAATGATCTTCTTGGCCATCTGTGTATTGGTTCTTAATGTCTGACAAGGTCAAAACATTAATTTGTAATTCTGGGAATAATTCGATAACGTCATCATCAACAATTAGTCTTTTCATTTTAATTACCTCTTTGTATTAATATATTCGTGAATTACCTTTCTTAACGTAGTGCCAATCATCGTCAATATTGGCATTTACTTGATGCAATAATTCAGATAGTTTCTTGGCATCGGAATCACTGATTCCTTTAAGAGCCTGTTGATTAGAATATTGGTTCTCTTTTAGAATAATTGGTGCAATTTTTTTGCCCTTATCTGTGACGTATAGGTGCCAATTCTTTTTATTATTGGCGTCTTTTTTTCTGGTTAGGATATCACTATCAACTAATTTTTTAATCGAACGAGCGGCGGTGGTGCGGTCCACTTTAATCATTTCTGCCAAACGTTCTTGAATGATACCCGGATTTTCAAAGACACGGACTAAGTATAAGTATTGGCCTTTGTTCAAATTATATTGCTTGAATTCTATGTTTGCAATTGAATCCAGAGCCCTTGAAATCATGCCTAAATCACGCAAAATGTCTGCTTTGATAATTTAGTACCTCCTTAACACTAGTTAATTTAACTCATTTTTGTTGCAATTGCAACAAAATTATAAATTTGCTTCAATACCTATGCTCAATTACACTAAAGGAAATCACTAAGGAGAGGAAAGCTATGGGAAAAGAAACCAGCATTGCAAATTATCGATTTCCGATGAATAAGAATAGTTGGCTAAGAGTTAATAAAACAGTTTCAGTTTATACTCAACCATCATTTAAGAAACAATATCAAACTGATGAAGTCATCCAACGTGGTCAAAAAGTGAATTATCAAGCGAAGATTAAGGGAGTAGATAATGAAACTTTTTGGGCAGAGTTATTAAATGGTAAATTTTTACCTATGTATGTTCCCAGAAACTTCAGACGAATGGTTAAACTTCCGCGACCAGGACGTTATGAAAAAATTGGTAATATTCTGGATCAAAATTCGGAACAACCATGGGAAAACATTTGGCCATATTCGGCTAAGAAACGAGCAAAAAAAGTCAATCTTGAAGGTAAAAAAACGGGTATGTCGCTATCAAATGTTACTTGTTGGGAGCGCGGAGCTAAGTTGAAGATGGAGGACTTAGACCAACCGTTTGAACCAACAAAAGAAGAACAGCAGGCGCTCGCCAAATTTGATAAACAAGTTAGAGATGGTATGCAGCCTAAGGATAAGCTAATTGCCTATATCACAGATACACATATTGATAGTTATCAAACTCCAGCATCGGCAGCTGTGGTGCGAAGCATCCGGTTAATGAGTTATTACGCCAATCATTACGGGGTTGATTTGGTCGTTCACGGTGGTGACTTAAATGATGGTAACAAGCCGCGCGAATTAAGCGTAGCGGATGTCGTTAGTGGTGTAAAAGCAATTAAAGAATCCTCTCGACCATACATTATTTTGAATGGTAATCACGACGATAATTCTGGTTATGCCAGGGATAACGCCGGTTACTTATTGGATCAGTTAATCACTAATCAAGATGCTTGGAAGTTGCGTGAAAGTGCCAGTCTGCAATTACACGAAAATCAAAATTATGCGGTTTATGGAACATATGATCTGCCAGATTCGCCATTTAAAATTGTTATTTTGGACGGTTTTGATCAACCAGATGTGATCTTAGGTGCAGATAAGAACGTCTATTTTAATAGTTTCCGACATGGTTACACGCATTATAGTGATGAACAAATTAAATGGTTAAAAGACGTGTTAGAAAATGCGAAAGATGATGAACGTTTATTATTCATTAACCATATTGCTTTAAATGGTATTGATAACTGGGCTAATACCTTTGACATGGCTGGTAAACGTCGAGATCAAGCAAGTTATATGAAGACATTGTTTGAAAATAATCTGGTCACAAATGAAGCTGGAGTTCGCCAAAGCCGTCAAATATTTGATTTAATTAGTGAGTATCAACAAAAGACTGGAAATGTTGTTGGTTATCTGGCTGGACACACGCATCAAGATAATTTTGCGTATAAAAATGGTGTCTGGTTCATCACTCAGACATCTGGTGTGGCTGATCGTGGTGACGGTGCTGAAAGAAGACGTAATTCCCAGCATGTTAGTCGCAGATTGACTGGAATCAAAGCCAATGCATGGTCTGTGTTCAGGTTAAGTTCAAACACACGAGCAGTTAACCAATTTAGATTTGGTTGGCAAAATGAGGCTGCTTTTGTCGATAAGTGGCAGTATTAAGCGATTATGATAGTAAGATGATTTTATAGTAAAATTTAATCATCGTTCAGTGAGACAGTTGAAGTTGATTTCCAACTCGACATGGAATTGGTTTGTAGTCAGATGATGTAATTCTATTAAAATTGGCACCGTTAAATTACGGGGAATAGGATTCTTTTCCTACGTTACCCAATAATGGAAATTACTAAATAATTTCTAGAAAAAAATAACCTACTCATAAATATGAGCAGGTTATTTTTATTTAGTCATCAAATGGTGCCTTGCCAAGGTAAGCATTTAACATCCAAATGTTTTTATCGATATCTGACTTGAATCCATTCAACATATCTTGAGTAGGGAAGTCTTTTTCGTCATCTGTTACTTCAATACCCTTTTGATACTGATCTCTTAGGTATTTGAATTGATCTGATAAACGTTGCATATATTCATGTAAAGTTAACTGGTTGAATTCAACTTTTTCATCAGGAAGGCCAGTATTTTCAATAAATTCATGAGTCGTTGAAATTGGTGAACCATTCAAGGCGATTAGTCTTTCGGCGACTTCGTCTAGTTGATCTCCAAGTTGGTCTTTATAATCATCCATTAATGGGTGAAGTCGGAAGAAATTCTCGCCACGCATATACCAATGTGTTTGTTGAACATTAGTCATTAATTGGCTGATATCAGCAATTAGTTGATTCAATTGAGCTCTGGTTTTTGGAAAGTCGTAATTTTCTGCCATATAAAAATTCCTCCTAAATAAAAACAAGTTCGTTGAAACAAGTTCATTCTACTGGTTATTCATCTTTAATTCTAGAAATTTGACTGCTGAAATAAGTTAAATATTTTCAATAACTTGTTATATATTTTATAACAAGTTATTATATAGATATCGATAGCCAAGGAAAGATGGTGATGGAAATGGCTAACACACAATTGAGTGATGCAACTCACATTCTAGCTTATGTTGCGTTGAATCAAGATAAATCAGTAATTAAGAGTTCAACGATAGCCGAAAGTATCAATACGTCTCCTAGCTTAATTCGGCGAATGATGAGTAAATTAAAACGGGCAGGACTTTTGAATGCTGTTAAGGGTGCGGCTAGGCCTTCTTTGGCCAAAGTTCCTAAAGAAATTTCTTTGCTAGATATTTATTTAGCAATTTCACCTGATAATAAATTATTGAATGTTGATGAAAAAACGAATGCTAGTTGTCCGGTTGGTTCAGTAATACCGGATGTATTGGATCATTATTATGAAGAAGTTCAAAATACGGCTGAAGCTCGGATGGCCAAGATCAATCTTCAGGAATTATTAGATGATGTTCAAGTAAGCCAGAAAAAGCTTCAAATAGGATGATTATTCAAGCATAAAGATGCTCAGCGAGTAAAATGCTGGCATCTTTTTTTGTATTTTATTGACTTTTTTAGGGAATAGTTATAAATTAAAGATGTGCTAAAAAAAGTAACACCATAAAAATAAATTTTACATAACCTAACTGTTTGTCGGTGACTTTTGAAAGACAAACTCGTGGGGCATATAAAGGAGATAAGCAAAATGACTGTAGTTAATGGATACGAACAAAGTGATCGTGAAGAAAAGTTAAATATCATTGATTTGCCATCTTTGGAAGCAGAAGCAAAGAAGATTATCCCAACTGGTGGTTTTGGTTATATTTCCGGTGGCTCCGAAGATGAATGGACATTAAAGCACAACTCAGAAGCCTTTAACCATGTGCAAATTGTTCCCCGAGCTCTCACGGATATGGAAAAACCATCAACTAAGACCAATGTATTTGGATTAGACTTGAGTACTCCAATTATGATGGCACCTGCTGCAGCACAAGGATTGGCTCATGCTCGTGGTGAAGTTGCCACCGCTGAAGGCGTTGCGGCTGCTGGTGCGTTGATGGCTCAAAGTACTTATTCATCAACTTCTATCGCTGAAACAGCTGCCGCTGCTAATGGCGCTCCGCAATTCTTCCAACTATACATGAGCAAGGATTGGAGCTTTAACGAGAGCCTGTTAGACGAAGCCAAAAAGGCTGGTGCCAAGGCAATTATTCTTACTGTTGATGCAACCGTGGATGGTTATCGTGAAGCTGATATCATTAACAACTTCCAATTCCCAATACCAATGGCTAACCTAATGAAATTCTCTGAGGGTGATGGTCAGGGTAAAGGCATTAAAGAAATTTATGCCTCAGCTGCGCAAAAGATCAGTGCAGATGATGTTAAGAGAATTGCTGACTACACAGATTTACCAGTAATTGTTAAAGGAATCGAATCACCTGAAGATGCTTTGCTTGCGATTGGTGCTGGTGCTAAGGGAATTTATGTATCTAATCACGGTGGTCGTCAATTAAATGGTGGCCCCGCTTCATTCGATGTCTTAGCAGATATTGCCAAAGCCGTTAACCACAAAGTACCAATTATCTTTGATAGTGGTGTTCGTCATGGATCACACGTATTCAAGGCGCTTGCTAGCGGTGCTGACTTGGTGGCTCTCGCTAGACCAGTTATTTATGGTTTGGCTTTGGGTGGCGCTCAAGGTGTTCAATCAGTATTTGAAGAATTGAACCATGAATTAGAGATCGACATGCAATTGGCTGGAACTAAGGATATTGAAGCTGTTAAGCATGCAAAATTAATTAAATTACATTATTAATAATGAAGTTAAAGGGATGGCCAGATTTGGTCGTCCCTTTTAATTTTTATAATTTCACATTTTTTAGTTCTCGCGTTATCGTATTACTAGGAAAGGTGTGATTTTATGGAGAACAAAGTTCCTTTCGTTACTTTAAATGACGGAATTAAAATGCCAGCGATCGGATTAGGTACTTACCAAATTCGCGGAGGTAGCGGGGTTAACCATATCTTGGCTGCAATTAAAGACGGTTATACCGGAATCGATACTGCTACTAACTATGACAATGAAGGAGTAGTTGGTCGGGCAATTCAACGTTCTGGAGTTAATCGGGCTGATTTATTTGTCACTTCAAAGCTCCCAGGTAAATATCATCGTTACGATGATGCAACCAAGGCAATTCAAGAATCGATTTATAGATTAGGATTAGATTATTTAGATTTATTTGTAATCCACTGGCCATTGCCTAAACGAGACCACTATGTGGAAGCTTTCCAAGCAATGATCGATGCTAAAGAACGCGGATTGATTCGCTCAATCGGAGTTTCTAACTTTGAGCCAGAGCATCTTGACCGATTAAAAGCGGAAACTGGCATCGTACCATCAGTTAACCAAGTTGAAATACACCCATATTGGAATAATCAACGAATAATTGATGCAGACAATGAACGCGGTATTGTTACAGAAGCTTGGAGTCCCTTAGGCCGTGGCAGTTCCGCATTACAAGAACCAATTATTCAAGAACTCGCCAAGAAATATGACAAGAATGTTGGCCAAATCATCCTCAGATGGCATGAGCAAAAGGGCATCATTCCAATTCCAAAATCAGTTAATTTGAAACATCAACGGTTGAACTTAGAAACTTTTGATTTTAATTTAACTGATGATGAAATGTCTGCCATTGATAGCTTAACCAAAGACGATGGTCGAATTGATAATCAAGATCCAAATGAATACGAAGAATTCGAATGATTGTTAGTGAAAATACCACTTCTGATTTATACTGAAGTGGTATTTTTTATTTGGAGGAGTTTATATGAATTTCTATTCTTATGAATATCTAATGTCTAATCAAGATAATTCAAGATTAATAAAGATCATTGTCTTTGGTTTTCTGGTTGCTGTTATTGGGGCATTGTTTTTTATGTACCTAAGAAATCGGTTTGAAATCAAGTACAAAGATTTGGGAATTATCTTTGTGACGACGTTATTGTTACTATTGGCGATGCAATACAATGATTATAGTAATCTCTTAACTACCCGGAAACAAACGGGGCAAATAACGGGAACTATAAAGGAAACCGCAAACCGATTAGGAGTTAAACCTAATCAGGTATCGGTTAATTCAACCACGCAAACTGATGGGCTTTTAGTCGACACACCTAAAGGATTTTTCAGAATTGATTTTAACTCTGATGGATCTAGTTTCGTTCTAGAAAAAGTCCAGTTGCAAAATCCCAAAATCAAGATAGTTAGGAGACAGTCTTAATGTTTACTTATTCAGATATTGCCATTAAGTTAGTCGTTGGTTTTATATTTATCTCAGTGTTAATTAACTTGACCGGTAAAGGTAATTTGGCTCCAACATCTGCGATGGACCAACTCCAAAACTATGTACTTGGTGGAATTGTTGGTGGGGTGTTGTACAATCCGGCAATCACTTTAGCTGAGTTTATTACGGTATTGTTGTTGTGGTCATTATTGATTTTAGGAACTAGGTACCTAAAAACCCATATTCATGCTATCGGAAAGTTCCTTGAAGGTGAACCAATCACCATTGTGAAAAATGGGCAGATTTTGGTTGAGAATTGTTTGAAGGCCAACCTTTCAGCTAAAGATGTAGATTTCAAGCTGAGAACTGCAGGAGTTTACGATGTTAAAGATGTGAAGCGAGCAATTTTGGAACAAAATGGTAGTTTGACGGTTCTGAGAAAGGGAGACGGTAGTATTCGTTATCCTGTTGTTGTCGATGGCCAGTTAGATTATGATGTTTTGGACTTAATGGAAGAAGACGAAGAATGGCTATACGACAAGTTGGGTATCAATGGTCCTGAAGAGATAAAGACAATTTTTATGGCAACTTATCGACATGGTGAGATGACGGTAGTTAAGTACCAATAAGTACCTGAAATGAAAACTAATCATGCATAGATTATTATTATCTAAATATTCCTCTAATAAACTTTACTTTAACTGACGTTATGTTAAATTTAAACCAATATTGATAGGAGGAATTGCTATGTTAATTGCAATAATTGTAATCGTAGTGCTACTAGTAATAGCAGTGATTATGATGTACAACGGATTGGTTCGCCAAAGAAATTTAGTTGATGAAGCTGAAAGTCAAATCGACGTCCAATTACAACGAAGGGCTGACTTATTACCTAACTTACTCGAAACTGTTAAGGGCTATGCTGCTCACGAAAAGGAAACTCTCGCCAACGTGACTGCAATGAGAACGCAAATCACTGACCCTAATGCTAGTTTGGGCGATAAGGTTAAAGCTGATAATCAACTAACGGAAACTTTGAATCACTTGTTTGCAGTTTCTGAAAGTTATCCTGATTTAAAAGCTAATCAGAACTTTATGAGTCTTCAAGAAGAATTGGCTAACACTGAAAATAAAATTTCATTTTCTCGGCAAAACTACAATGCTAATGTTATGGAATTAAACAACAAGCTACAATCATTCCCAAGCAATTTAGTCGCTAAAATGGGTAACTTCAAGCAAAAAGAATTCTTACAAGTTCCAGAAGCTGCTAAAGAAGTTCCTCAAATGAAATTTTAATCAAGGAGATTAGCAGATAAATGGAAACGATTAACAAGCAAGTTACACAAAATCGCAGGCGGACATGGTTTGTCTTGGCTGCTTTTCTTGTGATAGTGGCCATTATCGGATTCCTAATTGGTAGTATTTTTGCTTCGCGTGAAGAGACTTTTGATTGGCAAATTGCGATCTATACAATGATCGGTTTCTTAATTGCAGCATTGATATACTCATTTTTCACTTACATGAGTGTTACTAATATTTTAATGCGGGGTAGCAATGCAGTTAAGTTGCAAGAATCAGATGATCCGCAGCTGTTTAATATTGTCACCGATTTATCGATGGCTGCTAATATTCCGGTTCCAGATATCTATTTAAGCAACGAGGAAGCCCCTAACGCATTCGCCACAGGTCGAGATCCAAAGCATGCTGCAGTGGCTGTCACCAAGGGTTTAAGGACAATGATGAATCGTGAAGAATTAGAGGGAGTCATTGCCCACGAACTTTCTCATATTAAAAATTATGATATTCGAGTTTCTTCAATTACTGTTGCTTTAACCACCTTTATTGCTGGTGCTGGTACTGTATTGATCATCGCTGGTGCCGGACTGATGAGGAATGCTAGTTGGTTAAGCTTTGGAGAACGTGACAGTGATGATAATAAGAGTGGATTAGCAATTGCCATGGGAATGATTGCCTTTGGTGCGATTATTTGGATCGGTGGCTGGGTTGTCAGAGTGATTGGAGTGCCAATTGCGCAAATTTTGCAACTCGCTGTTTCTAGAGAACGTGAATCACTGGCAGATGTTTCTGGTGTTAACTTAACCAGAGATCCCCAAGGATTGATCAATGCTTTAGAAGTATTGAAAAATGATTCGACACCGATGAAGAATGCCGATGCTTCAAGCGCAGCGCTCTACATTAATGAGCCTAAACGCAAAGATGGCAAGACACCATTCATCAATAAAATGTTTGATACTCATCCACCGTTGGATGACAGAATCAATCGCCTCAAGCGATTACTTGGTGAACATTAATTATGTATAGTTAGTAAGAGGAATCAATTTATCTAAATTGGTTCTTTTTTTATTTTTGAATGACTTAATTATTCACGATCACTTTTTTACTTTGGCTATGTGTTATATGCTAAAAGTATCACCACTTGGGAGGTGTTTGTTTTCATGTCAACAACTGCAATTAAAATAATTGTCGATACCATATTGGCTACCTTAGCATTCATGGATTTATGGTTCGTTAAGACAGTGTATGTTCAATTCTTGCTACTGATGGTTCTTGTTCTCGCTCAGTGGCTTATATTTAGTAATCTAGATAAAAGAAAGTCTTAGAGTGATTTTTAGTTGATACATAAAGAATGACAGGATGTCTGTCTTGTTAGTTAAAGCAATCTATAATACTTTCGTGGTGGGGTGTGAAATGACTGTAAATGACATATCAATTGCTTTGAAACAAAAAAGAAATGAAGCAGGTCTGACACAAGAAATGGTGGCGGATAAATTACATGTCTCTCGTCAGGCAGTTTCTAACTGGGAAACAGGCAGACATTTACCAGACATAACATTGATTAATCAGCTGGCAAAGTTGTATGACGTTTCTATGGATGAATTAGTGAACCAAAAAAAACATGATAAAGTTAACCAAATAGGACCGCTTCAAAATAAACTCTATTCGATTTTGATATTTGTTATGTTGATCGTTAGCCGATTGGAAATTGCCTCCACATCAAGAGACCTAATAACAATTGATTGTTTAATTCTATTAAGTGTTGGATTATATGTATTCACTTACATTGAAAATGTTCATATTCATCTAGGAATTATTTTTATCAGTTTGGCGGTGTTTATCATCTGTACATTTGATGCTAGCATTTTGAATGCTTTTGAGTTTCAAACAACTACATTTATGGCAGGAATGGTCTTGCTATGGCAATTGGTCAGTACGCACCACTACCAAATAAAGGAGTATTCATAAAAATATGAAGTTACGCGTATGGTGGTTGATCAACGTTTTTTGGTTGATAATATTTAGTGTATTATCCATAATCATTTTTACTAGAAAAGTTGATGGTGCTGGGATGGTCCAGACATTTTCAACAAGAATGATTTCTTTTGTTGTATTGGTAATTATATTCGTTGTGATGGTAGTTATTCAATTAGGGTTACGTTTCTTCGTTAAAAAAATCAAATGACATCTTCTTTTCCTATTTTGAGGCATTAGATACAAAAAATCACAAAAAGGAAACCATAACAAATCGTTATGGTTTCCTTTTTTTAAATCTATTTAGCGGGATTAACAATGTAATCAGGAGCTTGTCCCGAAGCTACTTTAACTGTATTAGATGCGACAATTTCCGCCATGGCATTCCGTGCTTCAGTTGTGGCGTTACCAATGTGAGGTGTAAGGATAACGTTTTTAAGTTCTTTAAAAACATCGTCTACTTCTGGTTCATGTTCATATACATCCAAAGCAGCTCCGGCAATCTCGTGGTCTTTTAATGCTTGCAATAGTGCCTTTTCATTGATGAGTGGGCCACGAGCGGCATTAATAAACATTGCTGAAGATTTCATCTGTTTGAATTGTTCCTCATCAATCATGTGAACTGAGTCTGGAGTGGCTGGTCTATGAATCGAAATTACATCGGCTCGTTTAATCAGTTCATCTTGGGAAACAAATTCTGCTCCCAATTCTTTTTCAGTTGCAGGGTCTAATTGATGACGTTGCGTATAAATAATTTTCATATCAAAAGCGTGCATTCGTTTGGCCACGGCCTGACCAATTTGTCCTAAACCAATGATTCCCAAAGTCTTATCCTTAAGTTCAGTCCCTAGGAAGAATAATGGTGCCCAACCAGTAAATCCAGTGCTTCGCATGAGTTGGTCGCCTTCAACGATTCTGTGAGCTAAACTGATAATCAATCCACAGGTTACTTCCGCGGTTGAGACTGTTGATACTTTGGGTGTATTTGTAACGGGAATCCCTTTCTTTCGGGCGTATTCTATATCAATGTTATTAAATCCAGCACCATAGTTCGCAATTAATTTGAGATTTGGCGCAGCATCAATGACTTCTGCATCTACTTGAGTAGAAAGTGGCGTAATCAAGAAGTCCTTATCAGAGATTAAATCAATTAGGTCTGATTTAGTGATTAGACTTTGTCGATCATCAAAAACAGTTACTGTTAAATTAGCATCTTTCAAAATGTTTAAAGCGGGTTCTGGAATTCTACCGGCAATTAATACTTTTGACATAAAATGCACTTCCCTTATTTTATTTTGTATCCGCTTTAATTATAGCCCCTAAGCGAGTCAAACCGAAATATTAAAAATAAATGTGAATTTAATGTTGACAATTCTTATTAATGCATTTAACATGAATGACAATCATTAAGCAAACGCGATGAGAAAGTTTAGTACGACGAATCAACACTGTAAAGCGAGCTTCGATAGGTGAGAGGAAGCGCAGTGAGTTTGTTGGAATATCTCTTTCGAGCGATGCACCGAAACAAAAAGTAACGTGCATTGGTGGCACCCATTATAGTGCTGGCGTATCGCCCAAAGTGGCCGTACGCGAGAGGTGGCACTAGTGATAGTGTCATGAAGATAAGGTGGTACCGTGCAGGTAAAAGCACCCTTAGTCCAAGTGGATTAAGGGTGCTTTTTTTGTTTCAAATACATATGAAATTGGAGATGGTGATATGGAATCCCAGATCGACATTAGTCAGATTAGAAATGATTGGTCGAAAGTTAGTTTTTATAAAGGAGTATGGAAATGGAAAATACACAGGACTTAAACAATAAACCGCTAACTAAGCAACAATATTTTGTCATCAGTTCAATGTTATTTGGATTATTCTTTGGAGCAGGTAATTTAATCTTCCCAATTCATTTGGGCCAATTAGCAGGTGCTCACTGGATGACTGCTACAGCAGGATTTTTGATCACTGCAGTTTTACTGCCATTATTATCGGTATTAGCAATCAGTGTAACCCGTTCTCAAGGAGTCTATGACATTGGTAAGCCACTTGGACCAGTGTTTGCGTTGACATTCATGATTTTGATTCACGCCACTATTGGACCACTTTTTGGAACACCCAGAACAGCTACAGTTCCATTTAGCGTTGGCATTCAACCACTTTTGCCCCTGTCATTTGATCAAGTAGGTTTGCTTGTCTTTTCAGCACTATTTTTTGGCGCTGCATTTTGGGTGTCATTTAAAGAATCTAACGTGATGGTAAGTGTAGGAAAAATTTTGAATCCAGTATTTTTATTACTATTATTTAGTATTTTCGCACTTGGATTTTTAAGTCCTATGGGCCAAGCAGCCAAACAATCAGTAACAGCAGCTTATCAATATCAGTCATTCTTCAATGGATTTCTTGAAGGTTACAATACGATGGATGCATTGGCTGGATTAGCATTTGGAGTGACCGTCGTCACTGCTGTTAAACAATTAGGGAAAACTAAGCCAAGTGAAAATGCTAAAGTTACTGCGAAAGCTGGCGTTTTCGCAACTGCAGCAATTGGTTTTATTTATGTAGTTTTAGTTTGGTTAGGATCCACTACCTTAGCACACTTCAAAGTTTCGGCTGATGGTGGTGTGGCATTTAATCAAATGGTCTCGTATTATCTTGGTGGATTTGGCCATGCTTTGTTAGCAACCTTACTGACCGTCACATGTTTAACTACAGCGGTTGGATTAGTTGCCGCATTCGCACAAGATTTCCATAAACATTTCCCAAGAGTTAGCTATCGGACTTGGCTAGGAATGATGTGTGCTGCTTCGTTCTTAACTGCCAATTTTGGATTAGACACGATCATTGCCTGGTCAACACCAATGCTAATGTTTTTATACCCATTTGCGATGGTATTGATCTTATTATCGGTCACTTCACCATTATTCGGTAGAGATCCGGTGGTTTATGCACTGGTTGTGGGCTTTACTACCGTTCCTGCGTTATTTGATATGGTGGGTGCCTTTCCGCCAGTAGTTAGTCAGAGTGGTTTCGGCCAAATGCTAACTAATTTCCAACACCATGTGTTACCATTCGCTAATTTGGGGATGGATTGGGTAGTTCCGGCTGTGGTCGGGGCAGTTTTAGGACTAGGTTATCACTGGTTAAGACCCGCATTTGATAAGCAACGAGCAACTTTTACAGAACGCAATTAAATATCCATATAAAAAACCAGAACGCAACTCGCGTTCTGGTTTTGGTTAACTTAAAGATTATTTTTGGTTAGGGTTAACGCCACTGGTTAAGTAGCCTCTCCAAATCCAACCGCCATGAGCATTATCGTTACTTCTTACATGGTAATAAATGGCGTAATTACCAGTGTTCTTCTTGTACAACTTTTCGTGAGCATCAGTGTACCAAGTTACATTTGGCAAGTTCTTGTTGTAATCGTATCGAGTTCCCAGATGTTTTGAATAACGGGCACCTTTTGTAGTATAGAAAGCGTGACGTTTCATAGATGTTCGCCATACTAGTTTAACTGATTGTGATCTAGAACTTGAATATTGATTGGTTGGTTCTGATGGACCAGGAACAATAACAGCTGTGCCATCATTGCCGTTGTTACTGTTACTGTTACTGTTACTGTTACTGTTACTGTTGCTATCGTTATTTGATGAACTAGTTGAGTCACTAACTGATCCAAGATAATAGTCATTAGTTAATTTACTAACATCTAAATCAACTTTTGAGCCTGGAAAGCGATAGTCACTTGCCCATTGCCATGCGTTTGCGTTGGGGTACTTGTTACCAGTTGGACTGTAAGGCCAATTAGCGATCCAACCTTTGTTTTGAGAATTAGTGTCGATCTTAACTCCCAACCAGCTAGACATTGTGTAAAGGTCAGTCTTGCTGTAACCAGCCTGATTCAAAGTTTGGTCAAAAGCAGCTAAATTAGCATCATTTGCTGATTTTGATAATGATCCAAGTTCTGAGGATTCGAAGTCAGCCACCATAACTACGTTTTTACTAGTAGTTACTTTTTGAACCGCATTGATGAAGTTTTGGGCCTCAGCGACCGCTGCCGATTTGGAAGTAAAATGGACAAAGTGGTAGAAGTTGATACTTAATCCCGCTTGTTGGGCATATTTTACTTGTTGACCTAGGTAAGGATTGATGTAGCCAGTTCCTTCAGTAGCTTTAATTGTTACGGCCTTGACACCATTATTGGCCAAATTTTGGTAATCACTGGCAGATAACGCTGATTGATAACTCGAAAGGTCAGCCATGTCAGTAGTTGGTTGAGAGCTTGATGGGGACATTGAAGCTTTAGCTTGGTTTGAGAATAGGGCAAATCCTGCCAATGTGGCAAAGGATACCCCAACTTTAATTAATGATTTATGGTTCACAATTCTGCATCTCCCTATGAAAATAATTTCATCTCACTGAAAGAGTAACATAAACCCCAGTTTAATAGCTAAATGTTGCTGTTAAGTAAATTAGAGATAACGAAATTTTAAAAACTGTAATAGTCTCGTGATTGTTATCAAGATTTGTTTAAGGATTCACAGATTGCTTGATTATTTCGTGGATGATTTTTGAAGGTACAGGTTGGTCAAACTTTATGTTCAACCGTTTTTGTCCTGTTGTATATCCTGCATCGTTGGCTGTATCAATTATTTCATCTGTTAAGTCTAAAGAAGTTTGCAGACTGACATGGTCTTTGTAAGCTGATGTACTGAGCTTTTTGTCAGGTAATATGAAGAATGGTTGGGACCAAGATATCTTTTCTTCTACATTAGTGGTTTCATTAAGAATTTGTTCCCTCAAGGCGACTAGTAAAGGTCGAGCACCTTCTTGGGAGACGGCTAAGTATTCATCAAAATTATCCACTGCTGGTTTGTTAGGCATAGATATTATCTTCTTTCTTATAGTAGAAATTCTCGCTAATAAAAATCGTTAGTTGATTTAATAACTAACGATTTTTTACTAACTATTCAACTTTCTTTCAGCAACAACTTGAGCTCTTCGAACGAAATCTTCAAAGAGGTGCTTTGAATCATCATAGTGTTTATAAATGTTTTCAGGATGCCATTGAACTCCCAATATCTGGTCATTGTTAACTGACTCGATTGCTTCGATCACTTGATCATCTGCCTTAGCAGTTATCTTTAGGTAAGGGGCGACATCTTTAATTGCTTGGTGGTGACGCGAATTAATGTATGGTCGTTCACCAATGATGTCGTGTAATCGAGAATCTTGTTCGACCGTGATGTGGTGAGAAGGCATATTTCCTGGAGCAGCCTGACTATGTTTAAGTGTAGAGTGCAAATCTTGTGATAAATCCTGGAATAGAGTTCCACCAAGACCAACATTGATTAGTTGCATTCCGCGACAAATTCCAAAGATGGCCTTGCCAGCAGTAACAGATTGTTTTAATAGTTCTATTTCAAATAAGTCTCGTTTACGATAGGTCGTTCCCAACTTGTAAAACGGTTCTTCGCCATAAAATGTTGGGTCAACGTCAGATCCACCTAAAAAACACACGCCATCAAATAACGTTAAGTAATCGCGAACGTCTTCAGGATCGACACTTGGAAAAATTACAGGGACGCCACCAGATTTGACGATTGCTTCAATAGCAGGACGGGGTGCAAAGGCGGCGTTTCTCTCATTAATGATGTTAGTAGCTTCAGTAAGAGTATCTGCGGGTAAAGCAATTCTAGGACGCATAGGTAACCTCCGGTAAAAGTAGTGACTTGGATTAATATCTGGTTAAAAAAGTTTAATAATTCTCAGTAATATTAACACCGCCAGATTAAAGATTCAATTAATAAACCGCTTAGTTAGAGCCTACGTTATTACCGTGATTTGAGTTTGAATCAAACTCTTGTGCGTCGACCTGCTTAAGTTCAGTTTTCATTTGTGAAGCTGCTTTTTCTGCGGCAACACGTTGCTGTTGAGCAAGTAATTGTAGCTTTTGTGATTGATCTAAAAGCTTAGTTAGTCTTTCAATTTGTTCTTGCTGACTAGCAATTTCTTCATTTAGTGATTTAAGTACAGATAGGCTGAGTTTCGTGACCTTGCTTTTGTCAGGAGTAATTAAACTTTCAATGGTGGCTTTTGCCGTAGCGTTAAAGCACAACGTTTGGCCTTGTTTGCGGGCGTAGGGGATGTTGTTATTCTTCACAGTCCGATAGACCCGCATTTTGTTAACTCCAAGGCCATCAGCGATTTGTTTCATTGTCCAATATTCCTGCATACTTGAGCTCAAAGTTTCCACCACCTGTTAAATAAATTCGTTGATTAATATTATACAATATTTTGACTAGAAACCTAAGCCGGTTCATTATGATCAGTAATAATCGAATAATAAAAAAGCTTCATAACCGATAGATTGACATCTAAACGATCATGAAGCAGATTGTATTCATCAATATTAAAAAGGTTAATTATAGCAATAATCCAATAGAATAGTGAATAATCATTGTGATGATCCCGACGATTACGTTTCTGATCATGGCGGTCTTTACGAGACCATTACCAAGTTTGGCACTTAAAAATCCGGTAATCGCAACCGACACACAGACTGCTAAGATAGTTGCTGGCCACTGCATAACACCAGGTACCAATGTCATAGCTAAAAGAGGGAATAAACCACCAGCAGCTGCTGAGAATAGTGATGAGAATGCTGCGTCCCAAGGGTTCATGTAATGTCCCAGTTGGATACCGTGCTTGATGTCGACGATGGTTTCAAGAGGCTTTTTTGACATCAAATCTTCGGCGATTTTTTGTGATGTTTCTTGTGAAACACCTTGGCCAACATAATAATCAGTAACGATTTTTAATTCTCCAGCAAAATCTGTCTTGAGTAATTCTGTTTCCATTGCAACCACAGATTTTTCAGTATCTTTTTGAGTACTAACAGAAGCATACTCACCTGAGGCCATTGAAAAGGCACAGGCCAATAAATCTGATAGACCAGCAATAAAAATAGTGAATTGGTTAGTTGTAGCAACCGCCACACTGAATAGGACACCAACGACGGTTAAGATACCATCATTAGAACCCAACACTCCAGCACGTAATGTGTTTAGTCTTTCTTCAAGAGTTTGTTGATGTTCTTTTGGTTTTCTTTTTGAGATTTCCATTTTCTCCTCCTATAAATTACCGATTAATCGTCCAATAGCAAATGTAACGATCATAGTTAAAATTCCTGATACTACATTTCGAATTACACCACGGCTTTTATTAGAATTACCAAGTTTAGCGGCAGAAAATCCGGTGATAGATAAAGCGATGATAACTGAAATACCAGTTGCCAAAATTCTAATATTAGGCGCAAATTGAGTAATTGCAACAAGTGGTAAAATGGAACCTAGAGGAAATGAAATCATAGAAGCTAACGCAGCTGATAAGGGATTAGTAAATTCATTCGCATTAAATCCATATCGTTGGCGAACGGTTGTCTGAAGCGGATCTTTAGCCATCATTTCTTTTGTGGCTTGATTGGCAAGTTCAGGTGCAATACCTGATGACTGAAGTTTATTAGACACGAAATCGAATTCTTCGTTATAATTTTCTTCAATCGCAATCTTTTGATGATTGATGGCATTCTTTTGGGAATCCTTTTGAGTATTAACGGAGACCCATTCTCCCATGGCCATTGATACTGTACCTGCAAGCATTCCTGATATACCAGAAATGAAGATAGCAAAGTTGTTCGTTGTAGCTCCAGCAACACCGATGACGATTCCGGCAACTGATAAAATGCCATCATTGGCGCCCATTACAGCCGCCCGCATGACGTTAATTTTTTGTGCTAAAGTTTTTTTCTGCTTCATAATTACCACCCAGTTTATAATTATTCTTATCTAGTAACTTTTATTATAAACATTTTTCGTGATAATTCAAACAGATTTTTAGCACCGCGATAAAATCCGACTAATAATTATAGCACGAGGTATCTATATGGAAAATTCAATTCTCGACTTAATCAATAATCATAGAAGTATTCGTAACTTTAAGCATCAGTCACTGTCTGACGAAGAAGTGAAGACATTAGTTACGGCGGCAAAAAAGGCTTCCACTTCAACTTTTTCTCAACAGTATTCCATCATTAGTGTGACTGATCAGGAAAAGCTGAAAGAAATTGATAAAATAACGGGTAACACCCACTGGATGTTGAGCAGTGGCCATTATTTTGTCATGGTTGCAGACCAGTATCGTAACCTTAAGATTGCGGAGCGAGCAGGGGCAGACCCTTATATTCTTAAAACTGCCGATAAATTATTAGCTAGTGTTTTTGATGCTGGAATTGCTACTGAGAATTTAGTGTTAGCAGCTGAAAGTATGGGAATGGGTGCCACAATCATGGGGAGTATATTAAATGACTCTAATAAGATGATTGGACTACTTGATCTTCCTAAGTTAACTTTTCCATTATTAGGAATCGCTGTCGGTTATCCAGAGACGATTCCGGAAATTAAGCCACGAATGCCAGAAACTTTACAACACTTTACAAATGGTTACCAACTGGATGATCAAATCGGAAACTGGTTACCGATTTACGACGACCAAATGGCAAAATACTATGCCAGCAGAAGTACTAATAGTCGTCAAGAAAACTTTAGTAATCACATTGTGTCTGAACTTTCAAGGAATCGGAAACTAAGAGCAGATTTGTTAGAAAACATTGTTAGTCAAGGATTCGATGTGGATGGTATTTCAAAATAATTTGATAAAAACATTTGACTTTTTGATTAGTTGCCAGTAAATTAGAAATCAATTGTTAGATAACAATTAGAGTTTTTTGTTGAACGATGAAGAGAAGAGTAAATGAATTTTTGGATATCAGAGACCGTTGCCAGTGAGAATACGGACAAAAATTCATCGAAAGTGCGCTTGGAGTTCGTTAAATTTTAATTTGGTACTTTTTTGAGGCACGCTTTTTGTGCGAAAATGGGTGGAACCGCGATAATATCGTCCCTGCAAACTTTTGCAGGGACTTTTTTATTTGCCATCTAACAAATCTATTTTGAGGGAGATGAACGCTTTATGAGCTGGACAGTTATACAACAGAGTTTGCCAATGTTCGCTAAAGGATTTGAATTAACACTGTGGCTTTCTTTCGTTGGGGTCGTGGGCTCAATCATTGTTGGTGTAGTCGTTAGTTTGATTCAATACTTTAAGGTCCCTGTTTTGCACCAAATCGGTAGTATTTACGTTGAAATTTCAAGAAACACGCCGCTTTTGATTCAACTATTCTTCTTGTACTATGCTTTTCCAGTTATTGGAATCAAATTGGGAGCGGAGTTATCTGGAATTATCGGACTGATTTTTCTAGGAGGAAGTTACATGGCTGAAGGTTTTACCGGGGGATTCGTAGGAGTTCCTAAAAATCAAATTGAATCAGGTAAAGCTATTGGATTAAGTCAGTGGCAACTTGCTAGATTCGTTGTCTTTCCCCAAGGATTTTCATTAAGTGTTCCAGCGATGGCAGCTAACATAATTTTCTTGATTAAAGAAACATCGATTTTTACTGTTATTGCCATCCCGGAATTAACGAATACGGCTTTGGATTTGATTGGAATGTACTATCGTTCAAATGAGTATTTGTTTGTTTTAGTTGTCGCATATGCAATTATTTTAGTTCCTTTATCCTTAGGGTTAACTTATCTGGAAAAGAGGGTGCGTTATGGCTCATTCGGGAATTAATGTGTTATTTGAAGGTGATAACTTCATTAGGTTACTTGGAGGACTTTGGATCACGATTAAAATCGCAGCTGGCGCGTTAGTCGGTGGTGTGATCTTGGGAACGATTCTTGGAGTACTAAGAACCTTAAATAGTAAGATATTACGATTCATATTACGATTATACTTGGAATTTTTCAGAATTATTCCGACAGTGGTATTACTGTTCTTATTCTATTACATCATTCCACGTCAATTTAACCTCAACATGCCGGCTAACGAATTAGCTACGTTAGTGTTTGGTTTGTGGGTTGCAGCTGAAATGAGTGATATCGTTCGTGGCTCTTTGATTTCCGTGCCCAAACACCAACAGGAATCTGGTAAAGCCATTGGGTTAAATCGTTATCAATTGTATAGATACGTATTGATCCCACAGGCTGTTTCATTGGAGATCCCCGCTACTATTAACTTAGCGACACGAGTTATTAAAACGACGTCCTTGTTAATGCTGATTTCAGTAATGGATGTTATCAATGTCGGTCAACAAGTTATCGAAGCGAATAATCAGAGTTATCCAACCGGAGTATTCTGGGTATATGGATTGATTTTCATACTATATTTCCTAATTGATTATCCATTATCTTGGTGGTCAAAACGATTAGAAAAGCAAAGATTGGAGAGAAATAATGGCTGAAACAATTTTAAAAGTTGAAAATTTAAATAAGTCATACGGTAAGAAACACGTTCTCCATGATATTAACTTTCAGGTTGATAAGGGAGAAGTAGTTACTTTGCTGGGGCCATCAGGTTCTGGAAAGAGTACGCTGATCAGAACTATTAACGGTCTAGAAGATTATCAATCAGGGAGTATTTATTTTCAGGGCGAAAAAATTATTCCTAATGAGAAGAACTTACAACAACTTCGTCAAAAAATTGGTATGGTGTTTCAAAGTTATGATTTATTCCCAAACTTAACTGTGCTGGCTAACATAACGTTGGGCCCAGTGAAGGTACAAAAAAGAGATTCTAAAGAAGTGACTGACGAGGCTCATAGACTGTTGAAAGTGGTCGGCCTGGATGAATATGCTGATTCATATCCTAGACAATTATCCGGTGGTCAAAAGCAGCGGGTCGCAATTGTGCGTGCTTTGGCATTACATCCAGAGTTTATGTTGTTTGATGAAGTGACAGCCTCGCTAGATCCAGAGATGGTTCGTGGAGTTCTAGATATCATTGTTGATTTGGCGAAAACTGATCATATGACAATGATTGTGGTTACTCATGAAATGAATTTTGCTAAACAGATTGCTGATCGAGTAGTCTTTTTAGAAAATGGTAAGATTTTGGAACAGACGCCATCTGACCAATTTTTCTCAAATCCAACAACGGATCGGGCAAAACAGTTTCTTGATAGTATGGATTTTTAATTAATAAAGGAGGAGATTTACAATGAAGAATAAGTTATTCAAGCGAATTGCATTACTAGTTGGTTCATTAGCGTTATTAGGTTTGGTGCTAGCAGGTTGCGGTGCAAGTAAAAATTCAAATAGCAATAGTGCTAATCCAAGTTCCGTTCAACAAATTAAGAAAAATGGTACTATTCGAGTCGCTGTCTTTGGTGATTTGCCACCTTATGGTTGGGTCAACAAAAATGGCCAACGCGTTGGATACGACGTTACCTTAGCCCGCAAAGTTGCCAAAGACTTGGGTGTTAAGATTAAATTTGTTCAAGTTAATGCTAACAACCGTGTAGACGCTTTGAATGCCAATAAAGTTGATTTAGTTCTTGCAAACTTTACTGTTACACCAGAACGGAAACAGGTTATCGATTTTGCTAAACCATATATGAAAGTTTCCGTTGGTGTCGTTTCACCAAAGAATAAAAAAATTACTAATGTTAACCAACTTAAGGGTAAGAACTTGATCGTTACTAAGGGAACGACTGCTGAGAACTACTTTACTCAAAGCCAAAAGTCAGTTCAGTTAATGAGATTTGATTCTAAGACTCAACAATTTAATGCTTTGAAGAATAACCGTGCAGCAGCATTAGCTGATGATAATTCATACTTGTATGCTTGGTCAAAAGACAATCCTAAGTACACTGTAGGAATTAAGAGTATTGGTCCTAAGTCATATATTGCTCCTGCAGTTAAGAAGGGTAATAAGTCATTGTTAGATTGGACCAATAAAGAAATCACAAAACTTAACAATGAAAAGTTCTTCTTGAAGGATTACAATTCCCAACTAAAACCATACTTTGGTAAGGAAGTTAAACCTTCAGATGTAATTTTGCCATATAAATAGATAATTAAATCTAAGATAAAAAGACTTGATCCTGGTAAATCCAGGTTCAAGTCTTTTTTTGCGTTTTAGCGAAGATCGTCACTGTGCTTCGGTATTTGGGTTGATTTTATTTAGTATCCAATATAAAAACAAAAGGATTACCAAAAAAATTCCCATGAAACTAATGACGAATGAAATATACCACACGATAATCAGAAAGATATTTAAGTTGATAGGCTCAATTGAGAACATGAGCAATCCGAATCCCAGGATGTCTATAAAAATTGAATTGTTCAGTGAGCGCTGATATGCTCGTGGATTTTTTGAGCGTAATGAATCTTCAATCTGTTTGTGGGAAAAGAAGTAAATTGAAAAGGTTGTGGAAACCATGGCGAATATCCATAACATTACCTTCAAAAACAAGCTGGCCTTTAAAAAGAAAGCAAAATAGGATGAGCTAATAAATCCTAGAATATAAATAATAAGCAATATCTTCAATCCTCCTTCATTAAATTATCATACAAGATAATAATCCTACTTAAGACAGACATAATAAAGAAGCTATTCATTTACATGGTTGAAAGTAAACGCAGAGGCACGTTTGAAAATAGTTGAGCAATGTAATTTTATTATTCAAACGGACTCATTTGATGGAAAATATTTTATTACTTAAAAAATATCGTTATATGTCTCAAAATAACCCACGAAAAAAATTTTCAAAAAAATATAAAAATCGATCAAAAGCCGTCAATGTAAGCGATTTCGAAGAGGGTGGATAAAGCCTTTTAGTAAATCTTTTTAATAAAACGTTTACACATCAAAAAAATCATTGTATACTACTAATTATTTCAAAGATTACTTTACTTACATTAATGAAAAGGATGATATTTTTATGGCTAAGATAGTTACAGTTTTAGGATCAACAAACATTGATAAAGTAGTATCAGTACCACGTTTTGGTGTTAGTGGTGAAACTCTTCACACTCCTAATCACCAAGTTGAAGCAATGGGTGGTAAAGGTTTAAACCAAGGTGTTGCCGTTGCTCGTTCAGCTGTTAAAACAAACATGATCACTAAAGTTGGTAAGGAATTCGATACTGCCAAAAACATGAATGTTGCTAACCTAAGTACTGAACATGTTATGTATTCAGAAACTGAAGAAACAGGTCAAGCATATATCACAGTTTCAGAAGAAACTGGCGATAACATCATTTATATCTATGGTGGAGCTAACGCTGACATGACTGCTGCTGATGTTCGTGAACATACAGATGCAATCAAAGAATCTGATTTTGTAATTGCTCAATTAGAAACATCAGTTGAAACTGTTATTGAAGCATTTAAAATTGCTCATGAAAATGGCGTAAAAACTATTTTAAATCCTGCACCAATGCCAGAAGATGGTGGACTACCTGCAGAATTATTAAACCTAACTGATGTAATTGCTCCTAATGAACATGAAACATTCATCCTTACAGGAATCGAAGTTACAGATGAACACTCAATGATCGATAACGCTTCTTACTACTTTGAACGCGGAATTGACACTGTTATCATCACTGTTGGTTCTGAAGGTGCCTTCTACATGAGAAAAGATGGTTCAGAAGGAATTGTTCCTTCATTCAAAGTTAAAGCTGTTGATACTACTGCTGCTGGTGATACATTTATCGGTGCGATGTCTACACGTTTGAACCCTGAATTAGATAACTTACCAGAAGCAATGCGTTACGGTGCTGCTGCTTCATCACTTACTGTTCAAAGAGCCGGTGCTCAACCAAGTATTCCTGTTGAAGAAGAAGTATTAAAAGTTTTAGAAGACAACAAATAAAAACATCAAAAAAGAGGACTAATCGTTATGCGTAAAACTAATCTATTAAATACAAAATTATCAAATGCAATTTCTGAAATTGGCCATACTCAATGGTTAACTATTGGTGATTCAGGATTACCTATTAAAGACGATGGACGCAAGATTGATTTATCAGTAGTGCGTGGTCTACCGCTATTTATTGATGTATTAAAAGCAACATTGTCAGAAATGAAAGTTCAAAAAGTATACTTGGCTAAAGAAATTCAAACAGAAAACCCAGATCAATTAGCTGCTATCAAGAGCTTATTAGATGATGACGTTGAAATTGTTTGGACTTCACATGATGAGTTAAAAGCAATGAGTCGTGATGACAATAATATTGCAACTGTTCGTACTGGTGAAATCACACCATTCTCAAATATCGTACTTGAATCAAACGTTGATTTTGTTGGCGAAGCAATTAAATAAGAGGGTATTAGTAAATGAATATTGTAGGCTTACTTTTCGCGATGCTAGCCGTGGTTGGCTGGAGTACTTATCCAACATTAGTTTCTAAATTTGGTGGAAAACCTGTTCAAGGAATTTTTGGTGCCACTTGGGGCACATTGATCGTTGCTATTGTACTTGCATTAATTAATCATTATGAACTTTTAACAGGTTCTAATTTCTGGTTGGCATTCTTCTCAGGTGCCGCTTGGGCATTTGGTAATGTTTTGACCATCGTTGCTTTTGGTATGAAAGATGCTGATGGTAATGCATTAGGTTCAGCCAAAGCTATGCCTATCTCAACTGCTTTTCAAATTACATCTAACGTTGTATGGGGAGTAGTAATGTTAGGTAACTGGGGTTCGACCCGTTCTAAAGTTATCGGTTTTGCTGCAGTTATTATTATCTTGATTGGTGCTTACTTAACCACTTACCAAGAAAAGAAGACTGCTGGTAACAGAGAATTATTAATTAAAGCTGTTGGTGTTTTACTAATTGCTCAAATTGGTTATTCTCTTTATGGAATCTTCCCACAATATACTCACAATACTGATGGATTACACATGTTCTTACCACAAGCAATTGGTATGGCAACATTTGGATTACTACTCGGTATTTACGAAGTAATTAAGAATCATAATAATATTTTCGTTCAACCTATCACTTACAAACAAATTTTCTCTGGTTTCTTCTTTGCAATGGCTGCATTAGGATACTTAGTATCAGCTCAACCAGCTATGCTTGGATTAGCTACAGGATTCGTTCTTTCACAGGTATCGATCGTTGGTGCCACAGTTTCCGGTATTATCGTTATGAAAACTCATAAGACCGGTAAAGAATGGTTAGTTATCTCTATTGGTTTAGTAGCAATTGTTGCCGCTGCAGCAGTTACTGCATTTATCTAATCTAATAACCAAGTTAAAAAAGGCCACATCTTTAATAGATGTGGCCTTTTTTGTTTGAAATTTTCAATTTAAAATCTTATAAATTTCGATAATCATTTCTGCCAAAATACTGATAGTTTGAAAGTAATGGTTTTTGCATTAATTGTTCTAGCGTAACAAATTTATAACCACGCTTTTTAAGGACATGAATGATCGATGGAACAGCCGCTACTGATGTTGGATGGATATCATGCATCAATATTACCGAGCCGTTATGAGTTGTGGTTAACACATGTTTTATTGTCTTTGGTGTATTCAAGTAAGACCAATCTAGTGAATCGACATCCCATTGGATCGTTGGACGATCAAAAGATGCACCGATTGATTCATTAATTGCGCCATACGGAGGTCTTACAAAGGCTGGCAGTGTTCCAGTTGCCTTATAAATTGCAGCGTCTGTGGTGGAGATTTGATGCATTGCGCGTGCCTTACCAATCTTAGTGAATTGTGGATGATTCCAAGAATGGTTACCGATTTGATTTCCTGATTGAATGACCATTCTCGAAATTTGCGGATATTTGATGACACTACTACCGACTTCGAAGAAGGTCGCTGGTACATTATTCTTTTTGAGGACCTTCAACAATTTGGGCGTTAATAGGGGATCAGGACCATCATCAAATGTCAAAGCGACTACTTTTTGCTTAGTGGCGGTTGGCTTCTTGTATCGTAAGTTACTAGGCATGTAGCGGTTTAAAATGATTCCAGTTAACTTAGATAAAGGAATTTTTGCTATGCTGACATGTAATTTATTTTTGGTTAAATGCATGGTTAGTGACTGTGAGTCTAAAGTAAAATTCTTAGCAGTCAGCCGATGTGGTAGTGGCAATTGCATAAGATATTGAACTTGCTTACCAGTTAGTTTGTGATCAGTCGCGATTTGGCTTCTGGTCAGTTGTCGAATCGTTCCTAGTCGATGCAGATTATTGCCAGTAATCTGTTTAAACGTTAAAGTCTGTGAGTTGGAATTAGCAATGGTTCTTTTGGCTGCATGTACTTCGGTTGCTGCGGTACCAACTGAAATAGCCACGGTGGCTAACATAATTAATTTAGAAAATTTCATTTTTGCATCTCCCCAGAGTATGTAATAGTTGCATAATGTGTTTCAGTACCAAGAAGTATACAGGGGTTTATGGATAATTTCTAAGTCTTGTTTGATTATTTGTACTATCTTAATTAATTTTCCAATTAAGGGGATACACAATGCGCTTCTAATTGTTACGAAAGAGCTAATTTATAAATTAGCTCTTTTTTATATACCCTAATCTGTTGTACCATTATAATAATACGATTATTTTAAGAAAGAAGTGGCGTTATGACAAAGCGACAAGTTATTATCGTGACTTGTGCCTTGTTGCTGTCAAATGCAATGAGTGGATTGGATAATACGATAATCAATACTGCTTTGCCAGCAATTGTTTCAGATTTACATGGAATTGAATTGATTGGTTGGGTAGTTTCTGTTTTCCTTTTAGGAACGGCAATTAGCACTCCATTATGGAGTAAACTTGGAGAATATATAGGTAATAAGCGTTGTTATCAACTGTCAGTAACGATATTTGCGCTTGGATCTTTTTTCTCTGGTTTTTCAAGTAATATGTGGATGTTGATTATTGCTAGAACTTTCATGGGGATTGGAAATGGTGGGATGGTTTCCGTTCCATACATTATCTATTCCAGATTATATGAGAACCCTAGAAAGAGAATGCAGGTATTAGGATTTGTGTCTGCCAGTTACAGTATGGCGACCATTTTAGGACCACTGGTTGGTGGTTATATTGTTGATGTATTTAACTGGCATTGGATTTTTTATATAAGTGTTCCAATTGCAATTATTTCGATAGTGATTATTCAGTACTATTATCATGCCAGTCAATTAGCTGAGAAAAATACCAAGGTGGATTATCTGGGAGCAGTATTAATGACTGCCGGGTTATTTTGCTTATTACTAGCCATTGAGTTGATCGGTGACGTCAATTATCTAATGATTGGCGGATTGATTGTTCTATCTATTGGGTTGCTGGCAATCATGCTCCGAGTAGAAAACCGAGTTGAAGATCCCATAATCCCAAATCGATTATTTAAGAATCGATCATTAGTAATCGACTTTATAACATTTGCACTAGTTTGGGGTTCATTTATTGGTTTTCTAATTTATAGTCCAATGTGGGCTCAAGGGTTATTAGGAACTTCAGCCCTTATTGGAGGGATGACCCAGATTCCAGGATCGGTAACTGATTTTATTGGATCAGGTGCTGTTGCACCATTGAGAAGGTATATCACTCCTCAACAGGTGGTTGGTCTAGGATTAATCACATTGATCATTTGTTTTATGCTGATGGTCTTTTGTGGCATCCATGCTCCATATTGGTTATTGTTACTGGCTGGTGCTTTTGAAGGATTTGGTAATGGCGCTTGCTTTAACGAACTTCAAGTTAAGGTTCAGCAGGATGCTATTGCTAAAGACGTGCCTGCAGCAACGTCATTTAGTTTCTTAGTCCGAATGTTGAGTCAGTCGTTTACGGCATCAATTTTTGGAATTATCCTAAATAACGCTTTGCGAGCGGGTGTTAAAAATTCAGGTGGAACGATTACTATGAAGATGATGAACCAATTATCTAACGTTTCGACTGCTAAGAAATTGCCTAGGTATTTGATACCTCAAATGCAGACGATTTTACACACTGGTTTGCATAATATTATGTTGGTCGCACTGATTATCATGTTATGTGCAGGAGCTCTTAACATCTGGGCTCAAGGATTAGAACGGACTAAAATTAAACTTAAGGGTTCACTATATGCTGACCCGCAACCAAAATAAAAAACGGAAACCATTTGTTTAATGGTTTCCGTTTTTTATAATACTAACTTATTTTTGTTTGAGCGCAGAATCTTTAAATGTCGTTAAATTAACTTTGGCAGTTGACAATTCATTGCTACCACTGATTGAAGTGGCCTTGAAAGTAACTTTGTCGCCGGTTGAAATAAATGAGAATAATGGGTTAAAGTCACTATCTTTTGGATCAATTTTATAGACTTGTGGGTCGCCCTTTAGGATAAATAAGGTTTGGTTATCATTAGTTCTGATAATGCGATAAATATTTCCTGTGACTGTCTTTGCTGAAGACTTACCTTGCGTTGCAGGGCTAACTTTAGCACCCACTCGTTGGTTAAATAAATCAAGAGTACTTTGAGCGTCATCACCAACTGCGTAAGTTCCAGACTGGTTATTGCCGTCAGCCAGTAGGTAGACGAATTTCATAAATGAATTATTTTCGCGGTCTAACATGGAAACAACCCAAGTTGGTTTGCCACCGATTTTGTATAGCAGTGGTAAAGTACCCTTGTAATTTTGTGGATTGATATCTTGTTCAGCGTATGAAATGGCCCGTTCAGGAGTCATGACGTTACCATGTTCCTTGTAGTAATGCAGGGTATTGGTTCGCGCATCAACGAAAGTATATCCAAGGATAGAACTTTGATGAGAGTTGATACTAGTCATTCCTGTGAAGTAGTATACGCGTCCTTTATATGCATAAGGGGTAAGTGTCTTACCGCCTTCAGTACCAGCTTTAGTTGGTTTCATAACATCACTGTGGCCACCAAAACTAGTTGCGTTCCAGAAACCTTTACGATACTTACCAAACATTGAAACTTCTTTGGCGACCCAATCAGGAGAGACAGAGATGTCGATGAACTTTGGCACCTTGTTTGGTGAGTAAACGTCCACTTTACCAGTAATTGTGTTTAAAACAGCAACTTTAAAGTGTTTGTAATCATAATTGCGGTTAATGTATGAGATTGGTTTTGCTAATGTTCGCACGTAATATGGTGTTCCCTTATCATCAACCTCTAATTGAGAAGTGCTACCAACCATTGAGTATCCTAATGAATGGGCGCTGATTCTGCGATCTGCGTCACTATTGAAGTAGGCACTAGGAGTATACTTCATTGGCTTTTTGACGAACTTTGGATCAGCGTTTTTATCAGTAGCGTTGGTCATGAAATAACCAGGAACTTGTTGGTAGTGGATATAACGCCAGAAACCACCAGAGAATTCAACAGGTGCAACATATACCATCTTGTTGCGATACATTTGTACTCGCATGTGATTTAAATCATATACGTTTGAGTTCTTAAAACTATTTAGTGAGTTATTCATGTCGGTAGAAATGGTTTGCGGTGCGTTAACGACTGGTGTGTCATCACCACCCTTAATTACTGGCATGGGTGCGTTACTGGCATCGTTGTTTAAATCTGTTTTGATGGAGCTTACAGATGGTGAAGGGTTCATTTGAGTGACTAAGCTAGAGATTCCTGTTAGAACAATAAAAATCAGAATGGCACTAGCGATTGCAAGGACGATTCGACCGGCCCATCCAAATGATTCGGTTGTTCGATTAACGATTTGAGCAAAGAATCCGTCACCGTTGCTTTCTCTGCTTGGCTTATCGGAGTAAAACATCCTTTTAAGAACCATTACTAGAATAAGTCCACCAATTAACCAGCTTAACCAACCATCTATTAAGGAAGGATAGGCGAGGTCCGGTAAATTGAAGTAGGTATTAATGAAACTAACGATAAATAGAAGAATCACTAACGTTAAACTAATTGTCCGACCACGACGATCGGCAATAATTAAAAACCAGATTAATGGAATTAATAAACCTGATAATTTAACCAGTGTAATCATTGCAAAGTAACTAAGCATTTATATCTCCCTCATGTAGAAAATAATTAGATTCATGTATGATTATACCTTAATAAAGAAGTGACAAGGGTTAAAGAGAACTTTCGTGTATCCATAATATTCATATCCAACAAAAAAGAACCAATGATTTTACAAAATATCTGTAAACTCATTGGTTCTCGCTATATATAAATCATTAAAAAAACGGAAACTTAATTTAAAATTGCTTTAACCATAGAATAACGAAAGCATCAGAACCAATATGGGTTCCAACTACTGGGCCGATTTGTCCACTTTCAAATGTCGCATTTGGATATTTTGATACCATTTCATCTTTCCATTCATCAATTGCTTCTTGGTTATTGGTACCTGTGAGCAGAACATGTAGCGGAAATTTTGATTGTTCGTAAGCGGTTCTGAACTTATCTTCGATATACGAACGAGCCTTTTTCAACGTCCTGATCTTGTCGATGGCTTCGATACTATACTTGTCATTAAGTGTCAGGACTGGTTTGATTTTTAATAGACTACCAGCGAACGCAGCGGCATTAGTTAACCTACCACCGACTACCAAGTTTTTAAGATCGTTCACGACAAAATATTCATCAAGTGAGTCCCGCATCTTGTTCAAATTATCTAGAATTTCAGACCCAGAAAGACCGTCATTAGCCATTTTTGACGCATATTTAACCATGTATCCTAATGCCTGAACAGTTACGTGGGAGTCGTAGACGTGGATGGTAGCTTTCTGATAATCCTTGGTGATTATTTTTAAGTTGTTAACAAAACCGGTGATACCACTGGTTAGATGAATGCTAAAAATCTCATCATAGCCATCAGCCCCTAATTTGTCATACTGATCGATCATTTCTTGTGGAGTTGGTGGAGCGGTTGTTGGTAGCTTTTTTAAGGTCGCAAGAGTGGAGTAGAATTCGTCGTTAGTAATATCAATACCTTCGCGATAGCTTTGGCCATTAATATTAACGGTAATAGGAACAACAAAAACATTGCCTAAATTTGCAGCTTCTGTTTGGCTAATAGCTGATGTACTATCAGTCACGATTGCAATTTTTCCCATAGGATGATTCCTCTTTATATTAAGTTTATAAGTAGATATGATTATATCATAATACTTAAAAAGTCATTAACAAATGTGAGTTGTTTAGTGATAATGAAAACAAATGAAAGAAAAATGTAAATAGTCATGAAAACGTGTATTAGAAATTTTGAAAGCTTGCTGTTACAAATAGTATCTGTGAAATGTTTTTCATTTCTCACTAAGGTGAAGTTGATTTTGTGAAGACAAGTGTGCCAACAATTACTAATAAGAGTCTGTATGTTAATAATATTTATGATATGATAATAAATTATATACGCATAACAAATTAAGTATATTACATTTGGGGGATTCGTTTTGATTTTAATTTTTTTACTCGCAGCAATAGTTAGTGCACTGGTAGGCAATCTAGTTGCAGTAGGTTATAACTGGAAGGCGCTGAGCTGGAGAAGTTTTTTTAAACGTTTTGTTTTTTCAGGAATTATCTGTGCGATTTTATATATCATATTTCTCTACGAATTATACAATTCATTAAACTACTAAAATATTCATTGTCATTTGCAGAATTAAATAAAAAATAAGCATGGCAGGTATCTATCCTGCCATGCTTATTTTTTATGAAAAGCGTGTGACATATTACTATTCAAAATAGTGATGAACGATGCCAACTGCTTCAATTGGAAGTTGGTGAACCACTGGTGAAATAAAGCCATTTATCAAAGTTTGCTTTGCTTTGTCCCGCGAAACTCCACTGGCAAGTAAGTCAGCAATCTGATCATCATCAAGAGATGACACAGAAGCCGTTTGAGTGGTCGTAGCGTTAGTTTTGTCATTTTTTAATAGTGGGTTAACTGATCCGACCGCATCTTCTCCTACGGTTAATAAACGTCCATCTAACTTGGAGTCTGAGTTGGTGCCAACAGCATCGATTTGACTCACACCTGTGAAGTTAAACTTAGCTTGGTTAAGAAGGACACCGCGCATTGAGATGCTGGAGTTAGTATTGGGAGCGTGGTGATTACCACTGACTTGTAGATTGATTTCGTCGCTTGCATGTGCGATTTGAAGGCCATAAAATTTTGAGATGGCCCTTGGTTCAACTAAGTGGGTGATTAAATCACCTGATACATTGCCTCTGGAAGAAGAGAAGTATGTCCATGTAAGTTTGGCATCCTGACGGACAGTCTGGTCACTGAAAACATTAAGTTTAGTTTCTGATAGTGACGTAAGGATCGTGGATAGGTTAACCGTACTGTTGCGTAAAATTGAACCAGTCAAATCAATGCTAGCTTGCTGAATGTTTCCGGAAATATTGATGCGCTCATTGATCGATACCTGGCTATTATTACCCACATTTAAAATCAATGTTAAGGCTACTGAATCATTAGCGGCGGCATCAATCGTTAAATTTAAAGGTTCATCAATAACCGTATCGTCAGGAACGAATATCATAATTCCGTCGATATTATGCTTAAAATGATTTAATAATATCTGGTTATTATTATTTGTCTCCATTTGAGTGGTCAGTGATTTTAATTCATCAGGGGTGAGAGATTTACTTGAAAATGATTGAATGTTGCCGCCCTTTGAAGTTAATTCAGCAAGTGCATCCTGACTAGCATTCCATTGCCATTCAGAATTATTAACGGCTTGCCAATCAAATAGAGAAGTCGAGTAATCAATTTCCATATTCTTATGCGATTTGTCATTATTCCAAGCGTTATTTGCTTGAGATGAAAGTTCTTGCATTATCAATCACCCGTGTCCTTCCTGTCTGATATTATTATTCGTTTCGTTAATTGTTATAAATTATTCTAGCGGTTTATTTCAAAAAATTCAACAATATCTTGTAGCCAAAAATGGATAATATACAATATATTGTGGCAAAAACGCAGAAGGCAACGGATAGTTATGTTTCAATTTGACCACGAAAAAAGAAGTCATGTGAATCATGACTTCTTTTTAAAATTATTTTTCAATTACTCTGGTTCGATAAACCGAACCAATGTTATTTAATTCATTGACTACTTCATCGACTTGTTTAGCCTGTAAATGATCAGTATCAATAATCGTGTACGCAACTTGATCTCTGGCTGCATTCGACATACTTTCGATATTGATATTTTCATTTGCTAATGCAGTAGTGATTTGGCCAACCATGTTAGGAATGTTTTCATGAATAACTGTGATTCTGTAGGCTGTGTTAAATGGAACCGAGAGGCTTGGTAAGTTCACAGAATTATGAACATTTCCAGTTTCTAAATAATCCATAATTGTCGTGGCACCCTTGGTTGCACCATTCACCTCAGCTTCAGCTGTTGAGCCACCAATGTGGGGAGTGATCACGACATCATCGCGATTTAAAAGGATATCGTCTCCAAAGTCAGTCATATATGAAGTCAATTGACCAGTGTTTAATGCATCAATGGCTGCTTCGTTATCGACGATTCCACCTCGGGCAAAGTTTAGTAGTGTGGCACCGGGCTTCATAGCTGCGATAGCCTGAGTGTTGATCATACCAGTGGTTTCTGAATTCTTTGGCACGTGTATCGAAACGAAATCTGCGTTTTTGATGGCATCATTGAAGGTATCGGCACGATTGATTGCAGTAGATATCTGCCACGCAGCGTCAGCAGATAGATATGGATCATATCCAATGACATTCATACCAAGTGCGTTAGCTGCATTAGCCACCATTGAACCGACGTGACCAACTCCAATCACAACAAGTGTTTTGCCGGTTAATTCTTCACCGTTGAATTTAGTTTTATCTTTTTCGGCTCGCAGTGAAATATCGGCACCACTGTTTTTAGCTGAGTATGCGGCGGCTGCAAATAAATTACGGGAAGCTGCAATTAGCATCGCAATGACCACTTCTTTGACTGCGTTGGCATTGCTTCCGGGAGTGGTGAAGACAGCGATACCGTCTTTGGTAGCTGTTTCAATGGGGATGTTATTAAAACCAGCTCCGGCACGAGCGATTACTTTTAGATTCTTAGGGAACTCATGCTCGTGTAAATCAACAGACCTAATTAAGTAAGCATCGGCATTATCAGTTTTGTTGATTTCATATTGGTTGTTAAATAAGGCTAGTCCTTCTGGTGCAATGGCGTTAAAAGTTTTAATTTGATACATATTAATGTCCCCCTTGATAGTGTTTTTCAAAGTCTTCTAGAAAATCAACCAGAACTTGGGCTCCTTCAATTGGCATAGCGTTGTATAAACTTGCTCTAAGTCCACCAACACTTCGATGTCCTTTTAAGCTCATCAAACCATGTTCTGTTGCGGCATTGATGACCTGATTGTCCAATTGTTCATCACCGGTTGTGAAAGGAATATTAGTTAGTGAGCGGTCACTAGGAGTAATATGGTTAGTGAACAGTTTTGATTGGTCAAGGAAATCATAAAGCATCTGCGATTTTTGCTCGTTAATTTTTTGCATTTCATCAATTCCGCCGATTTCCTTAAGCCATTTAAGCACTAGCCCAGCAGTGTAGATTGGAAATACGGGCGGAGTATTGTAGAGCGAATTTTTCTTAACAAACAGATCGTAATCTAAGATACTAGGAACATTCTCAACCTTATGAACCAAGTCATCACGAACGATGACAACGGTCACTCCGGCTGGCCCGAGGTTTTTTTGAGCGCCTGCAAAAATTAAGCCAAAGTCCGTTACATTGTAAGTTTCTGCGAGAAAATTTGATGACATGTCAGCGACTAACTCTGTGTTGATTGGTCGCACAGGTTGATGGTACGCTGTGCCCTCTATTGTGTTGTTCATAGTGAGGTGCAGGTAGTCATATTGATCAAGATTTTGATTTTCTGGTAAGTGAGGTAGAGATTGATACTGAATATTCTTAGTTGAAGCGAGGGTGTCCATATCAAATCCGAGTCTGGTTGCCTCATCACCGGCACGGACTGCCCAGTGACCACTGTCTAATAAGGCGATCTTTCTGTGATTCGTTGCCAAATTTAGTGGAGCGGCTGCAAACTGGCCAGTTCCACCACCTTGGAAGAAAAGAATATGATAATTGTCTGGTATCTTCATCAAATCTCTAAGGTCTTGTTGAGCATCGGCTAAGATATTTTCAAAAAGGGCGGAACGATGAGAGATTTCTAGGATACTCATTCCGGATCCTTGTACAGAAGGGAGTTCCTCCTGGATTTGGCTAATAACTTGGTCAGGTAATTTTGCTGGTCCTGCAGCATAATTGTAAATCTTCATCATTTCCACTCCTTAAGTAAAATAAAAAGGCCTCACAGATTTTCTGTGAGACCCCACTTGTCATATTAGTGGCCTCACAAAAGTTAATTGATAACCTATGCGAGACCGTTAGTTTTGTGTTTTGCAACCAAAATTAAGCCCACAAAGGTTATTGAGTGGACCAGGAGGATGAGATTAAGTTTTGTAATGGATTGATTAGCATGTGACGTCCTCCTCATTTAGTATACGTAAAACTTACCAAATTTTAATTTAAAAAGCAACTGTTTTAATATTTCTATTTTTGTTAATTGGATAAAAATTAGATAAAATGAATAGACATCAGGTTTTGGAGGAATATTAATTGGAAAGTAACGAAGTAAACTTTAGTCGAAAATCATTTTTAGCAATTGCTGCAATCGCGACATTAACATTTATCGGTGTATTGACCGAAACATCAATGAATGTTACTTTTCCAGCGTTGATGAAGACATATGACGTTGATATGAACACGGTTCAGTGGGTTACGACCGGCTACTTATTAACGGTGGCATTGATCATGATCACGTCTGCATTTCTTAAACGCAGATTTAAAAACTCCCAACTGTTTATCGCAGCAGCATGGTTGTACATAATTGGAGATTTGATGTGTATTTTCGCTCCTAATTTCTGGTTATTATTGTTGGGAAGGATAATTCAGTCAGGTTGTGTAGGAATTTCTGGACCATTAATGACTAACATAATGTTGGAAGTCGTCCCTAGAAAAAAATTAGGAGTCTATCTGGGAACTGGAAGCTTAATTATTTTAATCGCCCCCGCAATTGGACCTTCATTTGGTGGTCTGATGGTTTATCTGTCAGACTGGCGCCTGATTTTTTGGTCAACACTACCAATTGCATTGATTGCTCTTGTATTAGGAAAAAAAGTTATTGAACAGTATTCTGCTGTTAACAGCGAGATAGAATTTGACTGGACTAGATTTGCGGTTCTTGCGGTCGGTATAGTATCACTTATACTCGGGCTTAACCTTGCCACTGGTCCTAATGGGGTCATTAAGTTTGCAATTTTGTTTGCAGTTTCGATTGTGTTGTTTATTGTATTTTATTACCTTTCTAAAAATAGTACGAAAGCGTTGTTCAATTTAAATATTTTCAAGGATTCCATTTTTACACTTAGCTTTTTTCCATATGTATTCTTACAAATGAGTAATATCGGAATTAATTTTTTATTGCCAAATTATGCCCAATTGGTAAATCATTCCAGTTCATTGATTGGTGGTCTGATTTTACTACCAGGTAGTTTACTAAATGGTTTCGGACAACCATTTTACGGATATCTGCTTGATCGATTTGGTGGGAAGTTACCGTTGTACCTTGGAAATGCATTGGTTGCCATTTCGATGTTGGTTATGATGCTTTTGGGCGTGAAAATGAGTATTGTGACTATTGTGATTCTCTACCTGATTTTCAGTATTGGCCGTTCAATGGCATTCGGAAATACCATGACTTATGGACTAAAAATCATGGATTCACATTTAAGAAATGATGCTAATGCGATTTATAATACGGGTCAGCAATTAGCTGGATCGATCGGAACGACTGTGATGGCTGCATTGATGACCGGAATCCATCTACCAACGAATACTTCTGTGGAAAATATCGGCCTAGGAAGTCAGGTTGCGTTTGGTTTGGTTTTAGTTTTGACTTTGGTTAATTTTGTCGTGTACGCCAGATTATTCAAAGTTCCTAGTGAAGTATAAAATTAACAATGCTTGACCAATAGTTAAATATCCAGCAGAATTAAGCTAAAAATTTGGAGGTGCCCAATGACTAATTTTTACTTTGTTCGTCATGGCCAAACTGCTGCTAACAAAGCGGGTTTAAAACAAGGAATCATTAATACTGAGATTACCAATTTAACGGATGTTGGTCGACAGCAAGCAAGCCAACTGCACGAACATTTTGCAATTGATTTCGCAGATTTGATGATTGCTAGCCCGCTCCAACGGACTATGGATACCGCAAACATATTAAATCAAACCGCAAACTTAGATGTGATAACTGATGAACGAATCTTAGAGATTTCTTACGGCGATTGGGATGGTCAAAGTAATGCAACCCTCCAATCTGAATTTCCGGATGTTTTTGAACCTGTTTTGCATGACGTGTTACCTGCGTATGCAGCAATTGCTAATGGTGAGACATTTCAACAAATTATCTATCGTGTAAAACAGTTCATGATGGATTACGCCAAACAATATCCAAACGGTAATTTAATTGTTGTTACTCATGGATTTACTATTAAAGCTGCTGTATTAGCTGCCACGGATAATAACGATGATCTCATGGCAATTGAAGAACCGGATAATTGTAGTGTGACAAAGATCACTTACGACAAGGATCAAGAAAATTATTATGTTAGGTATTTCAACCGCGTCGTGAGGGATGCATTTGTCTAGATCGAGCGGTAATTTATAAAATATAAATTGACATTTAAATTTCTTTTGGTTATTCTTATCTCAAATAAGTAGACGAAAGGAGAAATCACGAATGTGCAAAACTGTTACTAACGCTATCTGTTGTTCAAAGTGTTTGGTATTAGTGCGCGCTGATCGTGGTTTTTCTGAAGATTAATCGGGTAGTTTCCAGCTTTTTTGTGGGGAAGTCTAACTAATTTAATCGATAACAGAAGTGCCTAGTATCAGTGTATCTGATACTAGGCACTTTTTTTCTGCTTAATTTTAAATTGAAAGGATGAATGATCATATGTGTAGTCTGATGCGTATTTCTAGACATTGAAGAATATAAATCGGAGGAATTATGAATGAATAAAAAATTAGTATTTGGAGTCGCTGCTGCTGTTGTCGCAATTGGAATTATTGGTGAGGTTGCTAATCGAAAACCTGCTTCTAATGCTCAAAGTGTTAAATCACAAACACTTAATTTAAGTGCGACCGCTCCATTGGATACCATTGATATCTCTAAATCGACTGGTTATGGCCAAACGGGCAATGTGTTTGAAAGTTTCTTTAGACTTGGGAAAAATGGAAAAGCCACTGCTGGACTGGCTGATAAATATTCAGTATCTAAGAACGGTAAAACTTGGAAGTTTCACATTAGATCAGCAAAGTGGAGTAATGGTGATCCCATAACAGCACAAGATTTTGTTTATTCATGGCGCAGAACGATCAATCCTAAAACTAAATCAGAGTACGCATATCTGTTTGATAATATTAAAAATGCCACTGCAATTAGTAATGGCAAAAAGAATGCTGATCAACTTGGAATTCACTCTAGTGGTAAGCATACTGTTGTGGTTGAGCTAACTAAACCTGTTTCTTATTTTAAGGTTTTAATGGCTTACCCATTATTTGGACCCCAAAACGAAAAATTTATTAAATCAGTTGGTAGTAAATATGCAACTAGATCTAAGTATATGGTTTATTCAGGACCATTTAAGATGGTCGACTGGACAGGAACTGGTAACAAGTGGTCATTTGTTAAAAACAATCAGTATTGGGATAAGAAACAAGTCAAATTACATCGTATCAATTATACGGTTGTCCAGAATCCAGCAACTGGTCTGGATCTCTATCAGCAAGGTAAGCTTGATCTGACGCCACTTTCAACTGAACAGGTAAAAAACTTCAAGAACAATAAGGAATATCGCCAATACCCATATTCGTATAATACATTCTTGAAATATAATTTTGCTGACGAGAATACAAGCCGTCGTAAAGTGATTAATAATCAAAATGCCAGATTAGCAATGTCATTGGCGATTGATCGCAATCAGTTAACCAAGAAGGTCTTAGGTGATGGTTCATCAACTCCAACCGGTTTAGTTCCTGAAAAGGTTGCTTCTGATCCTAAAAACGGAACTGATTTTGCTAAGGAACAAGTGGTGAAAAATACTGTCGATTACAATCCCGAACTGGCTAAGCAGTATTGGCAGAAGGCTTTGAAACAATCAGGCATGAAAAAAGTCAGCTTTGAATTGTTAGCTTCAAATGATGATCCGGAATCCAATGTGGTTACGCAGTACCTTAAAGCTCAATTGCAAAAAGAACTGCCTGGATTAACCATTAATATCCGCTCAATACCTGGAAATGCTGCCAATTCACTAACGCAGAAAGGTGATTTTGACATCAGCCTGTCAGGATGGGGTGCGGACTTTAATGATCCAATTTCTCATTTACAAATTCCGGTAGCTGGCACGCCATATAATTACGGCAAGTATAATAATTCTACTTATAACAAATTAATCTATAAAGCCAATAATCAAGACGCAAATGAGCCAGAAAAACGTTGGGATGATTTAGTTCAAGCAAGTCATGTTCTTAATGAAGATCAGGGACTAACACCACTTTATCAACAAGTTACGGCATATCTACAAAAACCAACGATTCATGGAATAATCCATAATACTGCTGGAACACAGTGGAATTATAAATATGCATATTTGAAATAGGACTATTATTAAAAGTAAATTAGAAAAATTAAAATTTACTGTTGAAAATTAATTATCTAAGTAATAGACTATTAATAAGTTTACGACTTTGAGGTGATTTAATGACAAGAAAAATCGGAGTAATCGGTATGGGTAATGTTGGCTCTACAGTTGCTCATTACTTGGTATCATCGGGATCAACAGATGATTTAGTTTTAATTGATACAAATGACAAGAAGGTTCAAGCTGATGCAATTGATTTTGAAGATGCACTAGCGAACCTGCCTGCCCACACGAATATTACGATAAATGATTATTCCGCATTAAGTGATGCAGATATAGTAATTTCTGCGTTAGGACAAATTAGACTTCAGGATAATGCAGGCGATGATCGTTTTGCTGAACTACCATTCACCAGTGGTCAGGTCAAAGATGTAGCTCAAAAAATTAAAGCATCTGGGTTCCATGGAGTGATTATCGCGATTACTAATCCGGTGGATGTCATTACTTCAATTTACCAAGAAGTTACCGGACTACCAAAGAATCAGGTGATTGGTACGGGGACGTTACTTGATTCTGCTAGAATGAAACGGGCCGTCGCTAAGGGATTAGACATTGATCCACGGTCTGTTACGGGTTATAACCTAGGGGAACATGGAAATTCTCAGTTTACAGCATGGTCAACGGTCCGTGCGTTGGGTAGACCTGTTACTGACATTGCGAACGAACGTGGTTTAGATCTTGATGAAATTGACCATGAAGCTCGCATTGGTGGTTATGTTGTCTTTCGTGGCAAAGGATATACTAATTATGGTGTAGCTACTGCCGCGGTCCGGTTAGCAAACGTAGTTTTGAATGACGCTCATGAGGAATTACCAGTTTCCAATTATCGTGAGGAGTTAGGAACCTATTTATCATATCCGGCAATTGTTGGCCGCAACGGGATTGTGGAACAATTACAGCTTAAGTTAACTGATGAAGAATTAGCGAAGTTGCAAACTTCTGCTGACTTTATCAAAACTAAGTTTGCCGAATCAATGCAGTAAGATGCAGTTAATTTATTCTAAGGAGTTTTGAATTATGAACGAACAAAAACAAACTCAATTGAATAATTATTTATACTTTTGGTTTTTCAGAAATGATCTGTTAGCCAGAAGTATTTCTTGATGGAATCGATGGCCACGCAGATCACGGGATGACTGCGTGGGATATATTTAAGCCAAGATAAAGCTTATCAAGCCCTAGCAGTCAATTAAGATTGCTAGGGCTTTTTTGGAAGGAGAAATTGATATGAGTAAAGAATTAGTAGCAAAAATGAATCGTCAGGTAACGCAACTAAAACCATCTTCAATTCTGGAATTCAACAAACAAATTTCAAAAATTGAAGGTATTATCAAATTAACTTTGGGAGAACCAGACTTTAATACGCCTGAACACATTAAACAAGCAGCGATTAACGCCATAACTGACAATGACAGTCACTACACTGATTCACATGGAATAATTGAGCTCCGAGAGGCGGCCGCAAATTACATGAACGAAAAGTACGACTTGAATTACGATCCTGCCTCTGAGGTATTAATTACCGCTGGGGCTACTGGTTCAATTTACTCATCGCTCACAGCCATTCTAAATCCTGGGGATTCAGTAATTATTCCAACGCCAATATTCCCATTTTACATTCCAATTACCCAGTTAAACGGCGCTAAACCAATATTTATTGATACTTCTGATGATGGCTTCATATTATCTCCTGAAAAATTAGCCGAAACAATTGAAGCTAATCGAGACACCGTTAAAGCGGTGATTTTGAATTACCCAACTAATCCAACCGGAGTAACTTATGAGCGAGAGGATCTCGAGAAAATCGCTGATGTGCTGAAGCGTTACGATATTTTTGTGATTAGTGATGAGATATACAGTGAACTGACATACGAAAAACAGCATGTTTCAATGGGGACAATATTGCCAGAACAGGCTTTGGTAATTAATGGTGTTTCAAAATCTCATGCAATGACCGGTTGGCGGATTGGAGTTGTTTGTGGTCCAGCTGACATCCTTGCAGAAGTTGGTAAAGTAAGTGAATTTACTGTAACTTCTGAAACCACTAACGCTCAACGGGCAGCTGTTGAAGCATTCACGAATGGTATGAATGATGCGATTCCAATGAAAGAAGAATATGCTAAACGTCAACAAATTTTGGTCAAGGGCCTAACTGAAGCTGGTTTTGAATGTCCTAATCCTAAGGGAGCTTTTTACATTTTTGCTAAAATTCCTGCGGGTATGAATCAAAATAGTGTCGATTTTTGCTATGAACTAGCCGAAAATGCCAAAGTTGCTGTAATTCCTGGAGCAACTTTTGGCCCCGGTGGGGAAGGTTACGTTCGAATTAGTTATGCAGCTAGTGAGGCGGACTTGCGCGAAGCGGTCAACCGAATTAAAGCATATGCATTAGTAAAATAGGGAGATTTTCAAAATGAAAATTCTAATGTATAACGTTAGGCAAGATGAAGAACAAGATATTAAAAATTATCAAGCAAAACATGATGTTGAAATCTCAACAAATAATGTTCCTCTCAGCGATAAGACAGTTGCGCTGGCGGCAGGTTACGATGGTATTATCACCCAGCAACATGGCTCGCTCGGATCAGAAAAGGTTTATGAAAAGCTTCATTCATTTGGAATTAAACAGATTGGTTTAAGAATTACAGGATATGAAATTGTTGATTTAGATGCAGCAAGAAAAAATGATCTTGTAGTTACTAATGTTCCTGCATACTCTCCCCGTTCAGTTAGTGAGTTGGTATTGGCCCATACGATGTGGTTGGTTCGGCATATGGGAATCTTGACCGCTCGAGAAAGTCATGGCAACTTTAGTTGGAATGGCATTGAATCTGGTGAAATTCATGATATGACAATTGGCATTATTGGTGCAGGTAAGATTGGCAGTGCGGTTGCCCGAATTTTCAGAGCGCTTGGAGCAACTGTGATTGCTGCTGATCCAGTTAAAAGACCGGAGTTAAATGACACACTCACATATGTTGATCACGAAACGGTCTTTAAGACATCAGATATTATTACGATGCACACGCCATTGACTAGTGAAACCCATCATATGATTGATGAAACTTTTTTTAGACAAATGAAATCAAGTGCATTTTTTATCAATGCATCGAGAGGACCAGTCGTAAAAACTGAAGACTTAGTTTCTGCTTTAGAAAATCGTGAGATTGCCGGTGCGGCCATCGATACTTATGAAGGAGAAAGCGCCACAGTTGGCAAAAATTTAGATAGTAAAGTTCTGGACAAAAATCTTCAAAAATTGTTGGCAATGCCAAATGTGAATGTCAGTCCTCACGTTGGTTTTTATACTGATGTTGCAGTTAAGAATATGATTGAGATAGCGTTGAACGATACAATTGATATTTTAAATGACGCTGGAAGCCTGCATATCGTTAGCTGATTCTAACTGTGTTTTTAAATAATAGAACCACCCTAAATATGTTATATTGGAAGCAATAATAATGTTTAAGGGGTGGTTTTTTATGGTCAAATTTAAGAAGCAGTTGCTTGGACTAGCCACTGCAATTTTTGCTTTCGGTTCGGTGTTTACAGCAGGCATTGGAAATGAATCTCAATCCGCAGAAGCCAATACTAAATCCGCTAAAGTCGTTAAAGTACAGAATTTTAGTACTAGACAGTACCGAGCTACTAAGGGGTATATTTATCGGACAACAACATTAAATAAAAAAATTCATAATGCTAAAAATTATCCTAAGACGGTATTTTACACTAGTCGCCAAGTAACAGTTAAGAAGACCAATGGTAAAAAGGCCGTTTATTTCTATGTCCAAAATAAGACCAAGAAGGTCAAAGGATATATTTGGCGTGGTTACCTAGTTCAAATAAGGAAAATATCTTCTGATAAGACGCCTACCGAGAACAACAATGATCTAAGTTCTACTTCATCAACAGCTGAACCAATTATCTCTGCCAGTGCCCTTGATGAGTTAATTAATAAAGCTCCGGACTTAGATCCCTCAAGTGCAATTTTGAATTTAAATGCTCGGGAATATGGTACGTACAGGAATATCTTGGACAAGGCTTACAATATCATTCAAACATCCCCGGCATCGATGTTTGAAAATAATACTGCAAGTATATACGTCACAAATAATAGATTGGTACCATACGTTCAACAAGCAATCAGCAAGTGGAATAATGTGCTGAACGAAACGGTTTTTACCATGGGAACTAAGGGTAATCACACACTTACTGTTAATTTGGTTTCTGATGATGATTCTGGCTGGGATGGCATGTACGACGGTAAAGCAGTTTATGTTGAGGCAACGCGCTTTTTAAACTCGCATTACCCCAACGCTTATTTAGATCCTCAAGCAGCTTCGCTAGTGAACCCTAATACTTATTGGGTTGGTGTAATTACTCATGAATTGGGTCATACTCTTGGATTGGATCACACCGGTTATCAAAGTGACTTGATGTTTGCAAGCAGTAGTAAAGGTAGTGCGATTGCCAAATATGATTGGCAATCACCAGTTGAATTGTCAAGCACAGGGCTTGATGGTGCTGAGAGCGGCGGTAACTTTACAAGTCGCGACATTGATCGTGCAAAATTAGCTAAAAACCTTGGTTACTGGTAATTTAGTTGAATGGAGAAGTTTATTAAAATGTCTTTGAGTGTATATTTGTATTTTAATGGTAATTGCAAAGAAGCAATTGAGTTTTATAGTGATGTATTTGGAGTCGCTGATGATGACAGACAAATCACAACTTATAAAAACGCATCAGATTTTGGTGGTAATCCAGAGGATGCGGATAGAATCATTCGGTCATCAATCAAGGTTGGCGATATGAAAATATTGATGGCCGATGTTGCTAAGGGAAGCAACTTACGTCAAGGTAATAACTTTGCGTTACAGTTTGAGACGCGGGACGAAAATGAACTTAGAACGGTCTATGATAGATTGTCTGAAGGTGGAAAGGTTCATTTACCATTGCAGGACTCGTTCTTCACATCATTATTTGCCAATTTGACTGATAAATTCGGTATCAGTTGGCAATTAAGATTAGAAAAATAGAAAAATGGTCACTTTTTGATAAAAGTGACCATTTTTAATTTAATCAATAGTTTCTTGCTCGTAATGCCCAGAGAATTGTCACCGTATCAACAACTTCTTGGAATAGAGCACCGATGATAGCAGGGATGACTCCGGTACTAGCAATCAACATTAAAATGATACAGACGATTATTCCGATTAAAACCGCATTTCTTGCGACTTGCATAGTGTGTTCAGCGATTCTTCTGGCAGTTACAACTAATGATAAATCATCTTTCAAAATAACTGCATCGGCTGACTCAGATGCTGCTGTTGCTCCGTGCACACCCATTGCAATTCCAACATCCGCAGTGGCCAATGAAGGTGCGTCATTAACACCATCTCCGACCATGACAACTGGCTTTTTTTCTGAAGGCAATTGTTGAACAATTTGAATCTTTTCTTCGGGGAGTTTTTCAGCATATACGTGATCAATACCGACTTCAGTTGCGATTTGGTTTGCGATTGCAAGCTTGTCACCTGAAATCATCAGCAGGTTGTGAATTCCAGATTGATGAAGACCGTTCATGACCGCTTTTGCTTCTGGTCTAAGAGTATCCTTGAAGGCCACGTAGCCAATATATTCGTTATTAATGGAAACATAGACCGCAGTTTGGTCAATAGTTGAAATTCTGACGTCGGTAACAAAACTAGCTTTACCTGCTTTTATCAAATCGCCGTTTATCTTAGCTTCGATTCCTTGTGCAGTCACTTCTTTAACGTCTTCAACTGGCATAATAACACTGGCAGACTTCACCAATGAACGTGCCAAAATATGACTTGATTGCTGTTCCGCACTTGCAGCTAGTGTCAATACTTTTTCCGTTGTATATCCAGGAACAGCATAGGTTGTTTCAACTGTTAATTGACCTTGAGTGATGGTTCCTGTTTTATCAAATGCCATTGACTTAGCCTTAGCAAGTTGTTCGATAGTCGTTCCACTTTTGACAATAATTCCATTTCGAGAAGAAAGACTCATTCCAGATACTAAAGCAATCGGGGCAGCTAAAATCAGGGGACAAGGGGATGCGACAACTAGTACTTCCGCAAATCTCACTGGGTCTTTAGATAGGTACCAAGCAATTCCAGCAATCAGATAAGCGACGATAGTAAAAGGCACTGCATAACGGTCCGCCATTCTAACAAATGGTGCTGGATGTTCCTCAGCTTCTTTAACTAATTGGATAATATTTTGGTACTGGCTATCTTTGGCCGTTTTACGGGCAATCATTTTGAATGAAGAATCTTGGTTTAGTGATCCTGACATAATTGTATCATTGACTTGTTTATGGACGGGTAGGGATTCACCAGTTAGCGAAGATTCATCTATCGTGACTGATGAAGATAAGACAACGCCATCCACGGGAACGATTTCGCCAGGCTTAACTAGCAATTCATCGTTGACAGCTACCGCATCAACTTCGATGTCTTCAAGCGACTCATCTTTTATCAGGTGTGCGGTTTGCGGTGAGTTATCGAGTAAGGTTTGCAGTTCGGAATTAGCCTTATTAGCCGCATAATCTTCTAATGCATCGCCACCTGTGAGCATAAGAAGAACAATTAAGGCAGCCCAATATTCTGACACAGCTAAAGTTGCAATTACGGCTGTTATGGCTAACAAATCAACGCCGAATTTTCCTGACCGTAATGTCTTGATCATATCGATGAACATGGTCAAAGCAATAATGGTCCCAGCTATTGTGATGATCGATTGGGAAATGTGTGGTAAATGGAATAGAAATTCTACCGTTGCCGCGACAATCGTCACTGTTACAACGCTGATTAGACTGGCGTAGTTTTTGATTTTCATTTATCATCCCACCTTTTCTAAGTAGTGAAGCCCTCACCTAGATTGTAACAATTCTAAAATACCAAATCTAATTTTAAAATCGCAAAAAAGAGTGCCCATATGAGACACTCTTTTTATACAGTTAACATTTTTTGCGTTAACAATTCTAAGTTTCGCTTTCGCACACTACGTGGGAGAAAGGCCCTGATATCTTCCTCGCTGAAGCCGACTTGCATCATATAATCATTCTTTATGATAGGTCGCTTAATTAACTCTTGATGCTTTACCAAGATATTAACTAATTCCGAGAAAGTTAAATCGTTGATCCGTGACTTAATTTCTTGATACTTCTTAGCACGAGTTGATACAAGATCTTCGCTACCATTTTCAGATAGAGAGAAAAGCTGTTTAATTTCATCTCGTGTCAGTGGTTCTCGAATCATGTTTCTAACTTCAAATTGAAGATCATGTTCTTCCAACCATTCTCTAGCTTTTCGACTAGACGAATTGCTTGATGATACGTATAGGGTAATCATGATAAAAACCTCCGTCCTATTAGTGACTTATGGCCTAAACAGCTTACCCCTCTACATAATTATCTTAACATCTGAGGTATTATTAACAACTTTGAAAACTGGAATTTTCAAGCAATTATTTAATGGTAGGTCGTGTCATAGTATAATTATTATTAATACTTTTTAACTGACTGGAAGTGATGATGAAGTGAATCAAGAACTTAGTGCTAGGGCGGGGTTAAAGGACGTTGTTCCGACTTTGGTTGGCTATATTGGCGTGGGATTAGCTTTCGGAATTGTAGCTAAGGCTGCCAATCTTTCAGTATTGGTTGTGTTTATCATGTCGCTGCTTGTGTATGCCGGCGCAGGCCAATTTTTAATCGTGTCAATGTTGACTGCGGGTGCACCAGTAGTTACGATTGCGATTTCCGTACTGCTTATCAATGCCCGTATGAGCTTAATGAGTATGACAGTTGCTCCTTATCTAAAGAAAGAATCGTTGCTTAAATATATCGGTTTAGGAAGTTTACTAACCGATGAAACATTCGCACTGTCGATGAATAAGCTTAATTATACGGATCGGCAATTAAATGGAGCCTGGTTGAATACTGCTAATATAGTTGCGTACTTAGTTTGGGCGCTCTCAACTGTGGTTGGAGCGGTGCTTGGTAGTGCAATATCGGATCCGAAAGTTTTAGGCCTTGATTTTGCGGTGGTTGCCATGTTCATTGGTTTACTTTACTTACAGATGATTGCCGATCACAGTAAACCACTGATCATGCATCTAGAAGTCGCCGGGTTTGTCATGGTGAGTATTTTCGTTCTGATGCGTTTTATGCCCGGAAATACCGCGATTCTTGTTGGTACGATATTAGGTTGCTTATTTGGAATGGCGGTGGAAAAGAAATGAATAATTATATCTATGGTTCAATTATCATCAGTGGCATTGTAACTTGGTTACTGCGAGTGGTGCCATTTGGCATCGTTAAAAATGTAAAGATTTCAAAGGGCGTTATGAGTTTTCTAAGTTTTGTGCCAGTTGCCATCTTGTCCGCAATTTTTATGGAAAGCTTACTAGTTTACAATTCAGGAACTTGGCCCGCAATTAATATTGAGAATTTGATTGCTTCAGTTCCTACTATTATTAGTGGCGTTATTTCAAAAAGTTTGATGGTGGTAGTGATAGTAGGGGTTATTTCAATGGCGTGTGTTAGATTTTTGATGTAGTAGGTTAATAATTACATTATCCAAAACCACGGGAACAACATGAAACGCCAAATAGTTGCTGAGAAGCTATCATCGTATTTGTCATCAGCTGTTCCTAGTCTTTTTTCTAAGTATACTAAGATAAAACCGGTCGCCAAGAATATTAATGGTGATATTTTTAAATAGCCGCCATAATTCCATACTACATAGATGGTCCTAAAGAATGATATAAGATAAATCATTCTAAATATGTACGTAATGATTTTCAGCTTATTCTTTGAATTTATTTTAATGTTTGATCACCTCGGTTAATTCATTGACTCGATAATAGTAAAGATTAAAGCAATTATCAAACTATGATTGGTATTATCATGATAATTTTATTCATTTACACACGTTAAGAAAAAGATGTCCCACCCAATTAGGGGAGACATCTTTTTAAATTAATGTACTTCAGTTGCTTTAAAAACAGACTTTGTTTCATTATAAATTCGCGCAGCTGTATCAGCTTGATTCATGGTATATAAATGGATCCCATCAACCCCGCGAGAAACAAGGTCGATGATTTGATCAACTGCAAAGGCAATCCCAGCATCTCGCATAGCTTCCTTATTGTCAGCATACCGATCAAGAATCGCCTGAAACTTCTTAGGAACAGGAACGCCAGTGATAGAAGTAATTCTTTCAATCTGCCGTTTGTTGGTGCAGGGCATGATGCCAGCTTCAATTGGCACATTGATACCAGCAATGCGGGCTTTTTCGTAAAATTCATAAAAAGCATCATCATCAAAGAATAGTTGCGTGATTAGATGGTCGGCACCACTATCTACTTTTACCTTGAGGTTTGCGATATCGTCAATGAAACTATCAGCGTCGGTATGACAATTAGGATAGCAAGCGCCAAGAATATTGAATTCTGGCCGATTATTTTTGATGAATTCGACTAGTTCATTGGCATGATTGAATTCGCCAACAGGTTTGCGATTGGCAATTCGATCTCCTCTCAGAGCTAAAATGTTATGCACGTTAATTTCATCTAATTTATCTAAGAGTTGTAACACTTCAGACTTTGTTTGATAAAGACCAGGAACGTGGGCCACAGCATCAATACCTAATTGATTTTGAATAATGTCTGCGACTTCGATATTGCCACCAAGCGGATTAGTTCCGCCAGCACCTAAAGTCACTGATATAAAATCTGGGTCAACAGCTTTGAACTGTGAAATGGTATCTAAAATTGCGGAATCAGGAGTCGATTTCTTAGGTGGAAAAACCTCTAGAGAAAATATAGTTTTTTGATTAGATAACGCCGTTAGGTTCATGAATTTCGCTCCTAACCTTTTTGGTTGCGTCAACGATATTTTTCAAGCTTTCAAATGATTCAGTTTCTGATCGTGTTTTCAAACCACAGTCAGGATTAATCCAGATTTTTTCCAGAGGTAATTTAGTGATCAACTGATTAATTAAGTCAGTGATTTCTTGAACTGATGGAATTCTTGGAGAATGAATATCGTATACTCCAGGACCAACTTCAGTTTGGAAATTGGCGTCCACTAATTGGTCAATTAAAGTGAAATCAGCACGGGATGCTTCAAATGAAATAACATCAGCATCTAAAGCATCGATTGCTTCAATGATGTCGCCAAATTCGCTGTAGCACATATGGGTGTGAATTTGCGTTGTTGCAGCAACTTTACTATGAACTAGTCGGAATGCTGGAACGGCCCAGTCTAGATAATCTGAGAACCAGTTAGACTTTCTTAAAGGCAAGTTTTCACGCAATGCAGGTTCATCGATTTGAATAATCTTAATATCATGCTTTTCAAGATCCAGAACTTCTTCTTGAAGAGCTAAAGCTATCTGAGTGACAGATTCTTTAGGCGAGATATCTTCACGTGGAAATGACCAGTTGAAGATGGTCACAGGACCAGTGAGCATACCCTTTACTAACTTGTTGGTGAGGTTATTGGCGAAGACAGTATCCTTAACAGTAATTGGGGCTGTTCGGGAAATATCTCCCCAAATAATTGGTGGTTTAACTCCTCGAGTACCATATGATTGAACCCAACCGTTTTGAGTAAAGACAAAACCGGCGAGTTTTTCACCGAAGTATTCTACCATGTCATTTCGTTCGTATTCCCCATGAACAAGCACGTCTAAACCGATATCTTCTTGGAATTTAATGATGCGTTTGATTTTGTCATTATTAAATTGATCATATTCCTCGCGACTAATTTCGCCCTTGCGGAATTTAGAACGGTTTTGACGAACATCCTTAGTTTGAGGGAATGAGCCAATCGTGGTGGTTGGCAAGATGGGTAACTTAAATTCATCTTTTTGAATTTGTTCTCTTTCATTTCTAACTGGCAATCTTATGTAATCGTCATGAGTTAAAGAAGCGATTTGAGTTCGGACAGTTTCGTTGACTGGATGCTTTACAGAACTGAACAATTCAGTGTTTTTATTCAAAATCGTATTACCATCGGCTTGATGTGAGTAAATCTTATCGAGGTCTGTAATTTCGCCTAATTTTTGAATGGCGAAGGCTAAGTGTTGTTGTACGTCACTTGGCAATTTAGTTTCGTCCTCAGCGGAATATGGAACGTGTAGTAGGGAGCAAGATGTGCTTAGGACAATGTTTGAATCGATATTTAGCCCTTCAAGTTCTGCAATTGTGTTAGCATAGTGGTTTCGCCAGATGTTTTTTCCGTTTAAAATACCAGCGAATAAGGTTTTGTCGGCGGGAAATCCGGTCTTGGCTAATAGTTCGCGGTTGTAGGGTCCTTCTACAAGATCTAGTCCAATACCATCAAAGTCCTTGCTGATCACATCGTTATAGATGTCTCTAATATCACCAAAGTAAGTTTGGAGATTGACTTTAGTTTCAGGTTTATTAGTCAAAATCCCATCGTATAGTTGGTCAAAAATTTGTTTATCACTGACAGTTACATCTAAACATAGTGCGGGTTCATCAATTTGGACCCATTGAACATGTTGTTCTGCCAATTTAGTTAAAACAGATTGATAAGCGCTGATTAAATCAGTGACAAATTCTTTAGGTGTTGCTTCATCAATAAATCGACTTAATTTCAAGAGGGTATAAGGACCAGTAATGACAGCTTTAACTGGAACTTTCAATTCCTGAGCTTCAGCAACTTGATCAAATAATTGGGTACCCACTAATTTAACTTGAGTAGTTTTAGAGAATTCAGGAACAATGTAGTGATAGTTGGTGTTGAACCATTTCTTCATAGACAGGGCTTTAACTGAACCTGATTCATCTTGTCGTCCCCGAGTTTGCGCGAAGTATTCGTCAAGAGGCGACAGATTTAATTGACGATAACGTTCAGGCACGATGTTCAAAAGGTTGGCGGTATCTAATAAACTATCAAAGAAAGAAAAGTCACCAACTGGAATTAAATCAATGCCAGCGTCAACTTGGGCTTGCCAGTGAGCTTGACGAATATTTTTAGCAATGGTGAATAACTCATCTTGAGAAATTTGCTTCTTCCAATAGTGTTCGGTCGCAAACTTTAATTCACGATGGTGACCAATTCTAGGGAATCCAATAATGGTTGTTGTCATAGTGGTGCCTCCTCTAAATTAAATTTCGTGTCTTTCGAATGGTTGATCTGAAATTCCTTCAGCAAGAATTTTCTTGCTCCATTCTTTGGCTGAAAATAGTGAATGGTCACGGTAGTTACCACAACTGGTAATGTCTGTGCCGGGGATGTCTTCCCATTTAGTTACATTGGCGATTTCTTCTAGAGAACTCTTTAAAGCCTTAGCGACTTCGGTAGTGGAATGTTTTCCCCAAGTGATTAAATGAAATCCAGTTCGGCATCCAAATGGAGAACAATCAATTACTCCACTAAGCCGATCACGAAGCAAACCAGCAAGTAAATGTTCGATTGTGTGTAATCCTGCAGTAGGAATAGCATTTTCATTGGGCTGAACTAATCGTAAGTCATAGTTTGAAATAACGTCGCCTTTATCACCGTGTTCCTCAGTAATCAAACGAACGTATGGTGCTTTAACCTTTGTGTGATCTAATGTAAAACTTTCAACTTTTGCCATAATAAAAATCTCCTTTGTTTTTTAATCTGATTAACTAATTTAGTTTTAATGATTGATAAATAAAAAAGCACTCGCCCCCACACCATTTCTGATGAAGGGGCGAGTGCTTTCGCGTTACCACCCTTATTTGTAATGACTTCGCAGCCATCACCTCAAAAAGTACCTGTTGATACTTCGGCAAGGTAACGGTTGCTCCCGATTCCACAGCGTTAACTGTGAAATGGCTATTTCGAGTTCATGTTCGCTACCGTTAATCTCACCCTTTCACACCAACCGGGTTCTCTTTGCAAATCACATAGTAGTTACTCTTCTCGTCAGAGCCTTAAATAAAGAATCATTAAAATTTAATGATAATACTAATCATATTCCAATCACTTGTCAAGAGATTTTAAAAATAAAATTTTATTAGATTATTCGCCCTAGCAATTGCAGTTATCTTAGGCAACTTACAAGATAGATAGCACATTCTGAATTCTTTTATCAATAGGGTGAGCTGAAAAAAATTTACAATATTTTCTGAAAAGGCTTTCATTTATTATTTCATTGTGATATATTTTACATGCAAGATACTTATCGGGGAGGCACATATATGACTGATAGATTAAAGAATAAAGTTGCAATCGTTACTGGAGGAACTTTAGGAATTGGTTATGCAATTGCCCAAAAGTTCGTTGAAGAAGGGGCTAAGGTAGTTATCACTGGTCGCCGGGAAGAAATCGGCGAAAAGGCTGCTAAGGAAATTGGTACTCCAGATCAAATTCGGTTCTTTAAACACGATGCTGCCGATGAACAAGGTTGGAATGACTTGTTTGAACAAACTGAACAAGCTTTTGGCCAAGTAACAACTTTGGTAAACAATGCGGGGATTGCAATTGCCAAAAATATTGAAGAGACCACTGCTGAGGATTGGCGCAAGTTAATGTCAGTTAACTTAGATGGTGTCTTCTACGGAACCAAGCTAGGAATTATCAAGATGAAGAATAAGCATTTGGGTGCATCGATTATTAACATGTCTTCAATCGAAGGATTTGTTGGTGACCCTAATCTTGCTGCTTACAACGCTTCAAAGGGTGGAGTAAGACTATTGACTAAATCAGCTGCCTTACACTGTTCTTTAAATGACTATGATGTTCGTGTTAACACTGTTCATCCAGGTTACATTAAGACACCATTAGTTGACGATATTCCTGGTGCTGAAGAAGCACAATCACAAAGAACTCAAACTCCAATGGGACACATTGGTGAACCAAATGATATTGCATATATCTGTGTTTACTTGGCTTCAGACGAATCTAAGTTTGCTACTGGTTCTGAGTTCACCGTTGATGGTGGTTACTTAGCTCAATAATTTTAGTTGCGTTGTTCCATATTTGTCCGTATACTAATAGAAAAATATCCTTTAATTAGTCCCGTGAGGCTATAAGGAACGACTAAGTAATGAATCAGTTTGTGTGGATTTCCATACTACTGAGAGGTCCCCTTATGCCTTCGGGTATAAGGGGATTTCTTAGTTAGGAGCTAATTATGGAAAACAATCGATTTGGTCAGATAGAAGTTGTTAACAAAGAGCATCGACACCAATCATTTTGGGATATGTTTGCCACGTGGGTGGGGGCAAATGCCAATAACGGAACCTGGTTTGTCGGTGGTGTGATTGCTGCGTGTGGATTCGCTACGGCTTCAGTAACCATGGTAGTTGTCGGAATCATATCGTATATTCTCTTAGCGTTAGCTGCGAAAATGGGTTATGATACCGGAATTTCTTCGATGGCTCTCACAAGAGCGTCTTTTGGATTACGAGGTAGTTTTTTGCCATCGATAATCAATCTGGTTCAGTTCATCGGATGGGCCGCTGTTAATACATTTATCGCGGCCACTTCAATTAGCTATATCTTGCATGATTTATTGGCTTGGCCAGTATATGGTCAACCTGGTGGGATGAAAGGCTTGATTCTCGGTATCGTCATCATGAGTATTTTACATATTTTAAGCACATCTATGGGGGAAGTTTCCGTCAGAATTATTGAACGTGTCGGCATTGTGTTGGTATTTATTCTGGTAATTTGGGAAAGTTACGTGGTGTTTAAGCATGTTTCGTTCAGCGAAATCATTGCCTATCGGCCGGCAGCCAATGTCAAAATGTCTTCTGGTCAAGCCGTCGATGTCTTAGCCGCATTTAACTTAGCTTGGGTAACTGCGGGAAGCGACTTTACTCGTTTTTCAAAGAAGGAAAGTAGCGCCACTTGGGCACCATTTTTAGGGGCCAATTTAGGTTTCTTCTGGTTCACTGCGGTTGGTACCATATCTACGATTGCGACAGCTATTACCTTAGGTCACTTTGATGCTAATAATTCAGATCCATCAACCATTGCTAGTAAATTAGGATTAGGAATTTTAGCCATGCTGGTCATCATTATTACCAGTACGACAGCCAATGCGGTTAATCTAATGGCAGCGGGTTCAGCCTTAACTAATATGACCAAGCGATTGAAGCTAACACCTAGTATTATCCTGGTGACGATCATAGCAACGTTTGTGACGTTTATTCCTGCATTTTACTCGACTTTTCTGGGAGTGTTCACCGCATTTCTTGATGGAATCGGAATGTTTTTAGGACCAGAAATTGCCATTTTCTTAGCTGATTATTATCTGATTGCCAACCAAAATTATGTTGCTGAGGAATTCACAAAAATCAGAGGAAAGTACTGGTATCGTTTTGGCATTAACTGGTTAGCTATCATTGTCTGGATGATTTCGGTAATTAGTTACATTATTTTTAAATCTATTCCGATGATTGCCAATACTATTGGTGCAACGTTTGTTTCCATGATTTTGGCCGTGGTTTTGTATGTCGGATTGGCAAAACTCCGTAAAAAATAATAAAAAACCGTAACGATTTCATTCGTTACGGTTTTTTTATTAATTAAATATTATTAATCTGCAGACAACGCATCGATAGGATTTAATCTTGATGCTCTTCTAGCAGGTAGTAATGCAGCGATAAATGAAATTACGATTGCAATAATGATTGTCGTAACAACATCTGTTGGCGTGATTTGCACCATGTTGAATTTAACGATTCCGTACAGCATCTTGTTCAACCCAACTTGAGCTCCCCAGGCAATAACTAATGAAATTGCAGCTGAGAATAAACCAATTAGAACGGATTCTGCTGTGAATAGGCGACGTATGTCTTTTCTTCTAGCACCTAAGGCTCTAAGAATACCGATTTCCTTAGTTCTTTCAGATACTGACATGTACATCGTTACAATAATCATTAAGGCAGATACGATTAATGAAATACCGGCGATTGCAGACAAAATAATTGTCGCAATTTGAACGTATTGGTTAACCGTATCTAAGATATCACCGACAGTGATAGCCCCGAAGGTGTACTTGCCGTCGGTTTTGATATTCTTAATGTCAGAAGCGGCTTGTTTAACTTGAGTACTCTTTTTGATATTAACTGAAACATAGTTAGCCTTTGTTTCGGCTCCGGACTTTTTAAGAATGGCTTTCATAGTCGAGTAGTTTGTGGCTGCTGCCACAGCTGTTTGACCACTACCTTTGGTAAGACCGACCACCTTAACAGTTCCTTTGACTTGAACTGGGCGGTTATTACCATTGATCCATGGGAAGGAAATAACCACTTTTTTACCAATTATTTTTTTGTAATTTTTGCTATTACTTAGTGATACTGCTTGAGTTTTACCGATGACAATTTCATTTTTACCTGGTTTGTGACCAGTTGCTACAGTATTATCGGTAATGGCCTTTGACCAAGTGTTCATATTAGAACCATTGGCATTCTTGCGACCACGAGACAGAGTGAAGTTAGATAATTGATAACCAGGTTCCACTTTATCAACGTTTTTCACATCATTTAATTTTTTAATTTCTGAATCCTTGAGCATTAATTTTTGCGGTTGGCTAGCCGTTTTGCTCAACGAAGCCTGAAATGCAGCAGAACTTAACTTCTTTCCAGAAGGGTTCTTCATGACTGTAATGGAATTTGGGTTAATCATAGAGTTGATTTGATCTTGGATGAAGGCGTTGACCCCATTTCCCAAACCACTGAACAGAAGTACTGCAAACAATCCAATTGCGGTACCAATCATAATCAGTGAGTTGCGCCAGAAATTATATTTCAAGTGTTTGAAAGCATCATTATAACTTGCACCAGCAGAGAGTGGCTTTGATTCAAGCTTTTCTTCGTTATCTGGTACTGGATAAGCAGGCTTTAATCGAGTATCACCATCTAGTTGACCATCTGCCAAATGAACGATTCTAGTTCCATAGTCTGCCACTGCTTGAGAGTGGGTAACAGTGATTACTAAACGACCTTCGGAGGCAATTTTATCTAAAATTTCCAAAACTTCTTTGGTATTTTGAGAATCCAAGGCTCCAGTTGGTTCATCAGCGATAATAATATCAGGATCACTTGCTAAGGCTCTGGCAATAGCAACTCTTTGCTTTTGTCCACCAGATAGTTGATTAGGATACTTCTTTATTTGATCGCTCAAGCCAACTTGAGAAAGTAGGTCAATGGCTCGTTGACGTTTTTCTGAACTGGATAACTTAGTCATATTCAAAGATACGAGAATATTGTCTACGATATCTAAGTGGCTAATTAAATTATATGATTGGTAGATGTAGCCAACCGTACTTCTTCGGTAATTATCTAATTGTTTTTCTTTACTATGATCAAGTTTTTTACCATTGATAATTACGGAACCAGAGAAATTACGGTCAAGCCCACCAATAATATTCATTAATGTGGATTTTCCACCACCGGATTCACCTAAAATTGAGATGAATTCGCCACGTTCAAGGTTTAAATCGATACCTTTAAGAACAGGGAACTCTTCTTTTCCTAAATAATAGGATTTGTGAATGTCATGCAATTCAAGAAATGCCATAATGGAGCCTCCTAGTATATTTAACACGCCGTAAAATATAAACATTATATGGAACAAAGTCAATCTAAATATTGGTATTTTTTTGTGAGGTTAAACAATGAATTTTTTTGAACGTTTGTAGTTTAGTTTTGCATATTATGAATTTAATTACTAATATTAAGTCGGAAAAATTAAATGGCATGAATTTGTTTGTTATAGTAACCGGTTCCTTTAGTGAAATCACGACAATCAATAGTGAACAAATGCCTATATATGGGCAGTTGTCGCCTGTACATTTTTTTGTTTTATGCTAATATTATGGTTGGTGAGAGTCTAGTTCACCCAGGAGGAGGAAATCCATAATGGATAACAATAAGTCACCAAAGAAGGAAAGATTAATTCATCACGCAGATGGACCTTCGTTGGAAGAGATTAATGGAACAGTTAAAGTTCCAAAAGGAAAAGGATTTGCTAGAACGTTATTGGCATATTCAGGCCCTGGTGCTCTAGTTGCAGTGGGGTACATGGATCCAGGTAACTGGTCAACTTCAATTACCGGTGGTCAGAACTTCCAGTATCTATTAATGTCTGTAATCTTAATGTCGAGTTTAATTGCAATGCTGTTACAATACATGGCGGCTAAACTGGGCATTGTGAAACAGATGGATTTGGCACAAATGATTAGGTCTAGAACTAGCAAGACCTTAGGAATCGTTTTATGGATCATGACCGAATTAGCTATTATGGCAACGGATATCGCGGAAGTATTGGGAGCGGCAATTGCCCTGTATCTATTATTTGATATCCCGTTGATAATTGCTGTGTTCATCACGGTATTAGACGTATTATTACTATTATTGCTTACCAAAGTTGGATTTAGAAAAATTGAAGCAATTGTCGTTTGTTTGATTTTAGTAATTTTATTAGTTTTCATCTACCAAGTAGTTCTATCTGATCCTAACTGGGGTGCTGCCTTAGCTGGATTAGTTCCAACTACTAAGACATTTGCTACCTCGCCAGAAATTGGTGGTATTACACCACTTACTGGTGCTTTGGGTATTATTGGAGCTACTGTTATGCCACATAACTTGTACCTTCATTCAGCAATTTCACAAACTCGTCAGGTCGATCACAATGACGAAGAAGAAGTTGCTCAAACAGTTAGATTTACTGCATGGGATTCAAATATTCAACTAACAGTAGCTTTCTTGGTTAACGCTTTGCTGTTAGTTATGGGAGTGGCTGTGTTTAAGAATGGCGCCGTTAAAGACCCATCATTCTTCGGTTTATACGCTGCCCTGTCTGATCCATCAACTTTGAGTAATGGAATTTTGATTCAAGTTGCCAAGTCAGGTGCCTTATCAACATTATTTGCGGTTGCCTTATTAGCATCTGGACAAAACTCAACTATTACTGGTACGTTAACTGGTCAAGTTATTATGGAAGGTTTCATCCATATGAGAATGCCATTGTGGATGAGAAGATTAGTAACCCGGTTAATTGCGATTGTTCCAGTTGTGATTTGTGTGTTGATGACTAATGGTCAAACTGATATTCAACAACACGAAGCTCTCAACACATTGATGAATAATTCGCAGGTATTCTTGGCGTTCGCATTACCATTTTCAATGTTGCCACTATTAATGTTTACTGATAGTAAATTAGAAATGGGTGATCGCTTTAAGAACACCTTGATTATTAAGATTCTAGGGTGGATTTCAGTTATTTCCTTAACTGGACTTAACTTATACGGATTACCAGATCAAATTAAAGCTTTATTAGGCTCAGCATTTAATTCAGCCACTGTTGATATCGTGACTTACGGAGCAATGATTTTCGTAGTCCTATTATTGATTTGGATGACAGTCGACTTGAGAAGATCAAATGCTAAGTTCAAAGATGGCAAATTCATCGAATAATTAAATATACTGGGGGTATTTTTGTGGCAAACGAAGATTATAACAAAAACTTTAAACGTATTTTAGTAGGAGTTGATGATTCAGAGGATGCGCAACTAGCATTTAGATACGCAATCCGTGAGGCTCGTAGTGAAGACGCAACTTTGATTATTACTTCAATCTTGGAACACGAAGATATGAATGTTTATGAAGCTTTGAATAAGGACTTTATTCACGGCAAGCGTGATGAGTTAAGTGAACATATTGCTAAGTATCGCGATTTAGCATTGAGAGCAGGGGTTAAGAACGTTGAAATGGTAATTGATGAAGGCGAAGCCGGTGAAACTATCGTGAAAAACGTTATTCCAGCGACAGATGCCGATTTGTTGATTATTGGTTCACTTTCTAAGACAGGAATCAGAAAGTATTTTGGTTCTCAAGCTGCTTATATGGCAAAATATTCACCAATTTCAGTGATGGTTGTAAGAGAGTAATAATTGTTTAGAACATGAATTGGAAAATATAAACGGAAAGTAGAAGCAAACCAGGTTTCTAGTTTCCGTTTTATTTTGTAAAGTTATTTTTGGAGGGGATTATTGTGGAGCTTACAGATAAAGCCAGAAAATGGTTCGTTGCCACTTTACTGGTGGGAACATTTACGATGTCAATTAGTCAGTCATCACTATCGACTGCATACCCAACTTTTATGAAGTACTTTAATTTACCTGCTAGTACGATTGCCTGGTTAACAACGGGATTCATGCTAGTTATGTCGGTAGTTATGCCATTATCGCCATGGTTAATGGATAATTTTAAGTTCAAGCCATTATATTTAACATTATTAGGAATTTTTGCTGTTGGTACAATAATCATTATCTTCGCACCCAACTTTCAGATTATGATGGTTGGAAGATTAATGGAAGCAATTAGTGTCGGAATCCTCTTTCCTTCGTACCAGTCCATCATTCTTGAAATCACACCTCAAAAACACCGAGGAGCTATTATGGGAACTGTGGGCTTGGTAATGGGATCTGCTTTGGCAGTTGGTCCGATTATTTCAGGTGTATTGTTACAGATTTTAAACTGGCAAGCAATTTTTGGCTTGTTCCTAGTCGTCTTACTGGTAGTGTTTATCTTGGCCTTACGAACAATCGTGAGCCCTCGAGAGATCAAGTCTAGCAACTTTGATTTTATTTCAGTGATTTATTCTTTGGGAATCATTGGTTTGCTTTACTTCATCAATGAAATTAAGTCGATGACGGTAACTAATTATACTAATTGGATTATTTTGGTGGTTTCAATCGTCTTATTATGGCTCTTTGTTCAACGTCAGCTATCATCAAAAACCCCATTACTTAGATTAGATATTTTGAAAATTACTAACTTTGATTTAGGGGTGGCTTTAACATCACTTTCTTACATGTCATTGATTACCGTGACTATCGTAATGCCACTGTATTATCAACAGGTATTAGGAATGTCACCATTGTGGTCAGGATTGTCATTGGTTCCAGCGGCAGCACTACTTTCATGGCTTAATCGTCGTAGTGGTAAAATGGCTGACCGAGTGGGATTCAAACCAACAATTATGATCGGTTTTGGGTTATTTATCGTTGGATGGTTACTGTTGTTCGCAATTAGTGACATGCACAGTATCTGGTTAGCTATTATTGGCTCAATGGTAGTGGAGGCTGGTAATGCTTTCGCTATGATGCCAGCAACGACCTTAGGAGCTAATTCATTATCCGATGACCTTATTCCTCATGGATCATCAATTATTGCCACCATCAGACAAATTATGGGTTCAACGGCCATCGTGGTTGCCACAGTTATCTTAGGTAATGGTAATTTCAAAGGAGTCTTCTTGACTTTCCTTATTTTGGAAATTATTGCGATGTTATTAGTTTTCGTGATTAAAGATTCAACGAAGAAAAAAGTTTCATAAATATTAGCTTTAAGAACGACGCTTTCGAGATATTTTGAAAACGTCGTTTTTTTATGTTGATGCCATTTTCAAAAGATGGTATAGTTAATTTAAGCCAAAATGTAAACGCTTTAAGTTTATTAATCCAATCTTGCAACCACTAGTTGGTTGCTTTTCTATTTTTTAGTAGTTAATTAACTTTTCACAAACTAGGAGGGATTTTATAGAATGGCATATAAAACAGTTAATCCATACACAAATGAAATCGTTAAGGAATATGAAGATACGACCGACGCTGAGTTAGAAAGCGCGATTGATACAAGTTATCGTTTATTCAAACAGTTTAAGGATCAACCAATTTCTGAACGGGCCAAGATTCTTCATCAAATTGCTGCAAATATTCTCAAGCATTCTGATGAACTTGCTAAAGCAGCTACGGTTGATATGGGTAAGCTTTATAGAGAATCCAAAGGAGAAGTCGAACTGTGTGCAATGATTGCCGATTGGTTCGCTGATCACGCTGAGGATTTGCTGAAACCTGATAAAATCGATACTATCGCTAACGGTGAAGCTGAAGTTCAAAAGCACGCTACTGGAGTTATCATGATGGTAGAACCTTGGAACTTCCCTTATTATCAAATCATGCGGGTCTTTGCACCTAACTTTATGGTTGGAAACACTATGATTTTAAAACATGCTTCCAATACCCCAACTTCTGCAAAAATGTTTGCTGATATCGTTGAATCAGCAGGGGCACCTAAGGGATCATTGACCAATCTGTTTTTAAACTATGGTCAAGTTACTAGAGCAATTGCAGATCCTAGAATTCAAGGTGTGGCCCTCACTGGATCAGAGCGTGGTGGTCGTTCAGTTGCTGAAGCAGCTGGTAAGAATTTGAAGAAGAATACCATGGAACTTGGTGGTATGGATGCATTCATCGTCTTAGCTGATGCGAATGTTGATGATGTTAATAACATCGCTTGGCGGGCAAGATTGTATAACGCTGGTCAAGTATGTACTTCATCCAAGCGATTCATTGTTATGGACAACTTATATGATGAATTCGTTGCCAAATTAAAAGATAACTTCTCCAAAGTAAAACCAGGCGATCCGATGGATGATGACACAACTTTAGCTCCAATGAACTCAGAAAAAGCTAAGAATAAGCTTCAAGAGCAAGTTGATCGGGCAGTTGCTGCCGGAGCTACTGTTGAGTATGGTAATGAACCAATTGATTTACCTGGTCAATTCTTTAAACCAACGATTTTAACTAATATTACTAAGGACAATCCTGCATATAGCGAGGAAATGTTTGGACCAGTCGCTCATGTTTATAAGGTTCACAGTGAAGAAGAAGCGATTGAACTGGCAAATGATTCTATGTTTGGTCTAGGTGGAATTGTCTTCGGCGGTGATAGTGATCATGCTGCTGAGGTAGCTTCTAAGGTTGAGACTGGGATGGTGTTCGTAAATAACTTTATGGCATCCTTGCCCGAATTACCTTTTGGTGGAGTCAAAAATTCTGGCTATGGTCGAGAAATGAGTCAAATTGGTCAAATGGCATTTGTAAATGAACAGTTGATCGTTAAGGCTGATCATCCAGATTTAAGTAATCTAGCTGGTGGTTTGGTAGCTGTAGATAAAGATAATAAATAATAAAATAATCTAAACTTCGTGAAGCTATTGGCCTCACGAAGTTTTTTTGTGCAATACTTTTGGAAGTAGATTGACAAGTTAGCGGGGATTCTGCATACTGTTAAAGAGTATTCATTACTATTTACATAAGGAGATTATTACTGTGCTGAAAAAGAACCGAGGAATTACACTAATCGTAGCGTTGTTTTCATTAATGTTACTAATTGCCGGATGTTCATCTACAAGTGGGAATAATCCGAAGACAGGTAAAATTAACGTTGTTACCACCACCGATTTTTATGGTGAAGTTGCTAAGGCTGTTGCTGGTAATAAGGGAAATGTCACCGAAATCATCAATAAACCTGATGTTGATCCCCATGATTACACTCCAACCACGAATGATGGGAAAGCTGTGGCCACGGCAAATGTCGTGATTGCCAATGGAATTGGCTATGATAACTGGATGGATAATTTAGTAAAAAATAATTCCAATGCGAAATACATCCAAGTTGGCGAAAACTTACTTAATAAGAAAAACGGTGATAATCCACATGTCTGGTACAAGCCTGAAACAATGCCCAAGCTAGCTAACGAGTTGGCCAAACGCTTTGGAAAACTTCAACCTAAGAACAAGGATTATTTCACTAAGAATGCTAAAAAATATATTGAATCGTTAAAACCGATCGATAAAAAAATTGCTAACCTAAACAAATTAGCAGAGAAATCCAAAACTAAACAAGTATATGTCAGTGAACCGGTATTTGATTATGCTTTAGAATCTGCTGGATTTAAGGTGGGAAATAAGACGTTTGAAGACGACACTGAAAATGGTGTGGATCAGTCGCCTAGCACGATTGATGCAATGCAAAAGGGAATCAAGAACCACCGTATCGCCTTTTTCGTATTAAACAAACAAGCTGATTCTAAGACAGTCAATAATATGGTGGCTTTGGCTAAGAAGAGTGATGTTCCAGTATTGTCGATCACTGAAACCCTTCCTGCTGGCAAAGACTATCAGACATGGATGATCAGTCAGTATAATCAATTAGAAAAAATTCTGAAAAAAGAAAATAAATAGTCAAAAAACGGCAACTTACCAAATGGTAGGTTACCGTTTTTCTTAGTTTTTAAATTAATGATGTAATGATGAATTATTTAACTTCTCTAATTGCCCTCGAAATTCTTTGCTATATAAATTGAGGTCGCTTTGGTAGCTATCAATACTTTGAGCCATTTCAATCGTGTAGTCAACTTCTTCGCCATGCTCACCTTGATCAAGTCCGAGCTCTTCTTCCTGTCGGTTGACCCGCATTGGCATTAGCGTTGAAAGACCCTTGATAATGATGGAACAAGCGATAGTTACGAATACGATTGTGGCAATTGTGGCAGCCAGCTGAATTCCAAGCAATCGCCAGCCACCGCCATAGAATAATCCATTAGTAGTCACAACTGGGTTAATAGTTTTAGTAGCAAATAGACCAGTTGAAATACTGCCGACGATGCCGCTAATGCCGTGACAGCCAAAGGCATCTAATGCATCATCAATCCCAATGCGATCTTTTAATTGGGAAACGAAGAAATAACTTGCACAGGTAGCCAGAATACCGATGAAGAAGGCGCCGACGATAGTCACATATCCAGCAGCGGGCGTTATGCCAACCAAACCACAAAGTGTTCCTGTACAGACACCAACTAGCGTAGGTTTACCGGAAATAATCATATCTAAACACATCCAAGTGATCATTGATGCTCCAGTGGCGACTGTGGTGGTAATCACTGCAGAAACTGCAACTGAGTTAACTGCAAGTGCCGAGCCAGCGTTAAAACCATACCAGCCGATCCAAAGAATCGATGTTCCTAGCAGAACCCATGGTAAGTTGTAATGGGTGTGAGGAATATCACCATAGTGAATTCTTTTCCCTAAAAATGCTGACAATACAAAGGCGGTAATGCCTGCATTGATGTGTACGACTGTTCCACCAGCAAAATCTAGAGTTCCCAGCCTAGCAAGTATGCCAGCAGGGCTCCAAATCATATGAGCCATTGGATAATATACCAAGATGGACCAAAAGACTATGAATGCGAGTAGAAAGTTGAATCTAATCCGACCAACAACCGCGCCAACGAATAAGGCCGGAGTGATAATGGCAAACATCATTTGAAAGAGTGAAAATATACTTTCAGGAATTTTGGTTGCTGTGAGGGATGTTGAATTGAATTTGTGCATGAAAAAATTATGTAGGTTGCCAATGATTCCCCAATGATTACCGCTAAATGCTAAGGAATAGCCAAGAATTATCCAGAGCAAAATGGCAACACCAGTCATGATAAAGACCGACAACATTGTGTTAACAACGTTTCTTTTCGACACCAGTCCCCCATAGAAAAATGCTAAACCCGGAGTCATGAATAGAACTAGAATGCTAGCAATGATTACAAATGATGTGTTTGCTAAGCTCATATAATCGCCCTCTTTTACTTAATGTTATGAATTCTAACATTAAAATTTGCTAAGTAAAGTTTAATTTGAGTGATGTTATGTGAGAATATTTGGGTAGAAGTTGAAAATAACCCATGGCACAAAAAAAGACCTCACCAAATTTATTTTTGGTGAGGTCTATCGTTATGTTATAAAAAGTAACATTAAATTGGTTAAAATGTTTATAGCTCGGATACTGCTTCTTCAATCGGAGTGTCACCATTACTCATAGCGATTACTTTCCGGATTGTTCGATCATTTTTAAGAATGGCCACGATAGTTGTCGCAACATCATCGATGGTATTTGAATCGGATGCGTATTGACCAAGAGTGATCTTGCCGGTTGCGGGTTCTTCAGTTAAAGCTGTTGGTTGTAAGATAGTGAAATCTAAATCGGTATTATTCATCAACCACTTATCTGCATAGTGCTTAGCAATCAAATAGTCGGCGATAGGCGAGATATCTGGTTCACTAAAAGCATCTAAGTTTAATGAATTTCGTGAACTCAACATGATAAATCTCTTGATACCTTTATGTTCAGCTGCTCGCATTACCTTAACAGCTCCGTTTAAATCGACTTGTAATAGGTCTTTGCCCCCAGAACCTGCAGTGAAAATAATCGTGTCGCTATCTGGCAATTCTTCAGTCAGTAATTCTGGTGACACGTGAAGATCAATTTTGAATGGGGTAACGTTGACCCCAGTTGGAATTTTTTCGACTTGCCGAGCACCGGCAAATACTTCAACGTCGGGCTTGTTGATCAGTTCTCTAACAACTGATGAACCAACTCTCCCGGTTGCTCCAATAACAGTAACTTTCATGACTTCTCCATCTCCCTACTTCAATGTTAATAGTATAAGATTATCTGAATCAAATTAAAACAAAAAATTAGTAATGACCAAGTAGATTACCAGAGATATTCTACTGGATTTTTAATGTATTTGTTGTAAACATCTTGAACAACTGCCATTTGATCAGGTGTTAATTCATCAAGATCTGAAGCCACTGTATTTCTTTCGATTTGGCTTGGCTTGCTGGCACCAGGAATAACCGTTGAGATGGCGTCGTGCATCAAGATAAATTTCAAGGCAGTTGCTGCTAGATTATCTGTTCCTAAGCGTTGCTTAAGCTCGTTAGCTGCCATAACTCCAGTTTTGTAATCAACTCCGGAGAATGTTTCTCCTTTATCGAACAATTCACCATTTCGGTTGGTTGTCCGGTGATCGTCTGCTGGAAATTTAGTATCTAAATCATATTTACCCGTCAATAATCCACTTGCCAAAGGAACACGGGCTAAAATGCCAACGTTATTCTTCTTAGCTTGATCAAAGAATAAATCGCGTGGACGTAAGCGGAACATGTTGAAAATAATTTCGACAGCCGAAATGTCATAGCTTAAAGCCTTTAGAGCTTCTTCAACTCGTTCAACACTCACACCATAATTTTGAATTTTTCCTGCTTTTTTAAGCTCATCTAGGGCAAAGAATGTTTCGGGCATGTAGTAAACACTCATTGGTGGACAATGAAGAAGAACCATATCTAGTGAGTCAACGCCAAGGTTGCTTAATGATTCATTTACATATTGTTCAAGGTGTTCTTTATTAAAACTAGTAACTGATAATGGATCTTTTCGACCAATTTTAGTTGTGTAGTGAACGTCTGGATGTTGTTTTAAAAATTGACCGACTGTATGCTCACTGGCACCATCTTGGTAAATATCTGCAGTATCAAAGAAGTTAACACCTTTATCGTAAGCTTCAGCTAATGTTTCAGTAGCGTCACTTTCGTTAAATTGTGTGCCCCATTGGCCGCCAAGTTGCCAAGTACCTAGTGAAACTTCACTGACTTTGAATCCGGTTTTTCCTAATGTACGAAATTTCATATTTAATAAACTCCTTTTATAATTACTAAACTAAATTTTACACTTGTTTACGGAATACTTCTAAAAGTAATGGCAAATAATTGAGCATGCAAGTGAAAACTTCAAAATTTTGGTTTGCAAATACTGCAACGATATGCTTTCTGGATCACGTCGCTGATCCCCTATTATATAGGAATGCCACGCTTAAATAGTTTCCGTTACTTGTGTAATGGTTATCAAAAATGGCGGTAAATTAAAATATTTTTCGGGTTGTCATCAATTTTATTTTGTAGTACGCTTGTTTGCGAAAACTGAATAGATTTCTTCGGGGCAGGGTGAAATTCCCGACCGACGGTGACAATTTACGAATTGAAGTCCGTGACCCGCATATATTTGCGGTTGACCCAGTGTGATTCTGGGACCGACAGTACAGTCTGGATGGGAGAAGAAAATGCTAATATTTCGTACCGTCAACAGCTGATTAGCTGTGCTCGGTTGAAGTCTTTTTTAGCTTGATAAAATTCCTGGCCCTGCAATTTTTTGCAGGGCCTTTTTTACGAGGTGAATGGACTTGAATCATATGTTTTACATGCAAATGGCTTTGAAAGAAGCCGTTAAAGATCACCCGCGAACTTGGAAAAATCCCAAGGTCGGGGCAGTAATCGTTAAAGATGATCAAATTCTAGCCAGAGGCCATCATGAGATATTTGGTGGACCACATGCTGAAGTCAATGCGATCAATCATTTAGCTGATGAAGAAAGTGCACAAGGAGCGACAATGTACGTGACGTTGGAACCGTGTTCCCATACTGGCAAAACGCCTCCTTGCGCGAAAATGATCGTCGAAACTGGAATCACAACGGTTGTAATCGGCGAAGTTGATCCGAATCCGCTGGTATCGGGTAAAGGTATCGAGTATTTAGAATCCCACCATGTGAAAGTTATCGTGTTGAATACACCTTTAGCAGCGAACGATGCTTATCGATTTTATTTTCGAAATCATCGGCCATTAATTACGCTTAAATATGCGATGACTGCGGATGGGCGTATCAATTTTTCAAATGGCCAGCGGTCTCGGCTAACTGGCCAGGAGGCTTTTAATGACAACCAAGATCTGCGTCAAAATACTCAAGCAATTTTGGTGGGAATGAATACTTTAAAGATTGATGATCCTGAATTAACAGTTCGGAATGGCGCCATTTTTTCACTAATTCGCATCGTTGTTACTCATAACGTGGACGAAATTAAGTTTAGTAATAAACTATTTCAAACGGCAACGAAGGAAAGCCCAGTATGGGTAATGGCCAACCAGGATCCTCAAAAAACAGTTCCTGAAAATGTCAAAATTATCGTAAAAAGTGGTTGGACGGCAGCAAATATCTCAGAATATTTAGCGGATGTTGGCATTCAATCTTTGCTGGTTGAGGGTGGTAGCCAAGTGCTCAATCAGTTTGTGGCAGAAAAACAATTTAACAGAATAGTTACCTACGTCACGCCGTTATTATTTGGTAATCAAGCCTTGCCAGTGTTAACCGGAATTGGTCTGCAAGAGCCGCTGAAACTTAGTTTAGCTTCAGTCGAAACATTAGCGAATGACGTCAAACTAGTTTTTGAAAGGAGCAATTAATCATGTTTACTGGAATTATTCAGAGCAGAAGTCGGGTATTAGACGTGGCAACTATTGATGAATCATTAAAGTTAACGATTCGCCGTCCGGAAAGCTTCGAAATTCAAGAAGGTAGTAGTTTAGCAATCAATGGCGTTTGTTTGACAGTGACTGATTTAACGAGCGAAAGTCTGATGTTGACTGTTATGCCGGAGACTTATAGAAAGACGACATTGAAATTTTTACGGGTCAATGATGTCGTGAATATTGAACCGGCTCTAACTTTGAGAGAACCACTCGATGGTCATTTTGTGTTAGGTCATGTTGATCAAACAGTTAAATTGGTAAAGAAGACCCAGGATGGTAATTCTGTAAAACTTACTTTTGAATTGCCCGATTCATTAGCAACGTTTGTGGCCTATAAAGGGTCAGTTGCGTTAGACGGAACCAGTTTAACTGTGACACAGGTAACTGATAAGACTTTTACAGTTAATTTGATTCCCTATACCGCGGATAATACTGGCCTCCTCAATGTCCATCAGGATGATCAATATAATTTGGAAGTCGATGTTCTTGCTCGTTATATTCAGCGGGCACAAGTGGAGGCGGACGTATGGTGACTAATAATTCTTTGCAGGCGCGCGCCCAAGCAGATTTACCGACTGAATACGGAAACTTCAAGGTTATCGCCTATGCAGTAGATCAGGAACCACCGACACTTTTGATTTATAAGGGAGATTTAAAGAGTGTTAAGGCACCTATGGTTAGAGTTCATTCTGAGTGCTTTACTGGCGATGTCTTAAGCTCATTAAGATGTGATTGTGGTCCGCAACTTCACGCTGCTCTTCAAAAAATTGAGGCGGCTGGTTGTGGCGCAGTTATTTACTTAAGACAAGAAGGTCGTGGCATTGGACTGGTTAATAAGTTAAAGGCGTACCGCCTTCAAGAACAAGGATTTGATACTGTGGAAGCTAATCAACAATTACATTTGCCAGTAGATAGCCGTAGTTATGAGGTTGCAGCAAACATCCTGCAGGATCAAGGTGTTAGTCATATTGATCTGCTAACTAATAATCCAGACAAAATTAAACAACTCAGTTTAGAAGGAATCACAATAGATCATCGAATTCCTCTTGAAATTCCTGCTAACCAGTTCGATCAAAAATATCTACAAACTAAAAAACGCAAACTTCATCATTTATTATCGGAGGTCGACTAAATGAAAAATATGAATGAATCGAAAAAAATCGCAATCGTTGTTTCCCAATTTAATAATATTGTTACCGACCGATTGCTAAGCGGAGCAGTACAAACCCTAAGCCAGTCTGAAATTGACGATGGCAACATAGTCGTTTACCAAGTTCCCGGAGCTTTTGAAATCCCTAGAATTGTCAATTTGGTTTCTCAAAAGGATGAGTATTCTGGAGTTATCGCTTTAGGTGCCGTTGTGAAGGGACAAACCGATCATTATCAATTTATCAGTGAAGCAGTGACACATCAGTTAGTCGAATTGGCTACCACTGCACCAGTTCCAGTGTTATTCGGCGTTCTAACTACGGATAATTTGGAACAGGCTTTGAATCGAGCAGGAGGAAAAGCTGGTAACAAGGGTAGTGAGTGCGCTAATGCTCTTTTACGACTGCTGGAAGTTGAACTGCAACTAAATTAATCATATAGATGGGTTTAATAAGGAGGATGAGCATGAGTAATATGGAGCAAGCATTAGCCGATTTAAAGGCGGGCAAATTGGTAGTCGTCACAGATGATCCTGACCGAGAAGGTGAAGGAGATCTGTTGGGAATTGCTGAATTTGCGACTCCCGCTACAGTTAATACGATGATTACACTAGCTCGCGGATTGTTGTGTGTACCAATGGCACCGGAATGGGCAGCACAGCAAGGACTTAATGCGATGACTAACACTAGTAATGATGCTTTTAATACAGCATTTTTGGTTAGTGCTGACGCCAGAAGTACAAGCACCGGAATATCTGCTTTTGATCGGGCAACCACTATCAAAAAGATGGCTGACCCACAGGCGACATTTGCAGACTTTTATCACCCAGGGCATGCCTTTCCATTGAGAGCAGTGACTGTTGGCCTGCAAGAACGCCAAGGGCATACCGAAGCTGGAGTTAGTTTGGCTAAATTAACTAGTAAAAGTCCAGTTGCTTATATTTGTGAAATAATTAAACCAGATGGTCATATGGCAAAGGGGCGAGATTTGGTGGAGTTTGCGCACCAACACAATTTTAATCTGATTTCTATCGCCAAAATCAGTGAGTATTTAGCTAATCACTAATTCAAATGTTTGAATAATCTAGTTCGCAAAAACACCGAAAAATCGGAATTTATGATTTTACGGTGTTTTTTATTGGATTTAGATATTTGAATATTGTTTAAAAAACTTTGGGTTCGATTGCTTCTATTAAAGCAGTCATACCTGAATCGATAGTTCTGTCATCAAGTGGTTGATTGAAGAACAGATACCCTAGCACCAAGCCACCCATGATGGACCAAAGAGTCCGAATAATGTCGCTATTAGGCAGTGAATTTAAGATATGATCGGCCTTTAATTCATCAATCAATGTGTTTAATTTTTGCCAATAAATATTGGGGAAAATGTTGATCAAGTTTTGTCTGACTTGATGATCATAAAAAAGCTCGGTAAAAAATATTTTAAATACTTTATCATTGTCTTTAACCATGTCCATTCGATCAATCAATAGGGCGTGGACGAACTCTGTGGTACTAGAATAATTTTGGGAAAGTTTGTCCTGGATGAATGAATCGATAGTGGATGGAAAGACACGATTTAAAACGGGTTCGATGATAGCATTTAGTAATCCCCGTTTGTTTTTAAACTTGGCAAAGATATTTCCTTCAGCTACGCCGGCAGCTTCAGCGATTTCTTTGGTACTAGTATTTTCATAACCTTTTTCAGAAAATATTTGGATCGCAGCCGTTAAGATCTTTAGCTGTTTTTCGGTGAAGTTATCTAATGTACCAGCTTGATAATATAGTTCTAACTCAGGTTTATACACAGTTTGACTCCTCAATTATTTAGTCGATGACATACGATTTGATTATATCGACCAGCTGAGGAATGTCAAATTTTCAAATATTTTCATACTAATGGTTGACACTTTTTCGGCAGGGTCTATAATAAGCTTTGGAAATTAATTGAGTGCTCACTCAAAGTGAAACCTCAAGATAGTTACCCAAATTTCAAGCCAATGGAAAGAGGGCATTCTTCTATGAAAGAAAGTGTTTGGACTGAGTCACCAGAAAACGACTCAAAAGCAGTAGTTGAAAAGGTAGAGAGCAAGAAGAGTCAAAAGAGTTTGGATGAAGTTAATGGAAGCATCAAGGTTCCAGATAATGCTGGATTCTGGCGAACATTAGCAGCTTACACCGGACCCGGAGTTCTAATCGCGGTTGGGTATATGGATCCAGGTAATTGGATTACTTCAATCGCTGGTGGAGCACAGTTTAAGTACAAGTTACTATCAGTGGTAATGATTTCTAGTTTGATCGCCATGTTACTACAATCCATGGCAGCTAAACTAGGTATTGTAACCGGAAAAGATTTAGCTCAGTTAACTCGCGAACACACTTCAAAATGGGGTGGCTTCGCACTCTGGGTTATTACAGAACTTGCAATTGTGGCAACGGATGTTGCTGAAATTATTGGATCAGCGATTGCAATCGAGTTGCTGTTCCACATTCCGTTAATTGTCGGAATTATCATCACAGCGGCTGATGTTTTGATTTTGTTATTATTGATGCGTTTAGGATTCAGAAAGATTGAAGCTATTGTGGCAACTTTAGTAGTTGTTATCTTAGCAGTCTTCCTCTACGAAGTTGCTTTGGCACAACCAAATATGCAGCAAATGTTTGCTGGATACGTTCCTACTAAGGATATTATTACTAACAAGTCCATGCTTTACTTAACACTCGGAATTGTCGGTGCCACAGTTATGCCTCATGATTTGTTCCTTGGATCATCAATTTCACAAACTCGCGAAGTTGATAGAAATAACGAAAAGGCTCTTGCAAAAGCAATCAAGTTCACAACGATCGATTCAAATATTCAATTAACCGTTGCCTTCATCGTTAACAGTTTACTATTAGTATTAGGTGCAGCATTGTTCTTCGGTACTAACAGTACACTTGGTCGATTCGTTGACTTGTTCAACTCATTGAACAATCCGCAAATCGTTGGTGCAATTGCTAGTCCAATGCTAAGTATGTTGTTCGCTGTAGCATTACTGTCATCTGGACAAAGTTCAACGATCACTGGAACATTAGCCGGTCAAATCATCATGGAAGGTTTCATTAACCTGAAGATGCCAATGTGGGCACAAAGATTATTGACTAGATTGATTTCAGTAACACCAGTTCTAGCTTTCGCTATTTACTATCATGGAAACGAAGCTAAGATTGAAGATCTCTTGACATTTTCACAAGTATTCTTGAGTGTGGCATTGCCATTCGCGGTTATCCCACTGGTCATCTTCACTAGTGATAAGAAGTTGATGGGTCGATTCGCTAACCATACTTGGGTCAAGTGGGCTGCTTGGACAGCCAGTGTCGTTCTAATTGCTTTGAATGTTTACTTGATTTGCCAAACAGTTGGAATAATTAAATAGTCGATTAATCAGCAGGGACTCTAATAGGGTTCCTGCTGTTTTTTGTTGTTTAAAATGTGGTTTAATATATAGTAGTTAAACGAAATGGGATGATGAATTATTCGTGTTGATATGTTACAAGCGATAATGATTTTATTTCCAGCAGGTATTGTTGCGGGAATTATGAGTGCAACTACGGGGATGGCTTCACTAGTTTCTTATCCGGCTTTACTCGCCGTGGGAGTGCCACCTGTGTTTGCTAATATGACTAACACAGTTTCGCTAGTATTGGCTGGAGCGGGAGCCACAATCTCTTCAAGAAGAGAACTAAGGCACCACATGAGTGATTTGTGGAAAGTATTACCACTAACACTGGTAGGTAGTGTAATCGGTGCGGTTTTATTGCTCGAACAACCGGCTGACATGTTTGAAAAGGTGGTACCATTTTTCGTTCTAACTGCTGGATTATTACTAGCATTTCCACCATCTGCAAAGACTTTAGAGGTCAGACGGGTCAGCAGAATCCGTTCAATTGGATTTGATGCCATGATTATCGTGGTCGGTGCGTATACTGGATACTTTGGTGCTGCAGGTGGAGTTATGCTGTTAGCCTTATTATCTAGAAGTGGCAAGTATGAATTCACTACATATAACGCTTTAAAGAATGTCTCACTAGGAGCATCCAACTTATTAGCAGCCATTATTTATTCTTTTAGATCACGAATTTATTGGCTATTAGTTATTCCACTGGCGCTAGGATTTTTCATCGGTGGATTGATTGGTCCGCAAATTGTCAGACTGATTCCAGACAGAATAATGAGTGGAATAGTTGTCGTGGGCGCTATTGGCTTATCGATATGGTTGTTTGTGGATGCGTATGGGCTGATATAATTAATGTTTTTAGATAATAATATTTGATAATTAACCTCAAAACAGCTACTAATTTATTTTTAAAATAAATTAGTAGCCTTTTTCGTAATAAGATAGGCACAGAAACACCGTGTTAAAATTAATTTCAAAAAATAAATGGAATTTTTTTCATTAAGGTGCTATACTTATTTTCAATGAAAACGTTTTCTTTGTTTTTTGTAGAATATTTGACTAGAAGGAGTGTTATATATGCAAGCTCAAAAGAAACATGGTTTTGGTTTTATTAAGTTTGAAGGCCAGGAACTTGATAATGGCTATACTAGTAAAATGCCAGTTTTTCAATTCGTATTGGTATCTTTATTGTTCCCTATGTGGGGAGCAGCGGCCAGTTTAAATGATATTTTGATTACTCAATTTAAGTCGATTTTTCAGTTGAGTAATTTGGCATCTGCCTATGTACAAAGTGCTTTTTCTTTAGGATATTTTTTAATGGATATTCCAGCATCTTGGTTAATTAAGCGTACATCTTACAAACTAACTATTATTATTGGTCTGCTATTATATTTGATTGGATGTGTTTTATTCTTCCCTGCTTCTGCTGCAGCAACTTATGGATTCTTTTTAGCTGCCTTGTTTGTTTTAGCCACAGGATTGACTGTTATTGAAACAGCTGCGGATACAGACTCAGCACTTTTAGGACCCGAGAAACAAAGAACACTACGTTTGAATATTTCTCAAACTTTTCTTCCTTTTGGATCTATTGCAGGAATTTTGCTTGGTAAGTATCTCATTTTTTCTGGTGGTACTAACTTAGATACGCAACTTAGCAAATTATCTGGTAGTGCAAGAATTCGATTAGGCGAAGAGGCTTTACAAAAAACATTACAACCATATAAATATATTGTTATAGTGATCGCCGTTATGATTATTTTATTTTTGATAACTGAATTTCCAAGTGGTAAACCAAAACAAAAAGTTGATGTTCCAAAGGAAAATCTTGGTAGAACTGTACTTAATCTGTTAAAAAACCATAATTTTACTTATGGTATGTTCACATTATTCATGTATGTTGGTTTGCAAGTTTCAGTTTGGTCATTTACTATTCGACTGGCTTTAGACTTGGATCATTCTATTAATGAAAGAACATCTTCAAACTTTGTTATTGGTAGTTATGTTGCTTTCTTCATCGGTCGTATATTAGCTGATTATCTTATGAGAAAGATTCCTCATTTGAAAGTATTACTTTGGTATTCAGTTCTTGGATTCATTGCTATTGGTTACATGATGATTGACCGAAGTTTTAATGGTGTGTATGTTGCTATCTTGGTATCAGGTTTGATGGGACCCGGCTACGCAACTATATACACTGAAACCCTTGGGTTTATAAAAGATCCTCATCAAACAGAAACAGCTGGCGCAATGTTAGTTATGATGGTTGTTGGTGGAGGAGTTTGGCCAGCAATTCAAGGATATGTTGCTGATGTTACTGGCTCAATGACCATATCATTTGCTGTTCACTTCTTAACATTTGGGGCAATGATTGTTTATGCTTACCATTACATTAAACATCCGTTTGACGGTCTCAAAGAAGGTGCAAAGAATGACAACATTTAAATTGTACAAAGATTATTTTGAAGATAGTGAACGAATTTTGATTAAAAATGATGAATTTATTGTTTCTAGCTTTAAATATTCATCCGGAGTTGAAGCTATTAAGATAAAGAATTCTCGTGGTTACTTAGTAATATTGCCATTTGAAGGCTTGATGATTTGGGAAGCCATGTTTGATAATTTTGATTTAAAGATGAAAAATACATTTAAGCAACCTTATTCAGGAAAACAAATTACTGATTCATATGGTCCGTTTTTGTTTCATTCGGGATTATTGTCTAGTGGAAATCCTGGACCTGAAGATGATCATTACGCGCATGGTGAATTTCCTTTGACACCAATGGATTCGTCAGTTATCGATATTAAAGATGACGAGATAAAAATAAGTAGTCAAGTTGAATATGTTAAAGGTTTTGGTGATCATTATTTCGCAGAACCATCAGTTACCCTGAAAAAAGGGAGCGCATTATTTGATGTTCGGATGTTCGTTAAAAATCTTTCAGAGTATCAAGACATGCCACTTCAGTATTTAACACACATCAATTACAAGTTTGTTGAAGGCGCCGAAATTATGCAAAATATTCCTGATAGAGCATTTGAATTGCGCACATCTATTCCTGATCATATTCATCCAACTAAAGAATGGCTTGATTTTACAGGTGAGGTATCTAAGTCGGGTAAGCTTATTAATAAGCTAGACGATATTACTCATTTCGATCCTGAAATTGTGTTCTTCGGTGATGAGCTTAATAAATTTGCTGAGCAAGCTGAATTTAGAATGAAAATGGATGATATCCATACGGTTAAAGTTTCATTTGATACTAAGCAATATCCATATGTTACACGTTGGCTTATGTATAATCCTGATTTGCAGGTTGCTGCATTTGCACTTCCTGCAACTAGTCGAACCGAAGGTAGAACAGCGGCAAAAGAAGCTGGGACATTAATTATGTTAAAGCCTCAAGAAAGTAGAGATTTTGAAGTTACTACAGGTTTAGAGGATGAAAGTGTGGAAGGGAAGTAAGTAATTTATGGCAAAGTATATATTAGGAATTGATATAGGAACTTCAGGAACTAAAGCTATTTTGATGACTACTACGGGTGAAATTGTTGCTCAGAAAAAGGACAACTATTCTTTTGCCACTCCACATCCTGGATGGGCTGAAGCGAATGCAGAAGACTGGCTTAATGCAGTAACAGCGGTAATTAGAAAACTATCTTCACATGTTGATGATGAAGATATCGTGGCTATTGGCATTGATGGATTATATGGAGGTTCCGGAATTCCTGTAGATAAGGATGGGAATGTTTTAGGACCAGCTTTAATTTGGATGGACCGTCGTGCAACAAAAGAAACCGATCAAGTTAAGGAGTTAGTTAGTGATGGTGAATTAATGGATACGACTGCTAATTTATCTGATCCATACTATGGTTATACGAAGTTGATGTGGTTAAAAGAAAATAAACCAGATTTGTATAATAAAACTGATAAGTTTTTGCCTCCTGAATCCTATGTAATATTGCAACTTACCGGACAAACTAGTATTAATTATTCTGCTGCCGGCAATTTGGCTGGAATTTTTGATATTAATGAAGATAAGTGGTCTCAAAAAATCGCTGATAAATTAGGTTTGGATACAGAAAAATTGCCTCAGAAGTTTGTTACAAGCACGGAATCAGCAGGATCGATTACTGAGGCATGGGCACAGAGATTAGGAATTAAAGCGGGAACACCGGTATTCAATACGGGTGTTGATGTGGGGCCAGCCACAGTAGGTACCGGTGTTGTTAAACCAGGAGAGGTAACGGTTGCTTTAGGAACATCAATGAATGCAGCACTGGTAACAGAAAAACCATTAAGGGATAATGGCTTGATTATATGGCCATATGCCTACCGTCCTAAAAATTTGTACTACAATTTTGCGGGAGCGAACACCGCAGGAGCAATAATAGCATGGTTCGTTAAAGAATTTGAAAAAGAGTTAGATGAAAATGATGGGCCAAAGGAACTAGATTTTCAAAGTATGGATGTTCCAGCTGGAAGTAACGGCTTACTAGTTCTGCCATATTTCATGGGAGAGAGAAGCCCATTATGGGATTCTACTGTCCGAGGAACTATTTTAGGATTATCATTAAAAACTACAAAGTATGAGTTGTATAATGCATTTCAAGAAGCAATTTCATACTCTGTTCGACAAAGTATTGAGACATTTGGAACCGAAATTGGTGATGAAATAACTCTGGTCGGTGGCGTTAGCAATTCTAAAAAGATGGTGCAAATGATTGCAGACGTTACAGGGAAGACAGTTTTAACAACCAAATCAGGAGGAGAAGCAAACTTAGGTAGTGCAATTTTAGCCGGTATTGGTATCAATGCAGTTAATCCAGAAGATGTATCAAAATGGATTAAAATTGATCAACGAGTCCTACCAAACAAGGAAAAGCACGAAATTTATAATCAATACTTTAAGATGTATAAACATGCGTATAATAGAGTTAAGGATTTTTACAAGGACTTTTCTGCAATAGATAATGATTAATTAAATTGGTCGGAGGTGGATACAATAGGTACCATTGACAAACGTGAACAAATGTTGAGGCTGGCCAGACTTTATTACGTTGAGGGTGTTGGACAAAGTCAGTTAGCGAAACAAGAGGGAATATCAAAAGCTACTGTTTCAAGAATGCTCTCACTTGCCCGTGAAAATGGATTTGTTACTATCACTGTTAACGACAATCTTAGAGATGCAAAGGTACTATCCAGACGACTTCATGAATTTTTTCCAACCGCTGATTTCACTGTCGTTTCCACATCTCAAAATGATCGAAACGAGATTCTTGATAAAGTTGCATCTTCAGTTGCAAAATACTTAGATGGATTAGTCAAGAGCGGGGATATTATTGGTTTTGGTGGTGGAGAATCTTTAAGCAAAGTTGCGGCCTATCTTGACGATAAGAAAGTTAGGGACGTTGTTGTACTATCCTTAATGGGAATGGTTACGTCACCTAAGTATGAAATATTCACTTATGAAACAGGATTTAAACTGGCGAATGCTTATCAGTCAACTGCCAACTTCTTACCATTGCCAGTTATTTTTGACAACTCATCAACGAAGGAATTAGTTGAAAAAGAGTCTTTAGTTAGATATCTTGAGAAATTGGGTAGGCTTGCTAATATTGCGCTGATTTCCCTAGATGCGATTGAAGATAGTCCCATTTTGAACGAAATGAATTACTTTGATGATGAAGAAAAACAAGAAATAAGAGATAATTCAGTTGGAGATATACTGGGACATTTCATTGATGACAAAGGAAACATTGTTAATTCCAAGCTAGAAGAAAGATTGGTTACGACGCCTCTTAGTAATCTTAAACATAAAGAACATTCAATTGTTGCTGTGAATAAAGTGGAAACCGTTCCAGCCTTAATTGCAACTTTGAAAGCACAGTATTGTAATCGAGTTTTTATTGATCAGTATAGTGCACAAGTATTAATTGACTCGCAAAATACAATTGAATAGTAAAATAACAAACCACCCACAGTTCATCGTGGGTGGTTTGTTTTGTCATAGACGAATATATGAACATCATCAACCAATTAGTGAATAAAAACAGGCACGATAGTAGTAAAAAGCAAAACGAGTGCAACAATTAATATCTGTGATTTTAACGGCATAACGTGTAATTTGACTAGTACCTTACATAATATTTAGTATGCGAATTTATGTTTTTATCCCATACCAGTACTGTGTTGATATAATATTTTATAAATGTTATTTTTACCGTTAAAATAATATTTATTGTTAATTGTGAACTTATTATAAGGAGGAATATTACGAATAATTTAGCGTTTCATATTAAAGAAGCACGAATAAATAATGGACTTTCTCAAAATGATGTTGCAACTATTTTACATATTTCTAGACAGGCAGTTTCTAAGTGGGAACGAGGAGTTGTATATCCTGATTTAGACAATTTAATTAAGTTGAGTGATATTTACAAAATTTCAGTTGATGATTTATTACGAGAGAACAACGAGGGATTAAAATCCAGAATTGAAGAAAACAATACAGAAATAAAAGACAGTCTAGAAAAATCAAAAAGGGTGAACACTCAGTTTTATCAAAATAATATTGAGGGATTAATGTTGATTGCTATTTCTATTTTATCAACGCTCATTCCTCCATTGGGATTAGTTATTCCAGCATATGTTATTTGGAGAAATACAAAATATAACAGTTTATATAAAACTATTATGTTCGTTTCGGTCATTGCAATATTAGTAAGTGCCTTAAGTTGTTATGCAATCATAAGTGATAATTGGATTCATCCTGCCAACACAACCGTTTATCGTATTAAATAGGAGTGTCGGTATGGTGTTGCTTCTTAATGTTGGAGCTAAGCGAATATGATATTTCAAACTTTCAATTGTGTGGAAACCTTTGGTTGCATTTGGTCATGAAACCATTGGTTTCTTTTTATTTCATTGATTTAATGAGATTATTATATTGTTCGATAAATCAATAGTAAGCTCAAATTGTGATTGGAGTGATATTAATGAAAGCTAATTACTTAATAATTTTAGGATTTGCGCTACCTTTTCTTATTGCGAATATACTAATGTACATAATAAATAGTAGAATTCATGATGCCGAAAGAAGGAAAACATATTTTAAATACATTTCGTTTACTTGGCCTTTCGTGATAATGGTTTATGCGTTGCTGCTAATTAATATTTTTAATTGAACTAAGATACGTATGAAACCATTCAACGTGCTTGAGTGTAGAAGATACATAGATAATCGGATTAATGATAAGGGGAGACAATTAATTTGAATTTTAAATCGTACGCTATTGGCATGATTACATATCTTTTTGTTGTAATTCTATTGGGTGTCTATTCTGGACATTTTGATATATATCAAAATGTAATAGTCCTATCAGTGTCATTTATTTTATTCATAATTTTAAAATTTACTATCTACAGAAAAAAATAAATTAAAAAGGAAAGAGGCATAGTTGTTTAAGATTACGCTTCTTTCCTTTTTAAGTGTTATAAATAATGCGATTAATAATATTGTGGAAGCACAGAATAACATAAGAATATTCAGTTATTCTGACTGAATTTTGTTTTCTGCAATGATGTGACAAAAACTGATTACTTTAAAAAAAGAGAGTTAAAAAATTCGTTCATGCGACTAGACTATTTTATCAACCAATTAGTGAATAAAAACAGGCACAATAGTAGTAAAAAGCAAAACGAGTGCGACAACTAATATCATGACACGCGTGATGTTAAACCACAGTATTTGTCTCTTCGTAAGTGATAGATTTTTAAGGCTTATAACTAGGCCAATGACACTGAGGTACAACAAAAAATAAGTGAGATTTTTTATTAGTTCTGACATAATGGAATGCCTCCAATTTGATTTTATTTATTAAGATGTTGAGAAAAAATGTGGGATTATTTTGATTAACTTAGGTTTTTTTTCGACATGCAATACCCTATGGTATTATTAGGATGATGATTTTTGTGAACTATATTGGTCTTTCAGGAGGATATATGAACGTTGCTGAAAAATTAAAACTTTGTCGTAAAAATAAGGGGATGACCCAAGAACAATTGGCAAAACAGTTATATGTTTCACGAAAAACAATTTCTAGCTGGGAAAACGGTCGTAATTATCCAGATATTAACAGCTTGATCAAAATGAGCTCTATATTTAATGTTTCGATGGATGACTTACTGCGAGATGACCGTATGCTGGAATATTACGCCGAGCGAGATAAACAGGCTACTAAGAGTCATAGAATTGAGAGATATTCATACTATCTGGGAATTATCTTGTTGTTTTTAAGCTATATTGAGCTTTTTAGAGTCGAAGGTTTTCATACGGTAATCGTGCCAATTTTGTTGGTCGTTAGTATGGTTATTTTGACCATTCATTATTCTGATTGGCAGAGATTCAATGTGAAGAAAACGGCGATGATGATTGCGACTTTTGCAATAGCGATTATCATAAATGGAATAGCAATGGGGCTTAGTCCGACTTTTAGACTGACGATTACACCTGCTAACTTGGCTAAAATGTTGGGTGGATTTGCTGGAGATTTGTTAATGACGATTGTGTTGTCGGTTAGTTTGACGTTGCTAATATTTTTACAACCAAAGCGACATCTGGATTAGTTCGTTGATGGGTTCCTGATGTTCATAAGCATTCCTCCTTTACCTACATAGTAGAAACAGGCAAGATGGCATTCAAGCTATGTCTGGTAGACACGATGGTTTTATATATAAAAAGCGCAAACTTAAAAGGATAAGTTTGCGTTTAAAAAATTAAAAAGAAGGCGAATATGATTAACTCTTTATCAGTAAAGCTTAAAGAAGCACGATTGAACCATGGATATTCACAAAATGAAGTTTCTACTATTTTACATATTTCGCGACAATCTATTTCTAAATGGGAGAATGGCCGCACTTATCCCGACATAGATAATTTATTAATGTTAAGTGATCTTTATGAAATATCGCTGGATGATTTGATGAAAAGTGATGAGAGTATTAAAGCTAATTATGCGAATAACAATCAAGAAATTATTGATAAGCGAAGAACCCAGACTAGAGTTAATGATGAATTGTATCAAAATAGTAATGAGGGCTTGATGTTAGTGGTTTTATCTCTGGTTTCTGCTATCGTCCCGCCAATTGGAGTTATCTTACCAATTTACGTAATGTGGCGTAACACTAAATATAATTCGTTATACAAAATGATTTATTTGATAAGTATCGTAGTTATGCTTGTAAGTCTATGGGGAACATGGATCATTATTTCTGATAATTTGCTACCATCACACACTGAAGTTTATAGAATTAATTGATTAGTTCTAATGACTAAGGTCTCGGTTCAACTTGCAAATTTGTGCGTAAATGTAAAATTACATTTTTTTAATGCGTCATAAGTGGTCATATAAATCTGGGAGATAAATTTAAAGATGTTATTATTAATAGTTGTTTTGTTTTGTATGTTATCTTATAAATTGCTGACTAAGTGGATATGGGTAATTTTGCCGTTTGCCATCATTTATGATCTGGGACTTTGGATAGTTTCACATTTGCTGGTCACTAGTGTAATTATTTTAATTGGTTTGGAATTATATGATCAGTTGGTTTACCGACGACATCATAATCACAGCTTGTTTGGGCCAACAGATCAAAATTGACAGTGGCAAATTACTAATCCATCTTGGTACATTCGAATTAAGCGAGGAATAAGCAAATGGCATTTAATGTTAAGAGTGTTGAGTTTATGAACAGTGATAACAAGATTCCGTTCACTGGATTAAGTGATTCGGAAGTAAGTACGCTTCAAGCTGGTGAAGATGTTTATCCAATTAAATGGACAGCGGTCATTAACCTTGCTTCCAAAGAAAAGTTAAATGAATTTGCTGAAAACTTGAAAAATAGCTATTCGGTCAGAATCACTCTCTATAATAGCGATACTTATGAGATGCTGACAGGTTCGAGCAGTGAGATGTTTACCAAAATTAATATCAATAACCAAAATTCTTCGGTTGTAATTGAGTCCGCTTTGACTAAGAAAACTGAAGATAAATAGTGTATAGGGTCGTCTTCCTTTGGGAGGCGACTTTTTTGTTAAATTTAATTAAACTATTCACTAAAACTTATTTTATAAGACTGCTAATGGTACGCTATTAATAGATAAGGAGGCATTTATGACTACTATTTTGCAAGTTACAGGATTAACTAAGCGCATTCACAAAAAAATAGTTTTAAAAGATATAACTTTCTCGATTGGTAAAGGAGAAATTGTTGGACTGGTCGGCCCTAATGGAGCTGGGAAAACTACAATTATGAAGTCAATTTTAAATTTAACTCCGTCAAATAAAGGAGATATATTTATTGAAGGAGAAAGAACATCATATCATCACCATTCTAACTTTAATGAGATTGGTGCATTAATAGAGAATCCATCACTTTATCCGTATTTAACAGGACTAGATCATTTAAAGATGTATTCCTTTGAGAATAAAATAGACACCAATACTCAAAAAATATTAGACAGTTTAGAAATGAATTCCTTTATCACAAAAAAGGTGAAAAATTATTCCCTAGGTATGAAACAAAAGCTAGGTATATGCATTGCATTGATTAATAATCCTAAGTTAGTCATTTTGGATGAACCTATGAATGGTTTAGATCCTAAATCTAACGTTAATTTAAGAAATTTGATAATAGAACTGTCAAAAACGGGGATATCATTTTTAATTTCAAGCCACATATTAAGTGAATTAGAAAAATTGATTACTCAAGTGATTGTTATAAATCAAGGAGAGATAGTGACCAAGACCTCATTAAAAGAGTTACGGGAAGTTGGAAACAACTATTTAACTTTGAAAACAAGTGATAACTTCTTGTGTAGCAAACTTCTTTCAAATGCTGGATTGAAAAATAATGTTCTAAACAATGGGGAACGGATTCAGGCGTTGATAGATTCCCCTAATTCAATTAATGATATTTGCAAAATTATCTTTAAAAATAATATAGATATTATTGATATGGATAGGTTGAGCAATGATTTAGAAACGTCGCTATTGAGACTTATAGACTAGTATATGGAGGTTAAGATGATAAATTTATTAAGACAAGAAATATATAAAATAATTAAAAAGACTTCGTCCAAAATAGTTCCGATAATTCTATTTATATTGATGTTAGTTGTTGCAATGATGGCTAAGAATCAAGATTCTAAATTTTATATTTCATCAGCGTTCGCAGGATTTCAGTGGAGTGCAATAATCCTAATCATAGTCAGCGCATCTTTGATATCCGAAGAATTTCAGTACGGAACGATAAAAAAACTTATTTACAGTGTAAATAGCAGGTCGATTATTTACATAACTAAGCTAATAATTGTTATAGGATATGACATTTATTTACATATATTATCGGTATTGTTTACGGTCATTTTGAAGATTGTTATTATTGGGAAAAGTCCTAGTTTTTCGAGTGAGTATTTATATAATTTACCCATTTGGCAGAATTTGTTGATTAATACACTTATTGATTTAATGGGCACGTTAATTATTATTACTGCAGTGTTTTTAATCGCTAGTATAACCAATACAGGTTCAGCCGCGATTGCATTTGGAATTGGGCTTTGCTTTTTAGGCTAAGGAATTTCGTCATTTATAAATAGAGTAGCAACTTCTAGTTCTGGTTGGTCTAAATGGAATCCGTTTAACATGCTTAATATTACTAATCAGCTAGCTAATCCGAGCTATAAAGACATAACGCATTTAACAGTTAAACAATTAGTTACAGGTAATTTATTGTACTCATTAATATTTATTTTGTTTGGTATTTTGATATTTTCAAAACGACGTGTATAGGAAATCAAATCTATCTCAATTTATAAGAAATCATCTTTATTATGCGGATGATTTCTTAATTTTTTTACGCAAGTTAATAAATTTGAAGATAAACAGAGGCGTCCGAAGAGCATGTAACAGGATGGTTGCTCGTTGCCACAAATATTTACCAGTAATCTTAAGTTATATGAAACAAGTTGTTGGTAGTAAATATTTCAAATATAATCACAAAGTGTTTGGTCCCAAATCAACTGCCAATTTTTATTAACTACTTAAAGTTAAATGTATCGGGATCTGGACCAACTCTTAAGTTTTGATTCAATTCATTCAATTGAGTCATTTCTTCGTCTGATAGTTCAAAATCGAATACATCAGCGTTACTGTTCAATCTGTCCACGTGAGTTGATTTGACGTTTATCAAGATGTCCTGTTGGATATCCCAGCGTAGAATCACTTGGGCAGTAGACTTGTTATGGTTATTAGCAATTGCTTCAATTGTTGGATCAGACAACAATTTTCCTTGCATAAGTGGTGACCAAGCTTGCACTTTGATACCTTTAGATTCACTATATTGTCTTAATTCGACCTGTGATAATCTGGGGTGCAATTCGATTTGGTTAATTACGGGAATAACCTTAGCAAAAGTGAATAATTGATCCAAGTGATGGATCTCGAAATTGCTGACACCAATAGCTTTGATTTTGCCATCTCTATATAAATCTTCTAAGGCTTTCCATGATTCTTCAAATGCGCTATCGCCAGGCCAATGAATTAGATATAAGTCTAAGTAGTCCAAATTCAAACGGTCCAGACTAGCATTAAACGCATCAATAGTTTCTTGATAAGAAAGATGATCATTCCACACTTTTGAGGTAACAAATATGTCCTCTCGAGATAGATTGGCCGCTTTTAAGCCGGCTTTGATACCTTCACCAGTTCCAGTTTCGTTTTCGTAGATAGCTGCAGTATCGATTAAACGATAACCATTTACAATGGCGTTCTTAACTACTTCAGGAGTATCTTTTTCTGAAATTTGAAATACGCCTAATCCTAATCCAGGAATTCTTGTTCCGTTGTTCAATTCAACTGTGTCTGATAATGAATTAATCATTGCATATCTCCTTATGTATTTTAATTCATCATATCTACAAGCTGATTAGCTGTATAGTACGCACTTTTAAGTGCCTTAAGTACAAAAAAGTAACTTAAAATGGATGGGAACAATAAAAAACGCCTACCAAAAAATTCCTGAGGTGACGTTTAAACTGGCTATTCGCAATGAAATGTTCACTGAATTTATTTTCTATATGATTCACTACTAGTTATGGCCATCAGTAAAGTAATCAGACTAAGCAAGGCAATCAATCCGACACTTATTAGTTTTGTCTTTATGTCAGATGAAGAGACAATTACGAAATATAACCCAATAACCAGGATTAAAACTGGGAGAATTGCCTTGATCCAAGGCAATTTCATTCTAGGAATGAGTATTTTTTGTGCAAATAATATGGCGATAATAATTATGATAATGCTAATGTTAGTACTCACTGTGTGTTCTCCATTCTTGAAAAAGTTTAATCTGCTTACTTTTTTATTACATCATGGTTATATATGTGATGCAACTACTGCGATGATAAAACATAAGATTGCTTGCCTCCTTCAATTATCTTTTGTGTTAACATGTCTGACAAACAGTTGCTGATATTCTCGAACTAATGTGAGCACAGGATGTTTTTGTGCTGGAAAAGCTTGCTGGAAAGACAGAGGTTTTAACTAATTCTATTATGAACAACATATAGGTATAAGTGGAGTACCTATTAGTTGCGTTAACTTATTAATACTAGTGACATAGGTATCAAAATCAAAAAAACGCAAACCATCTTATAGAAGATGGTTTGCGTTCTCAGTTATGCTTTAATCAAATCGTTTATTTTTTCAGTATATTAAGCTTGTTCTTTTTCCAAATCGATTAAGATTTTTGCTTGGGATTTGTCGGAAGTTAATGCCTCAAATCCGTCTTCAACAATATCATCTAAATCAATGTGTTTAGTAATTACAGGTTTAACATTAATTTGACCGCTTGTAACCAAATCAACGGTTTGTTGGAAGGTCTTCATTGAGTAAGCGATGGTAGTGGTGATTTGAACACCAGAATTCATTAGTTGCATTGGGTCGAATTGAATAGGGTGTGCGAAAATCGAAACAATTACCATTTTCCCCCGAGCTTTAGTTGCATCGATTGCTTGTTCAAATGTAGGCTGAACTCCAGCAACTTCGAAGGAAACATCAACACCATTTGGAACGATTTCATGTATCTTTTGGATGGCATCTTCATTTGCGGGATTGATAACATCTGTTGCACCCATTTCTTTTGCTTTATCTAGTCGAACTTCAGATAGATCAATGGAAATGATTTTAGTAGCACCAGCAGCTTTTGCAGCGGCAGCAACTAAAACGCCGATAGGGCCCGCACCGAAGATTGCAACAGTCTCACCGAATTTTAAATTACCTTCTTTAACGGCTTGAACAGCCACGGCAGTTGGTTCAATTGTAGCAGCTAGCTCTAGCGGAAAGTCTTTTGGCAAACTGTATAAGTTTTCTTCTGGGACATTAACGAGGGCGGTAAAACCACCATCATTGCTTAATCCAATAAAGCTGTAGCCATCGTAAACATCGATATCATCAGGTGTATCATGATGCGTAATAGTTGGATTAACAGATACGTGATCGCCAACCTTGAACTTGGTTACATCAGGACCTACTTCTTGAATTACTCCAGAAAATTCATGTCCCATAGTTAGTGGAGCATGTCCTCCGGTCAGTTCATCGGTATGATCAACTGGAATAAAGACCGGACCCTCTAAGTATTCGTGCAGATCACTTCCACAAATTCCTGCCCAAGCGACTTTAATAACAACCTCATTGTCTTTGTGAGGCTTTAATTCAACATCTTCAACGCGAATATCTTTAACACCGTGCCATACAGCTGCCTTCATAATTAATCGTCTCCTTAAAAGAGTAGTTTTGAAAATGACCGACGAATGTGGTGTAACCGTTTTCATCTACCTAAGATTTTACGCTTGTTTAGCCATTTAAGCTATCTATTTTTTGAAAATGGATGAATAATAATGTGGCTTCTGCCATTTTATAATTAATAATATGCTGCGCCTCTATTATTATATTTAGACTCTATGAATAATCGAGGAAATCTTTAATTTATAGTATAATTGCCACGATTTGGGATGATGCCAATTTAGAAATGCTAGAGCCAGTAATATGTATAATCCCGAATGGATGATGGCGCCAACAATCGATCCATGTATTGAAGAATCTGATATTCCTTCTCGAACTGTAACCCAATAATCAAGAGAAAAGTGGGCAATGATTGGAATTAACAAACCACCTTTACGTACATATAAAACTCCTAATAGAATGCCCAGACCGAAAACCTCAATCATCTGTTCGATAGTGGCCATTAGTGATTGATTAGTTATGTTTCCAAAGTGATACAAGCTAAACAACAATGCTGATATGATAATTGATTTAATAAGATTATTTCTAGCTGAACTGCCCGAATTTGCCTTTAATAGTGCGCCTAAAATTACTCCTCGAAATAGATATTCTTCTGGAAAAGCAGCGATTATCCCAACTGTCAGACTTGTTAGAATATGATTTGGAGAGTGTATCGAATTTATAATTAATATGAATAAAAGTAGACCAGTAAGTATAACTGTATTTTTAGTTATCTTGAACTTCCAAAACACGGGTTGCTTTAGCAAACAGTAGTTTAGTAAAATACCCAAACTTATCTCTAAAAGTTTGAATATAACATCCATTATTAAACTAGAACTTTTGCTAGGCGATAGGTAATTTAATAGCGGATTGAATACAAATGAATCAAAAAAATTAATTAAGATCCAAAAGACAAAGATTTTTATTATTAGACTATTCTTTGATAACGAAGTAATTTTTCTCACGCTCCTTTGGGTGTTAATGATTCATTCCATTGATAAAACCAGAAACAAAATCGGTGATTTGTGGAATAGCCAATGATGCAAACCAAATGATTGCGTTAATGATTCCTTTTGTTGATAAACTATCGTTAATTTTTCGCCAGTTGACATTCAATGCCATATAGAGAAAGGCAATAGCCTGAATTAAACTCATGACATTGATAAGATTTTCTTCTTTAAAGCCGATGATGGCTGATAAGATTATCGCGATAACTGCGATTAAAATTCCAAAACCAATGATTTTAGCTATGTTGGTGTTTACTTTTCTGTGTTCTAAACTTTCCATAAATTGTTCATCTCCTCTTATCATTTCATCTAACGAAACATCGAATTTATCACTTATCGCGACTACGTTTGCAAAACTTGGCCAGACAAGATTCTTTTCCCATTTTGAGATTGATTGCCTGGATATGTGTAGACTGTCTGCTAGTTCTTGCTGAGTTATACCGTTTATAGTTCTTAATTCTTTAATACGTTCTCCGATAGTCATAATTGCAGGACTCCTTTACGAATTCTATTATGAGCAATTGAGTATGATTTATGAAGCACCTGTTGGTTGCAAGGATTAAATTATTAAAATGTTTTGAATATATAAAACCAAAAAAACGCAAACCACCTACAAAAATGGTTTGCGTTTTTTAAATTTTATTTACTTAGTTTGAGTGCTCAACTTTTTAATTCCTGGTAAAGTCATCATGGTGATAAAGCTAATGATATAGAGCACTGATAGGAATGTCATCACAACCGTTAGAGAGTAGTGATCCATTAAAATCCCGATAACGACTGATGAAAATCCACCGATGGCTCGACCAACGTTGACGATAATATTATTAGCGGTCGAACGAATTTCAGTTGGATAGAGGCGTGAAATCACAGCTCCGTAACCGCCGAACATACCGTTTGAAAAGAATCCGACAATCGCGCCGATAATTAGTAATGTTACTGTACTATGCGCCAGAGTAATGGTATAAACCATCATTGCTGAAGCAATTAGGAAAATTCCGAAGGCTCGGCGTGGCCCGAAGAAGTCTAGGATTGAACCAAATGTCATCATGCCTAAGCTCATCCCCACAATTGTCGCAATCATCCAAAGAGATGATCCTGAGACATTTAAGCCAAGTTGTTTTTGAACAATAATTGGCAACCAGTTCATTAATCCAAAGTAGCCGGCAATTTGTACTGTAGTCATAATCATTAGAGCGACACTTTGATAAGCCAATTTTGGTGAGCTGAACATATATTTAAAAACAGCAGTACTTGTTGAAAGACGACTACTTTGTTTGGCAGTGACAAACTCATTGGTTTCCGTTAAATGCCGACGAACAAAGTAAGTCAGGATAACTGGTATGATTCCTAAGAGAAATAATCCGTGCCAACCCAGAGTTGGAATGATGAATGCGGCGGCAATCGCAGCTAAGATGGCACCAATTTGACCGCCAATTGCTGCTATGGAAGTCATTTTACCGATTTGATTTTTTGCAAACGATTCTGCAATAATTGCGATGCCGACGCCATATTCTCCTCCAGCTCCAATTCCTGCTAGGAACCTTAGGATGTATATCAAAGTGATGTTGTTTGCTAATGCCATCATTGCAGTTGCAAATGCAAAAATAAAAATTGTATAAGTGAAGGTTTTGACACGGCCAAACTTATCGCCAACTAAGCCAAACAAGATTCCCCCGAATAGCATTCCTAAATTGGTAATTGATCCAATCATACCAGCTGCTCCACCACTTAGGTTGAGGTCAGTAATCATAGAACTCATCGCAAACGATAAAAAAAGCACATCCATGTTTTCCAAAGCAAATCCTGAACTGGTCGAAGCAATCGTCCATTTTTGCCTAGTAGTTAAGCCATGAGTGTGCGAGTTTACAGTAGTATTTTCCATGTGTTGTTCCTCCAAATGAATGCTCACAGGCATTCGTTATTTTTGTTGTGATTGATTATTCCACGAACAAAAAGATAATGCAAGAGGAAATTGGTCAGATAATTTTGACTTGACATAAATTTTCGTAATGATAAAGTTATTAGAAATAACAAGCTTTAATTTGGTTCAGAGAAGCCAAAAGCGGACGAATAGATAATGTCCGTGAACTTGCGGGACAAATGGATAGAATTCAGGGTGAATACTATCTTCCGCAGTTATCTCGGGCTTTTTTTGTGCCAAAAATTTGGAGGTAGCTTATGCGAAAAGATGGTCCATTAATCATTTCTTTAGATGTTTCTTCTAAAGAAGAATTGGTTTCTTTTATTCAGCGGTTCAATCCTGATGAGAAGCTAACTATCAAAATTGGCATGGAATTATTCTATGGTGAAGGCCCTAGTATTGTTCGGAATTTGCTGAACTTGGGATATGATGTTTTTTTGGATTTGAAGCTTCATGATATTCCGAATACGGTGAGAAAAGGTATGAAACAGATTGGTAAAATGGGAGTTTCGTTCACTACGGTTCATGCCTTAGGCGGTTCAGAAATGATCAAACAAGCTAAGCAGGGGTTGCTTGAAGGCGCCAGTGAAGCAGGAGTTCAGCCGCCTAAGTTATTGGCGGTCACCGAATTGACTTCGATTACACCCAAAGGATTAGCTGAAGAGCAAAACAGTAGGCTACCAATGGTAGATCAGGTTGTTGCACTTGCAAAACTGGCACGAAATTCTGGTGCTGATGGAGTTATCACTTCGCCACTTGAACTTTCTGCCTTAAAAAAAGAGGTTGGTGATGACTTCTGGTACGTTACACCAGGTATTCGACCGAATGATTTTCCAAAGGATGATCAATCACGAACATCCACTCCAACAGAGGCTGCTAACGCGGGAAGTAGTGCGTTGGTAGTCGGTAGACCAATTATCAACGCTACGGATCCAGTAACTGCATATCAAAACATGATGGAGGAATGGTTAAATGCAAACCGATAAGATTGTTCAGCAACTGATTGATGATAATATTGTTAGTATTTCACTAGATAAGCCGTTTAGATATGCAAGTGGCATGTTAGCGCCTATCTATACTGATTTTAGATTAACCATAGCAATTCCAGAGTTACGGGAGTTGATCGTGGATGGGTTGGCAAAAATTATTAAAGACCAATATCCTGAAGTCACTGTCATTGGTGGTGTGGCAACTGCAGGAATTCCACACGCAGCTTGGGTAGCTCAGAAACTAGGTTTGCCGATGATTTATGTTAGGTCAAAGCCTAAGGACCACGGTGCCAATAAACAAATTGAAGGAAGAATTTCAAAGAACGATAAAGTTGTCTTGATTGATGACCTAATTTCCACAGGAGGCAGTGTTTTAAAAGCCGTTGAAGCTGTCAGAAAGGCAGGATATATCGTCAGCGGAGTTGCTGCAATTTATACTTATGAATTTCCAGATGCAGATAATAACTTTGCCCATGCGAATACGCAACTTGCACCATTGATCACGTATTCTGATGTGATTAAACAGGGGTTTGAAGAGGGCCGATTCACTGAAAAACAGTTCAAGTTCTTATCTTCTTGGCACCAAGCACCATGGAAGTGGACAGAGCAGGAGGAAGCCCATGCAAACTAAAGTGTCGATGCAAGCTGAAATTGCAGGGATTTCATTTGATAATTTACTGCTAAATGCCGCGGGAATTCGGTGCTCAACAGTCCAAGATTTGAATAGCATCTTAACTTCAGAGGCCGGCGGGGTAGTTACTAAAAGTGCAACAGTCGAGGAGCGAGCAGGAAATGAAAGTCCTCGCATGCGGGCGTTGCCATTAGGAAGTATTAATTCCATGGGATTACCCAATCACGGATTTGATTACTATATGGCCTATGTGCTGAAAGCTCAATCTGCTGGCTACAATAACGTGATATTGTCAGTTGCTGGATTGTCACCGGCTGATGACTTGCTAATGTTAAGAGAAATTCAGCAGAGCGGTTTTGACGGTTTGGTAGAACTTAATCTATCTTGTCCAAATGTTAAGGGAAAACCTCAAGTTGGCTATGATTTTGCCGCCGTTGAGCAACTTTTGGGAGAGATATTTAAGTTTTTTGATAAACGTTTAGGATTGAAATTGCCACCATACTTTGATTTAACACAGTTTGATGAGATGGCCGCTATCATTAATCAATATCCAGTAACGTATGTTAATTCAATTAATTCCATTGGTAACGGATTGGTGATTGATCCGGTCACAGAAACTGCCGTGATCAAGCCTAAGGGTGGCTTTGGTGGACTCGGAGGGGAATATGCTAAACCAACGGCGTTGGCTAACGTTAGGGGATTTAGACAGCGTTTGAAACCAGAAATTCAGATGATTGGTACTGGTGGTATTAAATCGGGGATGGATGTTTTTGAACACGTACTTTGCGGGGCGGACCTAGTTCAGATTGGTACGGCATTTGGTTCTGAGGGGACCCCAATTTTTGATAGAATTTCCCAAGAACTTCAAGATATCATGATTGAAAAAGGCTATCGCAGGTTAGCTGACTTTAGGGGAAAGCTAAAAACATTATGATTGTTATTTCTGAAGATTAATTTTAGGCTGTTATTATAGATGTTTTATAATAGCAGTTTTTATTTGCATAAAATTAATGGGAGGATACTTAATGAAATCAACTGAACAAATCGAAGTTATTGGCGGTAACGTCAATAACTTAAAGAATATTGACATTAACATCCCGTTACATAAATTTGTGGCCATTTCAGGACTCTCAGGTTCTGGAAAATCTTCTCTAGCTATGGGCATTTTATATTCAGAAGGTGCTCGGCGATACTTGGATGCGTTAGCAACATATACTCGTCGGCGAATCAGCCAGGTCGGTCGTAGTGACGTTAGATCCGTCAAACATATTCCATCTGCGCTAGCTTTAAGGCAGCGGCCAACCGTTCCAGGAGCACGTTCAACTGTTGGTACGATGACAGAGATCTTTAACGTGATTCGACTGATTTATTCACGGCTAGGATCACCTAAATGTCCGAATGGTCATCAAGTTCCACCAACCATTAAGATTGCGGAAGCGATGGATAAAGTCGGCGATGGTATGGGTGTGATAACTTGTCCTACTTGTGGCGTAAAATTCAATGCCTTTAGTGCCGAAGATTTCGCGTTTAATTCAGTTGGCGCTTGTCCTCAATGTGAGGGGTAAGGAGTCACCAAACAAATTGATCCAGATACATTGATCGGTGACCGAACCAAAACGATTCGTGAGGGTGCAGTTAACGCTTGGCACATTCCAGGACGAAACTTCATGCCCATCGTTGCAGAAGCGGCTGGAGTGCGAATCGATGTCCCATTTAATGAACTAACTGATGAAGAAGTGGAGACAGTTCTTCATGGTGAACAAAGAAAATTCAGTATTAATATTCCGTCCAAAAATGGTCGGGTGTTTCATATGGACAATGCGCTTTATGAAAATGCATATAATGCCATTGCTGATAGTATGCAGACCACCAAGAGTGAGATTGCACTGAAACGGCTGAACAAATTTTATAAATTCACTACTTGTCCAGTTTGTCATGGTAGTCGAATCAATCCTGATCGATTAACTCAACTGATCGATGGTAAGAACATTGCTGAGGCCAGTGAATTGGCTTTAGGTCAATTACCAGAATTTATTGATAATTTGAAGCAATGGTTGCCAGACGATATGCAAAAAATCGCTAATAATCTATCAAGTGAATTATTAAATCAGCTGCAACCATTACTTGATCTCGGATTAGATTATTTAACTATGGCGCGAGCTGGTGCGACACTTTCTACCGGTGAGTTGCAACGAATCCAGTTGGGTAGAACATTGAGAACTCAGACAACTGGAGTACTTTACGTATTGGATGAACCTTCTGTTGGGCTTCATCCGGATAATGTTGCAGGGATGATCAATATCTTCAAACAAATTGTCGAGCAAGGTAATTCATTAGTTGTGGTTGATCACGAAACATCGATTATTGACGCGGCTGATTGGATTGTTGAAATTGGACCGGGTTCTGGAGAAAAAGGTGGTCAAGTGATTACCCAAGGAACCCCTACTGAAATCAAGCAAAATCCGCATTCATTGATTGGTCCATTTTTAACTGGAAAAGAACAGTTAGTGACCCGAGAAGTTGCTCAAGAACCGTTTGAAAATGGTTCTATTGATCTGACGATTAATCAAAGATTTAATTTAAATAATGTGACTGCTGAATTACCTATCAATCGGCTGACTGCGGTTACTGGATTTTCCGGTGCCGGTAAAACTACCTTGATTCTAGATGGATTACTCAAGGCCTTTGATACTCAACGACAACATCAACAGTTACCAGACTACATCGCAAACTTTGATTCCGCGCATGTGAAGCATGTGGTGAGTGTCGATGCTGCTCCAGTTGGTAAAAATGCGCGGTCTACAGTGGCAACTTATACCAATATCATGGACAACTTGCGGAAGCTATTTGCTGGTCAACCACAAGCAAAAGAGAAGAAGTTTTCAGCAAGTCACTTCTCATATAACAACAAGCAAGGAGCTTGTCCAACTTGTGGCGGTACCGGTGAAATTTCACTTGATATCCAGTATTTGCCAGACATGGTGGAGGTCTGTCCTATTTGTCATGGAAAACGTTTCAGACCTGAAGTCTTGGATGTTAAGTGGAATGGGATGTCGATCGCCGAGGTGTTGGATTTAGATGTGACTGAGGCACTTGAGGTCTTTAAGGACAACGAAACAATCACACAGACTTTGACTACGTTAAAAGAAATGGGATTGGAGTATCTCCACTTGGGAGAAAGCACCCCGAGTCTTTCAGGTGGTGAAGCACAACGGTTGAAATTAACATCGCATATGAAACGTTCGCAAAAAAATACGCTGTTTATTTTTGATGAACCATCTGTTGGACTACATCCTATTGATGTTCACGTATTATTAAAGGTGTTTGACGGACTGATCAGACAAGGTGCAACAGTTATCATGATTACGCATGACCTTGATTTGATGGCCAATGCTTATTATATGATTGATATGGGTCCAAAGGGCGGTAGCCTAGGTGGTAAGATTGTTGCTGCCGGTAAACCTCAGGATTTAATTAAGGATAATGATAGTTTAACGGTCAAATATTTAAGAGAACAATTCGCTAAGAATCAAAATTAATAGTAATCAAAAAACGCCATTCATTATTATGAATGGCGTTTTAATTTGAAAAATTACCAAGCTTATATGTGTTGATTACTAAATGGTAAATAACCTATATAAACCCATTAATTAAAGACGATTTCGAACTGCTGAGGCCCATCGATTGACCGAACATTGAAGACTTCGTGATTGGTCAATAATGAGTCAGTTCGAAACTCTGGATGGAGATGACCTGGGAATGCAAACCTGATTTGATTGTTGACCTTGCTAACATACCCGTTGCTACCATCAGATAACTTTACTGTTTGATCAGTCTTGTGGGGATTAACGTGAATCTTAACCATAATTAGCTCGCCTCCTAATTCAAGTTTACCACCATGGATGGCAATAACAACTAAATGAAAGGTTGTTATTGCTCTGCATTTATTCTTTATTTAGAAGGCTAAAACTGTATCTGGAATATTTTCTATTTCAATCTCAACGGGACTATCTTTAGATATAAGAATTTGATTTTGTGTAGGATCATCAATATAAGATAAAGAATATTTCACACCGATATTTCCAATTATACTTACGATATCTAACGTTGCCTTGAGACTATAGATGAAAAAATGCATCCGTTGATCATTTTTGTTAGTCGTGGTATATAAATTAGATTCATTTGGGATACTAAGAGATATGATTCTTAATAATGATTCATTATGGGATTCCATCACTAATTCGCCTTATCTTTATAATTGATTTGATAGTTAAATTTACTAAAATTAAACTTTGGAATTTCTATTTTGTGCGAGCTTTCTTTTTTCTAGCATTAAGCCAAATCATGGATACATAACCAATATTAGTTAAACCGAATATTATTCCTGCAAAAACACTCAACCAAAATGAGTGAAAAAGAAAATAGCAAGCAGCAAAACTAATTCAATGGCATCAGCAAATGTGAATGCTCGATTCCAAGAATCATATGGTTTGATGAATACTCTTGATGACTTCATTTACACACCTCATTAATTTTTGAATTTTGATTTACTATTCCTTCATCAATATATTAAATACGTTACCATATTTCTGAAGTGTTTTAAAAATTACTCAATATTGATGGTGATTTAAGAGTACTAATTTATGTTAAAAATAAAAAGAACGTACATATTTACATGCACGATGTAAACATATTCGTTCTGAAGAAAATTTTATGTTGTACCTATTTAACTCTATATATTTTAGTACTTGTTGGTTCAAAAAAATTATCATTAAGTAACACGAACGTGTTGAACAAATTTATTAACATTACCGTTAAAGATACCAAAATAATGGTTTTATATAAGCTATTGAATTTATTGTTTCTCCACAGAATATATAACGGTAATAAGATACCAACTATAGGAATCAACACTGATACAATACAAAGAATGAGTAATATCAAACCTTCATCTTTATTTTGATACAGGTCTTTGTTTGGAGTAGCCAAGTTAGCTTTTCTATCTAAAATTGTTTTTTTGTCCTCAGCAATTGTTTTAGGAAAATCATGGTTTTCTTTGACTAATTCATCGATGGAAACTTGATATATGTCGCTGAGATAAATAAGATTATCCAAATCTGGGTATCCTCTTCCATTTTCCCATTTAGAAATTGATTGCCTAGAAATATGTAAGATTGTAGCTACCTCATTTTGTGTTAGATTCGATTCTATTCTTGCTTGTTTTAATGTATTTGATAGTTTTCTAATGAGTATCATCCTTTTATTTTTAAATTTGAATGGTAACTTTGAAGCGATTATTTTCTTTCTGAAGTCGCACTTTTGTAACGTCGATATGTACTAAATATGTTAACACACTTCGAAAGTGATTAAAAAAGGTGCAATATTGATAGTTATTTAATAATACTAATTGATGCTAAAAATAAAAAAAGCATATGGGTTACATCAATCAAGTAAACCTATACGTTCTTCACAATTTATATTTAATGAATTACGCTAAATATACAATTAATAATATATAAAGGATGATGTTTTTATGATCGATAGAGTGACGCGACAATCCTTTAGTGGGGTATTAATATGATGAAAAAAGATATGCTTGCCGCATTAACAGGATGTATATTTGGCGTTTTCTTATTTCCAATTTATGACCTTCTAGAACAATTTGTTAGAAAATATCCACATTGGCCTGCCGCAACGTTAGCTATAGCCATGATTCTGATAATATTTTTTGCCTTTTTATTCATACTATACGTTGTTTTAGGAAAGAATAAGCGCTCGAACGAAGTGAATCACGTATGGGGAATATTGTTAATCTTCTTTCTGATATCTGGTTTGGCATCCTATTACTTATCAAATGGTTTTTAGGATTCAGTGTCTTCAAATAATACTCTAAATTTCTGATTTTAATGTGTGTTTCTCCCGTTACATAGAAATAAAGAGTAATGATATAGTACATATAAAAAAGGACTACTTACCTTAGCAAGTAGTCCTTTTTCACATGCTTAAGATAGCCACGAGTCTGACGCTCCCGTTGATGCATCTTTAGCAGGTTCTCGATTTGAAGTTTGCGTTTTTTTATCTTGTTCAGGCCCTTTGTCATACTTTGGTGCGACAAATTTATCTGGATCGTACGTGGATTGTGATGTGCTAGTTGATACATCCGTTCCTAGAATACCATCGAAGGTTGGATTCTCATCAATCAAATTAGTGAAGTAATCAAGCTGACCAGTAAAGACTAAAATCCCTAAATAAGTACCATCATCATCTCGTACAGCGAAGTAACCGTTATACGTGTGATGTTTTCCCGAAATGATTTCGAATTTATCTCTAGAACCGGACTTTAAAGCATCCACCATTTGATATACGCGCGGCAAGACGTTGGCGGGGTGAAGTGCCTCCATGCTTTCATTAAGTTGATCGGCAGTTCGTGGGTTAATTCGCGATTCTTGATTAGAGAAGTAAATAAAATTATCATTTTCGTCGATAAAGTCAATTTCAAACGGCATGACGCTAAAAATGGCCTCAATTTGTTTGAGATCTAATTTACCAGTCTTAAATTGTACTACTGCATCTTTAATATAAGGATTAATGTCAGTCATAAGATTACCTTCTCATCATAAAATTTGATAATCAGAATCAGTTAAAATAAATTTATCTTTGATATCATCGGACACTTCAATGGTGTGATCACTGTAAATAACTATAAAACTAACTTGATATCCCAGTTCAGAAGCCATTTTACTTGCTCTGTCGATGCCATTGAAAAAACCAATGCTGGTCCAAATTTCTGCTTCAGTGGAAGTTGGGGTAATCGCGGTAATACCAGTAATGTTGGTTTCAAATGGGTATCCGGTTAATGAATCAATAATGTGGTGATACATATGATGATTAGTTTTTAAAAACCGTTCATAGACTCCAGAAGTAACTATGGATGATTCAGGAATAGTTACCACAGCTAAATCATTTCCGCGGGACAATTCGGGATTTTGAATGCCAATATTCCACATCCCGTTTTCATGATTGCTTCTGCCAACTAATAAAATATTGCCACCTAAGTTAATAATACCGTTAGTAACGCCTTTACTTAACCAGAACTCTTTAATTTTATCCGCAATGTATCCCTTGGCAATCCCACCTAAATCAAGTTCCATGTCTGGATTGGTCAGAAATACAGTTTGCTTCACATCGTCTAAAATGATGTTATCAGAATTGGTTAGATGTAAGGCGTTGTTTATTTGTGGCTTAGATGGAACGTTTGCACCATCAAAGCCTATTTTCCATAATTTAACAAGTGGCCCAATTGCGACGTTGAATCCAGCGTGCCAATTGCTAACGATCACGGCTTGTTTAACGATGTCATAAGCTTCAGTGGAAATTTGAATTGGTTTGATACCAGCATTATGGTTGATATCCATAATTTCTGATTGCTCACGATTGACAGTCAAAATATCTTCGTATTTTTGAATCAGTTCATTTGTTTGGGGTAGAATTTCTGGATCCGATTGCTCATCAATTGATAAGGTGATTTTGGTTCCTAAACCCGAGTAGATTTTTTGAATAATAATTCGAACCTCCTTCAAATGTCTAGTACATTGCTAGTGGCTTTGCTTTGATTGCTCTAATAAGTAATAGGACGATGACTAAGCTTATCAAAGCGTAGACTGCACCACTTAGACTGATATTGCTAACGCCAACCTTAGCAACCATGATTGAGGCGGTGGCGGACCCTAATGAAATTCCAAAGTTGAAGAAAATGGAGTTTAGGGATGATGCCAAAACTAGGGACTGTGGATATTCAGATTCTGCAAGATTCAAGAAGTGAATTTGAATTGGAGCATTTAATATCGTTACGATTAAAGTTAAGGCCAAAATTACTATTAAAGCAAGGTACTTGAATGGTATAAGTAACGGTAATGCAATTAATAAGATGATGTCACAAATATAGAAGATAGGCATTTTATTCAGACTATTAGGTAATTCTGCAAGTTTACCAGACATCCGGTTGCTGATAATACTGAAAATTCCGATGATAAACAGTAACCAATTTAGACTGCCAAGACTGAAGTGCATGCTAGTCGTTAGTAGTGGTCGAATGTAAGTATAGTAAGAATACATAGTAGCTGCGGTGAACAGAACTAAGCCGATACCGTAATAGATTCGTGGATCTAGTAGTAATGTTAACTGGCTTTTAATAGTGCTGGTAGTTTGACTAACGTTTTTCGGTAACAGAATTCCTAATGGGATGATGGTCAAAATGCTGACGATTGAAATCATCCAGAACGCATATCGCCAGCCAATACTGGTACTAATAGCTACACCGATCGGAACTCCGAACACTGAAGCAATACTGAATCCAGCAAAGATCCATGATACTAAGGCAGCACGTTTGTCTTGTGGTGCGATTTGGCTGGCAAATGCCATGATCAGAGAAATAATTGAGCCAGCAGTGAGGGCAGTTAGTACTCGAGAAATCAGCATAAACCAAAAGCTGGTTGCCAATGCACTTAGTGAGTTACCAATTAAAAAGATAACCATTAATGTCATTAGCGTATTATAGCGACGATACTTACTAGTTAAAATAGTAATGAATGGGGTGCTGATGGCATAAACTGTCGCAAAGATGGTCACTAAGTAACCGACTAATGAGATAGGGACACCAAAGGTTTTTGATAGGTCGGATAGCACACCAACCACCATGAACTCGTTACATCCAAGCATAAATGCTACTAGAACGAAAACGAGTGATTGTAGTCTGAATTTGTTCAAGACGGATTCCTTCTTTCAAAATTATTGTTAAGTTAAGAGTACAGTATTTTAGGACAATTCAGAAGGCTTTACTAAATAGAATCATAAATGGGTACCCCTAAGATTATTAGGGGTACCCATGGCTTGTTAAATGTTAACTTAAAATAATACGTAATGTGTTATAAATTTTTTAGCTTTCGCGGCTTCTTAGTTCTTCTTCAATGTCTTCCAAAGAACGGTTTCTAGTTTCAAATACTTTACTGTGAACGAACCAGATAGATGCGAAACAAAGAACACCATAACCGATGAATAAACTACCAGTACCGAAGAAATCAAGTAATGGTGGGAAAGTTAACGAAACAATCATGTTAGCTGTCCAGTTGATAACACTTGAGAAAGAGTTACCTAATCCACGGATATTCAATGGGAAAACTTCACCAATCATAACCCACATAACAGGGCCCCAGGTTGCAGAGAAGAATGCAATGTAAATGGTTAATGCGATTACACAGATAATTGCTGCTAAATGACTTTGACCAGAGAATTTCATTGCAAAACTCATAATAAATAATGAAATACCCATTCCAATGGCACCGCCGATAAGCATCTTTCTACGATCGATTTTATCCATGATCATAACGGCAATGGCAGTAACGATAACATTAAAAATACCAATTCCGATATGAGCAATCAAAGCAGCTGAAACACCGAAACCAACATCAGTAAAAATTGTTGGTGCGTAGTATAAAACAGTGTTACATCCCATAACTTGTTGGAAAATTGCTAAACCAACACCAATAACTAATGCTGGGCGAACTAACTTACCGAATAACTCTGACCAACCACCACTCTTGATGGCAGCTTGCTCTTTAATATCGCTTAGTTCTTTATTAACAACTGTTTCGTCATGCTTATTCATGATACTTAAAATCTGTTTAGCTTCTTCGACCTTCTGTTCCTTAACTAAGAAACGCGGACTTTCAGGCAAGAATAAGGCTCCGAAGAATAATAGGGCAGCAGGAATAGCAGCGAAACCTAACATCCAACGCCATCCAGTGTAAAATCCTGAAAGACCATAGTTAGTTACATAAGCAAGGAAGATTCCAGTCATGACCATTAATTGGAATAAACTAGACATAGCTCCACGCTTATCAGCTGGTGATAATTCAGCAAGGTAAGTTGGGATTAACGCTGAAGCGGCACCAACGGCCATACCTAAAATAATTCTGGAAATAATGAGTGTCCAGAATTCAGGAGAAAAAGCTGATCCTAATGCACCAATAAAGAAGATGACACCTGATAGTAATACTAATTTTCGACGACCATATTTATCAGACATTGGTCCAATAATTGCAGAACCTAAAATTGCACCTAATAGAACGGCGCTAACGACCCATCCTTGTTGCCAAGAATCTAGATGTAATTGCTTTTCAATAAATAAAATAGCTCCAGAAATAACACCAGTGTCATATCCGAACAGTAAACCACCAAGAGCTCCGAAAAAATAAACGAAGCCGGCCGAAATATGATGAACTTTAACATTATTTTGTTGCATGATAAGCACCCCAATCGTATTTTATTTGTAAGTTAGTTGGTTTAGTAAACTTATCAACATGTATACTATCATTTGTGTTTTACGTTTGCAAGCGCTTTCTAAACTAAAAAGTTCGAACTTTTTTATCCACAAAATAAAAACCACGTTAAATGCATACAATTAGCACTTAGCGTGGTCTTTTACTTAAAGATCGATAGTTGTTTCTGAAGAATCAGCAGTTACAGTTTTAACTTTACCGTCATGGTGGACAATAATGTTTGAGTTGCCACTAATTCCATTTGTTTTGACAGTTAGTTGATCGTTTTTCCGAGTTACTGATACTGAGCCGACTGAATCGCCTTTTTGATTGACAACTCTAGTAGTTACAGAAGCACCTTCTAAAATTTCGTAACAGTTAATATCTGGACTGTCTGAGTAATCGTACTCAGCATGAACAGCACCTGGTTTTCTTAGAATGATGCTATTTTCTGGTGCTAGAACGGGGAGGTTCAAGTTATCATATTGTTCGTTTAACCATTCTCCACCTTTAGAAATCGAGTAGCTTTGCTCATTCAGGATATTGGTCCATTTTCCTTCAGGTAAGTAATATTTAACGTTACCCTCATCATTGAAGATAGGTGCAACTAATAATTTACTACCCAGCATATACTCATGTTCTAGGTAATAAGTATTGCGATCATTTGTGTACTCTAAGAACAAAGGTCTCATCAATGGAGTACCGGTTTCATGGGTATTTACAGCTTCATCAAACAGATAAGGCATTAATGACAATTTTAAATCAACGAATTTCTTTGTATTGGCAACGGCTTCTTCATCAAACAACCATGGAACCTTGTATTGAACACTACCGTGGTATCTAGAATGAGATGAGAGAAGGCCAAATTGAGACCAACGCTTGTATAACGATGGAGAAGCTTGTTCTTCAAATCCACTAATATCGTGACTCCAGAATCCGAAACCAGACAATAGGAATGATAAACCACCTCTAAGTGAATCAGCCATTGATTTGAAACGAGAAAGGTTATCGCCACCCCAGTGAACTGGGAATTTTTGTGATCCAACAGTTGCAGAACGAGCGAAGACAACGGCTTGGTCTTCTCCTTTTTCTTGTTTAACTAAATCATAAACTGCTTCATTGTACTGATAAGTGTAGTAATTATGCTCACGATTTGGATTTGAACCATCATAAAATACTGCATCTTCAACAGGAATTCGTTCACCAAAATCAGTTTTGAAACAGTCGACACCCATATCCAACAGAGCTTTTAACTTGCTTGTGTACCAAGCGACAGCTTCGGGATTGGTGAAGTCCACAAATCCATTTCCGGCTTGCCAGAGGTCCCATTGCCAAACATTTCCATCCTTGCGTTTGATAAAGTAACCATTCTTTTTACCTTCTTCGAATAATGGAGATTTTTGGGCAATATATGGATTGATCCAAACACAAACTTTAATTCCGCGATCATGAATTCGTTTGATTAATCCTTCAGGATCAGGGAATTGTTCAGTGTCCCATAGTAGGTTGCACCATTCAAAGCCTTTTTGCCAGAAACAATCAAAGTGAAAAACATCTAGAGGAATTTTACGGTCTTTCATACCGTCGATAAATTTCATAACCGTTTCTTCGCGGTAATCTGTGGTAAATGAGGTCGAAAGCCATAGGCCAAATGACCATGCAGGCGGAAGAGCAACTTGACCTGTAAGACGAGTATATTTATTTAAAACTTCCTTAGGGGTTGGTCCATCAATGACGAAGTACTGTAATGATTCACCTTCGACACTAAATTGAGTTCTGTCTACGTTTTCAGAAGCGATTTCAAATGATACTTTTTCAGGTTGGTTAACAAACACACCATATCCATTACTGCTGAGGTAGAATGGAATGTTTTTATATGCTTGTTCACTACCAGTACCACCATCACGATTCCAAATATCAACAGATTGGCCATTCTTCACAAATGAAGTGAAACGTTCTCCAAGACCGTAAATCAGTTCATCAATATCCATTGATAGTTGTTCTCTCATATAATGTTTGTTAGTGTTTTTATCTAAAATTACACCTTGGGCTTTGTCCATTGATTTTGTGATCACTTTATCGTCATGAAGAAAATCAATTTCAAAATCTGATTTGTAAGGCATTTTCGCTGTTAATGAACCAGATTTGAATGAAAGTTCATCCTCACTGGTGTTGATAGTAACATTAGGATGTTCGTCAGCGAGTTCAAATGATGGACCAACTTGATTTTGATCAAAATGAATCAACTGAACACCAATAACTCCTTCAATAGGTGATGTTAACTTAATTGTTGTCATTCCTAAGTTTAATTCATCACCGCGATCGGCGATTTGTTTAAATGGCGCATACAAAGTTAATTCATTGTCACTTTTGTTGAAATCAAAAATTTCTCTTGGAGATTGAATCTCGTATTGTGGGCGAGTTAACCAATAACCGTCTGTAAATTTCATAATCTGTCACCTCAAAAGTTGTATTAGAAAGTTGAACTTACTAAATGCTGACCAAAGTGTAAAACGTCACGCGATAAATGTCAACGCTTACATTTTAGAATAAATATTTATATACCTGTAATCACCGGCAATGCTGGGTTTGCTGATAAAACAAAAAATCAATGCGTTGACTTAATAATTCTGGTTAAATATAATCTGTTTTGAAAGTTGAGTTTACTAATATGCTAAATCTAATTAAAGAGGTGCGTATTATGAGTCAAAATGTTAATGCTAGTAGCGGTCAACAACCTGAAAACAAACCAGTTGAACCACATGCAAAGAATATGGTGCCGTGGGGAGAAAGATTTTCATATGGTTTAAGTGATTTTGCATGTAACTTATCCTTCCAAATGGTTGGAACATATTTAATGATTTTTTATACTGATACTTTCGGAATTAGCGCTGCAGCCGTTGGAACATTATTTTTAGTCGCCAGAATCGTTGACGCATTTGATGGTCCTTTCTGGGGAATTATGATTGATCATACCCATACCAAATGGGGAAAGAGTCGGCCATATTGGTTATGGTTCACAATTCCATTTGCTGTTTTTTGTGTGCTAGTTTTTACTACTCCAAATCTCAGTTTACCTGGTAAATTGGCGTGGGCCTATGTGACTTATCTAGGAGTTGATATTTTATATTCTGCTGTAAACATTCCAATTACATCTATTTTGCCATCATTAACTAGTAGCCCTCAAGAACGGGTCACATTGTCAACTATTCGTCAATTTATGGGAACAGCTGGAGCTGCAATCGTTACTGGAATTACATTGACAATGGTTGCTTACTTTGGTGGCGGATCAACTACAAGTGCTCGAGGATGGTTTATTTGGGCATTGATAGTCGGCGTTATCGTAGTAGGCATCTTTGCAATTGTATTTAAGAATACTAAGGAAAGAGTCCAGACAAAGAGCTCACGCGAATCTATTCCAATTAAGCAATCATTGAAAGCTTTAAAGAATAACTGGCCGTGGGCAATTATTATTTTCATCAACTTTATTTATTGGATGGGAATGCAAACTAGATCTCAAGTAACTGTATATTTCTTTAAGTACAATATGAACAATGCTGGATTAGCTTCATTCGTATTAAGTTTGCAATTTGTTTCATTGTTAGCAGTTGTTTTGACCCCACTAACATCGAGATTGATTGGTAAAAGGAATACAATGTTAGTAGGAATGATCATGGCAGTAGCCGGTCAGCTATTATTAAGTGTTGGTGCAACTCATTTAAGTGTATCTATCATCATTGTAGCTACAATTATCGGTTATCTAGGTACTGGATATGTTTCAGGTTTGATCGCCGTTATGTTAGCTGACGCGGTTGATTATGGAGAATGGAAAAACGGTGTTCGTGCTGAAGGTATCGTTACTTCATTCTCAAGCTTCAGTGCTAAATTAGGAATGGGTATTGGTGGTGTGATTACTGGATGGATTCTATCTATGACAGGTTATGCTGCAAACCAAGCTCAAAATGCTGGTGCATTGCACGGTATTGAACTTAACTATATCTGGGTACCATTAATTGGATTTGCTCTTTCAGGAATTGCACTGATGTTCTATCATGTTGATGGAATAGAAAAGAAGATGCAGTCCGATTTGGCTATTAAGCATGCCAAGGAGAATGCCGAACAATAAAGAAGAAAAGTGAGAATTTGAAAATTGATTATCAATAAAGATGTTATGCGCAGCCGAAATGAACAGTCGGTGCTTCAAACAATTATAAATAATGGGCCGATTTCCAGAAATGAAATTTCTAAGTTGTTAGGTCTTAATAAAATGTCTGTTTCTGAAATTGTTGGAGCATTTATTGATAAGAAAATTGTTACTAGTTTGGGAGAGGACCAAACAACTTCTACTAGCGGTCGTAAGCCGGAAATCGTTGCGTTTAATTCTTCATATGGATATGTAATTAACTTTAGTATTTCAGGCAATAGTTTAGAGATGTTAGTTACTAAGCTGGATGGTAGAACGCTAGAACATAGTCTTCAAAAAATAACCGGGTTTTCTATCTCAGACATTGTTGAACTGATGAAAAATCAAATAGATCAATTACCAAAGTTAAACACTGAGAATGGTTTACTAGCAATTTCAATTGCAATTTTTGGTGTGGTATACAACGAAAAAATAATTTCATCACCGTTTATTAATTTTGAAGGATTTGATATTGCAGGATACTTTAAAAATGAGTATGATGTTCCGGTTATTTTGGAAAATGAAGCCAATCTATCCGCGATTTTTGAGCAGGATTTTAGTAAGCAAGAGTTACAAAATATTATTTCCATCAGTATTCATGAGGGTATTGGTGCTGGAATCATTTTGAATACTCAGCTATACACTGGTAATTATGGTCAGGCTGGAGAAATTGGCCGAATAATCGTTAGAAATTCGGACAAGAATGATTCTAATTTATCTTCTTTACCAACGTTTGATCAGGAATGGTCTCACGATGCCATTATTTCTAAGGCACAGCAATTAAAGAATGATTTCAATTATGATTTAGATGACCTAGTTACTGATTTTAATAATCATGATTCACAAATTTCTAAATTAATTGATGATTTTTGTTATCAATTAACGATTGTCACGATTGATTTAATTGCCTCTTTTGATCCACAAATGATATTTTTTAATTCTCAACTAGTTGAAAGAATTCCAGAAATTTTAAAAATTGTGCAAATGAAGTTGTCATTTGTTCCATTGGTTCCACCGCTGGTTATGTCAAAAAATGTTAGTTTAGCTACTCTTTTAGGTGGAGCCTCAATGGCAATTCATCGAGCATTGGATATGGAAAAAGTCAGATTGATTTTTCATCATTAATGTTTGAAGTGAGGAGCTTTGTATGGAATTAGATAATAGTTTGATTGATAAATTAACGCTTAAAGAGAAAGCTGCGTTGGTTTCGGGAAAAGATTTTTGGTACACTGCAAAAATTGACCATTCGGATTTACCAGTGATCATGATGACTGACGGACCGTCAGGACTACGGAAACAAGTTGATAATCCTGAAGGGCTGAGTCTAAATGACAGTGTTCAAGCGGTTTGTTTTCCAGCTTCAGCTTTAACGGCTTGCTCATTTAACCGTCAAAAGTTGAACATGCTTGGTCATCAACTCGGATTAGCCGCCAAAGCAGAGGGGATATCGGTACTTTTAGGGCCGGGTATTAACCTAAAGCGCAGTCCATTGGCAGGACGTAATTTTGAATATTTTTCAGAGGATCCATATCTTGCCGGCGAGTTAGCCGCAGCCTACGTTAAAGGAGTTCAAAAAGAACATGTTGGGGTAAGTGTGAAGCATTTCGCTGCTAATAATCGAGAGAATCAAAGATTTACTGTATCTTCCAACATTGATGAACGAACTTTAAGAGAAATATACCTTTCAGCATTTGAAAAGGTTGTTAAGAAAGCGGAACCCGCTACGCTTATGTCTTCGTATAACTCAATCAACGGCACTCCGAGTTCGCAAAACAAATGGCTTTTGACAGACATTTTACGTAATGAATGGAATTTTAAAGGTTTGGTAATGTCTGATTGGGGTGCGGTCTCTGATCATGCAACTGCTATCAAAGCTGGCTTAGATTTAGAGATGCCTGGTAAAGGCGAAGAGTCTGTGCAAGAAATTATTGATGCAGTTCAGAATGGCAACTTGTCAGAACAAGACTTGAATAAGTCAGTTAGTCGTGTCATAAAAATGGTTGAAGATTGGCACCTTAGTGGTAATGAAACAAAGTTTTATGACATGGATAAGCAGCATGAATTTGCTAGAGAATTAGCAGCTGACAGTTTTGTTCTATTGAAAAATAATCAGTCAGTTTTGCCAATTAAACCAAATGATAAGATTGCAATTGTCGGGCAATTAGCCGCTAACCCTAGATATCAAGGTAGTGGCAGTTCACATGTAAATCCATATCATTTGGTTACTCCATTGGATAGAATCAATCAGGTCAGGACTGATGCTGTTTTTGAACCAGGATATTCTTTGGATGATGATAATATTGATTCTGAAGAGATTGGTAAAGCCGTTGGAATTAGTAAAAATGTTGATAAAGTGATTGTGTTTGCTGGGTATCCAGAAAGAATGGAATCTGAGGGATTTGATAAAGATAACATTGATTTACCAGCCAATCAGAACAAATTGATTCAAGAAATTAGTAAAGTTAACAAGAATGTCATCGTCGTTCTGCAGAATGGTTCTGTAGTTAACATGCCATGGGCAGATAACGTCGCCGCCATTTTGGAAACATATTTGGCTGGAGAAGCTGTTGGAGAAGCTACGTGGGATGTGCTTAGTGGTTCAGTTAATCCATCGGGTCGATTAGCTGAAACATTTCCTGTTAAGCTGGAAGATAATCCAAGCTTCTTATCCTTTGGAAGTGATTTGGAGAACGAAAATTACCGAGAAGGATTATTTATTGGATATCGGTACTACGACAAAAAGAAAATGCCCGTACGATTCCCATTTGGTTTTGGGTTAAGCTATACTACATTCGATTATGAACAATTACGAACTGGTGTTAGAGAAGATGATGTTCAAGTTGAATTGTTAGTGAAAAATACGGGTAAGTATGCAGGAAGTCAAAGTATACAAGTATATGTTGGCAATTTGACCAGTATGGTTGAAAAGCCAGTAAAAACCTTAGCTGGTTTTGACAAAATACATCTCGAACCTGGAGAAGAAAAGTCAGTCACCATTACACTTGATAAGCGAGCTTTTAGTTGGTACGACACCAGTCATAAAAGATGGCAAAGTGACAATGGCCACTATAAAATTTTTATTGGTGAAAGTTCCCTAGATATTAAACAACAAACTACAGTAAATATTCGTTGGAACGATGAAGACTTTGAACCAGTTAATAGTGGTACGTACATTAGTGAACTGATGAAGAGACCTAATTTTGATTCATCGATGAATAGTCTGGGACTACAAAAAATTCTTGCAGGAATTTCAGACGATGGTCCAACAGCAAAGATGTTTAAAAATATGCCACTTAGAGCTGCTACTACAATGGGAGTAACTCCAGAGCAAATTAAAGAATTGATCAATAAGCTAAATGAATAGGGTTGTTGATTGTATCAAAAAGAGAGAATTTCAAATGATAGTTTTGATTAATTATCAATTGAATACTCTCTTTTTTTATCCCTAAGGGCGTGTACTATGGTAAATTGTTATTATCGTTTAAGTATAATTATTACTTTATTCATTAAATAATAAGGTGTTATATTTATTAAAATCTTTAACGCAGCGAGGAAAAGGAAAATGATCGATTTAAAAGAGTTAGACGTGTTGAATCGTGACACACCCAAACGAATTTTACGACAATTAATTAATGATAAGGTGACTACAAGAGCGCAAATTGCCAGAGATTTAAAACTAAATAAGTCAACGGTTTCAAGCGTCTATGATGATTTAAAAGATCTTGGAATCATTACCGAAGTTGGTGAAGGTGAGGCTTCAAAAGTAGGGGGTCGAAAGCCCACTAACATCAAATTGAACAGTCAATTTGGCTATACAATTAGTATCGATTTGGCATACCATCGAGTTCATTTTATGGTGAACTATTTGGATACATCGATAATTGCACAAGAGGATTTGGATGTTAAAGATCCAAAAATTGAAGGAATTATTGATATGGTATCCGAACGAATTGAACACTACCAACGTGTTACTTCGTCAATTAATGGTCTTTTAGGAATTGGTATTTCCATCCACGGAATCGTCAGAGACAATTCCGTAAATTATTCGCCATTCCTAGATATGGATAATGTGAATATTCAACAAGTATTTGCACAGAAGTATAACGTGCCAGTTTATTTAGAAAATGAATCTAACTTGACTGGTCTATATGTTAGGGACTTTTTAAACTCAGATAGAGCAAAAAATATGATTGCTATTAGTATTCATAAAGGAATTGGTTCTGGCATTATCATCGATAACAAGTTGTTTCGAGGATATAACGGTGAGGCTGGTGAAATCGGACGTACTCTGACAAAATTACCAACAGGTGGATACACCACGATTGAAAAAATTTGTTCAGAAGATGCAATTATTAATTATGCGCGGGAGAGAATCGGACAAGATGAGGTTAATAATCGACAACAATTGCTTGCTTTATTGGACAAAGAAAATCCAATCGTAATGGAAGCAATCGACCAATTTATTAGTGAAATTTCAATGCTAATTTATAATGCCTCCATGAATTTCGATACCAAGTTTATCTACATTGGATCGCCCCTAATGGAAGAACGACCACAGATATTCCAGTTGATTGTGGAGAAAATTAAGAGTCTTGGAAAAGCTGACATCAAATTGATCCTATTGGATGATGCGGACAAGGCTTGTCTTTTAGGAAGCTGTTCAATGATTACCCATCAAGTGTTAGGATTGGAATCAGCAGACTTAACGTTCAAGAATAAATAGTTTAATTGCAACCGGTAGTTATCTCATGATGAACTTGGGAGGGAGATTACTTTGACACAATTTATTTCTATTCCAGTAATTGAATCTAATATATACATGTTTGGTGGGCATCAACACACTGTTCAAGGCGGGTGGAGTTTCTTTGAACAGAAGCACCAAGCTTTTGAACTAATGTGTGTTATAAGCGGCCATCAAACCACTGAATTTAAGAATGCCAACTCCATAACTTATGGACCTGGGGACGTGGTAATTATTTCTCCTGGCACAGTTCATCTTAATCGTAACGCCAGTGCAACGGATGAAATGACCTATATTTGTTTCCACTTTGATTTCGATAGTCTTAGATTAAAATCCAGATTGATCGGTTATCTAGCTAACCGTGTTCTTACAAGTGACACACTAACTGCTCAAAAGTCGGAACAAGTTGCGAAAAAAATTGTTAGTCTAAGTGTTTCTGAAACATTGAGTGCAGAAGCAATTAAATTAGAGATTCAAATTGCTGTTTTACAATTTATGGCGTATTTAGAAGAAAGCCTAGATAATGACAATGGACATATAGAATCTCATTTTACTGATCAAGAAGCGAAAACTAGTCAGGAAATTGCGACCATCATTCAAAAAATGGTTGAGCAGATTGGTGATAGAACCTTTACTTTTCACGATGTTTGTAATGAAATCGGAATCAGTAAGGGATATGGTTATCGAACATTTAAAAAAGTATACGGTGTTACGCCACTGCACTATATTGAAGATCAAAAGTATCAGAAGGCTAAAATGCTATTGGGTTATTATAATTATTCAATTGAAGATGTGGCAGATAAGTTAGGGGCAGCTGACCTATCTGTTTTTAGCAAGCAATTTAAAAAATGGGCAGGAATTACACCGTCACAATATCGTAAGCAAATCACTAAGAAAAGAACGGTTAAGTCCAGTAAAGAAACTGGTTATTTCGAGTAGAAAATTAATCAAAAATTTCACTAAGGTCACAAATTGACAAAAAATGGGTACAAAGGTGTATATTAATGCCAATTGAAAGCGTATACAATAATTAATCGTAGGAACCCTTTGGAAGCCAATAGGGAATCTTATCATCTTTCTGCAGGAGATGTTTTACTTTTGTTAGTTGGTTAAATTCACCAACTAAATTGTCGGAAGCTATAGGATTATTGGAAAGGGGTCATCAGTATGGATGACAAAGTAAATGCTACTACGGATAACCATGTAGCGAAAAATGAATTTGCTAAATTATCAATGAAAGAAAAAATCAGTTATGGAGCAGGGGATTTAGCCCAAAACTTGATTTTCGGTACCGTTGGTTCGATGCTGTTGTTTTATTTAACTACAGTGTTTGGAATCTCGGCAGCTGTTGGAGCAACGATTTTCTTAGTTGTTAGATGGATTAATGTCTTCTGGGATCCATGGGTTGGTGCAGTGGTTGATCGTAGCCATTTCAAGAGAGGTAAATATCGCCCATTTATTTTATACTTCGGAATACCTCTGACAGTTTGTGCCGCATTACTATTCTTCCCAATCGGTGCAGTTCGGGGAAGCGTGGTTTATGCATTTATTTCATATTTGGCAACTGCTCTTATCTACTCATTCGTTAACATTCCTTATGGGGCACTTAACGCTTCACTTACGCGGGACAACGATGAGGTTTCAAAACTAACCACAATCAGAATGACTGAAGCAAACATTGGTAACTTAATGGTATATACCTTCTTACCATTATTTGTTCAACTTGCTTCACCTGACAAACAGTTAAAAGACATCGGTTTGTTTGGAGTTAAGTTAAATCTAGGCAATTATGCTTCACCACACGCTGGCGGCGCATATTTCTTAGTAATGTCAATTTACATGTTGATTGGTTTCTTATTACTTTTGGTTACTTACTTTGGAGTAAAGGAACGAGTTTTGCCAACTAAAGAAGAAACTGAGTCAGTTAAGTATTCAGATTTATTTGGTGAAATTAAACGTAACAAGGCTTTACAAGTATTAGGAATGTTTTTCTTGATTGGCTTTACCTTTATGTTCTTTGGTAACACTGTTTGGCCTTTCTATATGCAATACAATGTTGGTCACCCAGAATGGATGGCATCAATTAACTTGATTGGATCAATTCCAGGAATTTTCTTAGTATTCTTATGGCCAATCGTTCGTAAAAAAATTGGTAAAAAACAATTCTTCTATTTATTCTTAGCACTATTTATTGTTGGTCAAATTATTCTATGGGTTTGGCAAATGACAGCATTTAAGAATTCACCATTCCTAGGATACGTTGGTAGATTCTTGCAACAATGGGGAATTACCGCAGCTACTGGATACATGTGGTCACTAGTACCAGAAGTTGTCTCATACGGTGAATACAAATCTAAGAAGCGGGTTGCAGGAATTATTAACGCTATCATGGGTTTGTTCTTTAAGATTGGACTTGCTCTTGGTGGAATTATTCCAGGATACATCAACGCATTCTTTAAATTCGATGGAACTAAAGCAACACAAAGTGGTTCTGCAATGATGGGAATTCAATGGTCCATGATTTGGATTCCAATTGTTTTAGCACTAGTTGCAATGTGGATCATGAGTCGTTATCCATTGAGCGATAAAGATGTTACTGAAATTAACTTAGAAATTGATCAACGTAAGGCCGAAGGCAAAATATAAAATTTAAAAGTGAGGAATATAAAATGAAAATTGTAAATCCCGTTCTTCCAGGATTCAATGCTGATCCAAGCATAATTCGAGTTGATGATACCTACTATATTGCGAATTCAACTTTTGAATGGTTCCCAGGTGTGCGTCTTCATGAATCAAAAGACTTAGTTCATTGGAATCTATTACCATCACCACTGTCAACGACTGAGCTATTAGATATGAAGGGAAACCCTGCTTCAGGTGGTATCTGGGCACCAGACTTGTCATATGCTGACGGTAAATTTTGGTTAGTCTACACAGACGTTAAGGTAACTGAAGGCGCATTTAAGGATATGACCAACTATTTAACCACTGCTGAAAACATTAAGGGACCTTGGAGTAAACCAATCAAGCTAAATGGTGTCGGTTTTGATGCTTCATTATTCCATGACCAAAATGATAAGAAATACTTGATTCAACAAACATGGGATCATCGAGAATATCACCACCCATTTGATGGAATTACTTTAACTGAGTTGAATACAGATACGATGAAGCTAATGCCAGAGACTGCAAGAACAATCTATACTGGGACTAAAGTCAAATTGGTTGAAGGCCCACATCTATATCAAAAAGATGGTCATTACTTCTTGTTCGCCGCACAGGGTGGAACAGTATTCACCCACCAAGAAGTCGTTGCTAGATCAGAGAGCTTAGATGCCAATTCATTTGTTACCGAGCCTGGCGATGTGTTCTTAACTAATTTTGATACTCCAGATCTAGGAATTCAGAAACAAGGACATGGTGCACTGGTAAGCACACCTGGTGGTGAATGGTATTATGCATCATTAAGTGCTCGTCCATGGAATCATGAAAACGAATCTGCATATGATCCACGGGGCTGGAGTACTCTTGGAAGAGAGACATCCATTCAAAAAGTTGAATGGGATGAAGAAGACTGGCCAAGAATTGTTGGTGGCCATGGTGGTCGAGTTGAAGTTGAGGCACCTAAAGATGCCATTGAGACTAAAGCACCAGCAGACCACTCACGTCATGATGAGTTTGACAATGCCGATTTGGATTTAGATTGGAACACCTTGAGAGTTCCATTCTCTGAAAGCATGGGTTCATATGGTGATGGAAAATTAAAATTAATTGGTAAAGGATCACTCGCAAGCAACTTTGACGTATCGATGATTGCAAGTAGATGGCAAGCATTTAACTTTGATGCCGAGACTAAAGTTAAATTCAATCCATTCTCATATCAACAAATGGCCGGATTGACTAACTTTTATAATGATAAGCATTGGTCATGGGTATTCATTACATTTGATGAAAACAAGGGACGAGTTATTGAAGTGGGCGAGAATAATCGGGGAAATTACACATCATACTTAAAAGATGATGCGATTAAGATTCCGGATGGTACTGAGTATGTTTACTTCAGAACGAAAGTTAGAAAGCAGTCATATAGTTATGAATATTCATTTGATGGCAACAACTGGACTGAAATTCCTGTTACGTTAGATGCCGTTGTGTTGTCAGATGATTATGTATTACAAACTTACGGTGGCTTCTTTACTGGCGCATTTGTAGGCTTGGCAGCTGTTGATTACTCCGGATATGAAGAACCAGCAGAATTTGATTATTTCGATTACAAAGAATTAGATTAGTATTTTTAAAAGTCCATGGATGTGGGCTTTTAATTAATTCAAAAAAAGATTATGAAAAGGCTTGCAAAAAATATTGAAAGACATTATAATTTATTTTGTAAGTTGGTTGGATGAACAAACTAATTAAAGCTAAAACAATTTGGAGGCATTTCTTATGAGTTTATGGGATATTAATAAGATTAAATATGAAGGCACAAAAGATTTGAAGTCAGGTGACTTTTTCCAATACTACAACCCTGATGAAATGATTGGTGGTAAAAAAATGCGTGACTGGCTACGTTTCTCTGTAGCATACTGGCACACATTTGACCAAAGATTAGTTGACCCATTCGGTGACGGAACAGCAATTCGTCCTTATGACAAGTACTCTGATCCTATGGATCAAGCCTTAGCTAAGGTAGATTACGCCTTTGAATTTTACGACAAATTAGGTGTTGATTACTTAGCATTCCATGATCGTGACCTTGCTCCTGAAGGCGACACATTACGTGAAACTAACAAAAACTTGGATAAAGTTGTGGATAAGATTGTTGAAAACCAAAAGACAAGTGGTATGAAAGTACTTTGGAACACATCAAACATGTTTACCAATCCTCGATTTGTTGCTGGTGCCGGTACTTCACCATACGCTGACATCTTTGCTTACTCAGCAGCCCAATTAAAGCACAGTCTTGAAATTGGTAAGCGAGTAGGTTCTGAAAACTATGTATTCTGGGGTGGTCGTGAAGGATACGAATCACTATGGAACACTGACATGAAGCTTGAACAAGAACATGCTGCTAAATTATTCCACATGGCTAAAGATTACGCTGATGAAATTGGCTTCGATGCTCAAATGCTTCTTGAACCAAAGCCAAAGGAACCAATGACTCATCAATACGACTTTGATGCAGCTACTACCATTGCCTTCATGAAGGAATATGGCTTGGACAAAGACTTCAAGTTAAACCTTGAAGGTAACCATGCTAACCTTGCTGGACACACTTACCAACACGAAATTCGCGTTGCAAGAGATGCTGGCATGCTAGGATCATTGGATGCTAACCAAGGTGACAAGTTAATTGGTTGGGATATCGATGAATTCCCTTCAGACTTGTATGAAGCCGTTGGTGCAATGTACGAGGTCGTTGAAGCCGGTGGAATTGGACCTCATGGTGGATTGAACTTTGATTCAAAACCACGTCGTTCATCATTCGATGCAAACGATTTGTTCTACAGCCACATTGTTGGTATGGATACTTTCGCTGCCGGATTGAGAGTTGCTAACAAGATGAAAGAAGACGGCGTCTTAGAAAATCTTGTTGCCGACCGTTACAGCTCATACAAGAGTGGTATTGGTGCCGATATCGAAAGTGGTAAAGCTGATATCAAGACACTTGAAGATTACTCATTAGATAAGACTCAAAAGGACTTGCGTGATGCAACTTCTTCTGATCACCTTGAAAGAGTTAAGGACACAATTAACCATTACATCATTGATACACTTTAATTTTAAGTGATTGAAGTAAGTTATAATTTAAAGGGATGGAATTAACCTTCCATTCCTTTTTTTGATAAAGGGAGGCAATCATTATGACACAATGTGTTCTTGGAGTGGACCTGGGTACCAGTTCCGTTAAAGTTTCTGCAGTAACGGCTGATGGTACGATTATCGCTCAAGAAGGGATGGATTTTCCATTACAACAACCAAAACCAGGCTATGCTGAACAAGACCCTGAAGATTGGGTTAGCGCCACAACCGTTTCAATTGTTAAATTAATTCTTGATGATCAAATTAAAGCGGCTGATATTGCTGGAATCAGTTACTCAGGCCAAATGCATGGGTTAGTGCTACTGGACGAAAACAACGAAGTACTTAGACCAGCAATGCTATGGAATGATACTCGATCAACGAAACAATGTGAGGAAATCATGGCTAAGATGGGTGATAGATTCATTGACATTACTCATAACAAACCTCTGGAAGGATTTACTTTGCCTAAATTATTGTGGGTCAAGGAAAACCAGCCAGATATTTTTGCCAAGGCTAAGACAATGTTGTTGCCAAAAGACTATTTACGATTCAGAATGACTGGCAACTTAGCGATGGATTATTCCGATGCTACTGGAACGGTTATGTTGGACGTTGATACACAGAAATGGAGTCAAGAAATTCTTGATGCGTTTGAAATTCCGGCGACACTTTGTCCACCACTAGTTCGCTCGATTGATGAAACAGGGGATATTATGCCGGCTTACGCCGAATATTCTGGCCTCTCAACGGACACGAAAACATTTGGTGGTGGTGCTGATAATGCCTGTGGCGCTGTTGGTGCAGGTATTGACTCACCAGCGAAGGTCCTTTCAAGTATTGGAACTTCTGGTGTGATTTTGAAATACGAACCACAAAAAGAAACTAATTATCGTGGAGTGCTTCAATACGAAGATCATGCCATTCCTGATGCTTTTTATTCAATGGGAGTAACCCTAGCTGCTGGTTTTTCACTAAGTTGGTTCAAGAAAACCTTTGCTAAGGACGAAGCTTTCAATGATGTTGTAGAAAGTGCAGGCGATTCTACCGTTGGTGCTAATGGATTATTATTTGCACCATATATCGTTGGTGAACGTGCACCTTATGCTGATGCGTATATTCGGGGCAGCTTTATCGGGATTGATGGAATTCATCAACGCCACGATTTTGTTCGGGCAGTTCTTGAAGGGATCATTTTCTCATTCAGAGATATTTTAGATATTTACGAAGAGAATGGTGCGAAGTTTGATACTGTTGTTTCAATTGGTGGTGGCGCCAAGAGTCCACTTTGGCAACAGATTCAGGCAGATATTTTTAACGTTAAAGTGGTCTCGTTGAAAAATGAACAGGGACCTGGATTAGGGGCTGCTATGTTAGCTGCTGTTGGTTTAGGATGGTTTGATAATATTCAAGAATGTACTAAAGTGTTTGTTTCATTCAAGGATGTCTTTTTACCCAAACCAGAAAATGTTAGAAAATATCGTCGACTTCATGATATTTATAAGCAAATGTATCCAAGTACCAAACAAATTACGAGTGACTTAATTAAGTATCGAGAAGAAGAATTATAAGCATATATAAAAACCGCAAACCATAACAGTTTGCGGTTTTTGCTTACTTTAGGCTAAATGTCTTTCTAATACTGTTTGGGCAATGGTCAATAACCAACAGAAGAACCAATAGATAACAGCAATCGTGAGATAAATTGTCATGTAGTCTTGATGGGCACCAGCAATGATTTGAGCATCCATGAACATTTCACTGACAGTAATCATCGCTGCCAGAGACGTGCCTTTGAATAGATCAAGTAAAATATTGCCTAATGCGGGAATCGCAATTTTAAAAGCTTGCGGAAAGACGATTTTCGCGATAACTACTCGGTAAGGAAGTCCCAGAGAATAAGCAGCTTCCCATTGACCAGGATCGATTGCCATAAAAGATGATCGAAAAACTTCGGATACAAAGGCACTACTAACGATGCTAAATGAAATAATAGCAGCAGGTAAAGCCGCTGTGTTAAAACCGAAGTAAATCACGAATAGGACAACGATCATTGGCACCCCTCGCATAAAGGAAATGAATCCACGAGCAAGTTGATGTAACAATTTATGCTTACTTAGTTGAGCCAGTGTTAGCATTAAACCTAGCGCCAACGCGAGTGCGAAACTAATGACGGTTAAAACCAATGATATTGGAAGACCAGCTAATATTTTGGGAATCGAATTAAACGCAAGTGGTGCATCAAAAAAATTAGGAATTGAAAAGTACTTTAACATTATGAAGTCACCCGACTATTTGATTACAAAATGTTTGGAAATTTTTGCAGTTGGTTTCTTAGTTACGTCAGCTTTGTAGTACTTCATAGCGATCTTTTTGAGGGTCCCATCTTTTTTCAATTCTTTGAGTGCCTTGTTAACCTGTTTTGCTAATTTGGTGTCACTTTTTTTCATGACGATTCCTGTTCCGGCACCGTCATCACTGGTCGTAAAGAACATGTTGGTCATAATCTTAAGACCATTGTTTGGAACTGCCGAGAGGGCTAATTTTTGAAGATAGTAGTCATTCATAATAAAGTCAGTCCGGCCATTTTTGACGTCCTTTAAGTAAACTGAATTGGCAACGTTGTTGTAATTCACAGTTTTGGCGCCAAGTTGTTTAGCAAGTTTTTGGTAACCAGTTCCGGCTTCGCCAGCGGCTCGCTTACCTTTGATATCCGCCCATGAATGAATTCCTGAATTATCTTTTTTACGAACAACGATACTGTTCCATGAGTGTTTATATGGTGTAGATAGGATAAATTGTTTTTTTCTGGCAGGAGATACTGAAAAGTCATTAGCCGCCATATCGACTTTACCAGTCTTAACTGCAGTTAATTGACCAGCAACGTTCATTTCCTTGAATTCAACCTTACGATTGAGTTTCTTGGCAACGGCTCTGACTATTTCAACATCGAAACCAGTTAGTTTGTTTGTTTTTTCATCGTGAAATGAAGTTGGATACAAAGTTCCAGATGTGGCAACTGTAATTGGTCCCTGACTGGAATTTGATTTTCCACACCCAGTTATCAGAACTAAAAGAATTGCTAATGCGCCGAATAAACCAATAAATGATAATGTGTGTTTGCGTTTCATGAATGGAGCCTCCTTTATTTATTGATTTTAGTATATGCTGATGAAAGCGTTTTAACAAGCGGAGCCTTTATTTTTTAAAAACGCTGATTTGCTGGGCTTCAGAAAACGTCAGAGTTTGTGAAATTTTTAAAGATTACAGTTTGGTTAATTCAGCGCTCTTTCGCCAAATTTAGTTTCCTTTAGCTAGTGATTTTGCTATTATATTATCTTGTGAGCAAAAAGAAGTTTGTAGGAGATTTTAATAAATCATGAAAATCAAGATGATTAGTCGGTGGTTAGTAGTTTTAGCAGTTTCATTAATAGGAGTTATCTATCCAACTGCCAATCTTTCTCAAGGATTCAAAGACCAATATCATAGTGCCGAGGCTGAGAGTAGCCAAGGAAGAAGTAGTAAAGTTCAAACACCTCAGCCACGAAATTTAAAAAAGCATACTTTCGTAAATAAGCATTTTCAAGTCACGAGTAAAATCGATGGAGTAATGTTTAGACAAGTTAACGCGATTCCCGTATATGTGAATGATCAAAAGATTATGAAGTCATATCCAAATACGATTTGGTATAAAGTTGGTGAATCAATTGACGGTAGCTTAAGCCAAGTTAAGGGTTCTAATCGGAATAACGTAATTGTAGTTCCTCAAGGGGCAATTAAAAATATTGCGACCCAACGTTATAACGTTGCTTTACCGAATACAAATAAATTACGAAAGAAAACAGTATTGTTTTTAGGAGATTCAATTACTAAAGGATATAACGGTAGCTATACATATAAACATGCTAGTTTTCCATTGTGGGTGCATAAATATCTTCAAGTTAGAGTGCATAAAGAAGGACATATTCGATCTTCCATCACAGGGGATTCTTTTAATGATTTATTTACGATTTTGCCACACGTTAATTTCAAAAATACCGATGATGTCGTGATTGAATATGGCACAAATGATTATCGACACAGTAATAAGTCACTTGACCAAGTTACAAATGGGCTTGCGACAGCGATTAAATATATAAGAAAACAAAATCCGAATGTCAAAATTTATGGAATCATACCCTTACCAAGATTCGATTTCTATAATATGTCTACGGCATTAGGCTCGGGCGGTTATACTTTCCCAGATCTTCAAAAAGGCTTGGCACAAACCTACCATGATCTCGGAGTTAATACGTATAACGTTGCTAAAGTTCATCCTGATTTTGTTAATACCAGTAATTTCTATCAAAAATATTATGACCATCGTGTTCATCCAACTTGTCAGACTTACCAACAATTCGGTTTATATCTGAGCCAGTGGTTGCAACAACAATTAAATAAATAAACGCTTGTTAAGCAAACGCTCTGATGCTATTAGATTAAATAGTACCAGGGCGTTATTTTAATTTGCGGTGGGACATTTGGATCTAACCAAAAGGTAGAAGGGTAGAATTGCCAGAGATTTCGTATATACTTAATAGTTGATGATTTTCATTTTTGTACAATAGAAAGGTTTAATTATTATGAGTAACATTAATACGCCACAGTGGCAGAAAAACATGCGGGCCCTGTGGTTGGGTAATTTTGCAACTGGTGCTGGTGCCAGTATGTCATTGCCCTTCTTACCATTATTTATTTCTCAGATGGGTAATTTTCCAAAGTGGCAATTGACCTTGTATGCTGGAGCTGCGTTTGCTATTACTTTTTTGTCTCAAGCAATTGTTTCACCAATGTGGGGAAACTTAGCTGATCGAACTGGTCGGAAGCCCATGCTGTTAAGAGCTGCTTTTGGGATGACAATTAGTGCGACTTTGACTGGCTTTTCACCAAACGTGTGGGTCCTGATTTTAATCAGAGGGGTTCAAGGAACGTTTTCTGGCTATATCAATAATGCTTATGCGTTAGTGGCTAGCGAAGTTCCCACAGATAAAAGTGGATCAGCTATGGGGAAAATGACTACTGGAACCGTTGGCGGTCAATTGATTGGTCCAATTATCGGTGGATATTTAGCCGGCATATTTGGATATCGAATTCCTTTTTTCATTTTTGGAGCTATGATGCTCTGTGCGTCGTTAATTACCTTATTCTTTGTTAAGGAAGACTTCACACCAATAGTTAAAAAAGCCAAAAGTGGTATTAAGGACGCTTTTCGTGGCATTGCTCATAAAAGAGTTGTGTGGGCAATGTTTGCATCGTCATTGTTGATTCAAGCGGCAACTAATTCGATTAACCCGATCATTAGTTTGTTTGTAAAACAGTTGATGCACAATCACGGCAATGTTGCTTTAATTAGTGGAATTATTGCGGCTTTACCAGGAATTGCCACATTGTTCGCTGCACCTAAACTTGGTGCGTTAGGGGATCGGGTTGGCCCGCAAAAATTGTTGTTGTGGGGATTAGCATTTTCAGGAATCGTGTTCTTCCCAATGTTCTTTGTTACGTCTGTTGGCTTCTTAGGGGTACTGCGTTTCTTAATTGGTATCGCGGATGCTGCCTTGCTGCCCGTCGTTCAAACAGTATTGACGTTGGAGTCACCAACTGACTCTGTTAGTCGAATCTTTAGTTATTATCAATCTGCTCAAGCGTTTGGATGTGTGGTTGGTCCAATGCTTGCCGCAGGAGTTGCCGGAATTTTTGATTATCGGCACGTGTTCTTGATGACCACAATATTAGTTATTATTAACCTTATTATGGTAAGTCTTGCTTATAAAAAAGATTATCGAAAAGTATAGAAAAAGTTGGGAATTTCTTCCCAACTTTTTTTAATTTGTATAGATTGGTTGTCCCAATCGTAAGAGTAATCCGTTGATTTCATCTTGCAGATAAAATTGAATTTGTTTGGCTTCTAATACTAAATTACTTGAATCGTCCTTTAAAAATCTTTTTAATCTCATGACTAACGATGTACTTAGCATTTCTTGGACAAATTGAAAATAATCATCATCAACATTGATATGTTTTTGGCGAGCCATGTCTGCTAAAATACTACCAATCATATTCTGAATGTGTTCTTGAATAATCTCTTCTGGAGCATTTTGATCATCGATTTGAATAACGCGTTGGTAGAATTGACGATTATCATTGAAGTAGGTTAGCAGCTTGACCATGGTCTCTGGCCACGTTTTGTATTCAGTACAACGGGAAACAGCTTCTTTAACCTCTGATTGATAAACCCATTGTAGGACATCGTACTTGTCATGGAAGAAGTCATAGAATGTCTGCCGACGTAAGTTTGCGGTTTGCATTATGTTGGTTACTGATATTTGGTTAAATGGTTTAGTTAGTACTAGTTGCTTTGTCGCATTAGCAATCCGTTGTTTAGTCAACATATCTATGTCACTCCTCTTTTATCATCTAATTTCATTTTAAGTAAAATCTTGCTGGCTGTCGATGATTGCGACGTAAAACATTTCGGACAAATGCTGAGGATTGTCCGTTAAATTCATTAGCCATCGACCCTATAATGAACTTGTAAACTAGAAAGGGGAATGATTATTTATGGCAAAAGTATTAATCTTAGGCGCTAACGGTAAAATTGCTCGTCTAGCTGAAGAAGAATTATTATCTGATACAGATATTTCAATGAAATTATTTTTAAGAAATGCTAGTCGTCTGACGGCGACTGACAGTGCCCGTCAAGAAGTCATTGAAGGAGATTCCACTGATAAAGAATCTCTCAAGAGCGCAATTAACGGGGTGGACGTTGTTTACGCTAACTTATCAGGATCTAACATTGAAGATCAGGCTAAAAACGTTGTCGCAGCAATGGATGAAAGTGGTGTTAAACGTCTAGTCTGGATTTCAACTCTTGGAATTTATGATGAAGTTCCCGGTAACTTCGGTAAGTGGAATCATGAAATGTTGGATGGTGGCTATTTAGAGACCTATGCCGCAGCAGCTAAAGTCATTGAAGGTTCAGATTTGGACTACACAATTATTCGTCCAGCTTGGTTATCAAATAAAGATATTGTCAGTTATGAATTTACTGAAAAAGGTGAACCATTCAAGGGCACCGAAGTATCTCGAAAGAGTATCGCTGACGTCGTTGTTAAGTTAATCCAAGACCCAAGCAAGGAAGTTCGTCATTCTATTGGTGTTAACCAACCTAATACTGATGGTGACAAGCCTAGCTTTTACTGATAAATGACAATATATTAAAAAAACCGACCTCGTTGAGGTCGGCTTTTTATATTCTACGAGTACTTTCGCCCTCATTTATGTTGAAAGTGAGTAATTGTGACTGGTGAGGACGTTCATCTGTGTTTAGTAACTGTTGCATTCCGCGTTTGCCGATTTCTTTGAAAGGTTGAATTGCAGAAGTGATGATTGGTCTATAAATGTTAGTAATATTTGTACCATCTAAACTCATTACAGAAACATCTTCAGGTACGGAAAAGCCTAATTCTTTGGCTTGGTTGATTATCCCAATTGCCACCATATCGCTACCACCAATTAGTCCAGTGACTCTTAGTTTAGGCTGGAAAAGTTTCTTCGCCGCGGTTATTCCATCCTCGTAGCTAAAATCACCCATTAAAGCTAAACCTGGGTTGAATGAAATGTGGTTATTTTTTAGAGCGTCTTTATAACCTCGAAGACGCTCAGTTCCAGTGTCAGACAAGTCGTTTCCAACTAAAGAGATTTTTCGATGGCCACGTTCAATTAAAAATTCGGTGGCACGATAGCCCAATTGATAATTATCAGTAGTTATGAATGCTGAACCTTTAGGGCCATGAGCTGTTGATAAGAGAATATAAGGTATTCGCGATTGCTGTAAATAATCTAAATTAGAACCATTCAGCTCTACTGCCACCATTATAATTCCCATCACGGATCTTTCAATCGCAGTTACTAATGATTTATATTGAATTTCCTCATCATTTTCTCCAGCGTAGAGAAAAATAACGTTTAAATTATTTTCGAAGGCAACTTCCTGAATACCATCAATGATCTGGTCAGCAAAGTTAGTTTTTGTTGATGAAATAATCACTGCAACAACTTTACTGGTTTGAGTTACTAATTCAACTGCGGTTGTGTTTTTTTGATATCCTAATTCTTCGGCAGCCTTGTGCACTTTAGTTGCCGACTTTTCAGAAAAGTACCCGGTTTTATTATTAAGGATACGAGAAACTGTGGCGACCGATAAATTAGTTTTTTTGGCAATATCTTTGATTGTAGCTTTCATGATAAATACCTCGAATTCTTTAATAACCTTATTCTATCACACTTAAAACGGTTTGATACATTGTAAACGTTTGTGGTGTTGTCAAATAACTATTGTAAACGTTTACAAAAGATGTTAAATTATGTGTGTAAACAAAAAGAGGTTATCCTTAGGAGGGAAGATCATGATTAACAATAAGGTGTCAGATGGTAAAGTCGGTAGTTCTACGGTTCAAGTTGAACCGGCTGCTCATAAATTACCTCAGTTGAGATTATCGACTATTTTTGCATTAACATTTGGATTTTTTGGCGTTAACATGGCGTTTTCATTACAGTCATCACAAATGGGACGAATTTTTCAAACGTTGGGTGCTAATCCTAATAATTTAGGCTGGTTTTTTATTATGCCGCCATTGGCAGGAATGATTATTCAGCCATTGATTGGTAAGTATTCGGATAAAACTTGGACAAAGTTTGGACGACGAATGCCTTACTTATTAATATCTGGGCCAATTGGAGCCATCGTATTGATTCTACTTCCAAATGCAGGTTCATTTGGATTTGGATACGGTTCATTAGCCGCGTTGATGTTTGGAGCTGTTGCCACATTATTTATGGATTTGACATCTAATGCATGTATGCAACCATATAAAATGATAATCGGTGACATGGTCAATGAGGACCAAAAAGATATGGCTTGGTCTTGGCAACAGTCTTTCTCAAACCTTGGTGGTGTTGTGGCAACGATTGCGCCATTCTTGTTAACATTATTTGGTGTTGCTAACACCGCTCCTAAAGGTGAAGTACCTTTGACAGTTAAGATTTCTTACTATGCAGCTGCAATTATTTTATTATTGTCATCTATGTATACAGTATTCTCAGTTCATGAATACGATCCCGTTAAGTATGCAGAATATCATGGACTGGACCCAGAAGAAGAAAAAACAAAAACTCCTGGATTTATTGAGTTATTAAAGACCGCTCCTAAATCATTTTGGGAAATCGCTGTGGTACAATTTTTCGAATGGTTCGCAATTATGTACTTATGGACATACTCAACTGGTGCAATTGCTAAAAACGTTTGGAATACTGTCGATGCATCATCAGCTGGTTATCAAGCAGCCGGAAACTGGTACGGAGTTCTGTTCTGTATCCAATCAGTTTCATCAGTATTCTTTGGTATCTTACTGGCTAAATCTCGTCCTGATCAACGAAAACTTTGGTACAAAGTTGGTGCGCTGGTTGGTGCCGTGGGATTTATTTCAATATTCTTTATCCATAGCCAATGGTTACTAATCATTTCGTTCATCTTGATTGGAGTTAACAATTTGACCATGAATACTCAGCCTTTCTCATTACTTACTGAATCACTTGACGGTAAAAATGAGGGAGCATACCTGGGATTATTTAACTGCAGTATTTGTCTACCACAAATCGTTGCATCTCTCGCAAGTTTTGCGATTTTCCCACTAGTTGGTCACAATATGCCTGCAATGCTATTAGTTGCTGGAATTTCATTGATATTTGCAGCATTGTCAGTTAATTTAATTCATTCATCATTCGATAAAAAATCTGTGGAGGAAGACTAATATGAAATCAACATGGTTTAAAGATTCTGTAATTTATCAAATTTATCCAATGAGCTTTCAAGACAGTAATCATGACGGAATCGGTGATTTAAATGGAATCCGCCAAAGGTTACCATATCTAAAGGATTTAGGAGTTGATGTTTTATGGTTGAATCCAATTTATAAATCACCAAACATTGATAATGGTTATGACATCGCTGATTATGAAAGTATCAATCCAGATTATGGAACGATGGAAGACTTCGATAATTTATTAGCAGATGTTCACGAGCATGGAATGAAATTATTGATGGACTTGGTGGTTAACCATACATCTGATCAACATGAGTGGTTCCAAGAAAGTAAAAAATCAAAAGATAATCCATATTCTGATTACTATATTTGGCGTGATCCTGTTGACGGTCACGAACCAAATAACTGGGGTTCATATTTCAGTGGATCAGCTTGGACATTTGTGCCTGAAAGAGGACAGTACTACTTACACTTGTTCGCTAAGGAACAACCTGACTTGAACTGGGAGAATCCTGAAGTTCGTCAACAAGTATATAAGTTAATGAAATTTTGGCTCGACAAGGGTGTTAATGGATTTAGAATGGATGTTATTAATTTAATTTCTAAGCCAGCAGGATTGCCAGATGCTGAAGTACCAGTTGGTGGTATCTATGGAAATGTAGAGCCATTAGTGGCTGATGGACCACGGTTGAATGAATTTCTTAAAGAGATGAATCAAGAAGTTTTATCTAATTACGACATGATGACGGTGGGTGAAATGCCAGGATCCACTCCAGAGGATGCCATGCAGTACACAAATCTTGAGGGTACTGAGTTGAATATGGTTTTCCAATTTCAACACGTTAACTTGTCACCAAATAAAGACTCACGTTTTGGTAAATTTAGCGATGACAAAATCAAGCTACCAGAGTTAAAACAAGCTTTATCAGTATGGCAAGAAGAATTAGATGGCAAAGGTTGGAACAGTCTTTACTGGAATAACCATGACCAACCACGAGCAGTTTCGAGATTCGCCACTGATGACCCAGAATATCGAGTCAGAGCAGCTAAAATGCTTGGAACTACGCTTCACTTTATGCAAGGGACACCATTTGTGTATGAAGGTGAAGAAATTGGGATGACGAATAATCATTTCAATAAGCTTGAAGAGTACGAAGATCTGGAAGTTTTGAACATGTATCACGATGTGGTTGATACACAGCACATTGTCGTTCCGGAACAGTTGATGAGATGGATAGCCGATCGTTCAAGAGATAATGCCAGAACGCCGATGCAATGGGATGACAGCCAAAATGCTGGATTTACAGATGCTACCCCTTGGTATCGATTGAACCCTAATTATCATGACATCAATGTCAAAAATGCACTTGAAGATAAAGACTCGGTTTACTATTATTATCAAAAATTAATTCAACTTCGCCATGACAGTGAACTGATTCGGTATGGAACATATGAATCACTTGATCCTGATGACGATGAAGTCTTTGCATATAAACGACAATATAATGGCCAAACTTTATTGGTCATTAGTAACTTTACTAATAAGAAAGTTAGTCGCGATTATGGTCAAGAAAATGCTGATGAGTTGCTGATCAGTAATTACGCAGATCAAAGTAACGATTTTAGGCCTTATGAAACAAAAGCATATTTGTTTAAATAAGTTATGAAGATTACCTCAATATCTGAAATCAGTCGGATGTTGGGGTTTTTATTGACTATAAATGTAAAAGATGTTTTACTTTATATGTAAAACGATTTTTACATTTGTGGAGGAGACATAATGCGAAATACAATTAAAATTCGACGAAAAGCCGTCAAAATGTCTCAAGCAGATCTTGCTGAATTAACGTCAGTCACAAGACAGACAATTATTGCAATTGAAAACGATAAGTATGATCCTTCGTTGCAATTGGCGTTTAAACTTGCTGAGGCATTAGAGACTAATGTAGACGAATTATTTATTTTTAGGGAGGATAAGAATGAATAAATCAGAAAGAATTGTTAAGTTTACTTTTTGGACTAATAACTTGATGTCCATATTAATTGGTATGATTATGTTCTTAACGTTCACAATGAACGGTTGGTTTCCAATTAGACAAATAACTATTGATGCTTTAGCTATTATTGCTGTCTTTGTTTTAGTAGTACAGATTTATTATTTAAGAGTAAAAATGAATATTCCATTTTCTAAGTGGAATAATATATATTATTTCACAGAAGATGAGCGTGATGAGAATAATGCGAATAGGGTGAATTCAATTTTGGCGGGCCAAGACTATCAATTTTGGATGTACATTATTGGAATAATTCCAGTATTAATGTATGGGTTTTATGGGTCTGCTCTGCTGATGATGCGATCGCTCATCATATTGTTTTCTGTTGGAACAATTAGTATTAACATTAGATATAAATCCTTATGGAACAAAATGAATAGTTGATTTTATTGGTAATCATCGTTTGATGGTTGCTTTTTATTTATTTTTTTCAAGCATCGTAAACGTTTCCATTGTTTATATTTGAATAACCAAAAGTGTATCATTAGTCAGAAATGCCCGTCCACGGGCATTTTGGGGGTTATATTATAACTCGAAGGATGATATCCTAGTTAAGGATGTTCAGGCGGACCATTTCGTCCAACGAAGGAGGACTCCATTTATGGATAAACAAACTACTCCGAAGAAACATCATTTAATTAAATACGCAAATGGTCGCTCTTTGGAAGAAATTAACGGTACAGTTGAGGTACCAAAGGGAAAAGGATTCTGGAAAACATTATTTATGTATTCTGGGCCGGGTGCATTAGTAGCTGTTGGATACATGGATCCAGGTAATTGGTCAACTTCAATTACCGGGGGACAAAATTTTCAATACTTACTGATGTCTGTGATCTTAATGTCGAGTTTAATTGCAATGCTGTTACAATACATGGCGGCTAAACTGGGCATTGTGACTCAAATGGATCTAGCACAGGCAATTCGTGCTAGAACAAGTAAGGCTTTAGGAATCGTGTTATGGATCTTGACCGAGTTAGCTATTATGGCAACAGATATCGCTGAAGTTATTGGTGCAGCGATTGCTTTATATCTTTTATTCCACATTCCATTAGTTTACGCAGTTTTTATTACCGTACTTGATGTATTGTTATTGCTATTATTGACTAAAATTGGATTTAGAAAAATCGAAGCAATCGTCGTATGTTTGATCTTAGTGATTTTGTTTGTGTTCGTTTACCAAGTGGCACTTTCCAACCCAGACTGGTTAGGCGTGTTCACTGGTTTAGCTCCTACCAGCCAAACATTTGCAGGTAGTCCTGACATTGGCGGTATGAACCCATTAAGTGGAGCTTTAGGAATTATTGGGGCCACGGTTATGCCTCATAATCTATACCTGCACTCTGCCATTTCACAAACTAGAAAAGTTGACCATTCTGATGAAGAAGACGTCGCTCGTACAGTTCGTTTTACAACTTGGGATTCTAACATTCAGTTATCATTTGCGTTTGTTGTTAATTCACTACTCTTAATCATGGGAGTGGCTGTATTTAAGAGTGGGGCAGTTAAAGACCCGTCATTCTTTGGCTTGTTTGAAGCTTTATCAGATACTTCAGTCTTGAGTAACGGAATTTTGATTCAAGTTGCTAAATCTGGAATTTTATCAGTCTTATTTGCGGTTGCATTATTGGCTTCTGGTCAAAACTCAACCATTACTGGAACCTTAACTGGTCAAGTAATCATGGAAGGGTTCATTCACATGAAGATGCCATTGTGGTTACGTAGATTGATCACTCGATTGATCTCAGTTATCCCTGTGTTGATTTGTGTCATGATGACCGGTGGTAGAACACCAATTCAACAACATGAGGCGATTAATAATTTGATGAATAACTCACAAGTCTTTCTAGCATTTGCGTTACCATTTTCTATGTTGCCATTGTTGATGATGACTAATTCAGCAGAGGAAATGGGAGAACGCTTCAAGAATTCAAGATTGATTAATATTTTAGGATGGTTCTCAGTTATCGCATTAACTGCGTTGAACATGAAGGGACTTCCTGATGCAATTAAGGCATTCTTCGGTGCAAATCCAACTGCTGCTGAAGTTAGCATGGCCAATATTATTGCTTATGTATTAATCGCTTTGATTCTTGCATTATTAGCATGGACTATTTATGACATGCATAAGAGTAACAAGAAATTCAATCTTGAATTTGAAGCTCAAGGTTCTGAATTTTAAGTAGTACAAGTAGTTATTGTCGTTCATTTCGCTATGAACAGAGTTTAAAAAAATATATGTCCGCCTGACATAGAAAAAAAGCCGTCTCGAATCGAATGTGATTTGGGGCGGTTTTTTTGTTTATCATGAGAAATTTCCTAAGAGAATGTTAGCGCAAAAAATTCAGGCGGTCTATATTTTCATGAGGGATTTAAATATTGTGAACGCACGTTAATGACTGACGATTCATACATGACAGTGAATAATTTTAATTTATTTTGAAATAGTCTATTGACATATCAAATGATTAGCAGTTTAATATTAGAAAATGATTAGATAAGCGAAGATTGAATGAGTAGATTCTAATTGTGTGCTAAAGAGAGTCAGGTTAGGTGAGAGCTGATCACAACAATTACGTCGAATATGGTTCATGAGCTTTTCTTTGTGAATGTAAAGTGAGCAAAGACGGTAGCCCCGTTACTGGCAAAGCAGTTCGTATTCTGGACTGTGGAGATACTGGCTCAATGTTTGTCAGTAAAGACAGGTGGTACCGCGCAAAAGCGCCCTCGATTTTTTCGAGGGCGCTTTTTTTGTTTATCTAATACAAAATGGAGGAATGAATATGATTGTAAAGGAAAATCGTGAATCAGTATTTAGCAAATTAGTTGGAAAGTGGAGTACTCAATCCGTAGTTACAGTTGCTGTTGGAGCCGCCTTATTTGGAGTGTTGTTAGACTTTGTTGGTATTCCAATCTACACAAACACTAAGTTATCTGTGGCGTATCTATTGCCAGTTTTCATTGGCGCAACATATGGTCCACTTCCAGCAGGCTTGATTGGATTATTTGGAAACTTTTTTGCGGACCTAATTGCTGGATCAGGGTTTTGGCCAGAATGGTGGATCGGTAATTTTATCGCAGCATTCATCATTGGGTTATTGCCACTTTATGGTGCTCGGATTGAGGATGGTATCTTTACTAAGAAACATGCCGTCATCTTTACTGTTGCTTCGTTACTAGGATTGTTGGTTGCTTTTGGATTTGTTGCACCATTCCTAAACACATTGTTTTATGGTGGTGAAAAATTAATTAACTTTGCTCAAGGATATATCGCTGTTGTTTCCGACGGTGTAGTTACGATCCTGGCGGGTATTCCGCTACTATTTTCTCTTGCTAAACGAAATCGGAAAAATTCACATCTAACTAAGGAATAAATTGGAGGCTCATTATGGCAGAAGTACAACCAATTATCAGTTTTGAAGACTTCACTTTTAGATATAAAAGCCAGGATGAACCGACTTTAAAGCATATCAACTTAGATGTTTTTCCTGGTGAAAAGGTTCTGATTCTTGGCCCTAGCGGTAGCGGTAAATCAACTTTGGCTAAAGCTATTAATGGATTGATTCTAGATAAAGACAATGGTGGATTCACTGGTGACGTTGTGGTTAACGGGGAATCATTAAATGATGCAACAGTTTTCTCTAGGTCATCAACCATCGGTACAGTGCTTCAAGATTCTAATTCACAATTTGTTGGTCTTAGTGTGGGTGAGGATATTGCGTTTTATCTGGAAAATCTAAACACACCTTTACCTGAGATGAAAGAAAAAGTGGCAAGTTCAGCAAAGATAATCGGGATGCATAATCTCTTGAAACGGCTGCCTTTTTCTTTGTCAGGTGGCCAAAAACAACGAGTGACCGTGGGCGGTGTTTTAAATGGAGATGCTCCAGTGATCTTATTGGATGAACCATTAGCGGCATTAAATCCTAAGATGAGCAACCAGATGATTGAGCTGTTGGATAATCTAAACAAAAAGAATAATAAAACGATTGTGATTGTAGAGCATCGTCTTGAAGAAGTACTGCATCGCAATATTGATAAGATTGTGCTTGTTGCTGATGGCGAAATAGTGACCGTAGCCACTTCAGATGAGCTATTAAAAACTGATTTATTAGAAAAATATGGAATTCGCAGACCACTATATTTAGAATGCCTCGAACGATTGGGTAAAGTTGAAACTAATAGTAGAAATATTTGGAATGTCGATCGAATTGATTTAACGGGTTATCAAGATAAGCTTAGGCAGTTAGTTGCCAAGCCATCCACAGAACAATCGAATGCTGATTATTCAAATAAGGAAAATTTGATTGAAATCAATAACTTGAGATTTAGCTATGATAACCAACCGTTTGTTCATATTGATAATCTTCAGATTAACAGAGGTGAAAAGATAAGTTTAATTGGCAAAAATGGTGCGGGAAAGTCAACATTTGCTCAATTGCTTTGTGGTGTTTTAAAGCCACAACTGGGAACTATCAATGAACTTGGAAATGACATTGAAAAGCAATCCATTCAAGAAGTGGGTCAGCAAGTTGGATACATTATTCAGGATCCCGACAAGATGATTGTGGAAGATACAGTGATAGATGAAGTTGCTTTAGCATTAAAACTTCACGGATTTGCAAGCGAGGAAATTAAACTTCGAGTCGATAAAGCATTGAAAGTTACTGACTTATATTCTATGAGAAATTGGCCAGTTGATGCACTGAGTTTTGGCCAGAAAAAACGGCTGACGATTGCATCAATGTTAGTTATTAAACCTGCCGTTCTGATTTTGGATGAACCAACTGCGGGTCAAGACTTTAGACACTATAAACAAATGATGGACTTTGTAAATCAGCTTGTTAGTCAGAATGATATGGCAATGATCGTCATCACCCATGATATGCAGTTAGCACTTGATTATACAGACCGAACTATCGTGATTGATAATGGTGGCGTAATTTCCGATAAAGATCCATATGCCACATTAGCAGATAAAGAATTATTAACACGTACAGGATTAGTACAAACGTCAATTTATAAGTTAGCTGATCGGGTTGGAGTATCTGGTGAGAAATTAGCAAGAACAGTTTCGATTTAGGAGGATAGCTATGGAAGATACATTTATAATCAATTATTTGCCCGGAGAACATGCAATTCAAAAATTAAATGGAACAACCAAAATAGTGTTGTTAATCGCAAACTTATTGCTAATTATGCTTACCTTCGATGTTCGAATTCTGACCACTGCATTCTTGATAAATTTTTGTCTATTACTTTCCGAAAAGCCAAAATGGCAGACAGTCAAAGCAGTTACTTGGTTTGTTATCTGGATGAATGTGGTGAATGTTGCGATGATGTTTTTAGTCTCACCAAATATAGGAAGTACTACTATTGGGCAATCTACAGTTCTATTTAGTTTGACTAATAATTTTCCTGTTACAGCTGAAACGGTATTTTATCTAAGTGTTCGTTTGTTAAAGGTTTTCAGTATGTTCGTAGCAAGTTTGTGGTTTATTCTAGCAATTACTCCAAGTCAATTGGCTGAAGGGTTATATCGATTGCATGTTCCGTACAAGGTATGCACAGTGATGTCTCTTGGATTAAGATCTATTCCGGACATTATGCGAGACTACAAGACAATTAAGAATTCTCTACAAATGCGTGGATTAGAGTTAGACAAGAAAAAATCTAGCATGATTCAAAGAGTCAGACTTTCAGTAAAGATTTTAATGCCATTATTAATGGCGACATTTAATAAGGTCGGCACGATTTCAACAGCGATGGAGTTACGCTTGTATGGCATAAAGAAGCAACGCTCTTACTATACTTACCAAAAGCCACTTAAGCTTGATTGGACTTTTCGGGTCTTAGCTATTATCGAAATTGTTTTTGCAATCACATATTTATTTATTGAAGTGTTTGTTATTCGAGGAGGATTATCATACGTTTGGTATCCTGGAAAATAGGCGAGGTGAAACTCATGGTAAAAAGTAAATTAAAGAAACGATTAGATGAATCACCACGTAATGCTTTGGTGCTAGATGGTGCAATGGGCACCTTGCTTGAAACAGAGGGGTTGATTGACAGCCAGAGATTATGGTCGAGTCAACCACTCGTTAATAATCCAGATGCGATTTATGATGCTCACTTGAAGTATCTTGAGGCAGGGGCAGATGTGCTCATTACGTCAACATATCAAGCAAATCCAAGGGTATTTACTGCTAATGGTTTTAATGAGAATCAGGCCAATATGTACATTGCTGAGTCAGTGAAGTTAGCGCAACGAGCGCGCGACTCATATGCATCTGAGAATCATTCGAAACCCGCAATCATTGCAGGAAGTATCGCTCCTTATGGTGCTTTTCTCAGTGATGGTAGTGAATACACTGGAGAATATCAGCTCTCTAAAGATGAATTTCAAGCGTTTCATCGACCTCTTTTGAAGCAGCTGAATAAATCCGGAGTTGATTTGTTGGCGCTAGAAACATTTCCAAGATTTGATGAAATCAAGGCCTTAGTCGAATTGATTCAAAATGAATTTGATGATCAAAAAGCTTGGGTAGCTTTAAGCACAATGGATGAAGCTACGATATGTGACGGCACTTCAATCGCTGAGGTCGTTAAATATCTAGATGAACAACCTAATGTTGAATTTATTGGAGCAAATTGCACCTCTATCTTCCGAATAGATGGAATTATTAAACACATTCGTCGATATACTAATAAACCAATCATTGTTTATCCAAACAATGGGGATGAATATGACGGGACTATTGGTGAGTGGATCACTCAAGATTTATCAGCTGACTTTGGAAAGTTTGCGCAAACTTGGTTGGCAAGCGGTGCCAACATAATTGGTGGCTGTTGCCGATCAACTCCTGAAGACATCAGTAAAGTTGCAGAAGTAATTCATGGCTTGAAGGTTGAATAATAAAAAATATAAATTGAAACAAGTGCACTCTCGTCAAAATTTGACGAGAGTGTTTTCATGATGTACGTAATTTCCTGAAATTCTCTTTTTTCATCTTCCAATTCATGTATAATTAATTGTTACGAACTTTCGATGGTTCTAATAAATACATAACTTGGGAGATGGAATTATGCACCACTTGAATAGAGTGATGTTGGTAATTGCATTGGTTTTTGGATTAACTATTAGTTCAGAAGCTGCGATGACACCAACTAATGTTAGTGCTACCACAGCCGTTTACATAACGAGAACAGGGAAGCACTACTTTTATCACCGACATAACCGCGGCTTGAATAGAGCTAAAAAGGTATATCGAGTCAGTTTGGTCACGGCACGAAGAAAAGGACTTACGTTAGCTAAAACTGACTATAGTACTGGACGGACTACAGTCCGACGTGCTCCAAGGCGAACTGTAAGAAGAGCAGTTAAACGGAATCCAACTGTTTCAAAGACGAGCTACCACGATAAATTAATTACGGTCGTTAATGGCAATCGACCAACATTTACTCACAACGAATTGTCATTAGCTAGAGGGCCTTGGCAATATTACGGCCGTTTGGATGACTTTAATCGACCAACAATTGCTAAAGCAATGTTGAATGAGAGATTGATGCCATTGGCCCAACGCGAATCGTTATATGTTGATCCGACTGGTTGGCACAATAAGCGAACTAATTCAGGTTGGTTATACAATCGTTGTCATTTGATTGGCTACCAACTTACAGGACAGAATAATAATCCTAGAAACTTAATCACGGGAACCCGTGAACTTAATGATCCTGGGATGCTGAAGTATGAAAATCAAATAGCAAGTTATCTGAGACTCAGCTCTCACCACTATGTTCGTTATTCAGTGGCTCCGAACTTTAAAGGCAATAATTTATTGGCATCTGGGGTACACATGCAGGCTAAATCTGTTGGTAGTGACGCGGTTAGCTTCAATATCTACGTTCATAACATTGAACCTGGGTATGCGTTGAATTATGCAACAGGTACGAGTGTGAAAAATTAATAAGTCTATTTAAATATAAAAAAAGATTAAGAGGTCTATAAAAATGAACAAATTCAAAAAAGCAGCAATTATCACAGGATTAGTATTTACAGTACAAACAGCTGGTAGTGCAGTTGTATTACCACCGGTTGTTAGTAATGCAAGGACTACTTATGTTTGGATTGCTCCTTATCAAGGAAGAAAGTATCATTATAGTAGAGGTTGTCGTGGATTGAACAGAGCACGTTCTACGCGACACGTAACATTGCATTGGGCTAAATCACATCGATACAAGTTATGTGGATGGGAATAGTAATCTTAACCCGGATTAGTTTATAAGGAGTCATTACCGTGAAAAATATTATATCTCCAGTAATCAAAAAGGTTGATTATAGCAGTGAGTCTTTTGAGGAACTAACTAATAGCATTGCTGGTGACGAACGAGAATTTAGACTACTAGTTAAATTTCCGACCGTTTATATCGTGTTTTCAAAGATTAAGAACAGAGAATATGAAGTATATGTCGGGGAAACCAACAATATTGAGCGGAGAACCTTTCAGCACTTACATGAGTCAAGAGAAGATTGGCAAGAATTATCCAAAATTGATAGTGCCAAGATGTTTGTTATAGGTCATGATCATTTCAATAAGTCTTTAACATTAGACATAGAAAATAAGATGATGCTGTACATGACAAGCGTCCCTCAAGTTAAGAAAATTAATAATCGTCGCGAAAATCAACAAGATGATTATTACACAGCTGATGAAATGGATGATATTTTTTCAAAGGTGTGGTTGCAATTACAGGAATATGATAAAGACTTATTTCCAGTACAATCAATTATCGAAGACTCCGCGATATTTAAGGCCTCACCGTTTCATCAATTAACTAGTCAACAAGAGTCTGCTAGAGAGGATATAATTGATCACGTTATTGATGCTTTAAATGAGAACAAAACAGGTCAACTGATTTTGGTAGAAGGTGAAGCAGGTTCTGGGAAAACGGTATTACTTAGCACACTCTTTTACCAGTTAAATCAATTGAAATCTAATATTGTTAGTCCTAATATTGACAATTTAAATAGCTATTTAATCATTAATCATGATGAACAGCTTAAGGTCTATGAAGATATTGCAAAAAAGCTTGGCATTATGCAAAAAAATAATGAAACAGTTTTAAAACCAACTCGATTTATTAATAAGCACGGTGTTGATAAAAAGGCTGATGTAGTACTGATTGATGAGGCACATTTATTATGGACGCAAGGTAAACAATCGTATCGAGGTAAAAATCAACTTGAGGATATAATGGATAGGGCAAAAATCGTTATTGCTGTTTTTGATCCCAAGCAAATCCTTAAGACTGAAGGATATATGAATACTAGCTCAATTCAGCGGTTAAGAAACAAAGCTTCTAATCAAGGGAACCTAATTGAACTGACTAATCAAATGCGAATAAATGCCAGTGATGAAACCATTCAATGGATTAGAGACATTATTGATAATCGAATGGTTAACAAAATTCCGAAGGATCCTAAGTATGATTTAAAGATATTTGATGATGCTAGGAAAATGTATGATCAGATTAAACTTAAGTCTAAAGATAGCTCAAACGGATTATCTAGAATGGTTGCCACTTTTGATTGGAAATATAACGGGAACCGAGGGCCAGAAGATGGTGGCTATTGGATGGTTAGCACGGGGAATATTACCTTGCCATGGAATTTACAACTTCCGGTACCAAAATTAACTGGTAGGAAGAATTCAGAGTTGCCGTGGGCCGAACAACCACAAACTATTAATGAAATTGGCTCTACTTACACTATCCAAGGATTTGACTTGAATTATTGTGGCTTAATCATTGGTCCGTCAGTTAAGTACAGAAATGGTAAAATTATTTTTGATCCAGAGGAAAGTTGCAATGAACATGCAACTCGCAATCGAACTATGGACGACGGTACGAAGACGACGGTTTACGATAAATTACTTCCCAATGAATTAAATGTTTTGATGACTCGTGGAGTTAATGGACTTTATATTTATGCGGTTGATGACCAATTGAGAGAAGCACTAAAGAATGCCGACAGATAATAGATAAACAAAAAACCGACCTTAACGCTTATACGCGATTAGGTCGATTTTATATTTATTATTCCGTCGCACTCTTCGCCAACTCATCAATTTTATCAAAGAATTCATCTGCATGAACGCTTATGACAAAGGTCACTTCTCTGCCATTTTCGGTAATGTAAGTTTTACCAGCCGAAGGACCGTCAACAATGACGTCAGTAGTGATTTGCTTGGATTCAACTAATTCTGGGTACTTGCTAACTAGGGTGGTTAAGACATCCCACAGATAGTAAGTTGAGTTAGCCTCAAATGAATGAACCAGTGAGTAACCCATGCCAATCAAATCAATTGCTGGGTATTGACGTTGTTTAGCCCACCGGCTTCGAAGTTCTGGAGTTAGTGGTACCTGATTGGTGCTATCTAGACTAACCACGGTAATCTTAATATCAGAATCCCAGACGGTTTTCACCGCTTCTGGATCCCAAAAGGCATTCCATTCAGCTGAACCGTCATGGCCAGGTTCAGATACGTTACCATCAGTTGTCATTGAGCCACCCATCCAGTAAAGTTCGGCAATGTTATCGGTGACAGTTGCGTCAACTTCGATTGCGCGAGCTAAGTCTGTTAGCGGACCAGTCATCACAACCGTGACCTTTTCATCACTGGCCTTAATTTTCTCAAGCATATCTAAATGGGCTGGCTTATCAGCTTGTGGAGTGATAACTTTGCCAGATTCATTGAGAATTGGGAAATCATCGAATGAGAATGTGCTTAACCGCCACTCTTTTGGGAACTGATTAACAGGCCGCGAGTTAGACATTGCCACTTCAAGATTGTCCTGATGGCCGAATAGGTCAATGATCTTGCGGGATGCTGATACGGATGGCTCAACATAGGAGTCTGCCCCCACTGCACTAACTCCAATGATGTTAGTGTCTGGGAATTGAAGTAGGAGTAGTAATGAAACTAGGTCGTCAACGTTACCGTCGTGGTTAAAGTAGATAGTTTGCAAAATGATACCTCCAGTTCTTTTGTTAGAAGAATTATATCGCTTTTTATCTTTAAAAGCGAACTATTTTTGATAAAGCGTTTAAATCGTACGCTTTAGCTCTCCGACATTCATCCATGTAACAAAACTCACAAGCGCTTCCAAAAGCTCGACTAAAAATAGTCGAGTTTTTTTAATAATTTCTCAACTCATCATGTAATGCATCAGGGAAGTGGAACATGTTCCGCTAAATGAAACAAAATACCACGTGCATTCCAAAACGTCAAAACCGTTGATATAACTGGAGTTTAGCGCTTACATGATTTATATTTAAGCCATAAAGAAATACTCGAGAATTTCTGATGAGACAAAAATATAAATCACAGGAGAGTGCAATTATGAAACGCGATTACATTGATACTAACGAATATACTAAAGAAGAAATCCAATACATCATCAAATTAGGTATCCAAATCAAGAAGGATATCAAGGATGGCAATTACCCAGACTTACTATCACACAGAACTCTAGGAATGATCTTCGAAGAATCATCAACTAGAACCCGTGTATCATTTGAAACTGCAATGACTCAATTAGGTGGACATGCACAATACTTAGCACCAGGTCAAATCCACTTAGGTAGTGCCGAAAGTGAATCACTAGGTGACACTGCAATCGTTCTCTCACGTTTAACTGATATTTTAATGGCTCGTGTTGCTAAGCATGAAACTGTTGAAAAGCTTGCTCAAACATCAACTGTTCCAGTTCTTAATGGTATGAGTGACTACAATCACCCAACTCAAGAAATGGGTGATATTATCACCATGGCAGAACACTTACCTTCGGGTAAACGCTTGAGTGATTGTAAAGTTGTTTTCGTTGGTGACGCTACTCAAGTTTGTGTCTCAATGATGTTCATGGCAACTAAGATGGGAATGGACTTCGTTCAATTTGGGCCTAAGGGTTACCAAGTACCAGAAGCTCAATTAGCAGTTGCTAAGAAGAACGCTGAAAAATCAGGTTCAAAGATTCTTATCACTGAAGATGCTGACGAAGCAATGAAAGATGCTGACTTTGTTTACACCGACGTATGGTATGGATTATATGAATCACCACTTTCATACGATGAAAGAATGAAGATCTTCTTCCCTAAGTACCAAGTTAATGATGAATTAATGGCAAAGGCTGCTCCACACGCAATGTTCATGCACTGTCTTCCAGCTAACCGTGGTGAAGAAGTTACTGATAGTGTTATTGACTCACCAGCATCAATCGCTTGGGACGAAGCTGAAAACCGTTTGACTTCAATCAGAGCCCTACTAGTTTACTTGATGATTCCAAGCATGAACTATACTGAAGCTCAATTAGATAGCTTCAACGATCCAACATTGAAACAAATGATTTTGGATAGAGTAGATAACTCCACATTCTAATGTGAGGCGAATCGATTTCTCAACTAGGGGTGGAAAATAATGGAAAAGAAAAAATTTAGACTGTTTGACGCAGTCTTAATGGCTGTCGTAGTCGTACTGGTTGTTGAATCGGTCGCCCCTGCAGCAGCGATTGGGCCATCACAATTCTTCTGGTGGATATTACTATTGTTACTATTCTTCTTGCCATACGGACTTATTTCTGCGGAGTTAGGAACTACGTATGATGGCGATGGAGGAATATATGATTGGGTAAGAAAAGCGTTTGGTAAAAAGTGGGGCGGGCGTGCAGCCTGGCTTTACTGGATCAACTTCCCAATTTGGATGGCCAGTTTAGCTGTCTTATTCACGGGAGTGATTGAACAAGCGTTTCAGATTAAAATTGGAACGTGGACCAGCGTTATAATTCAATTAATCTTTATTGTGGTAATCTCTATAATTTGTTGTTACCCAGTTGCTGATAGTAAGTGGATTTTGAACTTAGCAGCCATTGCTAAGATCGTCATCATCATGAGTTTAGGAATTCTGGGAATTTACGTAGCTGTGACCAAAGGTGTTGCAAGTAAATTTACAGTTTCAACTATGCTACCTAGTTTCAATTTAAAGAGTTTAAGCTACATTTCAGTTATTTTGTTCAACTTCCTTGGATTTGAAGTTGTTACCACTATGGCTAGTGATATGCCAAATCCTAAGAAACAAATTCCTCAAGCAATTATTTGGGGTGGTATCTTGATTGCCTTCTTCTATGTCTTTGCAGCATTTGGTATGGGAGTGGCTATTCCAGCAAGTAAATTATCCGCTTCAGGTGGATTGATGGATTCAATTCTACTTCTTGTTGGTCAACACAATTGGTTTGTGATTTTGATTGCAGTGCTATTCATGTACACCTTGGCTGCTAACTTGATTTCTTGGTCAGCCGGAGTTAACTATGTTGCTTCATACGCTGCTAAGAACCATGATTTACCAGCAGTTTTCGCTAAGGAAAATGCTAAGACGGGAATGCCTACGGGTGCCACTGTCTTAAACGGAATCATTGCTGCAGTGCTCGTGATAGCTGCACCATTAATTCCAAATCCAGATTTGTTCTGGGCATTCTTCTCACTTAACGTGGTAGCATTGTTAGGATCATACATCTTGATGTTCCCATCATTTTGGAAGCTTAGAAAAGACGATCCTAGTACAGAACGTCCATTTAAAGTTCCTGGTAACAAGTTAATGATTAACTTAATGACATGGATTCCAGTAACTCTATTGGTAATCGCCTTGATCTTTACAGCAGTTCCTTTAAATGGTTCTGCAGCTGAAGTAGGTGGTAAGACACCTATCTTAGTTGGAACGATCATTACAATTTTAATTGGTGAGGTATGTATTCACTACGCTGAACGCCATGATACTAGAACAGAAGAACAAAAGAAGAATACTAAATACTAATTCATAGAAATTAAAAAGGAGTGTCTGAATATGAAAACTTTACAATCATCTCCTAAAAAAGATGGCTTTAGAATGCCTGGTGAATTCGAACCTCATAAGGGTGTTTACATCCTTTGGCCAGAACGTCCAGATAACTGGCGTAACGGTGGAAAACCAGCTCAACACACTTTCGTAAATGTTGCTAAAGCAATTTCTAAATTTGAACATGTTACTGTCGGTGTTTCAGATGATCAGTATGAAAATGCTCGTCATTTACTACCTGACGAAGTTGAAGTTGTTGAAATTTCTAACGATGATTCTTGGGTTCGTGATTGTGGTCCATCGTTTGTTGTGAACGATGCTGGCGATATTCGCGGAGTCGATTGGACATTTAATGCCTGGGGTGGATTAGTCGATGGACTTTACTTCCCATGGGATAAAGATGATCGTGTTGCTCAAAAGATTACTGAATTGGAACATGCAGATCGTTACCGTTTGGATGACTTCATTCTTGAAGGTGGATCAATTCACGTTGATGGTGAAGGTACATTAATCACCACCGAAGAATGTCTATTATCAAAGGGTCGTAACTCACAACTTTCTAAAGACCAAATCGAAAGCGTTCTTAAAGAATACTTGAACCTTGATAAGGTAATTTGGTTGAAGAACGGAATTTACAATGATGAGACCAACGGCCACGTTGACAACATTGCTAACTTCGTACGTCCAGGTGTAGTTGCACTTGCTTGGACCGATGATGAAAATGATCCACAATACGCAATTTCAAAAGAAAATTACGATATCTTGTCAAACGCAACTGATGCCAAGGGTCGTAAGATTCAAGTAGAAAAGATCTACGTTCCAAAGCCTGTTAAGATTACTAAAGAAGAAAGTGAAGGCGTTGACGCTGTTGACGGAACTTTACCACGTCAAGAAGGCGACCGTTTAGCAGCTAGTTATGTTAATTACTACACTGCCAACAATGCCATCATCTTCCCAATGTTCAATGATCCAATGGATGAGAAAGCTAAAGAAACATTGCAAAGATTATACCCTGATCGTGAAATTGTTGGGGTTTATGCAAGAGAAATCTTACTTGGTGGTGGAAATATCCACTGCATTACTCAACAAGTACCATTAGGTAAATAGGGGTGTAGTAGATATGGCAAAGATAGTTGTTGCTTTAGGTGGAAATGCTATCCTTTCTAAGGATGCTTCCGCTGAGGCTCAAAGAAAAGCGGTCGAATCAACTGTTGAACAATTAGTTAGTTTCATTGAGAACGGTGATCAACTGATCATCACCCATGGTAATGGACCTCAGGTTGGTAACTTATTATTGCAGCAAATTGCTGCTGATACGCCAGCCAATCCGGCAATGCCTTTAGATACTTGTGGTGCAATGACTCAAGGAAGCATTGGCTATTGGTTCCAAAACGCGATGAAGGAAGAGCTATCAAAGCGCGGAATTAATAAGGATGTTATGACGATTATTACTCAAACAATTGTTGATGGTAATGATCCAGCATTTTCAAATCCTTCTAAACCAATTGGACCATTCTATGATGAAGCTGAGGTTGTTGATATCAAAGCTGATCATCCTGACTGGATTATGATGGAAGACGCCGGTCGTGGTTACCGCCGGGTAGTTCCTTCACCAAAGCCAGTTGAAATTAATGAATACTCAGCAATCAAGACCGTGGTTGATGCTGGAATTGTTCCGATTGTATCAGGGGGCGGTGGCATACCCGTCGTTCGCGAAAATGGTAAATTAGTTGGTAAAGAAGCAGTTATTGATAAAGATTTTAGTGCTGCTAAAATTGCTGAGTTAATTGGAGCAGACAAGTTGATTATCTTAACATCTGCTGGTGGAGTATTTTATAACTTTGGTAAGCCTGATGCAGTTCAACTTCATGATGTTGCTGCTAGTGAACTTGAAGAGCATATCGCTCAAAATGAGTTTGCAAAGGGTAGTATGTTACCAAAAGTTCAGGCTGCTGTTAACTTCGTTAACCAAACTGGTAATCCAGCAGTTATTGGGGACCTTAAGGATGTCAAAGAGATCATTAAGGGAACTGAAGGAACAGTAATTAGAGCAAAATAACAAAACCAAAAGAACCTTTTGACAAAGAATCGGATTTTTTAATAAATTCGGTTCTTTTTGTATAAATATTCGTTTAATGTGCATTATTGATGTTACTATATTAATGATAATGAGGTGGATAATGTGAAGATTGAAGAGACAATTCCAAGCCAAGATAATTACAAGTTGTTACCTGAATGGTCTGCACACCATGAATCATATATGTTATGGCCAATGCGGCCAGATAATTGGCGCGAAGGTGGCAAGCCTGCTCAAAAAACATATGCAGAAATTGCAAAACAAATCAGTCGATTTGAACCAGTCACGATGTTGGTCAATCAATCCCAATATCTACATACAAAAAATGTCTTCGAGAATACGGATGTTAGAGTATTAGAAATGAGCTACAATGACGCCTTTTATAGAGATATTGCCCCAACTTTTTTGAAAAATGGTGATAGTGTTCGAGCTGTTGATTGGGAATTCAATGCCTGGGGTGGATTATTTGATGGACTTTATTTTCCTTGGGATCAAGACAATTTGGTTGCTAGAAAGATTTGTGATCTTAATCGCATCGATTATTATCACAACGACTTTGTTCTTGAGGGATGTGGCTTTGTCACGGATGGTCAAGGAACATTGATTTTGACTGAAGAGTCTGCTTTATCTGAAGGAAGAAATGGAATCGTTGATAAAAGTTCTGTTGAAAAATTATTGATGGACTACCTTGGAGTTAAAAAAATAATTTGGGTAGAACAGGGATATTACATGGATGAAACTAATGGGGACATCGATAACATGGTCCGGTTTATCAAACCAGGAGAGGTTGTATTGACCTGGACTGATGACCAAAAAGATCCACAATATTATATTTCTCATCGTGCCCTAGAGACTTTGGAAAAAGAAACAGATGCTAATGGAAACAAATTCGTGATTCATAAAATTCAGATTCCTGCGCCAATGTACGCTACTGACGAAGAAAGCAATGGTGTTGATCCGGTTAATGGATTGCTTCCTAGATATGCTGGTGATCGTTTAGTTGCTTCGTACGTCAATTTCTATTTGGTTAATGGAGCGGTCATTCTGCCGATTTTTAATGATGCGCAGGACGACATTGCCATCAAGAAATTTGGCGAATTATTTCCAGATCGAAAAATCATTCCGATTTATTGTCGAGAATTATTGCTTGGTGGAGGTAACATTCACTCGATTGTTGCTAGCATTCCAAGATAAGGGGATCAGTATGAACTTTTTTGAAATAATTAATCCAAATATCGAAAAATTAACTAAAAACGAATATGAAATTTTAGATTATGTGATTAAGCATATGAATGAAATTCATAACCAAAATATTCGTGAAGTGGCTGCAGCATGCTTTGTATCAACTACCACATTCTTACGTTTTGTTCGGAAAGTTGGTTTTTCTGGGTACAGTGAATTTACTACAGTTATTAAATATACTGTGTTAAATGACCAGTCAAAACCCACTGAAACTGCTACATTTGATATGCAACAATCAGATTATCGTTCAGAATACTTAAAAAATATTGATGAAACAGTTCGAGTTTTAGATGATCATAAGCTAGATTCGTTGTGCCAATTGATGCTGAATAAGCCCAAAATATACATTTACGCCAAAGGTTTTAGTAAATACGCCGCAGAATACGTGGAATATCTGTATACTCTAGAAGGATTTTTGGTTATATTCCCCAAAAATTCTGATCAAAGAAAGCTTGCTTATCGGAATATTTCTAAGAATGACATTGTGTTTGTATTTAATTATTCCGGTAATGATCAAGAGTTAATTGGAATTATCCAAGTGATCAAGAGCCAATGTGATTTTGCATCTCTAGTATCAGTAACCGGCGCTAATAATAACAGTATTCAGAATCTGAGTGATTATAATTTGTATGTATTTTCCGATGAAATCAGTGATCGGAATGTCGATATTACTTCTCACGTCTCAATGATCGTCATTATGGAATTGTTATTATATCAATTTAGGGATTATCGAAAGAAGCAGGTATAGCTTAGTGAAGCATATTATTCTAAATTAGATGAATATGCTTTTTTATTTTCGAGATTTTCTATGAACGCAGATAGTGTTAATGCTATAGTTAAAGCAATTATTTGATTGTTTTTACATAATATTGATTGGAGGTTTCCACATGACAACGAAACCAATTAAAATTAAAAACATCATTTTAGGCGAAGGTAGGCCTAAGATAGCAGTGCCAATTACTGGCAAAACGGAAACTGATATCATAAATCAAGCGCAAACCATAGTTACTAAGAAACCCGATATGGTTGAATGGCGCATTGATTTTTTTGAGGAAGTGACTAATGCTAGCAGGCTTCACGACGTTGGCGAGAAGTTAGCCCAGTACTTAAATGGGATTGCACTATTGGTTACTTTTAGAACGCAAACCGAGGGTGGCGAAATGTCGCTATCTGATGAACGGTACTTTGATGTCTGCCTAGAGTTGGCTAAGAGTAGGTTTGCGGATGCAGTTGATGTGGAAATGTTTCATGACCCAGAGCCTGTGATGGCAGTGGTGGAAGAGGTACATCAAAATAATAAGGTGGTTGTGATGAGTAACCATAATTTTGATCAGACTCCAAGCGAAGCGGAAATTATTACTCGTTTGTCGGAAATGCAGGATTTAGGCGCAGATGTGTTAAAAATGGCGGTGATGCCTAGCAACGTTGATGATGTACTAACGTTATTATCGGCGACGACTCATGCGCAAGCAGCACTTGTTCAACCAATCGTTACTATGGCAATGGGAGAATTGGGTAAGTTAACCAGAATCAGTGGTGAATTATTCGGTTCTGCACTTAGCTTTGCGACTGTTGATGAGGCTTCTGCTCCAGGTCAGATGAAGTTGGAGCGGGTGAAAAATGCATTAGATGATCTAAAGATAGAGTAGTCGCTTGAGGAGATTCATGACTTTTTTACGGCATTATAGTGATTAATCAACCCTAAATTGCAGATTGTGCCATCATTCTGTATGATGGAATATGGAAAACTTCAAGTCGTGGATTTAAAAGCTAGCCAAATATTTGGTGCGTAAGGAATGTTAATATGATTAAAAACAAAGAGAATTTTGCCTTAGCCTTTTCAACTTTAATACTTGGCGGGGTAGTTGGAATAGGTTCAGTTATTTTGGGCTTATTTTATGAACTGGTTGAAGGGATTTTTTTGCATTTTCACGAGACAACCTGGCAGCCAGTTTCTTGGTCATCAGGGCCAGTAACTAGAGCTACCTCATTGATAGTTGGCAGTATCATTGCCGCAGTCGTTTGGTGGATTGTCAGAACTAAGATGAAGCCTACTGTGTCGATCGGTAAAGAAATTGCCGGTGAAGAAATGCCATTCACGACAACATTGGTTCATGTTTTTACTCAAATTTTCTTCGTCGCAACTGGTGGCTCAGTTGGTCGTGAATTAGCACCTCGTGAACTGGGTGCTTTAGTTTCTCAGACATGGCAAAAGGGATTTGGTCGTTTGACTAATATCAAATTATCTGATGATGATCGCAGATTGCTTATCGCTGCGGCAGCCGGAGCTGGGTTCGCAGGAGTCTACATAGCACCAATTACAGGAACGATGTTTAGTTTGGAATTGTTGTTGAAACGAGTTGATCAACGGGCCATCATTGTCAGTCTGACTATGTCGGTTGAAGCAATGTTAGTCGGCTCGCTTCTTAAGGGGTTCCATCCATATTACGGCGTTGGCCATAATAATTTTTCTTTGATCAGTACTGTAGTTGTGATTGTATTAGGCCCTGTGTGTGGAATACTTGGGTCATTGTTTAGAAAAATGTTCCAATATGCTAATGCTCATCAAGTTAAAGATAGTCGGATACTTTGGCAATTACCTTTGGTTGGCCTTTTGACCGGATTAATTGCGATTTATTTCCCCGAAGTTATGGGAAACGGTCGTCCGTTAGCTCAAACTGCTTTTGCAGCGACTAATACCACGTTCATTCTACAGGTATTGCTGATTGGCGCTGTTATTAAGGCGGTTATGACTGTCCTATCACTAAGAGCCGGTGCATCTGGTGGAACTTTGACACCTTCGATTGCAATTGGTGCCGTGGTAGGAGTTGCTTTTGGAATCTTAGTTCATTATTTTGTACCAGGTATTCCAATCTGGGAAATCGGCTTGTTAGGGGCAGCATCCTTGCTTGCAGCCTCACAGCAAGCACCATTGATGGCGATGTTTATGATATTCGAAGTTAGTCATTTGAATTATTCAGCGATTCTTCCGTTGGCTCTAGGTGTTTGTCTGTCAGTATATACGTCCAGATTCATTTTAAAAAAATAGCAGTATACGAAGAGAACTCCAATCAATCTTTGATTGGAGTTCTTTTTTTTTCATGGTAAATTTCAAAGTGATTTATGTGAATACATGATCAAAAAATATTTGTTATTATCCCGTGCTGATTGAGTATATTTCATGAATGTGAGTCAAGTATATCAGTGTACCAAGAAGCACTATAATATTTATTTATAGATTGGCAAAAAATTGACTATAACGATTTGTGAAATGTATCATTTGTCCATAATAAAGAAATCGCTCGAAAATGGAGGAGTCATCATGACAGAATATCGTACTGAAGAAGATACATTAGGTCCAGTTCAAATCCCCGTAGACGCACTTTGGGGTGCCCAAACAGAACGTAGCCGCAACAACTTTCAAGCTGGTTCAAAGATGCCACTTGAATTAATCAAAGCGTTGTTACAAATCAAAAAGGCTGCTGCTCAAGCCAATAAAGAAGAAAATACAATCGCTCCTGAAAAGGCTGACTTAATTATTGAAGCTATCGATAAGTTATTAGCTCTTGATGATGAAGATATCCGCAAAGATTTTCCATTGGTAATTTACCAAACTGGTTCAGGAACTCAAACTAATATGAATACTAACGAAGTGGTTGCTCATATGGCTGCTAAGATCAATCCTGAGATCGAAATTTTGCCTAATGATGACGTTAACCATGGTCAAAGTTCTAATGATATCTTCCCAACGGCTATGAATATTACTGCAGCTGTTGCGGTTGAAAAATTAAAGGATGCAACCCAACATTTAATTGATGAATTAGATAAAAAACAAAAAGCATACTGGGACGTTGTTAAAATTGGCCGTACCCATCTTCAAGATGCTGTTCCATTGACATTCGGCCAAGAAGTTAGTGGTTGGAAGAGTGCCTTAGAACATGATTTAGAATACTTGAATGAATTAGCTCCAACCCTTCGTGAACTTGCAATGGGTGGAACTGCCGTTGGTACTGGTTTGAATGCTGCTCCTCATTTCTCAAAAATCATTGCTGAAAAGATGAGCGCTATTTACGGAATTGAATTCACTTCTGATTCAAACAAGTTCTACGGCCTTTCACATCACTCAGGTCTTAACGTTGTTCACGGTGCCTTTAAGACATTGGCCAGTGATTTGATGAAAATCGCTAACGATGTCCGTTTCTTAGGTAGTGGTCCTCGTGCCGGTTATGGTGAATTAAACTTGCCTGCAAACGAACCTGGTTCATCAATCATGCCTGGTAAAGTTAACCCAACTCAAGCCGAAGCAATTACTATGGCTGCCGCTCGAGTAATGGGTAACGATGTGACAGTTGATGTTGCATCAAGCCAAGGTAACTTTGAAATGAACGTTTATAAACCAGTATTGATCAGTGCCTTCTTAGAATCAGCTGAATTACTAGCTGGCACAGAAATCGGCTTTGCTGATCGGATGATCGCTGGGATGACTGTTAATGCAGAAAGAATGGCAGAATTAGTTGATAACTCATTGATGACTGTTACTGCATTGTCACCACACATTGGTTACCACGAAAGTGCTGTAATTGCTCAACAAGCCCAAAAAGATGGTACTACTTTGAAAGAAGCAGCATTGAAGTCAGGCAAACTTACTGAAGAACAATTTGATGAGTGGGTTGTGCCAATCAACATGACTAATTACGATAAGTAATCTTTAGGTTTATTAATTAGGAGACAAAATATGGCTGAAAAATTTAGATTTAAACTAACTGATGTTAGTGAATTGCAAGAAAGCTATGATCTAGTAGTGATTGGTTCCGGTGCTGCTGGAATGACTAGTGCGATTCAAGCAAAAGAATTGGGATTAAACCCAATCATCTTAGAAAAGATGGACAAGCTGGGTGGAAATTCTACCAGAGCTTCTTCAGGAATGAACGCTGCTGAAACGTTGGTTCAACTAAAACACCATGTCGTTGATAGTTTCCAAGAATTTTATGATGAAACATTCATCGGTGGCGGTAAGATGAACAACACTGAGTTGTTACGCTACTTTGCTGACCACGCAGCATTATCGATTGATTGGTTAGCTGATCATGATATTCATTTAGATGATATTACGATTACTGGTGGGATGAGTAAAATGAGAACTCATCGTCCAGCCACATTGGCCCCAATCGGTGCATTCTTAGTTACCGAATTGTTAAAGCAAGTCCAAAAGCTAGGTATTCCACTATTTGCCGGTACTAAAGTTACTGAGTTAGAAAAAGACGCTGATGGCAAAGTTTCTGGAATGAAGGTTATGGCAAACGGTGAACCTAAACACATTGCTACTAAAGCGATTGTATTGGCCGCTGGAGGATTCGGTGCAAATCAAGAAATGTTAGCTCAATATCGTCCAGACCTTAAGGGTTACAAGACTACTAACCAAGATGGTGCTACTGGTGATGGTATTCGTTTGGCTGAAAAGCTGGGAGCTAAAGTTGTGGACATGGATCAAATTCAAGTTCACCCAACTGTCCAACAAGATAATCCACACACTTACTTAATTGGTGAGGCTGTTCGTGGTGAAGGTGCAATTCTGGTCAACAAAGCTGGTAAGCGATTCGTTAATGAGTTAAACACACGAAAGGTAGTATCTAATGCCATCGATGATCTTAATGAAGGCGGAGCTTACCTGGTGTTTGGCCAAGAAGTTCGTGATCGTGCAAAAGCGATTGATTTTTATGATTCAGTTGGATTAGTTAAAAGTGGTAACACAATTGAAGAAGTGGCAAAAACAACTGGTTTGGATGCCGCACAATTAGTTAAGACAGTTGCTAGCTGGAACAAGGCAGTCGCCGACCATAACGATACTGAATTTGGCAGAACAACAGGAATGGACCGACCAATGGAACAAGGACCATTCTCTACTATTCATATCGCACCAGCCGTTCATTACACAATGGGTGGTGTGGGGATTAATAAAGAAACTGAAGTATTAACTGATGATGATCAAATCATCCCAGGTTTGTATGCCTGTGGCGAAATCGTCGGTGGACTTCATGGTAATAACCGAATTGGTGGTAACTCGATTGCTGAAACAGTTATCTTTGGCCGCCAAGCAGGACAACAAGTATTTAATTACTTGAAGTAATAAGAAGGAAGTAAAACATGAAAAAAATCGTTGCGATTGTGGGGTCAAATGCTGACCGGTCAACGAATCGACAATTACTTGAATATATTAAAAATCGCTATGCTAGTCAGGCAAACATTGAATTAATGGAAGTCAGGGGACTACCAATTTTTCAAAAGACTCGGGATATGGTTATTCCTGATCAAGCAAAAGAGATGGCAAAGAAAATCAAAGAAGCAGATGGGGTAATCATTGCCACACCTGAATGGGATCATAGTATTCCCGCAATTCTGTCTAGTGCATTAGCTTGGTTGTCATATGGGGTTCATCCATTTATGGATAAACCTGTAATGATCACTGGTGCATCTTTTGGAGCTCTTGGTACATCCAGAGCTCAAGCACAGTTACGACAAATACTTGATTCACCTGAACTTCAAGCTCGTATCATGCCAAGTTCAGAATTCTTATTAAGTCACTCACTTAACGCCTTTGATAAGGAAGGCCAATTATTAGATGATGACCAAAACAAACGATTAGATTCAATTTTTAATGACTTTTTGATCTTCATTGATGCTGAAGCCAAGCTCAGTCATACTTATGCTGATGACTTAAGAAGACGTAATGAGATTGATGTTGACTACGGTACTGCTGAAGTCGGAAAGTAGGTGGGTGGAATTATGATTAAACTAGTAGCGATTGCCGGATCGATCGGCGAACAATCTTATAACAGAGAATTGTTGCAATTCATTTCTAAACATTATAGTAATTTGGTAAATATTGAATTGGTCAGCATTAATGACTTACCCGTATTTAATCCAGATAAAGATGTTAGTGACAGTGAAGCAGTTCAAAGTGTGTACCAAAAACTCAAGGGTGCTCAAGGAGTTATCTTAGCAACCCCCGAGCATAATCATTCGGTTCCAGCCGCATTGAAGAACTTGGTGGAATGGATGTCATTTAATTTACATCCGCTAGAGGGGAAACCAGTTTGGATAGTTGGTGCTTCATACCATAACCAAGGATCTTCAAGAGCTCAACTTCATTTGAAGCAAATCTTGGAAGCTCCAGGTGTCGACGCATTAGTCATGCCTGGTGATGAATTCTTGTTATCAAATGCCAAGGAAGCATTTGATGATGAAGGTAATTTAAAGGATGCCAGAACAATTGGTTTCTTAGATAAACTAATTCATAAATTTTTGAAATACGTTAAGGTGATTGATTTGTTTGATGCTCCAGATCCACTAACAGTTGATGATGAAGATTTAGACGCAACTGGTAGAGTTAACACCACGATTGATGGTGTTGATATGAATGATGACCAGTGGGTTGAAAAGGCTGCTGCCAAAGTACACGCCGTTGATGGTAGTACTTACGTTAAATTAGATCGCGGAATTTTAACAGTCGATCAATTAAACTACTTTTTGAAGACTATGCCAGCTGAGCTCACGTTTGCTGATGATAATAATCAATTTATCTATTACAACCAAAGCTTACCAACTCGTAAAATGTTAGCTCCTCGTCGTCCTGAACAGGTTGGTGATCCATTGTCATCTGTTCACCCTGACAGAGCAGTTGAACATGTTAAACAAGTGATTCATGCACTAAGAACTGGAGAATCAGATTTGGTTGGTATGCCAGTTCCTGGTAATGGACCAGACAAGCACATCATGCATTACTATAAAGCCATGCGTGATGAAAACGGTAGATATCGTGGAATTAATGAATGGGTTCTAGATATCATGCCAATTGTTAAATATTACCTTGAAACTACCGGTCAAAAGTTGGTTGTCGATGAGAATCAACAACCTGTACCGCCTATCTTTGGATTAGATTTAGATGCATCGACAGGCGCCTCTGTTCATGAAACAGTGGCAACACCTAAGGCTGATGCCTCAACAGGTGCTTCTGAAGATGCAGCGCCTGCAGCATCAACTGAGAATGAAACTCCAGTTGATGACGAAGTTGGAATTGAAATTAGTGCATTGTTAAACTCTGGTAGTAATGTTGCTACTGAAGGTGTGCAACCAAAAGAAGTGACTGTAAATGTTGCAAAAGATGCTAAACCAAATGAATCAAACAATAACCCTTTTACTGATGCATCAACAGGAGCATCAGAAAGTTAGTTAAGTAAAAACCGATTAGAGATAATTTCTAATCGGTTTTTTGTAACTAAAAAATCCTCAAACCGTTAAGTAAGGTTTGAGGATAGAGAGGGATATATGTTGTACGCAGTGCACGATAAATCAATAAAATTACTATGAGTAGCTGATACCACCGTCGACAATGATCGATTGACCAGTGATGTAGCTAGATTTTTCATCAGATAGGAATGAAACTAAGTTGGCAACATCGGCAGGGGTTTCACCGCGACCTAATGCGATTGAGTCGATGTTCTTTTGAAGACTTGCGCCAATTGGCACATTGTAGATTTTAGCCATTTCAGCATCGATTTGATCCCACATTGGAGTCAAAACGATTCCTGGACAATAAGCATTCACAGTAATTTTATCTTTGGCAAGTTCTTTGGCAGCAACTTGAGTTAATCCACGAACCGCAAACTTGGTTGCAGAGTATGCCCCGAGGAGTTCAAAGCCTTCATGTCCGGCGATTGAACAGGCATTAACAATCTTACCACCATGTCCTTGCTTCTTCATTTGTTCAGCAGCAGCTTGGATTCCAAAGAATGCACCTTTGATATTAACATCTAAGATTTGGGAAAGGTCAGCTTCACTAGTTTCAGTAATTTGACCAATCTTAGCAATACCGGCGTTATTGATCATAACGTCTAAGTCACCTAAATCACTTACTACTTGAGATACAAGATCGATTAGGCCTTGCTTCTTTGAGACATCTACGAAGTAACCCTTTGAACCGTTGCCAACACTTTCAGCAACTTTCTTAGCATTGTCTTCGTTTAAATCAGCAACACCGACAGTGAAACCATCTTTAACTAATTGACGGACGATACCTTCGCCAATTCCTTGACCACCACCGGTGACGATTGCAACTTTTGCCATTAAATTTGCCCCCTTAGTTAATATTGAATCCTTGAAACACCTTAAGTATATCGGGGTGGTATGTTGATGTAAACTAAATGCTCTTTTGAATTAAGCGTTTTCATAATCGACCATAAAAGTTGATTTAAAGCCATTACTTGAAATTCAAACAACTACTTAGTTTCTTAAGTAAAGAGTTATAATGTAAGTAACATTTAAGAAATAAATTTATGGGGATGATTAATATTGGATAAGTCACGAGTTGCTGCATTTACTGATGCAGTGGTAGCAATTATTATGACAATAATGGTACTGGAATTTAAGACACCAGAAACTTACAATTGGTCTGGAATTTTAGATGAAGGCACGTATTTTTTTGCATACGCGATAAGTTTTCTATTCATTTTGGTCGCTTGGTATAATCACCATTACATGTTTGCGTTGGCGCCGCGCATTACGAAGCGCATATTTTGGATTAACAATGCTTGGCTCTTTTCGATGTCAATAATACCAGTCTCTACCGCTTGGGTTGGAAAGTTTATGATGAATAAGGCTCCTGAATATTTTTATCTGATTATTTTCCTGTTTTGGAGTCTTGCTTACGAATCACTGACCAAGGAGATTATCAAAGCATCTAAGGCCAGTGGTCATAAAGAAATAGCCAAAAAAATAGCATCTATGCCACCATATCGGCTACTAAACAGTTGGCGATCATTGATTTTGTACGCGGTAGTATTGGTGATGATCCAGTATTTTCCACCAATGGGTCTATTAGTAACATTAGCTGAATTACTGTACATGGCTTTTCATACTACGGATGATAGTGATCAAATTGCGTAAACTAAAACCCAGAAATCCTACTGGTTTCTGGGTTTTAGACTCTAAAGTGGTCGTTTAAATACACTTTTACTAGTTAAAATAAATGTGAGATAATTAGAGATGCTTTTTTGTACAGTTTGTAAATTTGGAGGATATAAAATTGTTACGAATGATAAAAGGATTATTGGGATGGATAATTCCAATTGCTGTTGGAGTTTTAATTGCGTTGGCACTAAAGACATATCTAGTATCATTCGCAAAGGTTGATGGTTCATCAATGTATCCTAATTTACATAATAATGAGAGATTGGTTCTATTGAAGAACAAACCGATTAAGAGACTTTCTGTGGTAGTTTTTGATGCCCATAATGTGGCTCCAGGAGCCAAAGCAAAGACTTATTATGTTAAGCGTGTGATTGCATTGCCTGGAGATAAACTAGTTTACACAAAAACTGGTAAGCTTTACGTAAATGGTAAGTATGTTAAACAATCATTTATTAGCAAACAGCAACAAAAGTCAGGGACACTAAGTAACGTGAGTCAGAATGGTTTTACTCTGAATTCAATTTCTAAAAAATGGCCCAGATATAAAAGCCAAAAAATTGTCAAAGTACCAAAGGGTGATTACTTTGTGATGGGTGATAACCGAGCTATTTCTTATGACAGCCGCTATTGGGGATTTGTACCTAAAAGCAAAATGGCTGGCGTAGTGTACGTACCATGGGGAAATCATAAGGCAGAAGTTAATAAAGCAAGCTAGATAAAGCTAATTGAAAAAATCATTTTACAACCACCACAATCCTAGATTGATGGTGGTTTTTATATATAAATCGTAAAGCAAGTAGAACTAGCTTTGTTTTTGCCGCTGTTAATAATATGATTATTTCTAAACTTGAAGGGGAGAAATAGATGAAATTTAGTGAGCAAATTACCCAGATACGTAAGCGAAATCATTTAACTCAGCAGGAATTCGCTGATAAGTTAAATGTAACTAGGCAGGCTGTGTCTAATTGGGAGAATGATCGCAATTTACCAGATTTAGAGATTCTGATTGCAATAACTCACCTGTTCAATGTTTCTCTTGATTACCTTGTTTTGGAAGAGGGAACTAAGACCAAGATGGCTACAAAATTAATTAAGAACACTAGCGATAATCGCAAGGCTAAGCTGAATTTGTATACGATACTGATTGGAACATTCATAGTGATTCTAGGTTTAACTTGCATATTCATTAAGGCAAATTCAGTTGAATATATTGATCACGCAGGCTTTTTGCACGAAAACTTTTATTTATTACCTGTTGGCTTTTTACTGATATTTGTTGGTGTGATCGTGATCATAGTGGCTGGACTTGTATATCTATGGACGATTCGGCACGATAAGCGTAAATAAATTAGAAAGAAACGGAAACCATGAATGTGGTTTCCGTTTCTTTTTGAATGGTTTGTGAGTTCTGATAACAATAACGAATAGTTTGGGTAATGCGTTTCCTTAAATCATGTTGTCCATAAAACACTTTATAATCAAGGATATATGGCGATGCATGTTTTTATTGACAACTATCAGGAAAACGTTTACCATAAAAATTGTAAAAATGATCAAATACTTAATAGTTTTATTTAGCTAAGGGGGATTCTTAACTTTACAGAATTTATCAGTTGAATACTTCAGAGGAATATTTTTTTACGCCGTCTATGTAAGCGCTCACATGAATTTATTTTAATTTGAATAGGGGAATGATCATGACATTAATTTTAAATACTTGGATTTTCGAAAAAGACGTTAAAAACGGTGCACTACAAACTGATTTGATTGATAGAGTTGCAAAGCTTGGAGCAGATGGTATTGAAGTTCGCCGGGAATATTTTAAAAATATCGGTGATGAATCGGTTGTTATTGGTAATAAAGCTAAAGAAAATAATTTAATAGTTAACTACAGTGTTCCGGATGTTGTCTTTCTTGAAGATGGTAAGTTGAATCCTAAGTTGCCTCAATATTTCGAAGAGGGAAAAACAATGGGAATCAGTAAAATCAAGTTTAATACTGGTAATTTTGATGAATTTAAAGGTGATTTAGTTGCTGAATTTAATAAGTTACCAATCAATGAGATTGAAATGAATGTAGAAAATGACCAAACGAGAGTGTCGGGTACTATTGATACCATCGACACATTTTTGGGGGCAGCATACCAAGCTGGACTTACTCAACTAGGATATGTGTATGATCTTGGAAATTGGGCGTTCACCCATGGTGACGCTAATGAGGCAGCTGCAAGATTGTCTAAGTACACGCACTATATTCACTTGAAAAACACAATCGATGATGGAAATAAGCTCGTTACGTCCGATGATTTAGATGAGGGAGTGTTTGATTGGGTGGATATCGTTAAACGATTACCTAAGAATGTTCAATATGCTCTTGAATACCCGATGGATAGTGATGAACAAATCGCACAACAAATTAAGCTGTTTAATACGAAGGCCGGTGATTAGATGTTATCAACAATTAGTTCGATTTTATTATTGATTACTTTTATTGCATTTATTTACTACATCATCAAGGGTGGTAACTTGATGATTGGATTTTTCGTGATGGCCATTTTGTGGTCAATTATCGGAATGGTTCCTGCTGATCAAGTTATTCAAAAAGTTTTTGCTGAGCCTGCTCTTAATTATGGACCAACCATTATATATATTGTTTTTGGATCTTGGTTTGGCCGAGTTCTTGTTGATAGTGGTATCGCACCTGCAATATCTTTAGCGACGAATCGCGTGGGTAAAAAACGGCCATTATTAGCAGCCATATTAGTTGTCTTAGTAACAGCTCTTATTTTTATTAGTGCATATGGAGTTGGTTCTGTTATTGCAATCGGAGTTATTCTACTTCCAATCATGTTATCAGTTGGGGTTCCAAGAGAAATTGCGTTATCTGCATTTTCTTTAGCCATTGGTGCACCAATGTATTTAAACGTTGTTCTTTACAACCAAATCAAAGCATTCTTTCCACATGCTGTTTATGGTGGTAAGTATTTAGTATTTGGAGCATTAGCGATGGCAGTTCAGTTGCTGGCAGTATTGATCTTTTTATTAATAAATCGTAAAAAAATTGATCCATCCAAAGCTGAAGAGAATTTAAGAATTATTGGTGCAGAAAATAATGATCTTGCAGAAGTTAGTTCTGTTCCTAAGATTGCATTTATTGTACCGATTATTCCGGTCTTGATGAATATGATATTTAAATGGGATGCTATTCCGGCATTAACATTGGCAACATTAATTGCAATAGTTATAACTGGTAAAGCAAATCACTACAAAGACTTTGTTAAATTCCTCAATAGCACTATTTCAACTGCTATTAGCGATATTGCGGGCCTGATTATGTTCTTGATGGCTTTGATTATGTTTAGTGGTGCTGCCCAATTGGACGCAGTTCGTTTCAAGCCATTATTTGAAATGATTTTGCCACATAATAATTTGATATTGGCTGTAGCTCTTGGTGTCTTAGCTCCACTGGCATTATTTAGAGGACCATTACATGTTTGGGGTGCCGGTGCTGCGACCGCAGCAGTTCTTTCTGGAACTGGATTATTCAATGACGCATTTCTTTTACCACTTCTATACGTTCCGAGTATCCTAGCCGTTTCGACTGATATTACTCAGTCTTGGAATGTTTGGGGACTTGATTATATGAAGGTTGAATCTAAAGAATTTTTGAAACTAGGGGTCCCGATTATGTGGGGAGTTTCCTTAATTAATGAAGTATTAGTTTACTATTTCTTTGGTAGATAAAATGGAGGTTTAATAAGATGAGTGAAGTTATTACAATTGGTGAACCAGTGGTTACATTTGCTTCAACCGAGCCCGACGTAAGTATGGCGGATGCTTTAAACTGGAAAAAGATTCTTGGCGGTGCCGAATTGAATGTTGCTATTGGAATTAGTCGACTTGGACATTCTGTTGACTATATTTCACAAGTAGGTACAGACCCATTTGGTGAATATGCAATTAACACAATCAAATCGCATAATGTTGGCACAAAATATATTTCCGAAGATTCTCAAAATTGGACTGGACATCAACTTAAAGAATTAGTTACTAAAGGAGATCCCAAGACTTTTAATTATCGAACTGGTTCTGCTGCTGCACATTTGACTAGTGATACTATCGATAAAGTGAATCTAGACGGAGTGAAGTTTGCACACATGTCAGGAATTTTTCCTGCCATTTCAGATACCGCTAGAGAAACATTTAAAAAACTGTACGCCAGAATAAATGAAGCGGGCATCCCAACCACTTTTGATCCAAATCTAAGACCATCTCTTTGGGGAGATGACGAAAAGATGATCAGTACAATTAATGATCTTGCACGTAATGCAGACATTGTTTTACCTGGTGTCGAAGAGGGAAAAATTCTCATGGGTTCATCGGATCCTGAAGAGATTGCTGATTTTTACCTTAAAGGTGAGAAAACTCATACGGTTATTGTTAAAATAGGCTCAAAGGGTGCTTTTGTGAAAACGTCCGATGGCGATAAATATGAGGTCGGTGGATTTAAAGTTGATAATGTAGTGGATACTGTCGGAGCGGGTGATGGATTTGCTCTAGGAGTAATCACGGCATTGTTAGAAGGAAAAACAATGAAATCAGCTGTGCTTCGTGGAAATGCAGTTGGAGCAATGCAGGTTCAAACACCCGGTGACAATGACGGATACCCAGACCAAACTAAATTAGCAGACTTTTACAACTCGAAGGGAGTTTCTGAAGAATAATGAAATTGCAAGCAGCTATTGACAGAGTTAGCCTAGACCGTGCAAATGAAATTGCAAAAGGCTTAGATGGAATTGTGGACATCATTGAATTAGGAACCTCACTGGTTAAAGACTACGGTTTTGAAACTCTAAAAAGAGAATTTGTGGGTTTGAACGAATCAACCCTATTATTTGATGGAAAAACAATCGACGAAGGCGAATATGAGTTTGAAAAGGGGTTTGAAGCTAACGCTGATATTTTAACTGTTATGGCAGGATCTTCAATTGACACTCTTAGTAAGACATACGAAGTTACTGAAAAGTTGAATAAGCAAATGTTTATTGATTTACTGGAAGTTGAAGACGATAAGATTAAGCAGATTGCGAACTTTAAGAATGCTATCTATGGCTTGCATCATTCTAAGGATAATAAAAATGCATTTGATGCAGTTTCGTCTGTCGCAGCATTTCATAAGCAATTCCCGGATATATCGAACATCGCTGTTGCTGGTGGAATTGATGTTGATCAAGCTAAAAAACTAAGTGAACAAGGAATAGCGAATATCGTTATTGTTGGTGGAAAAATATCCGGAGCTGATGATCCAGTGGCAGCTGCTAAACAATTTATGGAGGTAATTAAGTAATGGCATTAGTTGATGAAGTACTATCAGAAATCAATGAAGTGATGAAGTTAGTTGATGAATCACAAATTGACGACGTGGAGAAATTAGTTCAAAAAGATAAAAGAATTTTTGTATTGGGATCCGGTAGATCTGGATTAATGGCCAAAGGATTCGCCATGAGGTTGATGCATATCGGCTATACTGTATTTGTGATTGGAGAAACAATTACACCATCAGTACAAGCTGGAGATGTCTTGATTTCAGTTTCCGGCTCAGGAAAAACCTCAAGTATTGTCGAATTATCCGAGAAGGCTAAAAAGAATGGAGTTGAAGTTATTGGCGTTACCAGTTCTAATAACTCTCCATTAGCACAAATTGCTGATCAAGTTTTGATTGTCCCAGGTGCAACTAAAACTGGTGATGGTGTTAAATCTATTCAGCTATTGAGTACATTGTTTGACCAAAGCGTTCATATTACTTTAGATATTTTGGCATTGAAGCTCAGTCGTAGAGACAATGTATCTAATGAATCTGCCGCTAATACTCATAGCAACATGGAATAATTCCTGATTTTGAGATTGACAATTAAAAATATTAAAAAGATACTACTTTTGATATTATGGAAGTAGTATCTTTTTAATAATTAGGACGGTGTAATTGTATGGCAACCAAAAAATCAAAATCGGCGAATATTAAAGATGTTGCAGCTCTTGCTAACGTGTCAGTGGCTACAGTATCTCGATATTTAAATGGTAATTTAAATAGAATGTCAGCAAGTACTGCGGATATAATCAAAGATGCCATTGAGAAACTGAATTACGTTCCGAATTCCACGGCAAGACAGATGAAAACTAAGACCAGTAAGATGATTGCGGTTGTTGTGTCTAACATTGATGATTTCTTTTCTACTGAATTATTTAAAGGAATTAGTTCGATGCTTGAAAGTAAAGGTTATATTGGAGTGCTGTTTGATTCTGACTCTGACCCAGATAGAGAAAAAGCCGTGCTAAAGTCAATTGGCAGTCAAATGTTTGATGGAGTAATAATTCAGCCAATTAACAACCCGAGTGATATTCAAAAGGCGCTCGTTCGTACAATACCAATTATCATTGTAGATAGGGAGTTGGATGGTAGCCCGTGGCCACAAGTGGTTACTGATAACTATGAGATTTCACAAAGAGCAACAAAATATTTCATGGGACAAGGCTTTAAGCGCGTGATCGTCCTAACTTCTGATGTAAAAAATGCTAGAACCAGAATGGAGCGATACCGTGGAATTGAGTCCGCAACTGACTCGGTTGAGTTGATAAATGTTCCAGAAAAATCTTTAAATCATGCCGCAATTAATAAACAACTTGAAGAAGCTCTACGAGATCATTCGACTAAAACGCTGTTATTCTGCTTGAAGGAGAGATGGATGCTAGAGTTTGTTCCTAATTTAATTTTCAGGGGATTCATTGATAACGAACATGTCACGACAACTGGGTTTGCCGATACAGATATTACCCACATGTTGGAACCTAAATTTAAATTAATTTCTCAAAATCCTTTCTTAATGGGTGCTGATTCTGCTGAAATGATTATTAACGTAATTTCAGGGGATGACGTTCTAGTTGATAATAGAATGGTAGTTCCAGCGAAATTTGAATAGTAATATTAAAAAATAGTCTTCTCAAAGCTTTTAGTGCTTTAAGGGGACTATTTTGATTTTAAGTATCACACTTGTTTCGTTCTAACCAACGTATCAACTGCTGCCAACACTGCTTCTTCCTTTGAGTACGTGGCTTGCCAATCGAGAAGCCTCTTAGCTTTATCAACACTAACGTTTCTGTTCATTTCCAGCATCAGCTTGCCTTCATTGGCTGTTCGGTTGAATCTTGCTAGTGATTTGATTATCCAGTTGGGCATGGTATGCTTAGCAATTTTACCGGCCAAGTCTGGGCGCTGTTGCTTCACAAGAGTTGCGATTTCAGGCATTGAAATCGAACCTTCAGATGATGCTATGAATCTCTGACCATATGCGTTTTGATTGCCTAATACTGCCACGTGAATTGATGCTACATCTCTGACATCGACAACATTTAGATTGATGTTGGGAATATAATTTGTCGAACCGTCCATTATATTTTTGATGATACCAAAACTTCCTGAGGTGTGATCATTCATGGATGGACCAAGAATTGCTACCGGGTTAATGGTCGTGAATTGCAGGTCTGTATCTTGGCCTTGCATATAATCCCAAGCAGCTTTTTCAGCGATTAACTTGGATTTTTCATATAGTGAAAGTCCAGACTGTTTAGGATCAGTCCAATCAGCTTCGGTAGTGATGGAATGTTTATCCAGATTACTAAATCCAACGGCACCAAAATTGGCAGTCATGACCACTTGTTTGACATTAGCGGCAATAGCAACTTTAAGGATTTTGAGAATGCCATCAGTTGCTGCTTGACCCATTTCATCAGGGTTGTCCGGAATGGTCATGAATACAGGTGAGGCGACGCTGATTACACGATCGATGTCACTCATCGCCTCAGACCAGCCGTCATCAGCTGATAAATCTGCTTTGGCAAAACTTAGCTGTGTAATATTTGGAACTTGATTATTTTTTAAGGTGGCAATTACTTCATTGGATTTGGCCAGATCTCTAAGAGTAGCTCGGACGTTGTACCCTTTAGTTAGTAATTCGGCGATTACGTGGATTCCTAAAAATCCGTTAGCACCAGTAACGAGAATGTTTTCTGTCATAATTATTTGCTCCAATCATGGGTTAAAACTACTTGAGTTTTTGTATTGATGAGGTTACTCTAAACCCTAGACATAACTCTATGGCAAATAAAAATGAAAAATGTGAGGATAATTTTTTGACCTACACAATCAAAGAAGTTTCAGAGATAACTGGTTTGTCGATTTATACATTGAGATTTTATGATAAGAAAGGGTTACTTCCCTTTGTTGCTCGTAACGATTCAGGGTATCGTGAGTTCACCGAAGGGGATTTAAATCTGATTCATACAATCTGCTGTTTGAAAGATACCGGGATGAAAATTGATAAAATTCGGGAATACATTGATGATGTTATGCAAGGTACCAGTTCAATTAATCATCGAGTTTTCTTACTAAATGAACATAAAAAGGCAGTACTCGATGAGATGGACAGAATTCAACAAAATTTAGCTGAGATCGACTATAAATTAAACATGTATGAGTCACCGGATGCTACCAAAAAAGTGAGTGAAGAACTGGCTTATGCGATTAATGAAAAACAGGTCAATCAATTGGCTAATCCATACCCAGCAAATAAATGAGGTGACTAGTGTGGCAACGCAGACAATATTGACGCCCAAGTGGATAGAGTGGGGCAAACAACAGGCAGCAAAATTTAATAATTTGGAAGGATTTGTCGCTGGTGAAGGTGGTCCTGATCCGAAAATATTGTTACTAGGAGAAGCTCCTGGAGCAAAAGAAATTGAGCTAGGACACCCGTTTCAGGGCCCTTCAGGCAAAGAACTGGATCGTTGGTTAACCACACTTTCATTAACTCGCGAAGATGTTTATATTTTCGGAGTTGTTAGTTCACGCCCTTTTAGTATTGGTAAGTCCGGTTTAAAAAGTGATCGGCGACCAAATAATACTGAAGTTAAAGCATTTGCTCCGTTGTTTGATTATGAGTTATCCCATTTTAAAAATAAGTTATTGGTAACCATGGGTAATGCCAGCCTACAACGATTACTAGGTAAGGATGCTAAGGTCGGTGATTTGCATGGCCAGTTACTTCATCAACCAGTGCAAAGATACAATGAGTCTACGGGTGAATTTGAGTGGAGTGATTCAAAGTATGATATTTTTCCGCTCTATCATCCTTCATATTCTAAAAGATTTAAGTCCATGGCACCGATTGTCGATGAAGATTCTGCCAAATTGAAGAAATTATTGGCTACCTTAAAATAAAAAAGTCTCTTTTAAGGTTAATTTAAGTTAAGGGATGTATATTAGTGACAATTAAATATGAGTCGAGGCTTCAGTTATTTAAAAGTATTTCTGGCTTCATTTCTCCCAAGTGTGTTAGCGTAAGTGATATTTTAGCTGGGCCTTGATTTGTATTTAATTTCAAGTAGAAGATTACTTTAATAAACGACTAGTTACTTTGTTTTCATGATTGTTCATCTCCCCCAGAGTGTATATAATTTAATGAAATATAACTTAGTCGATGTCATTTAGTTAAAGTGACAAACAACAGCGGTGGTAGAATTTATTTCTATCATCGCTTTTGTTTTGCAAAAAAAGAATTTGAAATTAGCTGATATTTTTAAACTTGTTTTAAGGTACCGTTGGTATGATGCTGATAATCAATAAAAGGAAGGGGTGAATCGACTCGTTTCAGAGATAAACTCAGGTATAGCTGAATTCAATCAATGAAAGGAAGTTTGATATGACGATTAAACAAATAATTCCATTGGCTCGATTTACCACTTGCTTTTAAGATTCATAGTATATTGCATGAATTAAGTGTGGTGCAATTCCTCGAAGATTTGAATGCTCATCTCCTCCAATAATAAAAAAGCCGACCAAAATGGCCGGCTTTTTTATTGAGTTAACTTAAAATTAAAACAGTTGTATTTTTAAGTATTAGGTATATACTTACCTTTCACATGGAGGTAATTCAATGGAAAAGCAAATCACTATTTCGTCATTGCTATACCGAATTTCGGTCTTGCAACAGACCATTTTAACTAAGAAGCTTAAACAAATCGGTGTCAGTCAAGATCAGGCTCGTACACTGAATTTAATTGAAAGTGTGCCACTAATAAAGCAAACAGAGATTGCAAGATATGTTGGTAGAAGTGACGCTAGTACGTCAAACTTACTTAAAGGTCTAGAAAAGAATCACTTGATTGAACGGAAAGTCAGTGAATTTAGCGATCGCGAAAAGCAGCTCCAATTAACAGAAGATGGGGTCAAAATGGTTCAAAAAATTCAGGTGGCCTTTGATGAATTAAATCAACTAGTGGATCAGTCTGTAGTTAAACAGGATGAACTTTCTGAGCAATTAACGAAAATCGTTGATGGATTAAAAGGAGAATAAACATTGTCACTTACACCAGAAGAAACAATTGCAACTAGAGAAGAACTTTTGGCTAATTTTAAGATAGCCGATGTGTCAATTGAGCAAATTGCTTTGGACTTAAATACAAGCTCAAGTCATGTCCAACGAGTTTTAGATTTAGATCCTGATCGAATTGAAGAACCTTGGATTTTGCGCAACTACCTTAATAGCATGATTGAGAAGAATGGTGATAAACCATTACCATATTCAAGATTAAAGGGGTCACCTTTGAAGCATTGGTTCTTAGATCAAAGATTTATTAGAGAAAACAAATTAGTTAAGGAGCGGGATTAAATGGTTAAGACATTAGTTACTGGAGCAAACAGAGGAATCGGGTACCAAATTGCGCTACAACTGGCTCTGACAGGAAATGAAGTTATCATCTCAGCTAGGACTGATAACTCATTACTCGATGCACTGGGTTCTTTGGAAAAGGATGGTGCAGATCCTAGTAAGATTGATGGTGTAGTGATGAATTTGAACGACAGCGTAACGATTGAGCAGGCTGGCCAATACATTACTACGAATCATCCTGATTTACAGCAATTGATCAATAATGCAGGAATTGCTGGTGATATGGATAAATTGCCGTTGGACACCACAGTAGAGGAAATGAAAGCCACGATGGACGTCAATGTCTATGGCACTTATCAAGTAATTCAGGCGATGCTGCCAGTAATTGAGAAAAATAGTGGGAAAATCGCTAATATCACTGGAGGCAATCAGCCAGTTGCTTGGTACAATCCGACGGCATACCGAGTTTCAAAGGTGGCATTAAACGCAGTGATGCAATCAATTGCTATCCAGTTCTTCAATGAAAAACGTTCAGTTGAAATCTTTGGTATTTTTCCGGGTGGTGTTTCAACAGGTATCAATGGATTCCGCCAAGGTTCATATATGAAATCCGCAGAAGAAGCAGGTAAATTGATTATTGGTATTATGAATGATGGTCAGAATCACAATGGTGATATTGTGGGTCCCGACAAAACTATCTTGAATAAAATTGATTTTGAATAATTTTTCTGGATTTAACTTTGTTTTAAGGTCCACCATTTATGATGTAGCTATCCTAAAAAAAGGAAGGCAACATACCAATCTCTATCGGATTAAAAGTTGAGACACCCCCAAGTGTATTCAGAATAATACTCTCGTTTCAACTAATTTAAGGATGTTAGATTAATACCTTGTTTTATAGTTAATAACCAGTTTAGGTTGCCAAACCGTTCTTATTCATTCCCCCAATGTAATAAATCATGTAAATGGCAATGCAGTAAATAAGGTTATGTAACTGAAAGAACCGCGTAGATATCATTATCTACGCGGTTCTTTTATTTAATGTGGTTAGCAAATTCAGTCACATTTTGGCTAATGAACTGTTCTTCACTTAATTCTAGTGACCCAGAAAGTCTAACTGAGATTCTGCCAAAATTCATAAACATAAAATTGGTAGCTTCAACCTTGACGTTAACGGAAGAGTTAACTTCACCGTTTTCTTGCATTTGGGTTAACACAGTAATTAGGCCATCTCTGTATTTTTGAGGAAGCCGTTTAACTTGATCACTAATATTATCAGAAATGTCGGCGTTACGTTCCATAAGAATGGTGAATATCGCTCGATGATTAGCTACGAATTCGGCATAGGTTTTAGCAATCCAAGTTAAGTCAGCGACAATGTCACCAGAAATTTTGAATTGATCTTCTAATTCACCAACTGTTTCCATATATTGAGAAATCAGTGCATCAAGCAAGTGGGCCTTGTCTTTAAAATGTCGAAAGATGGTGATCTCATTGACACCAGCAGCTTCGGCAATTTTTTTAGTTGTTGTGGATTTGTAACCGTAGTGGGTGATTAGGTCAGCAAAGGCATCTAAGATTAATGTGTCGGTATCTCTTTTTGTTGTCATAAATGTATCCTTAGATAATGTATTTATCTATAACTATACTAGATTATTCGGCTGCTTTAAAGTTAGTCGCAAATGGTTTGCTCTTTTTGAGGCTGACAATGATCAGGTTAATAACAATTAATGCGATGATTATCAAGCTCAACTTCATCCAAAGAGTTGTAGTTCCAGAACCACCGTACATGATATTGAAATCAGCGGTGACACTATAATACATTGGCGAAACAGTATGAATTGCTTGATAGAAGCCATTCATAGCAACCACTGGAATCATACCACCCGATGCCACGACTTGAAGCATTGTTAGGAAGACGTTGACTGACGTTCCAAGAATTCCAAATAGCATTAGCATAATGCTGTTTAAATTAAACGATGCGAAAGTTTCAAGAGCGTGGTTTAACCAAAGCTGAGTAAAAACGTCACTTCCAAGATGCATAGAAGGTGAGATGATAGCCACGGTAACACCACTAGAAATGATGGCGATTAAAACCATGGCGATTTCTAGCATTACGAATGCCTTCAAGCGGCCAACTTTCATGGTTTCTTTTGAGTAGGCAGTAAATAGTACTACTGTTCCTAGCATTGAGCCAATGTAAATTGCTAAGTTAACAATGAAGGGAGCTAAGCTGTAATTCAAACCAGTTCGAACAGGGTTAACTTTATGGATCTTAGTTTTTACAGACTTACCTACTGGAGCATAAACTTTGGCAACACCTTGTTTGATTTTTGTTTCTTGGGCTTTGGCAGTTTGATTGATTTTTTTGCTTCCAGCGGCTGTTTGTTGCTTAAGACGAGCTTCGAGTTGTGGCTGGGCTGCGGTAGGTGCAGCAGCGATAGCTTGTTTTTGAGTGGCCACTTGTGCCGTCATCTTTTTTTGTTGGGTGGCAAGGGATTGCTTAAGGACTTTCATTTGGCTTTCAGCAAGAATAGCTTGGCCCTTCTTTAAAATCACTTGTTGATTAACAGAATTACCAACGCCAGTGGCGACAGCGTTCATTTGCGTTGTCACAGATGATTGATTTGATTGATTAATGTAAAAGTTGAGATCAACCGATTTGTTTTTGCCAATATCTTTTGAAAAATTTTTAGGGATAGCAATAATCAAGTACGTTTTGCGATCTTTTAATTTCTGCTGAGTGTCGCTTAAGTTACTTGAATGATGAATATACTTGAATGGAAGGCTGTCATCCAACTGATTGGTAAGTTTTTTGCTCTTACTATCTTGGTTCACGATGGTAACTGGCATTTCGTCGACCTTCTTAGGAACACCGCTATAACCGTTAAAGTAAATTGCAAAAATTAAGCAACCGTAGATAATCAATAAAAATAGCGTTACTAACACTTCTTTGCTAGTTAAAAATTTCTTGAGTTCTTTCATGTTCAAGACTCCTTAAAGTTGATGTTTGGATAATAGCACCTTTTTAAAAACTGTGCAAGTACTTGCTTACATTTCTTTGCTAAACAGGCAAATTTAATAACAAAAACCACCACATCAGCAAAGTTTGCTAGCGTGGTGGTTCAGATGTTTTATCCACATATAGGCTGTGAATATAATTGTTTTAAATTATTGATATCGTTTCTTGCGAGTTTAGCTTTCGAATTCCATTTAGTTACTGGGTACATGATTGATTTCGGATCGTTACTATTATGAGATAGTCCCAGTGCGTGGCCTAATTCATGCTCAATCACATGAAGTTTTGCTTGTCTTGTGTACCCATACTGATTTAGATCTCGATTATTGATTTGAATTTGACAGCTGGTTAGTTGAGTTCCATCACTTTCCCAATGAGTGTTGCCTAAAATTGTATCTCCTAATAACTTTGCATTATCTGTAGCAGCAGGTGATTTGGGTAAAATGTGCTTTAAAGAGAAAGTAATTTGACCAGCAGAGGTGGTTTTAACCAATGTAATAGTGTTAGTTTGGTTGTATTTTCTAATCGCTTGATCGAATAGTTTGTTATAACCTTTGGAAGAGGTTTTTGATTGCACGTAGACAGATGGTGTATGCCAATGAAAATTACAATTATCATTGGTAGTATCTGCATGGATTGGAATAACAACGCCAAAATTAGCCAGTATGAGTACAATGACTGTTAGCAAAAGTTTCTTGATAGAATGAGATTTGTGCATGCTTGGACCTTTCTATAATGAATTTCTAATTTCTAGAACAATAAAAGTTTATCATAGGAATACAAAATAAAAAAGGTCTTTCGTTTGACAAAAAATAAAAAATATGATAAATGGGGTAGATTATCAAACCGGTATATTATTTACCACTTTAAAGAATATCGAGAGGCGCGTGTGTTGTTGGAGCAGGAAAATTATCGTCGATAATTGATAATTCTTTAGCGCTTAATTCAATATCGCCAGAATTGATATTTTCGGTAGCATGTTGTGGATTGCTTGATTGAGGAATTGCCAGAACATTGCCATTACGAATGGACCAAGCAAGGAGGATTTGGTAAGGAGTGACATCGTGGCGGTTAGCAATTTCTAGAATGGTTGAATTAGTGGTTAAATCTTGACCAAAACGATCCCCTTGAGCGACCGGAGTATAAGCGATGAAGGGAATATGATGATCAACTTGCCAAGATTGTAAGTCATATTCTGTTCCGCGACTGCCTAAGTTATAGAGATCTTCGTTGGCAGCAACATTGTTACCACCTGATATTGCTAATAATTCTTCCATATCCATTAGATCAAAGTTTGAAACACCCCAACGTTTAATTTTTCCAGTTGTTTGAGCTGCCTGCAATGCTTCTACAGTTTCTGACAAAGGAATGCTACCACGCCAGTGATAGAGGTATAGGTCGAAATAATCAGTATCCACACGTCTTAAGCTAGCTTCTAAATGTTTGGGAAGTTGAGCGAGCGAAGCATTTTCGGGCAGCACTTTATCAATAATGAACAAATCTTGGCGATTGAATTTCTTAATTGCCTTGCCAACCAATCGTTCACTATTACCATTGCCATACATTTCTGCAGTATCTATGACCTGAGCTCCGGCCTCGATACCTGCTTGAATTGCGGCAATTTCATCACCTTGGCGGTTAGACTTATCACCCATGTGCCATGTTCCAATACCAATTGCTGGGACTGATTGATCTCCAAACATAACTGTTTTCATTATGAATTCCTCCTTAAATATTGATTTAAGATAGCCAATTAAATAGGTTGTCCGCTTCTGCTTTAGGTATATATCTTAAGCGTAGTTCTTTATCACTATTTTTAGAACGAATATGAATCACAAAGTGGGCTAGTCCGGTTCTGTGCATCCAAATTGATTGTCTAACTTCGAATGACTGAATGTTTTTAGTTTCCACAACTGTTATTGACTTAGTTAATAGGTGGCCGTTTGAAATAATCAATTGATGATTGCCAATGTAATAACCGTTGTTCTTAGCAGCGTACCAACCGATCCATATTGCAAAAGGCAATAAAATCAAAGTAGTTAATCCCCATATTCTGAATGTGCTAACAAATATAGCTACCATCAATATGCTGATCAAACTGGCATTGCGAATATAATACCAGTAGCTTCTGTGTGGTAAATGGGCCAATGAAGGTAACTTTTCTGGGACCCAATCCACGAAGCGATGGGTCATCGAATCAGCCAAGTGATTGTTAATTACAGGAACCAATGTAATATCGTCTTCCTCTTCTTGCTTGCCTGCATTAGAGGCAACGACCGTCTGTACCGTTGTTAGTTTAAAAAGCTGACGGATGATATTTTGTTTGAAAACGACGGCTTGGATTCGTTGTTGTTTAACGCTAAAAGAGCGTTTTGTAATTAATCCTTGAGTGGTTTGCAGTTGACCGTTATCTTCACTGATCGTGAAGCGATAGTATTTAAAAATGGTCATTAAATATGAAATGATCATGCCAATAATCAGCAAGATAACTATCACTGAGACGATAATTAGAATCGATTCGTTAGCCATTAGTGCGAACAGACTATTGAGATATCGTTCAGGAATGGCATCTTGAATTCGACCATAGACCGCACCAAGAACCGCCAGAATTGGTAGTATTCCCAATGAGGTTAATGCGAAGATATTTAAACTGTGCGAGTCAATATGATAGACATTGTCATCTGGTTTGATATCGGCATCAGTTACTGCAGAAGTTGGATGGCGATGAGACTCGATTATAGAGCGAGTTGATTCAGGCACCATGGGCAGAATTGCTTCTGCCTTGTCACTTTCTTGACCTGCAGTTTCAATGTTGAGGGTTTCTAAATGAAAGGGAATTAAAAAGAACTGTTGGTCTTGAGTGATAGTCTGAATTCGTTGGTAGGGGATGTGCAGATGCTTTTTGACAAAAATACCACTATTGATGGTCAGCATTTCTTCGCCAATTTCATAAGTAAAAACACCATAGCGAATAATGGATGAAATGACGATTAAAATCACAAAGGCAGTTACGACCATTGGTAAGCTGATACCAACTTTTTGAAAAACACTTAAAAGTGACGCAAATACAATGAAAATTATCCAGAGCCAGTCAGCCAATGTTTTATAGATAAAATAGATGAGAGCAACAGGATTGAGGTGCTTCTTAGAGGTCATTTTCGGCCTCCTTCATCGCCCGCTGCATGATTTGAGTCCGCAACTGTTCGGCAATAGCTGGTTCTAAACCATCAATATCATGGTTTGTTGAGGCAGTAGTGATAGTAACTAACTGTAGTTTTTGTGATCTTAAAACGGGTCCTTGAGCAATTCGGACATCTTGTACTCTAGCGATGGGAACGGACACTAACTTGCGGAAGATAAATCCCTTTTGGATCTGGATAGCGTCTTCAGTTAATTGATATTTGAAAAAGTTATATCGGTAAGGAATTAATGCCAGTCCGACGAGGAGAACAATTATTCCGTAGGCCATGATTGCATATGATAGGTATATCAGCCACTGCCAATCACTGTATGATCCGATAAAGAAGGCAGCGATGAAAATGCCAGTGGTTACGATGAATGTTAGGAATGTCGAGATTCTCCAAACGGTCTTGATTTTATGAGGTAAATAGGATGCTTGTTCCATGTTTTGCTCCTTTTAATGCTGTATTTAAATCAATCATAACAAATTATTTAAATAAAATATGGTGAGATAATCAATTTTTAATTTGCTGATTTTTTAAAGATACGCAGATGTTTTTTACTGCCAAGTGAATTGATTAGTTGACTAGTTAATGAAATTTACCGTACAATAGACGGAATTGACTTTAAGGAAAAAAGAGGGGGATGACAATGTCAAAAAAGGTTAGAAACGCGATTATCGCGCTTATCTTTGGTAACTTTTTAGTTTGTATTGGGATGAGTTTGATTTTCCCAGTTATGCCGTTTATTAAAAATGAACTGCATTTGTCTGCGACAGATATGGGAATTATGAATTCATTATTCGCATTGGCTCAATTAATTGCTTCGCCAATCGTTGGTCAAATATCTGACCGCATGGGTCGCAAGAAGATTTTAGTAGCCGGATTAGCTTTATACGCTGTATCTGAAGTCATGTTTGCTGCGACTAACTTTTTATGGATGTTTGACATCTCTCGAATAATCGGTGGATTGTCAGCTGCCATGGTCGTGCCAACTACCAATGCTTTAGCAGCCGATATCACTACCCCTAAGCAACGGGCACGGGTGATCGGTCTGTTATCAGCAGCTTTTAGCGGGGGCCTGATTCTGGGACCTGGTCTTGGTGGGGTATTAGCCAAAATCGATTATAAAACGCCTTTTTGGTGTGCTGCAGCTTTAGGACTACTATCTATGTTGTCATTTATATTTATGCTGCCAAACGACGAGGAAATTAAATCAATGGCTACTGCTACAGGTGGTAAGATTGAAGATCCTAGGTCAGTGACTGGTAAAGCCAGTTGGGCACAAACTAAGCAATTATTATTTGGTCCTATGGGACTACTATTCTTGATGATTTTGATATCATCTTTTGGCCTAGTTGGTTTTGAAAGTATCTATAGTCTGTATGTAAATGAAGTTCATCATTTCACTTTGGAAAATATCGCTTTAGTATTAACGTTGAATGGAGTAATTTCTTTATTCTTCCAAGTAGTATTGTTCAACAGAATGGTAACGTGGTTAACGGAAAAGCGCCTGATTCGCTACTGTTTCTTCTTAGCATTTGCTGGAACGATTTGGATTATTTTAGCTCATTCCAAGATTGAAGTGATTATTGCTACTTTGATCGTATTTACTATGTATGACTTGTTAAGGCCAGCCATTACCACATTGTTGACAAAGGCTAGTACAACTAATCAGGGATTCGTAAATGGGGTCAATATGTCCCTTACGAGTGTGGGTAATATTATCGGACCAATCGTTTCTGGATCATTATTAGATGTTAACTATCATTATCCTTACTTGGTAGTAATCGTGTTCTTGTTTGCGTCATATTTATTGACTTACAAAATTAAAGATAATTTCACACACGTTGAAGTTAACTAAAAAAGGAGCTGAAATAAATTCAGTTCCTTTTTTTATTTGGAATCCAGTTCTTATTTTGTAATATAGACGATATCGTCGACATTGCTTTCTTTGATTTTATGCGAGCGATTAAAGAGGCTCGTTAAGGTAATTAAATGATCCTTAACGCCGGTTACATTACCGATTAAATCTTGGCGACTTATCTCCCTGTCACCGTTAAAAAGCTTGATTTCTACGATTGCTCCGTTGCGCATCGCATCTTCTGCGAGGGCCCCGATTGGTAAAATTTGTTCCATGTAATCAACCTCCGTTCGATTCTTTAATTATACGAACACAGGTTTGGATATTCAATATTGATTTTTGATTTTCAATGTTGTATCTACCAGAAAAAAAGTTTAGTGCAAGGAATCAATTGTTAAATTTATTTACGAATTTTATTCAAAATAGTTAGAAATTGTAACCTAGAAAAATTGGGTTTCATGATAAAATTATTGTACAAGACAAAGGAGAAACAAATTGGTAAAACAGGGTAAGTTCGCAAAATCTAGTAAGCAAAAACAAATCAAACAAATCTTAAAAGCTAAGCGTAAGCCTCAAGGCAGAATCATCAATGATTCAGAATTCGAGAACTTTTTGTTGGTTCGTTATGGATTAACGTTGAAGAAAAAATTGAATTCGGAAGTTAAAGAATCAGTTCAGCGTTTTCTACAACAGTGGATCTTAGTGGGGGGTAACCAATCGACTTGGTCAGTAGAAGCCATGTTACCACAAGTTCTGCAGCAACTAAATGTTAGTTTGCCATGGCAATTCTATAAACAAATCGCTGACAATTTTTCTGAATTTCAATCTTTCTTACAACGAGAACTTAAGGCTGTTCCTCTAAAAGAAAGAAAAGCACTGACAGATGAACTGTCTGATGGAGATGTGAATGACGTCATCGCTGGTCAGTTAGCTGCTAATACATTTATCGCCACTATGGGTGGAAATCAAGAAATGCTTCAAAAGGTGACACAAAGCCAACTTGAGGATGTATTGAACAGCTTTAGCCATGAGGAAGCAATTGATTGGGATAAAGTCAGAAATATTTTTGATCCAATGGGTTTTGAAATTCCAAGTGGTTTGGATATGCCAACTAAAAAATGGCTAGAAACTATGAGCGAAAGTTAATTTTAAATTGATAATAAACAAAGGCCATTCATATTAATGAATGGCCTTTGTTTTACTATTTATTTTGCGCGATAACTTTCAATTTTGTTTAGAAGCTTTTCATTAACATGTTCACTCCAGAATTCAATAAGTGGACCAGTAAAGAAGGCGATGATGATGGTTACAAAACCAATTGGGCCACCAACTAAGTATGCTGCTACCATGAATGCAACATCTTGAATAACTCTGATTACTCGGTAACGAATCTTAGTCCAGTTAGTGATGATAGGAGCAATCCCGTCATATGGGGCCATTCCTAAGTTAGCCGACATGTACATTGAAGCACCGAATGAGAAAATCAATAAGCCGACGATGGCATTGATAAGTTGTAATGGTAATGAAGTTATTGTGCCGAACAATGAAGTGTAGATTCCTGAGAAGAACTGAATCTCGTAACCAACTAACACCATGTTAAGCACGGTTCCGATTCCAATCATCCGGTAGTTAGCAAACACTACGAAGACGAACAACACTAGATTGATTATTAATTGGAAGTTCCCTAGACCCATTCCCAATAGTTTGCTGGCACCTAGGTTTAGTCCGGTAAATGGATCCATTCCCAAGTTGGCTGCCTTTAAGAAAGCTTCGCCAATTGAAATGATGAGAATTCCCACAAATGACATGAGTGTTTTGTTAGATAAAATAACCGTTTTCTCTTTACGTGTAACCGTTTGCATTTTTGCCTCTACTCTTTCATCCATTATTTCCACCATCCTGTATTATTTAATCTTGATCGTCATTTCAGTAGCGTCCTCTAATGTTTTATGAACTGTGCATCGGTGGATTACTTCTTCGACAAAATTTTGTTGATCAGTGTAACTTAAATTTGTTTTACAATCAATTATAATGTTAATCGAAGATATCTTTGATGACTTATCTGGAAATACAGTAACGTCTCCAGATACATCAACGGCAAACTTTTCAATCTCCAGATTTTCCATTTTTCGAGCTAAGATACTTGCTGTTGCTCCTAAGCACGCACCAATCGAACCCAGTAAATATTCGATTGGTGTTGGACCCTTATCGGTTCCATGAACTTTCAGTGGTCGATCGGAAATGAATTCGTGATTACCAGCAGTTGTAGTAGTTTTAGCTCCAACCTTTTGGTAGTCTGTGTGTACGGAATAACTTGCCATTAGATAACCTCCGTTCGTAGCTTATGAAAGTATTTTACAACAAATCTAGACCAATGAAAACCCATTCATTTTAGTGAGGCAATTAATATGAAGACACAAATATTGGTTTCACACCCGCAAATAAAGGGTTCTGGAACCCAAAAATTTCTTGAAACGACTGGAAAATATTTTTCAAATAATTTTTTTGAATCGATTGATCTAACATATCCTGATGGTGATATAGATATTGACACTGAACAGGACCGATTGAGAGAAGCTGACCGAATCATTTTTCAATTTCCGATGTATTGGTATCAGGCTCCTGATAGCCTAAGCCGGTATATGCAAGACGTATTTACTAGAAAATATGTTGAAAGTCAACGAGCTTTAAGAGATAAGGAATTAGGCATCGTGGTGTCTATTGGTGATGCTCTAAGTCAATTCCAACTTGGCGGTAGTGAGCATTTCACACTTTCAGAATTAATGGCACCGTACGCTGCTTTTGCGAATAAAGCAGGGATGAAATTTTTGCCAATTTTTCCAGTGGAACAGTTCAGTTATATGGATGAATCACAGAGGCTGAAACTCGCCAGTGATTATGCTGCTTACATCGGTGCAGAGCAACCGTTCTCTTTAGTAGGCCGAACTGAATGGCTAACTAGTCAGTTAGAATCAATAATGACTAAGCGTGAAAATAAAACAGCCATCAAATTGATCATTGATTCTATCAACGATAGAAAAGATCGCATTGATGACTTACAGGAAAATATTAAATTGATTCGTGATGAGGAGGAATAATTATGAACGATGAACAAGACTGGTTAGTCCAACAACTCAATCAACAAGCATCAGACTCATCATCGTTTGTGGAACGGGCTTTATTTACCGCTGCTGAGAATTTAGTAATCGAGCAGGGTAATCGAATCGACCAACATGAAGGCGAATTAGATGGCCGGATTTGGAACCCAGATAAATGGTAGTGTTAATCTTTGGGAGCCCAGTGATTGATGGGACCAAATTTATGGCCAACCATAATTTCTGATTCAATTGCTTCATTAACAAAACGTTTGGCAATTTCGATGGCTTCCTTGATACTGGTTCCCTTGGCAATCTCAGCTGCAATACATGCTGAAAGACTATCACCAGTACCATTAACGCGATTAGTTGCATGATATTTATCAAGTAAGAAGAAATCTTCACCAGACTCTAAGAGGACATAATCAGCAACTTCTGTCTGATGATTATCATCGTGACGACCCTTTAAGACTACGTTTTTTGCACCAAGTTGTTGCAATTTTTTGGCGGCTAATTTGGTATCAGCTTCATCATTGATTTGCATTTCGGCTAGTTTTTGCGCTTCAAAGAAATTAGGGGTAATCACAGTTGCTAATGGAATGAGCTTGTCTCTTAAAGTTTGGTAGGCACTTTCTTCTAACAAAACGTTACCATGTTTAGTTGTAATTACTGGGTCGACTACTAATGGTCCGAAATCGTATTGAGTATAATTTTTGACGACAGTCATAATCAATTCAGAATCTGAAAGCATGCCGGTTTTACTAGCTTTGATTTGATAATCATCTGCGAGGGCTTTAAATTCATTATCAATGAAGCTGGTGGGCAAATTAACGGCATCGTGAATGCCATAACTGTTTCCAGCAACACAGGCAGTCATAACCGAAGCGCCGTAAACGTGTCTTCTAAAAAAAGTGTGCAGATCTGCCTGCATACCGGCACTACCATCACTGTCAGATCCAGCAATGGTCAGTGCTTGGGGATATTGTTCTATCATATTAGCCACCTCAATTAGCTTATTTGGTTGTAAATATTACCATATATTGACATTTGAATGTTGGTTTGATTTTCTGATATAGATTGTAGTACAATATAAAAGTCTATTGAAGTGTAAAGAATTATTAAAGCTTATAAGGAGAATTCTACAATGCGTAAATGTCATCCAAATGGCGTTCAAGGACGTCGTCCAATCAACAAGAAGAATGATGCAAAACGTAACCAACAAATTGCTGATCTTCAAAAGTTTTTGAAGTCAAAACCAGCTAAGTAATTACGTGCTTGTGTTATAAAGCCTCCACCATTTAATTGGTGGAGGCTTTTTTATTTATCAGCTGTCGCAATGACTTCAAATTTTTCAACATCTTCTTGATTACCAATGATAGTTATCAAATCATTGCCATGTAAGGTGGTCGTTGGTTCGGCAATGAATGTTTCACTTTGATCTGCTCGTGAGACAGCGATTATCGTAATTTTAAAACGATTAGTTAAGTTTAGTTGATCAAGGGATTGGTTAGCAAAATTAGGATTAGTCATTTGTAGTTCTGCAACGGATAGGGTCCCGGAAAGCTTCAAATCACCGATTATTTTCGGATCCATGGTATGAATGGCCGTTCGTTTCCCCATATCACGTTCAGGCTGAATCACTTCGTCAGCACCTAAACGTTGAAGCACCCGAGCGTGGCGCTGATTCTCAGCTTTACATACGAGATGTTTTACGCCCAGATCTTTACAGATCATGGTGGCCATTACACTGGCTTCAACATCGGTGGCAATTGAAATAAACACATTGTCAAAGTTACCAATGTCTAATTGCTGCATGGCTGTTTCATTTTGCGCATCTGCGACGACAGCGGAGGTCACAATATCACGGTATTGATTAACCAGCTCCTCTTTTTTGTCGATTACTAACACTTCCTGGCCGTGAGCTACTAGTGTGTCAACGATGCTACCTCCAAATAAGCCTAAGCCGATTACTGCAAAATTCTGTTGCATTTTTTTAAACCTCCATTAACCGATCATGATGTTTTCTTCTGGATATCTGAACTCATCATCTGGATGATTAGTCGTGAGAATCGAATACATAACTGTAAATATACCGACACGACCCATAAACATTAGTACACAGAAAATTAATTTACCAATAATTGTTAGATGAGGCGTAAGCCCTAAAGTTAATCCAGTAGTTCCAAACGCAGAAACCACATCAAAAATTATATATTCAAATCCCATGTATTTGGGAATGGTTTCTGTGGTCAACAAGACTAACGCCGCAATTGATAAGGTGATTACCACTAAGAAGCCTAATGTTAACGAGCGATTGACGTTATCATCTGAAAAGCGCCGTCCCATGAACGTTGAATCTCGTTTGCCCCGTAGAATCGACCAAACCTTAATTAACAAAATTCCAACAGTTGTGGTTTTGATTCCTCCGGCAGTTGAACCAGGAGTTCCACCAATGAACATCAAAATAATCGTAAACAAAATTCCGGCATCTGAAAATTGATTGTAATTGAAAATTGAAAACCCGGCCGTTCGTGGAGAAACTGAGATGAAGAAGGTGTCGATCAGACGTTGTCCGGCACTCAACTGAGTATGCTGACTAAAGTTTTGTTCGGTCGTTAAATATACGATAAAACTAATGACGATTAAACCTAAATAGGTCACTAACGCCAATTTTGTGTGGAGCGATAAGTGATGATTTTGTCGAAATAGTAGTAAATCTTCCCAGACCAAAAATCCCAGTGATCCGGCAATAATCAATCCTGATAAGACTAATAACAGATATGAGTCCCCGGCAAATTTGGTTAAAGAATTGGCATACAGATCAAAACCAGCATTACAAAAAGCGCTGATCGAATGGAATATGCTATAACCTAGACCTTTCCAAAAACCGTATCGGGAGCCAAAATCAATGAATAATAATGCGGTTCCTAGTCCTTGAATAAGTAAGGAAAAACAAATCACTAGTTGGACAACTCGATAAACTTTATCAGTGGATTGAATACTTAATGATTCTTGGGTCAGTAACGAAGTCGTCAGATCAACTTTTCTTTTTAGAAACGAAAATAATAGCACAGCAAATGTCATGAAACCCAAGCCACCAACTTCGACTAAAATTAAGATGACAATTTTACCAAAGATACTCCAGTGTAGGGCAGTGTTAACGACTGTCATTCCAGTAATACAGGTAGCTGAAGTAGCTGTAAACAAGGCATTTAGATAGCCAGTTGAATGGCCAGAATTAGTTGAAATAGGCAAAGATAATAAAATGGTGCCAACTATAATGATGACAATAAAGCCTAAAGTTAGGATTCTAGGCAATGGTAACTGCTTGTTAGCGTGTATCATTTTTAATTACCTCTTATAGTATGTTTTATAAACATTATCACACTGAATTGTAAATATCTCCAACACTGAACCTATTTTGGGATATAATTTACTGAGACTATTAGTTCGGGGGATATATAAATGCTAATTAAAAATGTTCATATTCAAAATTCTGAAGCTCTTCAAGATGTGCGAATCGTTCATGGCAAATTTGCCGAAATCGCACCTAACCTTGAAAGACAGGATGACGAGCGATTGATTGATGCAACTGACAAATTGTTGTTGCCACCATTTGTTGATCCACATGTCCATCTAGATGCCACTATGACTGCTGGTGATCCTGAATGGAATCAAACAGGCACATTGTTTGATGGGATCCGCATCTGGAGCGAACGCAAGAAAACTTTAACCAAGGAAGACGTTAAGACACGAGCAAAGCAGGCCATTAAGATTCAAGTTCAAAATGGTATTCAATTTGTACGTAGTCACGTTGATGTCACAGATCCTAATTTAACTGCATTAAAGGCTTTGATTGAAGTCCGAGAAGAGGTTAAGGATCAGGTTGAACTGCAACTAGTTGCCTTTCCGCAAGAAGGAATCTTATCATTTCCAAATGGTAAGGAATTAATGACAGAAGCAGCTGATTTAGGAGCTGATGCGATGGGGGGTATTCCTCATTTTGAGTTTACCCGTGAATACGGGGTTGAATCGTTGAAGTTCTTAATGAAACTTGCTGAACAAAAGAACAAATTAGTAGATGTGCATTGTGATGAAATCGATGATCCTCAATCACGAAGTTTGGAAACTTTAGCTACCCTTGCCCTTGAAAGTGGCATGGGCGATAAGGTAACCGCTAGCCACACCACTGCAATGGGTTCATATAATGATGCCTATGCTTACAAATTATTCAGATTGTTGAAGATGTCAAATATCAACTTTATTGCCAATCCACTTGTTAACACTAATCTGGGTGGTCGTTTTGATACTTATCCAAAGCGTCGTGGCATGACAAGAGTTAAGGAACTTCACGCTGATGGTATTAACGTGGCTTTTGGTGAGGATGATATCAAAGATCCATGGTACCCAATGGGAAATGGTAACATGCTTGATGCTCTTCATATGGGATTACATGTTGGTCATTTGATGGGATACAACGATATCTTAGATTCATATCAATTCGTAACGTTAAATGGTGCAAAAGCCATGCATGTTAGTGATCATTACGGAATTGAAGTTGGTAAACCAGCTAACTGTATCATTATGAACAACGATAATTTCTACAATGCTTTAAATGAACGTTCAGAAATTCTTTACTCAATTCATAATGGGGAAGTTTTGGTTAAGACAGAACCTAAACAAGTTAAAAATAATTTCAGAGCATAATTAAGTTTGATATTTTATGTAGACGAGCAGAGCCGTGAATTAAGGCTTTGCTCGTTTTTGCTTGGATAAAATTTTAGAGATGGAATTGGCCATGTCTAAAAATAAGGTTTCTTTTGGCGTCCCCGGTAGATAAACCATGTTAAGTTCATGGCTGATTTCAAAATTATTCAAGTTAAATGTACTCAAATGAAATGAATCTGGCAATGAACGCGCCGCAGAACGATACATGAAACTAACACCGAGATTTTTGTTTAATAATTGCTGAATAGTGAAGATATCACCAACTGAAATCATGTGATTAAAATCGTTTAAATCATAATTCATGCCAGCTAACCAGTTCTCAAAAATGAATCGACTACCTGATCCTGGTTCTCGAATCAACAACTGACTGGTTAGCAACTCATCGATAGAAATGGTGCGGTTGCTGAAGGGATGTTCTTCATTACAGACACCGACAAATTCATCTTGGCCAATCAAAATATTAGCAAAACTTTGGCGGTCAAAGTTTCCTTCAATTAAGCCAAACTCGATGTCACCACTGATCAATTGATTGATAATGACGGTGGTGTTTTGAATCTCACAGTGGATTTTAGGATAGTCGGTAGCCAGTTGCTGAATAAAGTCTGGCTCAATCATTTCATTGAATGAGAGGGTGGTACCAAAAGAAATACTTTGCCGCTTTTCGGGATTAGTAATATTGGATAGTCCCTGCTGGGTTTGCGTATTGATTTGTTCTATAAGTTTAGCTAATTTAAGTCCCTCAGTAGTAAATGTTAATTGGGAATGGTGATAATCCACTAGCTTAACATTTAATTCCTGTTGAAGAGCTTGAATTTGTTGAGATACTGCCGGTTGAGTAACGAACAGTTGCTGAGCAGTTTTAGTAAATGATTTGGTTTGATACAACACAAGAAACATGATGAATTTATTATCTAACATAACGCACCTCATAAGTTATTCTTATAGAGTTATCATACTTAATAATTTTCCTTTATACAATGTCTTTGATAAGCTATTAATTGTGATGGAGGAGAGAAATGAAAAATTATAGTGCAACAGAAGTTAGAAGTTTTGGCTTAGCAGCCGTTTTGACGCTAATTTGTGCCTTGATTGGAACATTTTTAGCGGGATTACCATACTTGAATTTAATTGGAGCTTTAGTGATCTCTTTATTAATGGGAATGGTATTTCAAGTATTTAAAGGACCGGTTCAGACAGCTAAGTTTGGAATTGGATTTATTTCAAATAAATTTTTACGATTAGGAATTATTTTATTAGGATTCAAACTTAACTTGTTAGATCTTGCTCGAGCAGGAGTGAAGACAATCCTGTTAGCAATGATCGTAGTTACTGGAACCATTTTATTAACTTATACAATCGCGCGGAAACTAAATGTTGAAAAAGAATTAGCTATTCTTGCCGCTGGCGGAACTGGAATCTGTGGAGCTGCGGCCGTTATGGGAATTTCCCCACAAATCAAAGTTCCTGAAGAACAGGCTGAGCATCAACGGGAAAACGAAGTGTTGGCCGTCGCAGTGGTAGCTATTTTAGGTACCATCTTTACGTTGGTCGACATTAGTTTGAAGCCATTACTACACTTAACTGCTACTCAATTTGGTGTGATGGCTGGTGCGTCCTTGCATGAAATTGCCCATGCTGTTGCTGCCGGAAGTGCAGGCGGTCCAGTGAGTTTGGACGCTGCTATCATTACCAAGCTATCCAGAGTTTTGATGCTAGCTCCAGCTGCATTGATTATCGGTGCTTGGTATCAAAGAAGTACTAATAAAGAACGTGGGGATGCTGCTCAAAAAGCCAAATTACCAATTCCTTGGTTCATGGCCGGATTCATTCTCGCAAGTATTATTGGTACGTTCGTTCCTTTAGGAGCTAACATTATTCAATTACTTGTAAAAGCTGCATACCTATTCTTAGGAATGGCCATGGCTGCCTTAGGAATCAGCGTTAACTTCCGAGTAATCTGGCAACGAGGCCGCAATGTCTTCTTAGCCGCATTTATTTCATCAATTATCTTGTTAATATTTGCAATTATTGTTGTTAAATTATTCTTCTAAATAAAAAGCAAATCGCGGTGTAACCAAAACTAGGTTTCATCGCGATTTTTTATTATCCAAGTTGATTAACGATTTGCGTCATTTCTGATTGAACACTGCTGGCATACATTTCACCGAATTTTACTAAGTGGACCATTAGGTAATAGAGTCGGTAAAATTTCATTCTTTGATTAGCGCCTTCAGATAGCGGGTATGCTTCACCATAAGCTTGATAAAACTCACTATCAAAGCCACCAAATACGGTGGTCACACCGAGGTCGAATTCTCGATCACCATACATGGCTGCGGGATCTATCAAAGCGGGTTGACCGATGTCGGTGAATAAGTAATTACCGCCCCATAGGTCACCGTGCAATAGAGAAGGCTCGCTTTGATGGTTGGCAAGTTGATTGATAATGATTTGGCGAACATGATTGAACTCGGCAAGTTCAGTGGATGACCATAGGTGCTGTCTAACGATTTCGTCTCGTAGTTTATCGAGGCGCCGGTCAACGAATAGTTCGCTCCAAGACGTTGTCCAGCTATTATCAAATTCAATTGCAGTTCCTTTATAATCGGTGTCAAACCCAAATGATCCATTCGGATTGTGATGATGATGTAATTTAGCGACCAGTCTACCAAGGTCTGCCTGACTACCAGTACCGCTTGATAGATATGTAATTAATAAGTAGGCATCGCCTTGAATCTCACCATTGGCAATTACTCTGGGTGCTAAAATATTGGCGGTCTCAAATTCCTGTAAGCCGGCAATTTCACCGTCATAAAAATCTGCATCGTGATGTGGTTGCACTAATAAGAAGTATGTGTCATCAGGTGTCGTTAGTTTAAATGCCTGATTCACGTCACCGCCACCAACTGGAGTTACAGAATCGATTTCTGCAATGGGCAGCTGTTGAAGCCAATGTTCGTCCATAAAAAATCACCTCACACTCATTGTAAATCAGAAAGCGAATCAATGATAACTATAAGGTAGCTCAATTAAGTTGAAATAAAAAAACCACAGTGAATAGGAAAATAATTCCTCACTGTGGTAAAAATAGCTACTTTTTAGCGGTGTTAGTAGCCAATGACTTTTTCTTTTTAGACTTACTTTTTAAAACGTCTTTTAACTCTGAAATATCGTCTTCATGTTTAACCTTCCATTGTTTATAGGAAGAACTAGAATCTGTATCACCAGGCTTAAGACCTGTATCGAGCCAGAACAGTGCTTCGGTTAAACTAGAAAAGTTGTGCATCCAGAGAGTTTGTCCGTTTTCCGAGTCAAATGCAACGTATGAACGGGCGTGTCTGGCCAAAAATGTGTGCTTACGAATCTTAAAGGCCTCACGTTTTCTGGTCAAGCGATAATCAGGTAGTATATACTTACCTTGACGTTTTAATTGTGGAAATCGTTCGTTGATTTGGTCTGAACGATCTTTAAGTAGTGCCTTGGCTTCTTCAACACTAATAAGTGTCGCGTTTAATTGGGTCATTGCGATAGCCCCCTTTACTAATATTTTCGCATAGATTTATCTAATTGAAAAGAATATTGGAAAAATATAATTGATTGTTAATAAATTGAAATCTAATGTAGCTAATTTGGAGGTAATAATTATTAAATTTTATGCAGTTAAGAAAGGCCGTAAACCAGGAATCTATAGCACTTGGCCGGACGCTCAGAAACAAATTTCTAAATTTCCAGGAGCAGTTTTCAAAAGTTTTCCCACTAGAAAAGCTGCGGAAGATTTTTTGAACGGCCAAGGGGACTACGGTAATTTAACCGAGTCGGCACCCAAGACTGATGAGATTATCGTCTATACAGATGGTGGCTCTAGAAATCATGGGAACGTAGCCGGTGGCCACGTTAAGCAAAGTGATCCGGCAGCTTGGGCTTATCTAATTATTAACCACGGTAAGAAAACTTCAGATACTGGTGGTGAGTTTGGCGCCACTAATAACCGAATGGAAATCATGGGGCTTCGAAATGCTCTGCAATATTTGCTGGATAATGGTTTAAACCAGGAGCACGTTCACATCATTGCCGATTCTAAATATGTGCTTGATGCTATCACCAAGGGCTGGCTTGCGGGCTGGAAAGCACGCGGATTTCAACGTAGCCAAGGTGAATTGAAGAATCGTGAATTGTGGCAAGACATTGATCGTTTGTTACCAAAGTTCACTAATATCGTTTATTCATGGACCAAGGGCCATGCTGATAATAGTGGCAATGTTTTCGTGGATGAATTATTGAACCAGACGATGGACGAAATGATGGCTGGTAAAAAATCATCTTCACATGTTTCAGCTAAAACTAAAGCAACGACTACTAAATCTAGTCCCGCAAATTCCAAACCAGTGACCCAGCAAAAGTCACAAGGGAAACGGGATGATAATCCAAAAATAAAGGCCTCAGTTGACGCTATTAAAGAGAATTTACGTCAATTAGGTTTATTTGATGATCAATGATGGCCATTGGCCTTGTGATACCTACGATCGACTTCTTTGCTCCAGAATCCTCCAGATAATTGAACTGGTTCCTGAACCATGATAAATGCATCTGGAGAAATTTCCCTAATTTGCTCCATCAAACGCCGATCCGCTTTTCTGGGTGCTAATATGCTTAACACTAAGCGAGGGCCAAAGCGACCTTCTGCGTGAGAAACAGTAACACCGTATCCAAGATTACGAAGCATTTCTGGTAAGTCTTCGTTTTTATCATGAAGGGGATTTTCAGGGTCAATCTGAACTGTCACTTCGAAATTGACGTAACCCAAAGCGATTTTATCTTCAATGACGATGCCGATATAGATACCGACCCCAAATCCAATCGCATAAGCCGCAATGTTTAATGGGCTATCAATATGCTGCAGGGCGATTGCCAAAGCCATAACGTAGATTGATTCTTCCACAACGGCCACTAATGGTGCTAAGAAGCGGTGACCTTTAACCACTAACATGGTTCTAAACGTGTTAATGGCTATGTACAGTGCGTTTAAAATGAAAATTGTGATAGCTAATTGCAAATTGTTTTCCTCCTTAAAAAGCTTAATATACCGCCGTTTAATACGCCTGAAATTGACGCTTTCTTAGTTTTAGGGTATTCTTATGGCTGTACTAAAACAAACGTAAGGGCTGTTGACCAGATGAATCAAGAACTAATTCCATATCTTACATTCGAGAACACTAAAGATGCTCTTGAATACTATAAGCTAGTATTTGGCGCAACCGATGTTTTTCGGGAGTCACCAACTGCTAAGCAAGCAGCCGAAATGGCGTTTAATGATGATGTAGACCTTGATAGTATGACAATGAGTGCACATTTTAAAATTTTCGGAAAAGAAATTTGGTGCGCCGATAGTTTTCTTGGCAAACCAGTTGTCTCTTCCTTAATTTCATTAATGTTCAAAGTTGATCTCGATGATTCTGATGCAGTGACGGAGATGGAAAATCTCTATAAACGAACGGTGGAATCAGAAGAGGTCAAGGTAATTGTTACACTTGAAAAAAAATCTAGTGGGAACCGCTATGGACAAATTGTTGATAAGTACGGAATCACTTGGATTTTTAATGCTATACGTAACGACTAAATTTTAGTTTAATAGGCCAATCAAAACAAATGTTTTGATTGGCCTATTTTTTAAATCATGCAATTAATAAGATATGTACCTTGTGGTGTATGATAAAGACAAAAGTACTTTAGGGGGTACTAGCATGCGTGATTTTAAGAATATTCGGGGCTGGTGTTTTGATTTGCACGGTGTGATCACAGATTCTTGGATCTACCATGCCATGGCATGGGAAGAGACGGCTGAATTGCTCGGAGTAAAGTGGACGCCTGATATTCAAGAACAACTGAAGGGTCGAGACCGCCTTGATTCGTTGGAATTTATTTTAGAAGCAGGTGGCTTACAGGATAAGTATTCTGATGAAGAAAAACAGGCTATTGCCGAGCGAAAGAATCAACGGTATTTAAAATATCTTCAAAAAATGAATCCAAATGATATTTTGCCAGGCATCCAAGAGCTCCTTGATGATTTAACAGCTAATGGCTACAAAATGATTATTGCTTCCGCATCACAAAATGCACCATTAGAAATTGAAAAATTAGGTCTAACCAAATACTTCTCTCAAGTTGTTGATGTTACTAAACTGGCCCATAACAAGCCAGCTCCAGATGTCTTTTTAAAAGCCGCTGAAATGCTAGACTTGAGTGTTGATCAATGTGTTGGAATCGATGATGGTGCAATTGGCGTTGAATCAATAAATGCGGCTAAGATGGTTTCAATTGGTGTGGGAGATAAACAAATTCTGCACGAAGCAGATATTATTGTGCCAACAAGTAATGAACTAACGATTCAAAATGTTCGTCAGGCGTTTAACTGATCTTCAACAAATTTTTTTAAAACGACAGCCTGATTGTTTATAGTGTCCTTTGTACCATATAAAAATATGACATCTTGGGTTTGCAGATGTGTAGAAACTAGTGAAATAAACTCACCGGTTTTTTCATTTCTAGTTAATTCTGATAGATACCGGTCCTGAAATTCGGTAAATTTCTCTGGATCATGACCAAACCAAGTTCGTAACTCTTTGGACGGAGCAATTTCTTTAGCCCAGGTATCTAGATTGGCATTTACTTTAGATACGCCACGAGGCCATAGACGGTCAACTAGGACGCGGTAACCGCTACTTTGATTGTGAGAATAAATTCGTTCAAGTTTAATTTTCATGAAAGACGTCTCCAAGTTTAAGAAAGGAGTAACTATTATGAGTAGCCACAATTTTTATGATAGCGACACAACTGATCAACTTGCTCAACAAATGCTGGGAATGTTATTAACGTATGAATCACCGAATGGATTAGTAGGTGGTCGCATTGTGGAAACTGAAGCTTACATGGGTGAGCAAGATTCTGCTGCCCATGCTTTTCAAGGTAAGCGTACTGCATCAAATGAGCCCTTATATGGCCCAGCAGGGACAGTTTACATATATTCGATCCACGGCAAGTATTTACTTGATGTCGCCACGCAAGGCCCAGATGTGCCTCAAGGAATCCTCATTCGAGCCATTGAACCCACGATCGGCCAAGAAATCATGTACCGAAATCGGCCAAGGCCTGGAGCAGAACTTACCAATGGACCTGGAAAATTAATGGCTGCACTAGGGATAGCTGAAAAGACCATGAATTTTGAAATCATTGGTGAGGGTAAATTGAATATTGATGTTCATGACCGTTGGCAGCCACGGCGCGTTCAGAAATCTGGTAGAATCGGTGTTTCAATTGGTGAATGGACTGATAGACCACTGAGATACTATGTCAGGCACAATCCATACGTTTCTGGTATCAAGCGCAATGAAGTAAATATTGCTAATTTTGGCTGGATCTAGTTATGCTCATGAGCTGTTTTGGCTGAAACGGCACTAACGATCGCACCGACGATATCGTCAATGAATGTATTTGAGATATCATCTTTTCCTTCGTCGAGGGCTTTGATCTTGCCAGTCTTATCACGGTCGATAAAACCATAGTTAGTCACACCGATGGTGCCGTAAATATTCGCGATATTTAAAGCAATACCTTCATCCACACCGAAGACACCCGAATCATTCATGACAATACTTTCAAGCGGTTCTTTTAGAAGCCCTTGTGAAGCAAGCCGGTCTAATTCTAGGCCAACCATGGCATTGTTTAAAACCTCACGTTTATGCATTACGTTGATCGTGTTTTTCATCATTTCTTCTTTAGTTAGATTATCAAAGAAAACTGACTGCAAATCATAAGCCATGTCAGCTATGTCTTCTAAAGAGATGCCTTTTTCCTTTAATCCACTAATGACGAAGTTATAAGCAGCTGTATCTGGAAATTTGAAGTTTTTATTATTCATATTGATTCCCCCTAAAATAATGATATGTATGTGATACGCCCTAATAAGGGTTATCACTGTCTATAAAACTAATGGTAATGCCTAATTGCTTGATTTGCAAAAAACGGACACGAATGAAAATTCGTGTCCGTTTTGTTTATACTAAAGTTGGTATTTTTTGTCGATGTCTAATCCTTGAGATGTAAGAATCTTAGGACCGTCTTTAGTGATGGCAATGGTATGCTCATATTGAGATGATGGGGTACCATCAGCAGATACATAGTATGTCCAGTCATCTTTTTCATCTAGACGATCTTTGATTTCCCATGTTCCAGTGTTAACCATAGGTTCGATAGTAATGGTCATTCCTTCTTTAAGACGGAGACCATGACCTTCTTTACCATATGCAGGAACATTTGGTTCTTCATGCATGGTTGGTTGGATTCCGTGACCAATTAAATCACGAACGTCACCAAAACCATTTTCGTCTTCAACGTAAGTTTGAATGGCAGCACCGATGTCACCAAGACGGTTACCGATAACGGCTTTATCAATTCCCTTGTACAATGACTTTTGGGTGACGTCCATTAATTTTTTAACTTCATCGCTAACTTCGCCAACGGCATATGACCAGCAAGAGTCACTTTCAAAACCATCAAGGTTAACAGTCAAATCAACCTTAACGATGTCACCACTCTTTAATTTGAGTCCCTTACGAGGAATTCCGTGAGCAACTTCATCATTAATTGAGATACATGTAGCATATTTGTATCCTTCAAAGCCCATTTCAGAAGGGGTAGCACCATGATCTGCAATATATTTTCTGGCAAAATCTTCAATTTCCCAAGTATCTAAACCGGGCTTGATCATTTCACGAACGCCTTTGTGGACGCCAGCAAGTACTGCGCCAGAGGCAGCCATTTTTTCGATTTCTCGTGGTGATTTTAATGTAATCAATTAATATACTTCCTTTTATCTGTATTCAATTCCTGAAGCAACTAAATTAACGCATCTAAGCATATTCGATACAAAAAATATGTCAAGCAAAGTAATCTAGTTTACTTCATCAATAATTCCCTTTTGCAAGGCCTCTAAGATCAACTTAACTTCAGACATCTTTGAGTCAACTAAATACTGCATGGGCTCATTTTTGGATTGTCTGGCATCATCTAATTGTTCATTTAAAAAAGTTAGTTGGTTGTGGAGATATTCACTTAGTTTCACGTCGCTCACCTCACATAGTAGCTTACTTGTTTCATTATAGCTTAAACTATAAATTTTTACATTAGTTTAGAATCGTTTTTAGGTAGTAATGGTTAACGGTGGCATCTTAATTAAGTTTTTAGTAGCTTTTGCGATGATATCAGTTAATCCATACAAAATTAGTTCGGTGTCTAAAAAATATTCGTAAAAATTACGAGAAAAATGAAAATTTGCTTAAAAAATTCTTTAAAATAGTCTACAATATTAATAATTCAAATTTACGCAAGAGGGAGACTTTAAATTTATGGTACAAGAAAAGATTGATACAGCGCCGTTGTATGTCAACCCGGACCGTGGGGTTGCAGTTTTGAATTACAGCTCTAAATACATTAAGGACTTATTCCAGTTAGTTAATAGTGAAGAACTTGCCGGAATCGTCAAGGTTTACTTGAATGATAATAGCTATAAAAAGACACCTTCAGCGCTAAACGATGTTTCTGTTGAAGAATATGTCGGTGTCATCAAAGATATTTTGATGAACCACATGGATAGTCTCAAGTTTGCTTCAACCGACATCTTGAATAGTATCGAAGATCTGTACACATACTATCGTTCGCTCCTTCGAATTTCGACAATTAATAAACATCAAAATGCGATTATTGGTACTTCATTCATGAATATTGATAATCGATTCAATGAACTAGTTTTAAATTTGTATCGGAGTGTTGAAGAAAAGCTTCAAGGCCACGTTAACCATATTTATCGCCAGGTTGATGCCGGTACAAACGCCTGTATTTTAACTCAAACAATTAAATGGGATGTTCCTGAAAAGTATGCTTCACTTGCTAGCATTCGTTTTATTGATACATTAATGGTTCGACCTCCAGTTATGGTTCATACCAAGAGTAACAAGCGTGAAGGGGTCTTTTCTGAGACTAAACAAAACCCAATTGAAAACTTCAAAGGCGATCGTGAAAGCTGGTATTGTTATCCAGCTTGGGTCGGCGAAAGTTTAGCATACATTTACTTTGATCGCGATTACTTCGCTAATGGCCTAGCATTAGGTAACTTATTTGAATTAGCCGATGAAGAAGCTGTTAAAGATCGCAAACCAGATATCATTTTATTATTTGGTAGTGAAGGGGCCACTTCAGATACTGATGACAATTGTCATTACTTCTTAGATGCAGAAAATGACATTTACGTTGGCCAAGTTCCTTATAACGATAAAACAACTTACTTTGGTTATATGAAGAAGATGGTTTTGACGCTTCATAACCTAAGCATGATTAGCAAACATAAATTGCCAATTCATGGTTCAATGGTTAAGATTACTTTCTCAAATGGTAAGACTAAGTCAGTCGTCTTCTTTGGTGATAGCGGTGCCGGAAAGTCTGAATCTATTGAAGCATTGCAAGAAATTGCTGATGATAAAATTGAAAATATTGAAACTATTTTCGATGACATGGGTAGCTTCACGCTTACAGGAGATGAACAAGCCATCTACGCGCAAGGAACTGAAACGGGTGCTTTTGTTCGACTAGATGATTTGAGTTCTGAAGTAGCATTTAGCAATATGGATCGGGGTATCTACATGAATCCTGAATTATCTAATGCCCGTTGTATAATTCCTGCTAACACTTACCAAAATATTGTTAAACACCACAACGTTGATATGTGGCTGTACGCTAACAACTATGATAAAGAAATCGGTGTTCATCAATTTGATGATGAGCAAGAAGCTAAGAGTGTTTTTGTAGCTGGTAAACGTAAAGCGTTAGGAACTACTGATGAAGTTGGAATGAGCATAACTTTCTTTGCCAACCCATTTGGACCAGTTCAAAAACAGGCGGAAACTCAAGAGATCATTGATGAAGTCTTCCCAGCCTTATTTAAAAAAGGCACATTTATTGGTGAAATCTATACTCACCTTGGATATGATAAGAAGAAATCAAGTCTTAACGCGTCAGCTCAAGCTTTGCTTGATATTTTAATGAACAGCTAGTTAACATAAAGCCTGGAAAGATAATTAATTATTGTTCCAGGCTTTATTTATTGCATAAAGTAATTGATAAGTATTTAGCATATCGCTTGCTATCTTTAGTGAGTGCTTGTACTATAAAGCTAAAATTCAGTACTTGTAGGGGGAAAATAATGATAAAAAGAATGCATGTTAAACGGATTCTAGCTGCTGGTATGGTTGGAGTGTTTGGCTTAGTTCCATTGGCTAACGTGACGGCTTCTGCTGCAACGATGACTAGTGTTACACCAACCAAAACTTTGTTGAACGCAAGTAATAAATACTATCGTACTCACCAAAGGGCCATCATTAAGAAATATAAGCTAGATCTTAGTTCACAAACCGCATTGACCTCTAAAAAGACCGCAAGTATTTATGTTAAGACAAATAATAAATATTTGAAACAAAGCTTGAATTTAGCAATGAATTATTGGAATCAAAAACTTGGCCGGAAGGCTTTAAAGTATGGTACTAAAAATAAGCACACAATGACCTTCTCAGTTTCAAAAGAAAGAGCCACACCAGCTGACGAGAGTGATGCCTGGTGGTCACCAAGTGATAAAAAAATGCAGGTTCGTTACTCATTCTTCGTGAAGGCACCAGCAACATTGGCCAATGAGATTATGGCAACTAGCATGAAGACGCTGGTTAACCAAGCAAATGCCAGAATCAATAGTTATGAAAGTACTTTGGACAAAACCGACCCTAATTACGCCCAAAAGCTGTCGACTTATCGTACTCAACAAGTTACTGATGTTCAAAACCAATTAACGGCTGAAAAAAATGACATTAGCTCCAGTCAATTAGGCTATAAGGCTCGAACATTAGACTACGCAAGTACCTTAGCTCATGAATTTGGTCATGCCTTAGGATTGGATCATTCTCCTAACAAGAACGATGCAATGTATTATGCTAGTGAGAGCCCACAAATCTTTGACTACTCTAAGTTAAAGGCAAACACAAATGGATTTAACCCATTAACTTACACCGATGTTACTAGAGCTAAGTTAGCACTTAAGATGTTTACTGCTTTAAGATAAACAATAAAAAATACCTCCTGATCTCAATGATTGAAATCAGGAAGTATTTTTTTGTGCATCCATTATTTATTTAAATTTTTGGGTTTGTAAACTAAGTGAACGATTATGGCACCTAATAACCAGATTATACCAATGATAGAAATTATTTTACCTAGTTTTAATCCAGGAGTCTTGTAGGTCAAGGTGATTTGATGCTTACCTTTTGGAATCGTTGCACCGACAAACCCCTTGTTAACTAAATAAGTCGGTGTGACTTTGCCGTCGACTTTTAGTTGCCAACCACTGGTGTATGGAATTGAAGTGGTTAGAATAGATTTGTGTTGTGGACTAACCGCCATTCCAGTAATGCGGTCATTTTTGACAGATAAATGTTGTAGACCTTGTCTTTGTAATTTCTTGATTTGTTGTTGATATTTCGCTGGATTAAATGTGACTGCCATTAGCCTAACACTCTTAAAGTGTAGCGACTTAGCCACGGTAAATTGTAACTTCACTTGTTTTCTTGGAGTTTTAGAATATCCCAGATTAAGAACGGTATTGTGGCGAATATCAAAATCCGAAAGATTATTTGTAGGCAATTGGTGATAGTAGTTAAAACTGTCGGAAGTGTTGGCGCTCAATGTGTAAGCACCTAAATCTGGAAAACGCAAGGCTGTGCGTGTGCGCTCAGCTTTTTTAACTTTAGATATTGGGAGACCATTGACTGCTTCTTGAGCGACAAAATGATCGATAAAATCACCAGTTGTGTTTTTGGTACCTTTAGCACCATTAATAACCAAGTATAATTCGCTATTCTTTAATTGTTGTGGATACTTGACCTTGAGTCGATAGGATAAGTGGCGACCCTCAGCGTCAGTTGACATTAAGTGCAATGAACTTCGGTTTGCCAATTTGTTTTCTTTAATGACCTGTTGATTAGTTCGAATGACTTTTTTTAGGTCTGGTCGTTGAACTTGAATTGTTCTAGATTTAATTTCGTCGACCCGCTTGTTGATTACTTGTTGGCTATGCTGACTACTTGTTTTGTAAACCCGATGCAATGCGACTTTCTTTCCACTATTGAGAATCGACTTGGTTTTTAAGACAGGTGTGTAAGCAACGTTTTTCACATTCGTTGTGGGTTTGATTGAAGGAATACCTGCGACATTTTGATTAACTTGGGCGCCCTGAAGAAGGGATTGCTCGCGTTGAATGGGATTTAGTTGTTCGTATCTCTGTTTAGAAATAGTTTGATTTTGTAGATAAACTAATGGAAGTGCCAAATCAGACTTCAGAATCACCGTGCCAGAGTGGTTAGATAGTCCTGAGATTTGTTTATCACGGTACTCGATGATTTTTCCTTGACGAGTTTTCATTAATTTAAATCCATAAGGAATGGCGCTAGGCTGTTTTAGGATATCGCTTTTAGCAAATAAGTACCTTACACCTAACAAATTCAAGAGGGTCGTCCGATTGTCACCCTCACTAGTAGGGGCATTAGCAACGGATTGCGCATTATCGATTGATTGATTAAAGCGGAATAGATAACCGTTTTGAATTGAATAGTACGAATTCAGGTCATGGGTTCCTAAAAATCCTGGAATATCATTTCCGGCAGCACGGTATGGATAATAATTACGCATCGTATCGGTTCTATAGAATGAATTATCAGATCTAAGGGCATTGTTAGCACCATCATAATAGTTATGAAGCCATTTTGTTGCAGAACCAGCATTAAGTTCTCGTGAGGTATTTGCACTCAGCAAGGGATTCATCCAACCTTGACCACCATTAATCAAGCTAATAAACACTATTAAGCTGGTTGCGAGTGTGAACGTCGTGGATTTCAAATGAGTTGCCCGTGCAGTAACTAATAGCAACAGAATGAGTAGCAAGATACCATAGTTCATTAAATCATTCTTGTTGAGGTGCAAGGTAAAACCTTGTGTGAGCCAGACAACAAAGATTAATCCAATACTAGCACCAACTAGCCATAGTAAGTCTTTAGTCGTTAGGTCGGTTAAATGATCGATAAACACCATTGTTGCAAATGAGAGTGGTAACACAGCTAAAAATAACCAACGATTAGATGGTGTGGACATCGCATTAAAGAACGCCGCAGCTTGAGGTAACAGTATAGCTACACCAATTAAACAAAAGATGCTTGCCAAGTATTTATATGTTTTGAAGTGGACTATGATGTACACTGCCGCTAAAAATGCGAAGGCACTCACATTAATGATTAGCCAAAAGCCTTTGAAGGTAGACGTAGTAATGAGTTGATTAGGGATACTGAGATAGTAACTCAAGGGGTAAAGCAGCATTCCATTAGCGAAAGGTATGTGATGCATAGCTCTAGATGATTGTAAAACTGCTATTACAGTGGGAATTAGCACAATACTTGAAAGAAGTAGTCCGCTGATTGCTGCCATGATAAATTGGCGTAAGTGACCCCAGCTGAACTTAAACCCACTGTTTTGATTTTTTAAGTGCAAAGTTCGTACAATTAAGTAAACCAAAGTTCCGATTGCTAAAATATACGCGAAATAGAAATTACTAATTAATGCAAATCCAATTGCAAATGCAAGGACAATCCAGTTATGTTTTTCCAGCAATAGATCAACCCCAATTGCGAGAAGTGGGAAAATGATCATTGGTAACAAGAAGAAGGGATGGTGCATAGAAACGTAAAAATTGTATCCAGAAAATGTATAGATTAAAGTGCCAATTAATTTACTATGATTGCTAAATGAAAAGCGGTTAGCCCAAGCGAGAAAGGCTAGACCAACACAATATAAACGAAGTAAGATTAAAAATTGAAAGCCTAGTTCAAGATGAGTGGCTGGAAATAGTGCAATCAAGTAACTAAAAGGATCACCGACAACATAATAGGCAAATGTGGTAAGTTGATCTCCACCTGCACCAATATTCCAAGACCAACCAGTTAGTGATTGATGCACTGTTCCTTGCAAAATTCCTTGAAATTGGGCTAGAATCGGGAAATGTTGTGCAATGCCGTCGACTCCCCAAATTAGAGATTTTGATGACAACCAAGGCATTGAATAAGTTAAAGCGCAGATAATTAAGAATGCTATTGTATAGATAAGATAATTAATTGACTTATGATTTGAATTGCGACTATTTAAAAAATCCATGACATTTCCTCCCATAACTCTTAGCATCATTGTTAGGCGAAAATGAGAATAAAACAAGTTAATTAACCAATCCTTAACTAACGATAAAGAAATCTAAGAAACTAAAAACAGGTTACTAGTTACACGCAAATGCAATGTAATTAATAACCTGTTTTTAGTTGATTGAACTACCAAATTTTTACCCGTTTATCTTCTGGCAAATACATTTTGTCGTTGCTTGAAACGTTAAAAGTGGTATAAAAATCATCAAGATTCTTAACTTGAACGTTTGCTCGTAATTCATGCGGAGCGTGAACATCGATGTTTAATAGTAGTTGCATGTATTCTTTAGTAGCTTTCATGCGCCAAACCCGTGCCCAATTAATAAAGAAGTCCTTTAAGTCATAGTCTCCTTCGTTTTTGGCCGCTTCATTGGCACAACTCAAGCCACCGGCATCAGCAATGTTTTCAGAAACGGTCAACTTACCGTTTACCTTACCGCCAGCAAATGGAATACCATCAAATTCAGCAATCATTTTATCTGCTAACTTATCAAATGATTTTCGATCTTCATCAGTCCACCAGTTGTTTAAGTTACCGAATTCATCAAATTGTGAGCCATTATTATCAAATGCATGAGAGATTTCGTGAGCAATAACAGCACCAATACCACCGTAGTTGGCACTAGCAGATTGTTCTAAGCTGTAGAAAGGTGCTTGTAAGATAGCTGCTGGAAATACAATCATGTTTTTTGATGGATCGTAGTAAGCATTCACAGTATTGGCACTCATATCCCAACGAGTTCTATCAACTGGTTTACCTAATTCAGCGTAACGATATTCTTTAGTGATTCTAATGAATTGATTTACGTTTGCGAATAATGTTCCGCCTTCGCCATGAGGCGTAACTTGGTACTTGTATTCAATAGGATCGATTTTCTCGGGATAACCAACATGTAACTCGAGCTTGCTAAGTTTGAGCACTGCTTTTTCGCGAGTAGCTTTACCTAACCAATCGTTATTCTCTAATCGTTGTTGATATACTTTGATCATATTGCGAACCATTTGTTCAACATCGGCCTTAGCTTTGGGGCCAAAGTACTTGTGAGCATAGTAGTCACCGACAGTTTGACCAAAGACACCTGACGCAAGGTAGAATGCGGATTTCTTTTGTGATGAAGCGGCTTTTCTTCCAGAAAGTGCCCGACTATAAGTTGAACCAGTCTGACGGAATTCTTCTGAAAGATAACCAGTAGTTGAAATTAAGAATTTCACTAACATCCAGTTCTTCAAGTCACTGAAGGTATCAGGATTAACGATGTTATTAATGGCTTCAAAGTATTTAGGATCAGTAACAATGATTTGTTCTGGAGCTTTGCCAAATAAGTCATTAGCAAATTTTGTTAAATCAATGCTTGAGCTGTATTTAGCAAACTCGGTGAAGTCCATTGGATTATACATCTTAGTATAATCCGCAGATTCTTCCGCTGATTTCACATTGGGTGCGATTGCAGCATCGAACTTCTTAGCAGATTCAATAATTTCGTCTGCTTCACTACCACTATAATCTGCTAGCACTAATAATGAAGTCACCATATTGGTGAAGATTGGCATTAATTGATCGTAAGCGGGGTTGTTGTTTTCGTAATAGGTTCTGTCAGGTAAGAACAGGCCAGGTGTGCCAGCATACAAGGCGTTGATTTGTGTGTTTTTCATGTCAGCATCAACGGAGTAATTGAATGGGAGTGGTAGGCCACTGAGATTCCATTCTTTTATTTGGCTGTTTAATTCCGAGAAATCTTTTAGATTTTCGATTTTATTAAGAAATGATTTGATAGGATCAGCGCCATCTGTGTCACGTTGATCGAAGTTTTGAGCTAATTGATATAGTTTGGCAAATTCTTGAAATGGTTCATTGAAAGATGATAAATCTTTTGGAAGATTATCAAAATCGTTCATCAAATTCTTTTCAATATTGTCATTTAAATCCATAAAACCACCAGTTGATGCGTGGTCATCAGGAATCGTGGCATCCTTTAACCAGTTACCATTAACGGCTTGATAGAGATCATCCTTGAATAAGGACTCGTCAATTACTTCTTTTGGGGTATTCACCATTTTGATTCCTCCTAAATATAACGTTAGAAACTAGTATAGTGCATTAAAAACTGATAGCAAAGCTTTTAACACTCATTTTGATAAAATGTCAGGTATGATAAAAGTGTAAAAGAATTATTTTGGGGGCGAAATAATGAAACAAGTTCATTGTGAAGACACTAAGGCAGTTTGCGAGGGATACGTATTTCCTGGAAATCTCAATAATAACAACATGCAATTTGGTGGCCGAACATTATCGATCCTAGATGCGAATGCCGGAATTTCAGTGGTGAAATATTTGCCTGGTGTTTCATTCGTGACAGCTTCGTATGACCGAGTTCACTTTATAAAACCAATTAGTGAGCAAAGCATTTACAAATGTGTTTCATATGTGACTGGGGCCAGTCCTAAGGCTGTTGAGGTCTTTACTAAATTCGTCACTCAGGATAAAAAGACCGGCGCGCAACAAGTAGCTTTCACAGCATTTTGTAGTTTAGTGATTACTGAACGAATTGATGAAGTTCCTGAAATCGTTCCTGATAGTGCTGAGTCGAAGTATCTCTGTTCCGGGTATGATGGAAGATTAACTGAACGCCTGCGAGAATTTAAGCAGAATAAAGAATTTTTAAACCACATAGATAATGATTAAAAGGGTAATCTTTTTGTTATCGACGTTGAGGTAGTAATGATAAAATAAATGGTAAATAATAGTTTGGAGGGATTTGTATGTATGATAAAATTTTAGTTCCACTTGATGGTAGTGAGAATGCCAATGCGGCATTGCGTGAGGCCGTGACATTAGCTAAGAAACTGGGATCGACGCTAGAAATAGTTTCTGTGGCCACTGATCAAAGATATGTTCAATATGGAGTTACGCTAGGACAAGACGTCATGGAATCCTTCCAAAAACGTGCAGAAGAAATCTTATCAAAGGCTAAGCAACTTGCTGATGATGAAGGAGTCAAAGCAGATACTCACTTTGTAATTGGAGTTCCTAAGCAAGCCATCTCCAAGGAATTACCTGAACGATACAATACAGAATTGACCGTTGTTGGTAAGTCTGGGGTCAATGGTATTTCTAGAGCTCTATTGGGTTCAACGACTGAATATGTAGTTCGGCACTCAACGACAAGAGTGTTAGTAATTGAATAATTTATTATTAAAGTCCGGCGAAATTTCATTTGCGGGCTTTTTTTATTGCTCATTATTACGTTGAGATTTTATTAATAGTCCTGGCCAAATCAAAAAAATCACGTTGACGATGATACAATACGAGTAAACTAAACCGGAAAAGAAGACGTGATATGCAGTTAATAAAGTCGGTAAAGTGGTCACAGATTTTGGCTATTATCATTGTATGTATTGGGGTTGTGGTGCTTGTTGATCATAATGATCAGTTTTATTCCACACCGATTATGAAGGTGACGTCAGTCAAAAATTATGGCAGTAATAAAGTCACTGACGAATTTCAAAATCGGGATTATGAGCATCAGCAAAAGGTCACAGGCACGATTACTAATGGCCAACATGCGGGACAGAAACTCACAATTGGCAATGAATATTCTGACTCTGGGGCAATGGATCAAAAATTACACCCTGGACAAAAAGTGTTTCTCACGATTCATAATCACAAAAAGTTACAAGCCAATGTTAAAGATATTAAGCGAGATACGACGATTGCGTTTTTGATCACGTTAGCGGTTTGTCTGCTGTTTGTATTCCTAAAAAAGCAGGGGACCACCGTGGTTTCAAGTATCGTTATCAACACGATTTTATTTATTTTAGCGATTCGATTAAATAGTGGTAATAATGGTGCCAATGTTATTTGGATTTTTAGTGTACTGGCAGTGATTTTCTGTACCCTAACTTTGTTGCTAGTCGTAGGTTGGAACCAGCGAATGTGGGTGTCCTTGGCGGCAGTAATTAGTGCCACTGTAGTCACCCTAGTTTTATTAATGGCTGTGTTTGGCATCACTCAAGAACGAGGAGTCTATTATGAGTCGATGCAGTATGTGACTCAGCTTCCAAGACCGTTATTTGTTGCCGAGGTCTTGATAGGTGTTTTAGGTGCGGTTATGGATGAGTCAGTGGATATCGTTGCAGCGTTAGCCACTTTAAAAAACGAACAGCCAACTTTATCAAAACGGCAGATTTTTAACTCTGGCCGGCAAATTGGCCGTTCAATTATGGGTCCCTTGATTAATGTGCTATTTTTTGTATTCATGGCTGAAACGTTGCCAATGACCCTCGTCTATTTAAGAAACGGCAATTCATGGAGTTATTCGTTTTCGATGAATATGTCACTTGGGATGCTATCTAGTTTGGTCAGTGCAATTGGAATCGTTCTGACAGTTATATTTGCCAGTTTCTTATCAAGTATGTGGTTAAAAGCAGGTGAACGCTAATGGGAACAATTACATTATTATTTATAATTTTATTGGGACTGATGTTGTTTGTCGGAGGCAGTATGGGAATCGGTGCCTTTTTAAGCTTGGTAGTTAACTTTGGTATTATGTTTTTTACGATTGTGCTAATTGCCTTTCAGTTTCCACCAATTATTGTGACTTTAGTTGCCAGTATTGTTGTTTTGGCAATCACGATTTATTGGAGTAACGCCAGTGACAATGCCTCCAATGCAGCTTTTGTGGGTGCTTTGATCATTCTTGCAATCTTAGTGGTATCAATCGTGCCGATTGAATATTGGGCTAAGGTTGGTGGTTTTGGACTAGAAGATAGCGAAGAATTGGAAGGTTTATCGGTTCTGATAGGTATCAACTTCACTAAAATTGCTATCTGCACGGCAATATTAACTTCCTTAGGTGCGATTGCGGAAGCTGCTATCGCAATTGCTTCAGGACTGGATGAAATATTAACGGTTCATACAGAAATTACTAGCGCCAGATTGTTTGAAGATGGTATTGAAATCGGTAAGGAAATCATTGGAACCGCAGTAAACACATTGTTCTTTGGCTTTTTTGGTAGTTCATTAGCTCTATTTATCTGGTTAAATGGATTGGGCTATAGTTTTGGTACGATTATGAACGATAAAGTATTTGCCAATGAATTAATTGCGATTGTGCTGTCATTGATCGGTGTGGTTTTGACGATTCCAATTACTACTTGGATCATGGCATTTAAACGTAAACAAACTGAAACTATCAGTAAATAAAAAATGGGAAGATTGAAGTGATAATTCAATCTTCCCATATTTTATTTCCCATTATTATTGGCGAATCTGGCCATTGCCAGAAATAACATACTTAGTGGTTGTGATTTCATTTAAGCCCATTGGTCCACGAGCGTGGAGCTTTTGAGTACTGATACCAATCTCAGCACCAAAACCGAATTCAAAACCATCAGTAAATCTAGTGGAAGCATTAACGTACACACATGCAGAATCAATTAATTGTTGAAATTTCTTTGCGTGAGCATAATCATTCGTGATGATTGCTTCTGAGTGTCCAGTACTGTACTTATTAATATGGTTAATGGCTTCATCCAGTGAATCGACAACCTTTACTGCCATGATCAAATCGTTATATTCGGTTGACCAGTCTTCATCAGTGGCGGGAATGATATTTTTGACAATTTGTCGACTGCGCTCGTCTCCGCGTAGTTCAACTCCGTTAGCTATTAATGCACTAGCAATTTCAGGTAATAATTCTTCAGCGACATCAGCATTGATGAGCAACTTTTCAGCAGAATTACAGACGCTTGGACGTTGAACTTTGGCATTAACAGTGATGTCAGTGGCCATTTTTGCGTCAGCAGTTTTATCAACATAAACATGACAGTTACCTGCACCGGTTTCAATAACCGGTACCGTGGAATTTTGTACCACGGTTTTAATTAAGCCAGCTCCACCTCGAGGAATCAATACATCAACAAACTCATTCAGGTGCATTAGAGCAGTAGCTGTTTCATGACTGGTATCATGGAGAATTTGAATCGCATGTTCGTCTAAATTATTTTCACGTAAGACGGCCTGCAAAATTTCCACGAGGGTAGTATTTGAATTGATTGCTTCTTTACCACCACGGAGAATTACAGCATTACCGCTTTTAAACGTCAAAGCAGAAGCGTCGACACTGACATTTGGGCGAGCCTCAAAAATCATGGCAATGACACCAATTGGAACACGGCGTTGTTCGATCATTAAGCCAGCGCTGTTAGTGAATCCAGTCTCAACATTGCCGATTGGATCAGCTAAGCTGGCAACTTGGCGTAATCCTTCTGCCATGTCGTGAATACGGTCGCTGTTGAGTGTTAAGCGGTCGACGAATTTTTCTGGCAAATCAGTCGCATTTTGAAGGTCGACTTGGTTAGCAGCCACGATTGTATCAATATTTTGAATTAAGGCCTCTGAAAATTGATTGAGGACAGAATTTTTAGTTGTGGTGTCTAAGTTAGCTAACTGAAAGGCAGCTCTTTTAGCGTTAGCACCGATTTGATTTAAATCATCCATAGTTATACCCCCTGAGTTAATTTACCGTTACTCGTGAATAGTGTGCCAATTGGTTGACCTTCCAAAATATCAAAAATAATTCTAGGATCGTTACCATTTGCAAGAATCATTTGCCGATTTTCACTGATCATTCGTTTAGCAGCGGCTAGCTTGGTTTTCATTCCACCAGTGCCAAAGCGACTACCAGTTCCACCGGCAATAGTAAAGGTATTGTCATTGATGACACTTAGTTCGCTGATTAAATGAGCATTAGGATTTTGATTGGGATTATCATCATAGAAACCGTCCACGTCAGATAAGACAATTAAAAGGTCCGCGTCAACGTGGCTGGCTACGATGGCAGATAACTGATCGTTATCACCGAAAGTGGTGCGATGATCTAATTCATCGGTAGCCACAGTATCGTTTTCGTTGACGATGGGGATGATGTTGTCTTTTAACAAGCAATTGAATGTGTCCATAACTGATTCATCACTTTTAGGGAAATCAAAGACATCATGAGTTAACAAAATTTGGGCGATGTTAGTCAGATAGTGATTAAAACGTTGTGTAAACAGCGTCATTAATTCAGATTGGCCAATAGCTGCTAGCGCTTGTTGAGCACCGATTTCAGTCGGTCTTTGTTTTAGATTAAGCTTATTCAGACCCACACCAATGGCCCCAGAAGACACTAGAATCAATTCTTTTCCTTGATTATTTAATTCACTTAATACATACGCTAATTGATCAAACGTCTGTAGATTAACCGTTCCATTAGTATGAATCAAACTGCTAGTACCGATTTTGACCACAATTCTTTGCGCATTAATTTCTCTGTTAGTTGACACACAATCACCCGATTTCTTAAAAAAAGCTCCACTTTGAAATTGAGACACCCATCGGGCGGTACCATTCTCATTCAAAGCAGAGCTTCACACTTTTAAAGTATTTTATTAAATTATTAGAAGAAAGGTAGGATTCGCGACTTGAGAATTCTTACAGCAAATGAATTCCTCTCTGGATTGCGCTACTTGGTCTTTCAGTAAAGTAATAACTTGGTCTTTCAGTAAAGTAATAATAGGCAATTTTTATATGCCTGTCAACTGATTAATTATTAGATGTTGCGCTAGTTGAACTAACGTTAGTGTCAGCATTATCATCGTTTGAACTTGAAGCGACTTTGGCAGATGATTGGTTTGGTACCGTTACTTCGTCAGTAATATCATTGTCATCTTCACTTGGAGTTACATCAAGGGCTTTTTCATAAACCCAGTATTTCTTAGCATTACTGCTCTTTGAGAAGCGGATACGGTACCAAGAATACTTGCCTGAATCTTTACGACCAATATTATCGATATATACTTTTTTACCAACTTTTGGTTTAACAGATGACCAAGAATAACTCTTCACGTTAGCTCTAGAGTTTTTCACATGATTGTAAAGGCGATATGATTTGTAGTCCTTTCCAAGTGAAGAAGTGTCGTTAACGGATTTGTAGCTGACCTTGTCATAATTGGTGGCTGCTGTATGAGCATCATCGGTCAAATTGTTATAGTTAGTTTTTACTAATTGATAGAATTGAGCAAAAGTGTATGAAGCACCAAAATAAGTCTTACCTGCTGAAGCAAAGTATGCCTTAGGATCAGTATGATCAGTACCACCAAGGTAGCGAGAAACAGCGTCATGTGACCAAACAGTTCCTTTGCCATCGTAAGCAGCATCGTTTGGTTTTAAACCGTACTGGTGTAATAGGTAAGCAGTGTAATAGGCAGAGTTAGCCATCTCCTTGGCAAATGCTGACTTGCTGTGCACACGAACTTGTTCAAACTGCACGAAGCGAGCATTGGCAACAGGACCTGCTCCCCAAGCTAAGTAATTGGTGTTAGCAATGTTGATAATTCGACTTGAGTCAACAAATGAATGAACGAAAGCGGAATTATAATTACGTTTCATATAAGCGATTTCGTTATAAATTGTTGAACTAGGGTTGGCGGTTTCATGAACCACAACACCTTCAGGCTTACCACTGTGGCGATAGTTATTTTTTGGAAATCCACCCCAAATGGCTGAGGTAATCTTTGCGTGCCCAATGTTGTTATTAGCAATATAACTGTTAACGCTTTGAGCGTGGGCTGATTGCGCGCCGGTTGCAATTAATCCTAAGGCCGCAAATGATAGTGTACAAATGGTTTTTATAATATTCTTTTTCAAGTTTGAACGCTCCTTGTTCACTATGAATTGTGATGTTTTTAAGTTGTATTTTTTTATAATTTATAATTCGTTTTAACAGCCAATACTATATATGATTCAGTGACTACTAGCAAGAATAACGAAAGCCCATAAAACGCGCGGAAGGGCGTTGTTATGGGCTTAGCTAAGCTAGTTGTCAATCATATTAAGAGTTGTTGACAAACATTATCAAATAATGACAAAGTCATACGATTATTTCTTTATTAGATTAAAGATTACTTTCAGAAGCAGCTTGCAGTTTTTGCTGACAATCTGTACATAATCCAGTAACTTCTAGTTGTGTTCCTGTGACCTTAAAACCTGTCTTTTCAGTTGTTTCTGCACTGACTTTTTTAACGATATCTGCATACTGGTTAGAATAAACATCGACAATTTTTCCACAATTTTCACAAATAGCGTGGTAGTGAGGCGTGCCAAAAAAGTCGTATCGAACACCGCCATCATCATTAGGTAATTCAATTACTAAACCCTTGTCTACCAATAATTTTAAGGTGTTATAGATGGTTGCTACGCTGAGGTTTGGTAGTTTAGTATCGATCCCATCGTGAATCATCTCAACAGTAGGGTGGGTATCCACCTTGATTAGATAATCTAAGATGAATTCTCGTTGGGGGGTAATTCTGACACCAGATTGTTTTAAACTACTTAGTGCTGCCCCCAAAGTTTTGCTTGTCAATTAACCACCTCCTAAAAATTATTTATATTATCTAATAATCATTCTAAAATATTTTTTTAAAAACTGCAATTAGTTACATATTTAGTTCGAAATTAGCACGTAATTCAGGAGTTAATTCTAATGAATAATCACCATTGCCGAGTGAAACAAATCCTAATGTCTCAATTGTTTTGACAACCTGTTGATTATCTTTAGCAAGATTTATTTTAACCCGTGTAGAATCAAAATGATCGATAATGAACTTTACTGTTCGCTGGACAACTTGAAGAAGCAAGGTTTCAGGCTGATGAATTTTGGTAATGAAAGAAATCTGAGCACCTTCATTGGGTTCTTTCAAATGAAAAGCTTTAATGATACCTAGAAAATCTCCGGAATTAGAGTCCGTAATGCCCCAAGTCAATTCTTGCTCGCTCATGACTTTTTGCATGGTTTGATTAACGTTTTTAACCGTGTCAATTATTGCTTTAGGGCGTTGTACTGTCAGACTAGTTTCAAAGGTGGCTCCCTGATATAAATCAAATATCTGTTTGACAGGAGTTTGAGTTAACCAATCGAGAGTGTAATTAGCAGTTAAGACGGGATGATATTTTTCGAATTTTGACATATTTTTACCTTCATTTTCAATATAAAATTTTATATGCAGTGCTTGTTATGGCATAATGAAAGCGTAGACAATTTAGGAGGCCATGACTAATGATTGAACAATTTTACATTGGAACATATACGCACAAAACAAGCAAGGGAGTTTATCAATTAGATTTAAATACAACGGATAAGCAAATTGAAAACTTACAATTTGTGGGACCAGCTGGTAATCCAACTTATGTTGCCCCAGCTAAGAATGGTAAGTTGTATATGGTTGATAAAGAATCTAATGGTGGTGGTGTTCAAATTTTTGATGCTGCTAGCATGTCGTTACCACTTAGTCCAATCGACCAAGTGATCGATCAAGATACTAATCCAGCTTACATTACCGTTGATGAGAATCGCAATTTAGTATATACCGCCAATTATCATACGGCAGAGATTAGCACTTATGCAATTCAACCTGATGGATTACTTAAATTAGCTGATCGTGTTACCCATACTGGTCAAGTTGGTCCAAAGGAAGAACAGGCTGATGGACCACATCCTCATTTTATGGACTTGACTCCAGATAATCGGGTCGTAGTTTGTGATCTAGGATTAGATCGTGTGTTTGTATATGATGTTGATGGCCAAGGAACCTTGTCAAAAGTTAGTGAGTTAGCACTTGAACCTGGATTTGGTCCTCGCCATATTGTCTTTGCCCACGATACTGATACTGCATACTTAGTGGGTGAGCTTAGCAGCAAGCTAGCTGTGTTGCATTATAATCGTGATGCCGGTGAATTTACAATTAGTAAAATCGTGAAGACCATCCCTGATGACTGGACCGCTCATAACGGAGCTGCCGCAATCAGAATTTCTGATGATGACAAATACGTCTATGTTTCAAACCGTGGCCACAATTCTTTGGCAGTGTTTGAAGTTAGTGAAAATGATGCTAAATTAATTCAGTTGATCAGTTCTGAAGGTGATTTTCCTCGTGATTTCAACTTAAATCAAGACCAATCATTCTTAATCTTAGTTAACCAAAATACTGATAACGCCACTCTGTATTCTCGCGATGCTGATACTGGTAAATTAACGATGATTCAAAAGGACTTCCAAGTACCAGAAGGGGTTTGTGTTCGTCCCGAGTAATCATTAAACAAAAAAGCATTCTGATAAGCGTAATTAAACTTATCGGAATGCTTTTAATTTACCTTCGTGGTAATCGAACCTAAGGTTTCAATACTACTTTCAACAACATCACCAGGATGTAGGAATATCTGTGGATCTCTACCAACACCAGTTCCACTTGGGGTACCAGTGAAGATTAGATCTCCAGGATACAATTCGATTGTTGAAGATATATAAGAAACTAATGTTTGAAAGTCAAAAATCATTTGCCCAATCGGTGCATCTTGCATGACCCTATCGTTAACTTTCGTTGTGATTCGTTGCGACTCTAAGTCGCTGATCGAACCAATTGTCGTAATATATGGTCCGACTGGTGAATAATTTTCCCCAGACTTAGCAAGTGTGAACTGGGTGTTAGCACCATTTATCTTTTGTAGTTCGCGATCAGATAAATCTTGGCCAACCATGAAGCCAGCAATGGCATCTTCGACGTTTTCACGGGGAATGTTTCGTCCACCGCTACCGATAACCACGACTAGCTCTGATTCCCAATCAACAGTATCACTATTTATCGTAATCTGATTGTTTGGACCAGCTAATGAACTGACAAATTTATTAAAAACATTCGGCTGCTTTGGTAGACTTGTGTCCATTTCTTTGAGATGATCACGATAATTAAAACCAATTGCCGGTAACTGGCGAGAATTTTTAATCGGTTGTTCCAGTTTTTCAGGTGCTAATAACCGAGCATTATCATTGTTTAGCACATCTGCATCAGTGAGATTTACTAAAAATGTTTCTTGAAAATCTACCCAATTTGCAAGTATTTCATCAAGATCTTTATAAGTTTCCAGGTTCGTTCCCCAGAGCTGGTCATTATGCACAGTGATTAGGACTGGTTTACCTTCGTACATTCCAATTCTCATAAAACTCCCCCTTAATAATTCACGGTTAAACCAGTGTGAATATTTATATTATACAATCAAAAGGACACTGTATATCATTTATTAGCCCAGAAATTTTGAATCGTGTTTTTCAGCTGATCAGTATCATTCACTATTTTAGGTTGTGACCAGTGGTTAGGAAAAATTTGCCGGTACCGGTTCTGACTAAATCGTTGATCCATTAAGACAATGATACCTTCATCAGTTTGAGTACGAATCAAGCGACCAGCAGCTTGCGTGACGTTATTAAATCCGGGCAGTTGATAAGCATACATAAATCCGCGATGATGGTCACTATCATAGTATTCTTTGACCAAATCTGATTCTTCGTTGATCATTGGTAGGCCAACACCGATAATGGCGACGCCGATTAATTGCTCATGCTTTAAGTCGATACCTTCTGAAAAGATTCCGCCAAGGACAGCGAATCCCAACGTGGTTTGATGGTCCACTGTCCGAAAGTGATCTAGAAAAGCAGTTCGCTGATCGTGATCCATGTTTGAACTTTGAATCTTTACAGTTACGTCGGGATTAGCGGCTATGAAGGCTTCGGCGACTTGATTCATAAATGTCATTGAAGGGAAAAAAGCCATATAATGGCCAGGTTTGCCAGCAATCATGGCACTTAGTCCTTCGCAAATGTTAGGGATGTTATTTAATCGTTGATTGTAAGTCGTATTGATACCATTATGAATAATTAAATTAAAATTCTCTCGTGGAAATGATGATCCGGCTGCGTATTGAATGCTATCAGATTCATCACCTAAAACCCGGCGATAATATGTTAAAGGACTTAAGGTCGCGGAAAATAGGATGGCTGCGCGACCGAGACTAAGACTTTCGGCGATTTGTTGAGCGGGATCAATACAAAACTGTCGGAATAGTACGTCATCGTCAACCAAGATAATTCTGGTCCGATAGGTATCGTCGTAGTACTGCGATATTAGATTGTATGTACGACAACTTAAATAGTAGGCGACTACTTCATCAACGGTATCGCTTGGTTGTTGTTTGGCTAGCCAGTCATGAATCGTGTCGATTAACTTACTGACTTTGCTATTAAAGTTGATCAAGGGTTCGACCTGAGAATAATTATCCTGATTTTGTTCGCGTGATTCCTTGCTGTAACGCATGAATGCCCGCTTTAAAGACTGAAATTTTTTGATGAGATTATCGTTGGCTTCTGCATCGCTCTTTAAGTGCTCAATTATTTGAGCAATCGGACTCATACTTAATGTTGCAGAATACATTTCTCGCGCTCGTGATACTAGATTATGAGCTTCGTCGACCAAGAAACAGTTGGTGTCATCTGGCACCGAGAAGAATCTTTGCAAGTGGACTTGGGGATCGAACAGATAGTTGTAATCGCAGATGATCACGTCGCAAAATAAGCTGACGTCTAGAGAAAATTCAAATGGATCAACTTGGTGTTTGTTAGCATATTTTTGAATAACGTGTTTAGTAATTTGATCTTCATTATTAATGATATCCAAGATTGCTGGTTTAATACGATCATAATAACCAATCATATAAGGGTTCTGGTCGGCCGGAATGTCTTGTTCTTCTGGAAAAATAATTTGGTCACGGGCAGTCAGTGTGATACTTTTGACCGTCAAACCTTTACTGGTTAATAAATCAATTGCTTCTTCACACACTTTGCGGGTACTTTGTTTAGCAGTTAAGTAAAAAATGCGGTTGATTAACTTTTCACCCATGGATTTGATAGCCGGGAAAAGAGTTGAGATGGTTTTTCCGGTACCAGTTGGGGCCTCAAGAAATAAATGTTTTTTATTTACAATGGTTTTATAAACTACTTTTGAAATATCGTATTGGCCGGGTCGATAGTCTGGAAATGGAAATTGTAAAGATTTAGCCGAAGCAATCCGGCTCTTGTCTAGATCATGCCGTAATTTAAGCCATTTTTTATATTCAGTAATTAGATTATTGAAAAATTCTGTGGCTTCAGCGATACTATAATCGATTTTACTAGCAGTAATTTTTTCATCTGGAGTTTGGACATAAGTAAGTTGAAGCGTCACATGTTTTAAATTTTCTGAAGTCATTAAAATATAGCCATAGACTTTGGCTTGTGCCCAGTAAAGGTCTAAAGTGTTATCGTTTAGTTCAGAGAATATAACGTCGGATGTTTTAATTTCCTCGATGAGAACTTCATTAGATAATCGGTTGATTCCATCCGCTCTACCAGAAACCTCAAAGTTAGTGCCTAAGTATTCGAAATCAGTTTTGAGAGAGACCTCTGATTCATAAGTCACTGGTCGGGACTTTTGGATTTTTCGGTGGATTCGGCTACCGGCAGCCATTGAATTATCACTGGAACTGGTCGGCACTAGGTCGCCACGCTTTAAGATGAATTCAATTAACGTTCGAATGCCGATTTGAATGCTGTTCATATTATCCTCCCAAAAATTAGTCAATATTCATTATACTGTAGAGAGGTAATACTAAACATATTTTTTAATTGTTTTGAAATGCTTCGACATTTTCCATTACCAATTAGTTATCAAAGATGAATAGGACGTGTTAACGATTATTAATGAATCAAAATTAGCAGCCGTCGTGGATGTTTATGCCCGATATAACGTTGCTATTGAAACAGAGGGTATGAAAATTACCAGCATTAATCATCATGAGGTGGATTTTGATGCTGCCACATATATGCAGGATCAGTTGATTGAATTGATTGCTAAAGTACTTGCGCATCAGTTGATCAAAGAGGTTTTTGATCAAGAATATGGTAACTAAAAAAACTGCTACTCCCCATTTTATGAGGAATAGCAGTTTTTATTATTCAATAATAGTTTAGATGGTGGCAACAAAAGCCTCATAGGCTGACTGTTCACCAGTTTCTGCTGGTTGAGCGCTAGTTAATTGATTATTGTGAAGGTCATTTTCGTCAATTGTAACGGTGTGCGTTACTGTCGCATTGCCTATCAAATCGATAGAGTAATTACTATCCGAAAGTTGATGAACACGGGTTTTGACCATCCCACCAGGATTTGTAACCGTGATTTCTTGTTCAAAGTTCGCCATATCTGGGTGATTCAAACAGAATGCCAAACTAGTTGCGGACATTCCAGTTCCACAGGCATTTGTGAACCCAACACCCCGTTCAAATGTTCTAACGAACAACGAATTGTGATCAATAATCCTAGCATAACTGACGTTGACTCCGTCATAAAAATATTGATTTTCAGAATTCAACTCCGAGCCAATCTTGCTTAGCGAATCAGAATCCATGACATCTTCAGAAACGAAACTGATTAAGTGTGGATTTGGCACTGCAATGGCAGTGAATTTTAGAGTATCGTCAAATTCCGGCACGGTTTGATCAATCAAAGTATCGGTATTTAGATTACTAAAAGGTAATGATTCTCTGTTGAATGAGACCGGAGAAATTTCCACACTAAAAGTTGGAACGCCATCGGCAAAATTGTTTTCTTGGCTGACATGTAGATCAGCGTCTTGAGTCTCAACTTTAAATTTAGTCTGGCCGAACTTTTCGGATAAGTATCGACTGACAGTTCGCAAACCGTTACCACACATTGATGCAATACTTCCGTCAGTATTGATAACTTGCATACTTCCGAGGCATTCTTCGTGATTGCTTCGGTCAACCACAAGTAATCCATCAGCACCGCCTAATAATCCTTGCTGATCATCGGTAATGTGGCGTGCAAAATCAATTAATTCAGTTTGTCTTAATGGCTGGTTTAATTCAGTCTGGTCCAATAAGAAAAACGTATTCATTGAGCCATGTACTTTTTGTAATTGAGTCATTGGAGCACCTCCGATTTGGTCAGAAAAAAATTATTGTAAATTTCTTTGATTGCTTCGTTTGCATCATGTTCGCGAACACCAATCATGATTGAGATTCGTGACGCTCCTTGGTTGATCATATGGACAGCGATATTATTCTCCGCTAAAGGTCTGATGATGTTGTCAATCGTACCAATTCTGGCTCGCATTCCTTCGCCAACGACCATGATAATTGCGTAGTCATCGATCCATTCCATAACATCAGGAGAAACTTCGTCACGAATATCCGCACACATTTTTTTTATGGTCTGGTTATCAAGTTGGCTGTTGTCAAAAATGATTGTTAAATCATCAATTCCGGAAGGCATGTGTTCATACGACACGTTATATTTGAACAGAATATTTAATATTTTTCTGGTGAAACCTGCTTCTTTATTAAGCAAGTAACGGTGAAGATACAAGGCTGCAAAACGATTTGACGCCGTAATTCCAGTGACTGGCAATTTCACTTCCAGTTCATCTTCAGGAACAATCAAAGTCCCGTCGGCTTCTGGATTATTGGTGTTTTTTACGTTGATGGGAACTTGGCCTTGAATGGCTGGAATAATGGCTTCGTCATTAAATACTGAAAAGCCGGCATATGATAATTCTCGCATCTCTCTGAAAGTCATCTTGCTAATGGGGGCGGGATTTTTAATGACATGTGGGTTGGCAGCAAAAATCGCATCAACATCCGTAAAGTTTTCATACAGGTCTGCATGTAATCCTCTGGCCAAAATAGAGCCAGTGATATCTGAACCACCGCGGGCAAAAGTCACAATATCACCATGTTTAGTAAAGCCAAAGAAACCAGGAAATACTAACCGTTCATTGCCGACGTTGATCTTACCTAGATTTTGGTAGGTGGATTCATCTACGGAAGCACAGTTAGGATCATCTGTCAGAATTATGCCTGCTTCACTAGGATCGATGAATTTGGCAGGGATGCCACTTTGAGTTAAGCAAGCGGCGAATAATTCAGCATTCAATCGTTCACCATGGGCTTTGAAAGCCGCCATTAAATAGTCATTATTGGGATAAGATTTGTTTGGCAGCCCAGTGATCTTAGCTCTGATTTTTGTTAATACAGATTCAGGGACACTAAACTCGTTTCCGATGGCTAAGTACCGATTAAAAATTTGGTTCTGAATATCTGTGTAAGGTGCTTTAACCATTACTTTTTTGGCATATGTAATTAATAAATCAGTTACTTTGATATCATCCGAGAATCTCTTACCAGGTGCAGAGGTAACTACAATTTGACGATTTTCGTCACTGGAAATGATATCAATAACTTTTCGGACATGAGCTGCATCTGCCAGCGAACTGCCCCCAAACTTAACGACTTTCATATGGCTTTATTCTCCTTTTTGAATATTTAAGATAAATATTTGAAATTATTAAGGAGAATTCTAGCATTTCTAATTTAATTATCAACTCAAATATATCAAAGAATGCTGCTGTATTTGGCCTATTAAGTAGATAAAAGAAAATTTTCAGGAATTAATAAAAATTCATGGTTGACGAATTATGAGTTTTATTATAGAATTTTAATAATTTAAAAAGTATAGAGGTTGCAACCAACAACAGTAATTAGTGGAGCTACTACTTTAGCTACGAAGCTAGTGAAAGGGGCGGTTGCCGAAGCTCTAAGTCAAGTGGGACTTAGTAGGCTGGGTCATAGTCTAATAGACTATGGACTGTCGTAGCAGATACGTCGGCTACGGGGCGCTATCAACATAATGATAAAAGAATGCATAATTTCTTAGGTCTTTTTGTTTTGTAGCGTAAACAAAAAGATCTTTTTTTGTACCCTGAAGCCATAAAAATACACATTTGGAGGTTAATCATGGCAGAACAAACGCAAGCATTTCAAATTAATAATCAGGGTCATTTAGAAATTGGTGGTGTCGATTCGTTAGAATTAGCCCATCAATTTGGCACACCTTTAGTAGCTTATGATGTTTCAGCAATTCGTAATCAGATTCGTCATTTTCAATCTGTATTTGAACAAAATCACGTGGATTACGCAGTAAGTTATGCCAGCAAAGCATTTGCCTCCATCGCAATGTTTCAGTTAGTCAATCAAGAGGGCGGGCATATCGATGTTGTCTCAGGGGGTGAACTTTATACCGCTATTAAGGCAGGATTCCCAATGGACCATGTTAGTTTTCACGGTAATAACAAATCTTTTGCAGAATTAACGATGGCAGTTGAGCAACAAGTTGGCGTGATAATCTTAGATAATTTTCATGAGATCGAACTGTTGCAAGAGGTTTTGCAACAACAGCACCAACATATCAATGTCATGTTGAGAGTGACGCCGGGCGTTTCGGCTCATACTCATGAATATGATCAAACTGGTCAAGTAGACAGTAAGTTTGGCTTTGATATCCAAAGCGGACAGGCCTTTGAAGCATTGGAAAAGGTGTTAACAATTGATTCGATGAACATGCTGGGTATCCACGCTCACATCGGTTCACAAATCTTTGAAGTGAACGGTTTTGAGATGGCTGCTAATAAATTAATCGATACGTTGGCAGAATGGAATGAAAGAATTGGCTATCAAGCTAAGGTATTGAATGTTGGTGGTGGATTTGGAATTCGTTACACACAAGAAGATGACCCAATTGCCCCAGAAGAATTCGTTGATGCGATTGTTAAGACAGTCAAATCTGAAACGAGTGAAAAAGGTATCGCCACTCCAGCAATTTGGATTGAACCTGGCAGATCGATCGTTGGGCCGGCTGGTTACAATCTCTACACTGTTGGTTCAAGAAAAGACGTTCCTGGAATTCGTTCATATGTCACCGTTGACGGTGGGATGGGGGACAATATTAGACCAGCACTTTATCAGGCTGACTATGAAGCGGTTTTAGCAAGTAATCCAACCTCACCAATCAGTGAGACAGTTCGGATCGCAGGTAAATATTGTGAATCAGGCGACATCTTGATTAAAGAGCAAGCACTACCAGCGACTAAGCCCGGCGATGTGTTAGCGATGTTAGCAACTGGAGCTTACGGATATTCGATGGCTTCAAATTATAATCGTAATCCGAGACTAGCCGTCGTCTTTTGTGAAGATGGAGAGGCAAAATTAGTAATTCGCCGTGAGACATATGATGACTTAATTAGTCATGACCTAAGTATTGAATAAGGAGCTTTATATATTATGGAAGAAATGAGTGCACAAGAAATCATTGAATACATCGGTAATGCTGATAAACAAACGCCGGTAAAGGTTTTTATCAAAGGAAATATGTCTAATTTAACTAACACAAATGCGATTAAGACATTTTTGGATGCTCATACAGGAATTTTATTTGGTAACTGGCAGGACGTTGAACCATTTCTTAAAGAAAATGCTTCGGTAATTGAAGATTATGTAATTGAAAATGATGCCCGCAATTCTGCAGTCCCACTACTTGATTTGAAACAAATTAATGCTCGCATCGAACCGGGGGCAATCATCCGCGATAAAGTAACGATCGGAGATAATGCAGTTATCATGATGGGTGCCATTATCAATATTGGCGCCGAAATCGGTGCAGACTCCATGATTGATATGGGCGTGGTATTAGGTGGCCGAGCAATTGTTGGTAAACATTCTCATATTGGAGCCGGTGCTGTGTTGGCCGGAGTTATCGAACCAGCATCTGCTAAGCCAGTTCAAGTTGATGACAATGTCTTGATTGGTGCAAATGCCGTCGTTATCGAAGGCGTTCACGTTGGTGAAGGAGCTGTTGTAGCGGCCGGATCTATCGTTACTTCAGATGTCGCACCACATACAATGGTTGCTGGTGTGCCAGCAAGAAAAATTAAAGATGTTGATGACAAAACAGTTAGCAAAACGAGTCTTGAAGATGATTTAAGAAAGCTGTGATCAAATGAGTCAGTTAACAAATGATGAACTAATTCAAATTAGAAGGCATCTTCATCAGATTCCAGAGTTAGCGATGCACGAGGTGCAAACTCGCGACTATTTAATAGAAGTAATTAGTCAGATGAATCTCGAATATGCTGAAATTAGAGATCAAATAGCCACTTTACCCACAGCTATTTTAGTCAGGGTCAATGGCAGTGATCCGCTTCGAACGATTGGGTATCGAACGGACATCGATGCGTTACCTGTTGATGAACAGACAGGACTTGCATACGCTTCACAGCATCCCCACGTAATGCACGCCTGTGGCCATGATGTACATATGACGGTGGCGTTAGGAGTTTTGAACCACTTTCTGGAACACCGTCCAAAAGACAATTTAGTTTTCTTCTTTCAACCGGCTGAAGAAAGTCAAAACGGTGGCAAAGTTGCCTTTGAACAAGGATTATTTGAAGGTAAATGGCGACCTGATGAGTTTTATGGATTGCATGACAATCCGGACTTACCAGCTGGTTCGATTGGATGTCGAATGGGAACTTTATTTGCTGGCACCACCGAAGTGAATGTTGATTTTCGAGGAAAAAGTGGTCACGCTGCCTTTCCTCAAGATGCTAACGATATGGTAGTAGCGGCATCTCAATTCATTAATCAAGTGCAGACTATTATTTCTCGAAGTATTAATCCAATTGAGAGCGGAGTCATCACTTTCGGATTGATGCAAGCTGGAACAATCAGAAATGTAATTTCGGGAAGCGCTCGACTAGAAGGGACGATTCGCGGATTAACTCAGGTTATGATCGAACGAATTATTGAAAGACTTAAGCAGGTAGCTGCAGGTATAGCTAGCAGTTATGACTGTGATGTTGATATCCAGTTTAATCAGGGCGGTTATCTTCCGGTAGAAAACAATCCGGAATTGACTAAAAGATTAATTGATTTTTTCACTCAAGATGACGGAACTCAGTTCATTGAAACAGAACCAGCGATGACCGGAGAAGACTTTGGCTACTTACTAGCAAAATTTCCTGGAACAATGTTTTGGTTAGGAGTGAATGATGATTCACAACTGCATTCCGCAACGTTTAAACCGGATGAAGCCGCAATTAGTAAGGGAATTAGTTCAATCAACAGCTTTTTAGAATACCGAATGACAAATTAGAAAGTAGGTAATTAAATATGATAGATGCAGATATTATGACCGCAATCGTAACGCCTTTTGGAAGAGATGGCTCAATCGATTATGAAGCACTAGAGAGATTAACTAACCATTTGATACACACCGGAAGTAAGGGGTTTGTTATTGGTGGAACAACTGGTGAAACTCCAACTTTGAGTCATGATGAAAAGATCAGACTCTACACTAGATTCACTCAAATCGTTAACGGTCGGGCAATTATTATTGCCGGAACAGGTAGCAATAGTACTCAAGAAACTATTGACTTCACTCATGAAGTTAGTGAGATTGCGGGCATTGATTACGCATTGGTAGTGGTTCCTTACTACAACAAACCAAACCAACGAGGTATGATGGCTCATTTTGAAGCAGTTGCTGAAGAATCCGATGTGCCAATTATTATCTACAACATCCCTGGCCGAACCGGTGTCGAGATGTCAGTGGATACGGTCGTCACATTAGCTGATAATCCTAATATTGCAGGTGTTAAGCAATGTACTTCAATTGAAGATTTAGAGTACTTGGTTGAAAACACGCGAAACTTTAATGTTTATACCGGTGAAGATGTTCAAGCACTATCGGCAAAAGTAATTGGTGCCAATGGTGTGATCTCAGTTGCTAGTCACATCTACGGTAATGAAATGCGAGAAATGTATGATGACCTTGAGAACGGTGATTTTGTCGCTGCTGGAAATATCATGCGTCAGTTGGCACCAAAGATGCAGGCATTATTTATGTATCCTTCACCATCACCAGTCAAAGCAGTTTTAAATGCGACAGGTTATGGAGTCGGTGGATGTCGCTTACCAATTTTGCCATTAAATGATGAGGAGAAGCAGGTATTAGCTCGTCATTTAGCCATGGCTGAAACGGCACTGATCAATTAGAAATAAGGAGTAATTTAATGATTAAGGTAATAGTTGCTGGATTTATGGGGTCAATGGGTCAAAAGACTGTTGAAATGATCAAACAAACGGATGATTTTCAACTAGTTGCTGGTTTAGGCCCACACGCTCAAGAAATTGATAAAAGTGAATATCATTTAGCAGATGATGTGCAGGTGTTTGATCAACTTAATAAAGTCGAGACTGATGCGGATGTGTGGGTCGATTTTACTCTGCCAAATTCAGCATTTGAAAACGTTAAGTTTGCGATTGAACACGGAATTCATCCAGTAGTCGGCACTTCAGGAATGTCCGATGCTCACTTGACCGAATTGACTCAATTGGCGGCAGAAAAACATGTCGGTGGATTAATCGCACCTAACTTCGGCTTATCTGCAGTTTTATTGATGAAATTTGCTCAAGAAGCGGCAAAATACTTTCCTGACGCTGAAGTTATTGAAATGCACCATGAAGATAAGTTGGATGCTCCATCAGGAACAGCAATCAGCACCGCTAAAATGATTGCCGAAGCTAGAGAGCAAAATCCCAGTGCTTCAAAAACCGAAGCAACAATTGATGGTGCACGAGGCGGGGATGTTGAAGGGGTTCCAGTACATTCGGTCAGACTCCCAGGCTACGTTGCACACGAACAAGTTTTATTTGGGGGTTCTGGAGAGGCACTTACTATTAGACAGGATTCGTTCGACCGTTCTTCATTCATGAGTGGTGTGAAAATAGCCATACCAGCAGTAATTAAGGAAACATCGTTGATGATTGGATTAGAAAATATATTGTAAATGCGGGGTAATAAAATGCCAGTATTAGATGAGAAATTAAGCAATGTTGTGAACCGAAGAGTGGCTGCAGTAGCGCCATCCGGAATTCGGGAATTTGATCAAAAGATTTCAGCAATTCCTGGAATAGTTAAATTAACTATTGGTGAACCAGATTTTGATGTTCCTGAACACGTTAAGAATGCTGCAGTTAAAAGTATTCAGGAAAATGAGTCCCACTACTCTGCTCAAAAAGGCATTGTGGAGCTTCGAAATGCAATCAGTCAGTATCTTAAAAAAGTAACGAGCATTACATATGATCCAGAAACAGAAGTGATTACTACGATTGGTGCTACTGAAGCCATCTATACTGCACTAACGACAGTTTTAAATCCTGGTGATAAGGTAATTGTACCGACACCAGCATTTGCATTGTATTTTCCAATTATTAGTCTAGCTGGTGCCGAGATTATCACTATCGACACATCAGACGATGATTTTGTGTTAACACCGGAAAAATTACAGGCAGCCTTAGACGAAAACGGTGACCAAGTTAAGGCTATCATTTTGAATTATCCAACGAACCCAACTGGAGTTGAGTATTCAAGAAATCAGCTTCAAGCATTAGCTGATATCATTTCACAACATCCAATGTATGTAATTGCGGATGAAATCTACAATGAATTAACTTATGGTGTTGAGCATACTTCAATTGCTTCAATGATTCCTGGTCAGACGATCGTGATTAACGGGCTGTCAAAGTCACACGCAATGACGGGTTATCGAATCGGCTACATTGCCGCACCTGAACAAATCGTTAAGCAGGCGACTAAAACCCACGCTTTTGTAGTCACATCACCATCTAACCCAGCACAGTATGCAGCCGCCGAAGCCTTAACGAATGGATTAGCTGATCCGAGTGAAATGAAACAAACTTATGAACGTCGATTAAGATATGTTTCTGGAAGATTAAGCGAGATGGGATTTGAAGTGGTTAATCCACAAGGTGCATTTTATATATTCGTGAAGATACCGGCGACTGCTAATCCAAATTCAGTTTTATTTGCCACAGAATTGGCTGAACAAGCTGGTGTTGGTGTCACTCCAGGCGCCGCTTTTGGCCCCGGTGGAGAAGGTTATATTCGGTTATCGTACGTAGCGTCAGATGAAAAACTTCAATTAGCTATGGACCGCATGGCGCAATATTTACAAGTTCTACAATAGATAAGGGGGATAATACAATGACAACAGGATTTAACGTAGCAATTTTAGGAGCAACTGGAGCAGTCGGAACTCGATTAATTTCACAGCTTGAACAATCAACGATTCCAATCAAGCACGTAAAGTTATTGGCTTCCGCTCGTTCAGCCGGTAAGAGGCTTAAGTTTAAAGGCCAAGATGTAATCATCGAAGAGGCTAAGCCGGAAAGCTTTGAAAACGTTGACCTAGTGCTAGCTTCTGCGGGAGGTTCTGTTTCTAAGCAATTATTACCCGAAGCTGTTAAACGTGGGGCTGTGTGCGTAGATAACACGAGTGCTTTTAGAATGGATCCACAGGTTCCTTTGGTAGTTCCAGAGGTTAATGCTGATGAGTTAGCTAATCATAAAGGAATTATTGCTAACCCTAATTGTTCAACTATTCAAATGGTTGTGGCCCTTGAACCCATTAGACAGCGATTCGGTTTAAAACAAGTCATCGTTTCGACCTACCAAGCAGTTTCAGGTGCTGGACAATCAGCCTTAAATGAATTAATGGATGAAAGCCAACAAGTTATTGATGGTCAACCAACAGACCCAGAAATTTTGCCAACCAAGGGTGATAAAAAACATTATCAAATGGCATTTAACCTTCTTCCCCAAATCGATGTTTTTGAAGATGATGGTTACACTCACGAAGAATGGAAGATGATTCATGAGACCAAGAAAATTATGCTAAATGATATGAATGCTAAAGGCATCAAGGTTACCGCAACCTGTGTTAGAGTGCCAATCAGAATTGGTCATGGAGAATCAGTTTATTTTGAGGTAGTAGATAAACACGCGACCGCTGATCAGATTCGACAAATATTAGCTAATTCGGCAGGCATCGTGGTTCAAGATGATCCTAGCCAACAATTATATCCACAATCAATCGTAGCCGAAGGCAGCCGCGAGACGTATGTTGGTCGACTTAGACCAGATTTGGAAAATGAAGGTAACTTTAATATGTGGGTGGTTTCCGATAACTTATTGAAAGGTGCAGCTTGGAACACTGTTCAAATCGCTGAAGAATTAGTTAAACGTGATTTAGTTCATGTTCCTGAATTAGCATATCAACAGAATAATTAAAATTATGGGCACCCATTTATAAGTGGGTGCCTATTTATTATGCAAATTATTAGTAATAAAGATAAATAAGTTTACCGGTTACGTCGGATTCTTTATAATTAGTGTTAACAAATAATGATTGGACAGGTGATTGATTTAATGGAAGATAGGCAAAACCCTCCTGGGGAAAATTTATGGCAATTAACCAATGAACAGTTAGCGACTAAGTTTAATTCAAACTTAGAATCAGGGTTAACTGATCAAGATGCCGAAGAACGTTTAGCTAAAAATGGGCACAATGAATTGGAGGCTAAGAAGAAAAGTAAATTCATCCAATTCTTATCACAGTTTAACAACAGTATTATTTACATTTTGATTGCTGCAGCGATCATCACATTGTTGATGCATCATTACTCAGACTCAGCGGTTATTACTGTGGTAATCATTGCCAACGCATTTATTGGCTTTTTCCAGGAAGTGCAGGCTGATAACGCCTTGACTAAGATTCGTGAATTGTTAGTTAGTCAAAATATTGTCGTTCGAGACGGTCATAAAATAGAAGTTGCCGCTCGTGACTTAGTTGTCGGTGATGTAGTTATTGTCGAGGCAGGTGACGCGATTCCTGCCGACTTAAGATTGTTTGAAGCTGACAATTTAAACATTCAAGAATCAACATTAACTGGTGAAAGTAATTCCGTTGATAAAACTGAGGATCCACTTCCATCAGATAACATTCCGTTGGCGGAACGTTCAAACATGGCGTTCGCTTCGACTGCAGTTACTCAGGGATCTGGCCGAGGAATCGTGGTGGCTACTGCCAATGACACTGAAATTGGTGGAATTCGATCAAGTGTTTCTGAAGTTAAGACCCAAGTAACGCCATTGATGACCAACCTAAACAAGTTAGGATTAGGTTTATCGATTTTCATCGTGGTTGTGGCTATATTGTTGTTTATCGTAGGTCTATTCACCAAAATTTATAGTTTACCAACATTAACTATCGCAATTATTACGATGGTCGTTGGCTCAATTCCAGAAGGATTACCAGCGTCAACCTCAGTTGTTTTAGCTGGTGGTGTGCAAACCATGACTAAACGTGGTGCAATTGTTAAAACATTGCCTGCTGTTGAGACACTGGGTGCTGTGGATATTGTTAACACTGATAAAACTGGAACATTAACCAAGAATGAAATGACAGTTACTGACGTTATTACCGATTCAGAACATTATCAAGTGACTGGAATCGGCTTTGTCGATGGGGACCAAGGGGTTCAAGGAGACGTGTTATTAAATGGTAAGCAAGTTGATTATCAAAATGATTCACAATTTGACCAATTAGTAACGATTGCCGGAACCACCACTGATGCCGAGTTGGTTAAGGATGATGGTCAATGGATTTTGACCGGTGAACCGACTGATGGAGCTTTAACCACTTTATTCCATAAGTTAAAGGGTCGTGAGCCGAAAGTCGATGAAGTCGATACTTTGCCATTTGATTCGGCTTATCGATACAGTGCGAGATTAGTAAATTATGACAATAAGCGCATCTTGATGATCAAGGGTGCACCCGGAACTATTTTTGACATGGTTGAGAAGAGCGACCCTAATTTTAATGAAACTGCTTGGAACGCTAAAGTTAATGAATTGACTAAAGATGGTTTACGAGTGGTCGCATTAGCTCAAGTAGAGAACATCGTCGGTGATGAAATCAACGATGCAATGTTTAATAATGGAGTTAAATTGGCCGGAGTCGTGGGAATTATTGACCCACCCCGTGAAGAAGTCATTCCGGCCATTCGTAATCTTCGTCAAGCTGGTGTCCGCGTTAATATGATTACAGGTGACCATCCAGACACAGCGAGTGCGATTGCTAGTCGTTTGGACCTTGATGAGAGTATTTCTGCAATCACCGGACCAGAATTAGATGATATGTCAGATGAAGAGTTACAAAGAAACATTGGTAAATACAACGTCTTTGCAAGAACGACTCCGCAAAACAAATTACGAATCGTGAAGGCTCAACAGGCTAACAAAAAAATCGTTGCGATGACTGGTGACGGAGTTAACGATGCGGCGGCCTTAAAGCAAGCCAACATTGGTATTGCGATGGGTGTTAAAGGAACTGAAGTTGCTAAGGAAGCTGCTGATATGGTTCTTGTTAGAGACGACTTTACCACCATTGTCGATGCTGTATTTGAAGGCCGGCATGTGTTTGATAACATTCGTAAAACTATTCGTTTCTTATTGCCAACTAGTTTTGCTGAAGGTCTAGTTGTTTTAATAAGTATGATCATGGGACAAGAATTACCACTTTACCCAACTCAATTACTTTGGATCAATACGGTCTCAGCATTAACGATTCAGTTTGCCTTTATCTTTGAACCTGCCGAAGATTCCATCATGAGGCGAGGTCCCCGGGATGTGAAACGAGGGATACTAAATTGGTTTGATGATATCGAAATTACCTATGTTTCGGTGTTGATCGCCATACTAGGAATTCTACTGTTTGATCACTATGTAGATGCTGGTACATTGACGCCTATCCTGGGTTCAACAATGGCAGTTAACATCATCATCTTTGGTAAAATTTTCTACTTGTTTAACATTCGTAACTCGTATCCGATCTTTTCAAAACACTTCTTTGAAAATAAGGCTGCGTTTGTGATTATTGGGATTTTAATTGTTATGCAGTTAGTATTAATATATGTCCCATTCATGCAAAAGATTTTCCATACCGCAAATATTAACTTGTTCTACGGTTGGTTAGTGCCAATCTTTGCTGGACTAGTAGTTCTAGTAGTAACGGAAATCGTAAAACTATTAAGAATGGCTTACTCTCGCAAAACAGGCCAAGTAACTGGAATTAAATAGTTTAAAAAAATAAAAAGCAGTGATAACTAATTAAAGTTATCATTGCTTTTTTTACGTAATTTGAAGATAAGGGTGCTGTTGTCTGTGAACGTTTAGCGCTGAAGCTATCATCAATGGCACGATGATAGCTATAACAACCTTAATGATCAAATTATCAACATTGGCCAAGTTGCATAAGTCTAGTACGACTTTATGCAAGTACATAATGATCATGGTATGTTGTCCAATAAATGGCATGATAATCGTTTGCGGTATTTTAGTAATCATGACTGCTATGGCAATCACAGAAAATGATAAGATCAGTGGCACAAATATTATTAGTAAGCCATTGAATTTTGGAAACGATGATTCAATGAGGTGTGATTTCATTGAGAATTTGAAACGCAGATCAGTCGTTAACCTCAAAGTAATTAGGGCCACACTCATACCTATAAGTCCTGCACTAGCAAAGGGATTTTGAATCCAGCGCCAGTTTGTGTGAAAGAATAGGTAACCGATATAAGTATAAAAGGTTGCTATTAACACACCGTCTAAGTTCCAAGGAAGCATCGTGAATCCCTGAATCTGTACTGGAATTTGGCCATAAGATGCGCCTAAAAGAATTCCCGCTGTGACAATTGTCAACTGTAATAGCCGAGGTTTCACTACAGTTATTAAAACGGTAACGACTGTAATAGAAAGCAAATAGACATTAATGAACCAAAAAGTGGTGGTGTAATTATTTAAAGTTCGGCCACCAATTAATAAATTAGGCAGTGTATCAATTAAGTATTGCAGATTTTTTTCATGAATCAGGCCATACAACAAAATCATGATGATTCCAGTCATGAAGTAAATGATTAAATCGAGTTTTATTTTTTTATTGAAGAAAGATTTCCATTTAGTTGAATCGATTGGTTTTAAAAAGAAACCAGCGAGGATAAAGAAGAAGGGCATGTGCCACCAATAGATAATCTGGCTAGTGGTTCCACTAACTAAAGCGTGGCCCCATACAACGGCAATGATTCCAAATGCTTTTGCGATATCGATCCATTCAATGCGTTTTTTAGTCATATTTTAGTGATCACCCCTGTTTAATAAATTTGTTGTTAAATTTTTATTTCTGAATCTAGATTAACAACCTGAGCTTAATCAAAGCTTAAAGCGAGTTGCCAGTGTCTATGCTATTGGTTCAGATGGGTGGTGGTCAAAAAATACGCCTAAAGGACGGTTTTGGTTGCATAATAAAAACCCAGCTAGGATAAAACTAGCTGGGTCTATTAAGTAAATTAAATTAGTCAGTTCGCCATTTTTCGAAGAAGGCGATGTGACCGCCTAAATAATGAATTGCATCTTTGGTAAGAGTGTTGGCTTGCCGTTTAAGTTCTTCATCAGTAATATCCAAATTAGTATCGCGAATGTGGCCCATGCCAATGTCGTAAAATTTATTGACGCGGCCGTAACCATCGTCTTTGAACAATGTATCAAGTTGGTTGAGATCGTCCTTTGCGGCATCATAAACAATCTGTGAAACATTGTCATCGGGATTTAGGATAGTTGCTGCATAAGTAATCAAAAATTCATCCATATCGAGAATAATTTCCTGGTCAGTTTTTGCCATAATCTTCACCTCATATATAGTGTAACGCTGAATAATCGACTTGACCAATTAGTGATGCATTTTAAATTCAAGATATAGGTCATTGTATTGTTCAACCTTTTGTGGACTTAAGTTTTTATAAACTTGCAGTCGTTTCAGCACCGAATCTTTAGGGTAGAACTGCTGATCAGCTTGAGTTGCTTTGGGTAATAAATGATAAGCAGCCGTATTAGGAGTTGAATAACCAATGTATTCAGCGTTTTGAGCTGCATTTTGTGGTTGTGACATGAAGTTCAAGAATTTGTAGATGGCCTTGAAGTGTTTAGCCGTCTTCGGAATAACTAAGTTATCGAACCACATGTTACTGCCCTCAGTTGGCACAACATAGTGTAGATGAGAGTTTTGACTCATCATTTCTGCAGCTTCACCCGACCAGTCTACTGCTAAAGGCGCTTCGCCATCTGCCATATACATTTTAATTTCATCAGCGACAATGGCTTTTACATTTGGCGATAGGCGAACCAAACGGTTTTTGGCGCTGAGTAATTGCTGGGTATTGGTTATGTTAACTGAATTACCGTCAGCAATCAATGACATCCCCATAATATCCCTTGCAGAGTCGATCAACATTATCTGATCACGATATTTTCGATTCCATAATTGGTTCCAATGCTTGATAGAACCAGGTTTAATATATTGATCATTGTAGATAATTCCTAAAGTTCCCCAAAAATATGGTAGGGAATACTTATTACCAGGATCAAAGCTCTTATTGAGGTAAGCTGATCCATAGTTGTTCATTCCAGTTAATTTGGACTTGTCGATTGGCAATAATAGGTGACTTTGCTTCATTTTAGCTACCATATAATCACTAGGCACGGTGATGTCATAACTAGTCCCACCTTGTTGGACTTTTGTGTACATAGCTTCATTGCTATCGAATGTTTCGACGTTCACGTGATAGCCAGTTTCTTTTTGAAATTTAGCAATCAGTGCTGGATCGATATAATCTCCCCAATTATATAAGTTGAGGACTTTGTCACCAGTATCGCCGGAAGACTTCTGCAGAGCATCACTACCCGTTGCCAAGCCCAGACAAATCAATAAAATTCCTGCTGCAACAATTAAAAGTCTTTTCATTAGTGTCTTTCCTCCAATCGACGTTTCTTTTTAGAGGACCCACTTTGATTTTGGTGTTCAATGAAATAGTAAGCGACTACGAGAATCAATGAGAAGATAAACATGATCCCTGACAATGCATTGATCTCTAAGTCGATACCTTGACGAGCCCGAGAATAGATCTCCACAGATAAGGTAGTAAAGCCATTTCCAGTAACAAAGAAAGTTACCGCAAAGTCATCCAGTGAATATGTAATCGCCATAAAGAATCCAGAGATAATTCCCGGTTGGATAAAGGGAATAACGATATCTGATAAGATTTGGCTTTGGCTGGCACCAAGGTCTTTAGCTGCATTAATTAATGAGGGGCTCATTTCATTTAGTCTTGGTAACACCATTAATAAGACGATTGGAATTTCAAAAGCAATATGACTTAGGAGGACGGACCAGAATCCAAGAGGGATGCTGAGTGCTGTAAAAAAGATCAAGAAACTAGCACCGATAATTACATCTGGAGATACCAGTAAGATGCTGTTTAGTGATAGCAAAACCTGCTTAGTTCGCCGCCGTTTAGCATTGCTAATGTTGAATGCCCCAATGGTTCCGATAACCGTGGAAATTAGTGAGGATAGTAGCGCGATTAAAATAGTGTTTAAAAATATTGCCAGCATCCGTTTGTCAGCAAATAAGTCCTGGTAATGTCTTAGAGTAAAACCATGGAAGTTATCCATAGTAGTTCCAGTGGAAAAGGAATAGACAATCAAATAAATAATTGGAATATATAGCAATAAGAAAATGACGATTAAATAGAGTCTACCAAACTTAGAGGATTTAGAATTCACTTGATTGGCCCCCTTCGTTTGCGCCGATTACTGGTGAAGAACATGACGATGGCCATTGAGATAATCAATACCACACCAATGGTTGAACCCATTCCCCAATTCATCGTGGTTAAAAAGTGCTCTTCGACAGCAGTTCCCAACGTAATGATTTTGTTACCACCAATCAATCTTGAAAGCATGAATAGTGATAGTGAAGGAATAAATACAATTTGAATCCCTGATTGGATTCCTGGTTTAGTTAAGGGCAAGATTACTTTCATAAAGGTTTGCGCCGATGTTGCTCCTAAATCTCTACTTGCTCGAATATATGAATCATTAATATCTAGCAGGGAGTTATAGATCGGTAAGATCATAAATGGAATCTGAATATAAGCTGCCACGAGAATAAAGCTAGTATTGGTAAATAACATGTGGTGAACGCCTAGGCCTAAAAATTGTGACAGATTATTGACCAAACCATCATGACTTAGCAAGCCAATGAACGCATAGGCCTTTAATAACAAGTTGATCCAAGTAGGCAAGATGACTAGTAGTATCCACAAGTCACGATGCTTCAACTTACTAATATAGTAGGCCATTGGATAACTGATGATTAGAGTGAACAGCGTAATTAAGAAGGCATAAAAAACTGAGTTGGCGGTCATAGTCAAATAAGTGCCAGATTCAAAGAATGTCTTGTAGTTATCTAAAGTAAAATGGTGCGCGATATTAAAGAAAGAGTAGTAAAAAATCAAAGCCACCGGAGCGATTACAAATAACAATAGCCACAATGCATAGGGAGCATATAACAAACATCTTAACTTGTTATTCATCAAATCACCTCTCGTCTTCGTAGGTGTCGAGTCGTTTATCAAAGTTGGCTTCTGTTTCGTTGTATCTCATGACATGCATATCGTGAGGGCCAAAGCTAAGTCCGACTACCTTGTCATCTTCAGTCGCGTTAGTAGAGTGAATCAACCATTCGTTATCATCCTTGTCGTAAGCGATAATTTCGTAGTAGTCACCGCGGAAAAGTTGGGTGCTAACTTTAACTTGAAGTTTGCCATTTTCAGGGGATGTAATCACTAAATCTTCAGGTCGGATCACGACTTCAACGGGTTCATTTGGTCGCATCCCAGCATCGGCACATTCAAAAGTATGGCCTAAGAATTCCACTAAGTAGTCTTCAATCATTTTTCCTGGAATAATGTTACTTTCACCGATGAAATTGGCGACAAAGTGGTTGATTGGCTCATCGTAAATATCTACGGGTGAACCAGTTTGAAGAATTTCTCCTTTGTTCATCACAAAAATTTCATCGGACATGGCTAAGGCTTCTTCTTGATCATGAGTAACAAATAAGAAGGTGATTCCTAGTCGTTGTTGAAGATCACGTAATTCATACTGCATGTCCTTTCTTAACTTGGCATCTAAGGCCGACAATGGCTCATCTAATAACAATACCTTGGGTTGATTAATGATTGCCCTAGCAATGGCAATTCTTTGCTGTTGGCCTCCAGACAACTCATTGATTTCACGATCTGCATAATCTTCTAGCTGAACTAACTTAAGAGCAGCGATTACCCGATCTTTGATTTCATCTTTTGGAACTTTGGCTACAACCAGTCCAAATGCAACGTTGTCATAGACGTTCATATTTGGAAAGAGAGCGTAGTCTTGAAAAACGGTATTTAACTGACGTTTATTGGCAGGAATGTCGTTTATTCTCTTACCATCGAATAATACTTCACCGGCAGTTACTTCTGTGAACCCTGCAATAGACCTTAAAATAGTAGTTTTGCCACATCCAGATGGTCCAAGCAGGGTATAGAACTCGCCTTGTTTTAATTTGAAATTGATATTTTTAAGGGCGACAAAGCCATCATCGTACTGTTTTTGAACGCCTCTTAATTCAACGATTGCTTTTTCCAATCAAAATTCCTCCATTAATAGTATTAGTGTCGTGATGCGCGGTGACCAGAAGAACCCTTCATTTTATGAATTCGACGTTTGAATTTAGCCCGTGAGTTATTAGCAACGTAGGCAAAATGTTCCATCTTACCATTATATGCTTTACCGGATAGACGGATTGATTGCCATTTTTGCATCGCATCAACCATTGATTCAACTGAGCGCATTCGTTCAGGAATGCCTTCTTGCTCGGCGGCCTTGCGGATATCAGTGTTTAGTTGGTTTATTAGGTTAAGATGGTAATCCATTAATTCTTGGGTCAAAGGAGCATCTTTGTATTGGTTAAATAATTTCTCGATTTGACGCATTGCATCTTTAGAATTTTGGGGTTGATAATAGCGATTTGATTCAGTCATATTAATTCCTCTTTAAAATTAAAGTATCTTGTTATATTTTACGGTACAATGAGATAGATTAACAGCATGAGAGGTCTTTAAAAATGAAAACTATATTAGCGATTCACACAGGGGGCACAATTTCGATGTCCCAAAACGAAAATGGTGAGGTTGTTCAAAACAGTGCCAACCCCATCGCAGATCAACAGGTAATTTTAAACGGCAAAATTAATTTGATTACCGACGAAATGTTCAATCTTCCATCACCTCACGTTACACCCGAAGTTATGATGAAAATCAACCGACGCATCAAGCAAGCCATGGATGACGGCATTGATGGGGTGGTTATTACTCACGGAACTGACACTCTGGAAGAAACAGCTTACTTCCTAGACTTAACACTGCCTAACACGATTCCCGTTGTGTTAACTGGTGCTATGCGCTCTTCTAATGAAATTGGTTCAGATGGTTTATATAATTTTCAAAGTGCCATTAAAGTTGCAGCAGCTGATGAATCATACGGTAAGGGTGTCTTAGTCGTAATGAATGACGAAATTCATACGGCTAGATATGTTACTAAGACTCACACAACCAACGTTGCCACTTTCCGGACACCAACGTTTGGACCAATTGGTATCGTTGCTCATAGTGGCGCCAATTACTTCCAAGAACTAATCGAAACTGAGGCTGTCGAACTCGATAACGTGTTAGATAACGTCTTTTTGTTGAAGGCTTATGCTGGTATGGATGGAACATTGTTTGATGCAATTAACCAACCAACTACTAGAGGGTTAGTAATCGAAGGTTTAGGAGCCGGTAATCTACCTCCACAAACTTTACCAGCCGTTCAAAGATTGATTGCCAACGACATTCCTATCGTTTTGGTATCTAGATGTTATAATGGCGTTGCTCAAGATATCTATGACTACGAAGGTGGCGGAATCCAACTTAAACGAATGGGGCTAATTTTGTGTAAGGGTCTAAATGGCCAAAAAGCCCGTATCAAATTGTTGGTTGGATTAAGTGCTGGTAAACGAGATCAAGAATTGATCGATTTTGTTAATAATGCAGTTTCTTAATTAATTAGGTTAGAGGGATACTTTGATAAAAATATATGACACACTCCGATCAGCTCAAATCGATGAAATGCTGATCAATGTATACCAAAAACACACAGATATTGTTTATACGGGAATCATTCAGTATTTAAGCTCGAATGATTTAATTATGAACACTTACAATGACTTTGGAATCCAAGACGGTTCCGTTTATTTGAAATTATCCATAGTTTCTCAAGTAGAAACAGATAGTTACGATTTGGCAAATATGAAAGAACGAATTGCCTTTGATGAGGATAATCAAGTTGATTTGGATGAATCTGTTGATATGCCCATTAACTTATCAGACAATTTATTTGAACGAGTAATTTTGAACTTACAAAACACTAATTCTATGGGCTTGATTATCACTTTAGAGGATAATCAACTTAAATACTCAGAAGGATTGATTGAGAAATACTCTGCTGGAACAATTAGCTTCCGGGTAATCAATAAGTTCAATTTTGATAAATCAGAATTAAAATTGATCGATCTTAGTGATGTTGTCGGCATTGAATTTGCAGGTAGCGAACTGGTACTACTAGGTGATGCACTACCAATCATTCGTGGTGAAGAACACATTGAGGATCAAGTCATTAAGAATCCCGATGAATTCGTTGCAACAATCGACCATTTGCGAAAGAGTGGCGATTACTCAATCGTCACTACAGATGATGACCGAAAATATTTCTACGTAGGGGCTATCATTGCCGCTAATGCTGCCGAATTTATTATGCAAGTAGTTGATATGAGTGGCCGCTTTGGTGGATATGTATGGATGCGCTATGACGACATTGAAAAAATAGTTCTGGCATCTGATTATTTGAAGGTTATGAATAACTTTGTGACTAACAATCGAGTTAGTGGCAAGTTTGTTTTGCCGGGATTAAATGATCAACGGGCATTCGATGATAATGATAATCTGCTGGTTTATTTATTAGACCAGTCAATCAAACGACACAAGTTGATCCGGTTCCAAGTCGTTGATGGCGATGACATTATCGGTTTTCCAACCGCCATTGACAGAAGAACTGGTAAACTTGTAATTCGCTTGCTTGATTTTGATGAAGTTACTGATAGCGTCAATCAAACGATTGGGATAGAAGAAATTAAGGAAATGGCTTTCGACTATTACAAAGCTTTCCTATTAGAGAATAATATTGACTAGGGGATGATGGCATGGCTAAAAAAAGCCGATTTGCTTTACCACAATGGATTAAGAATACACTCCAAGTAGTTATATTAATGGGAGTATTAATGGCGGCATATAACTTTTTTGGACCAACCATTAATCCTAACGGTACGTATTTTGCGTGGTGGACATTTCCATATTCTATTCTAGCGGCGTTGTTGATAGTGGGTGCTTGGAACTTCTTGAAGCACCGAATGAACTTGCTTAAGTTGGAAATCAAACGAGAAGATGAACAGCGAAAACGCGAGCAGCAACTGCGTCAACAACAAGCAGCGGCTAGTGATGCTGTGGAGTCTCAGAAGAGGCGTTCCAGAAACAGTGCCAAGCAACAGCAAAGTAGGTAAGCAATATGGAAAATGAGAAAAAAGAGTTTTGTCCTTACTGTGGTTTTAAGTTAGATAAAGACTATGAGTTCTGTCCCAAATGTGGCAAACGACTTAGAAGTAAGACAGCGGGTATGAATCGTTTGATGATGAATCCATACGCTGAAGGGATGAAACGCTATAAGCATGGTGAAACTGAACCAAGTTTGTGGGAACGATTTTTAGCGATTTTTAAACGATGATCTAATTAGGAGCGAAGATAAATATGATTAAGAAGGCGGCTCAAGATGGACTAAATTGGCTAATTATTGTGTTAGTTGCCAATATTATTGGGATTCCTTTCTCTATGTTGGTTCATAAACCACTCTTGAATGGATTGCTGGAAATGTTTATGGCAATTGGTAATAAATGGTTAGCAATCTTAGCTTTGATCGGCTCAATCTTGTTCTGTTGGTTGGTTATCTTTTTAATTAGTTTGTCCGTTCGTAAACTCATTCAGTTGTTTGATCACCGAGTTGCAAATAATAAGTAAATTTTGATGGCATCAAGTCGCTTAATTAAAGCGTTTCTTGATGCCGTTTTTTTAGAGAATATGGTTAGGTACCAAACTTTTTTCAAAAAACCGTTAAAATGACTTTTAATTTTAGCTAAAAAGAGTAAAATAACCGGTTGTGTTTACAAAAAAGATAGCAGCCTAATTAATTATGTTGTTAAGTCGAAGGGAGTTTGAACATGTTAAAAATTGCCAAAGGTAGAATTTCCTATTGGGCAGTTCTGGGAGCAGTCTTATTCATGATTGTTCAGGTGGTTTCAAATTTGAATTTACCAAATTTAACGTCTGATATTGTTAATAACGGAGTTGCTAAAGGAGATATTAACTACATTTGGAAAATCGGCTTTGAAATGGTCGGGTTTTCATTGCTCAGTATTGTCGCAGCTATTGGTAACGTGTTTTTAGCTGCACGAACCTCACAAAAATGGGGCCAAAATTTACGAAGTGATATCTATAAAAAAGTCATTGGTTTTTCTAATGACGAATTTGAACAGATCGAAACTTCTTCATTAATTACTAGAACTACGAATGATGTCGTTCAAATTCAAAACGTTGCAATTATTATGCTTCGTATGATGTTGATGGCTCCAATCATGTTGATTGGAGCAAGCTTCTTAGCTTATTCAAAGGATCACCAATTAACAATGATCTTTATTGTGGTGGTTCCAGTTATGTTGATTTTTATTGGTACATTATTGTACTTTGCAACGCCGCTATTCCGGGCTATGCAATCTAAGACAGATAAAATTAACCAAGTCTTCCGTGAAGGACTAACTGGAGTTCGAGTAATCAGAGCTTTCAGACAAGACCAACGCGAACAAGATCGTTTTGAAGATGCTAACAAGGATTACACTAACAATTCTATTAAGGCCAACACAATTATGGCCTTAGCATTTCCAATCATGACATTGATTATGAGTGCCACTAACATTGCAATTATTTGGTTTGGTTCAAACTTAATCGGTAGCCAAGCTATGCAAGTTGGTAACTTAATTGCCTTTATGACATATGCTATGCAAATCCTAATGAGCTTTATGATGCTCTCGATGGTATTTATTTTCATTCCTCGTGCTCAAGCATCAGCTAAGCGAATTCAAGCTGTATTTGCATTGAACTCAACTATCAAAGAAGCGGATAATCCAACTGCTTTGCCTGATACTAAACAACATGAATTAAGCTTTGACCATGTTGATTATCGATATCGGGATGCTGAAATGCTAGCATTGTCCGACATTGATTTTAAAGCAACGAGTGGTCAAACGGTTGCTATCATCGGTGGAACTGGTTCTGGTAAGAGTACGTTGATCAACTTGATTCCTAGATTCTATGACATTGAATCTGGAGAAATCAGTCTTGATGGAATTAACATCAACCAACTTTCACTTAAGGACTTGAGAAGAGCTGTTTCTATGGTTCCTCAAAAGGCTAACTTGTTCACCGGAACTTTGAGATCTAACTTGCTTTACGGAAATCCTGATGCTAGTGATGATGAACTCTGGCATGCTTTGGATATTGCTAAGGCCAGTGATTTCGTTAAGGAAGATCCAGATGGCTTGGACATGCACGTTGAACAAGGTGGAGGCAACTTCTCAGGTGGTCAACGTCAACGTTTAGCAATTGCTAGAGCGTTAGTTAAACGTGCTTCTGTCTATGTATTTGATGACTCATTCTCAGCCCTAGACTTTAAGACTGATGCTGAATTGAGAGCTGCATTGAAACAAGACGAACATATCCAACAAAGTATTACGGTGATTGTTGCTCAACGAATCGCAACGGTTGCGGATGCAGACGTTATTTTAGTACTTGATAATGGAAAACTTGTTGGTAAGGGTACTCATGAAGAACTTAAGAACAACAATAAGATTTATCAAGAAATTATCAATTCACAATTAAGAGAGGGGGCTCTTCCAAATGAGTGATAGAAAACCAGCCTCACAACCAACTCCACGCCGTGGACCTGGTTCCGGTGGTGGTGTTGTTGAAAAACCCAAGAACTTTTGGAAGACAACTAAGCGATTATTAGGTTATATGTCCGATCGAATTGTTGGATTGATCTTAGTGTTAATTTTCGCCATTGTCAGTGTTATTTTCCAAATTCGAACTCCTAAGATTTTAGGTGAAGCTACTACTGAAATCTTTAAGGGTGTTATGAAGGGAACTGCACAACAACAAGCCGGATTCAATATTGCCGGATTACCAATTAATTACGATAAAATTATCAGAATTATTGTTATCGTGGCCATTATGTACTTAGCTTCTGCTTTATTTAGTTTCTTGCAACAGTACATTATGACTAGAATTTCGCAGAACACTGTTTATCATTTGCGGAAAAACATGAAGAATAAATTACGATTAGTGCCAATTAGTTACTATGATACTCATGGTAATGGTGACATTATGAGTCGTGCCGTTAACGATATGGATAACATTGCTGGTACTTTACAACAAAGTTTGACCCAAGCCGTTACCAGTACAGTGACCTTTATCGGAACTATTTGGATGATGTTGACTATCAGTTGGAAATTAACTCTGATTGCTTTAGTAACGATTCCAATTAGTTTGATTATTGTGGGAGTCGTTGCTCCTAGATCACAGAAATTCTTCGCTTCTCAACAAAAGAGCCTTGGACTAATTAACGACCAAGTTGAAGAAAATTATGCTGGTCACACTGTTTTGAAGAGTTTTAACAAGGAACAAGATGTTATCGACAAGTTCGAAACTCAAAACGAAAACTATTACAAGGCAGCTTGGAAAGCTCAATTTATCTCAGGAATTATCATGCCTTTGATGATGTTCTTAAATAACATCGGCTATGTCTTTGTTGCTATCGTCGGAGGAATTGGCGTATCTAACGGTACTATTACTTTAGGTAACGTTCAGGCGTTTCTTCAATACACCAACCAATTCTCACAACCAATTCAACAACTTGCTAACTTGATGAATACTATTCAGTCAACGATCGCATCTGCTGAACGTGTGTTTGAAGTGATTGATGAAGAAGAAATGAAAGACACCAACGAGAACAGACCAGTTAAAGAAAACACTGATAACTTAATCGAATTGGACCACGTTCAATTTGGTTATGACAACAACGATTTGTTGATGACTGACTACAACCTTGAAGTTAAGCGTGGTCAACAAGTTGCCATCGTTGGACCAACTGGAGCTGGTAAGACAACTATCATTAACTTGTTGGAACGTTTCTATGATGTTAAGGGTGGTGCGATCCTGTTAAATGGTAAAGATACTCGTGATCTTGACCGTGAGGATCTTCGTTCGCACTTTGCTATGGTTCTTCAAGATACTTGGCTATTTACCGGTACGATTTACGATAATATCAAGTATGGTCGTGAAGATGCTACCCATGACGAGATCATGGCTGCTGCTGAAGCTGCCCACGTTGATGAATTTGTTCGAAAACTTCCAGATGGTTATGACACTGTCTTGAACGAAGATGCATCAAACATCTCTCAAGGTCAACGTCAATTAATTACGATCGCCAGAGCTTTCGTTGCTAATCCTGAAATCTTAATTCTAGATGAAGCTACTAGTTCAGTTGATACTCGTACCGAAGTTCAAATTCAACATGCTATGAGCAGGTTGCTTGAGAACCGGACTAGTTTCGTTGTTGCTCACAGATTGTCGACTATTCAAAACGCCGATAACATTATTGTGATGAACCATGGTTCAGTTATTGAAACAGGAACTCATGATGAGTTGATGGCTCAAAATGGTTTCTATGCTGACCTGTATAACTCACAATTTTCTGGTAACGTTCAGTTAGGATAAGGAGGACAGTAATGAAACGAAAATTATTACCGATTGCCATAGTGGTATTAGGAATTATCTTAACTGGATGTGGCAAGGCAAACTTAAGTGTTAATGATAGCCATATTCAACCTAAGGGCTTAGCTGCTGTGGTTCAGGGTAAAACCAACCAAAAACAGGTAACTTATCAGATTGATAACTCCAAGAAGAAGACTGTCAAGACTAAGAATGGTGCCTTTGCGATGGTTGTTCCTGCTAAGGACCGTCAACAAACAGTTAAGATCAAGACTAGCAACCTTTGCAAAAAGGTAACTGTTGCTAAGACAGTTTCACTTGGCAGTTATGCAAAAATCAGTGGCAAGTACAACCAAGCATTGATTGGTAGTGCTATGCCAAAGGCTGATCAAAAGATGGCTCAAGAATTAGCTGTTAAGTCAGCTGCTTTGAAGAAGGAACAAGTTAGTTTAAAACAAGCTACTCCTCAAGAACAAGCTGTCAAAGGTGCTGCGATGATGAAACAAGCAGCCGCTTTGAAACAAGAGGGTGCTCAAGTTCAAGGCGCAATGAAACAAGCTAAGTCAAAAGTTAGCGACTTAATGTTACCTACTAAAGTCGATAATGGGGTTAGTGATTTATTAAAAACTAAGCACATGACTGTTCGTGGTAACATTCAAAATGGCAAAACGATTGGTTTAGCATTGATGGTGCCAGTTAAGGACTTAAAAACTGCTAAACATGCTAAGAGTTTTGGAACAAGCTTTGCACTTCTAACGAATTCAGTTGGTGCCAACGCTAAGAAAATCTTAAATGATTTCAAGAAGCAAGCAAATAGTAAAAATAAGAACCAAACTACAACTAATGTAATGAAATCTAATGGGGTTAAGTTTAGCCTTGGATATTCAACCACTACGTTGTATGTATACATCACTAAGTAAGATAATTAAAGCCGGTACAATGATTCTGATTCAAGAATCGTTGTATCGGCTTTTTTTATGATTAATTGAATTATCTCCAAACATAGCAATCTGTTATCATTGATGCAAGAGCACTCTAGGAGGATGAAACGTATGAACGAAGCTGAAAGAAAAGCGCAGCACTTAGTATATCGAGCAACGGATCCAACGGTAATGGCCAAGCAAGCAGAGTATCTAGATGAGGTATTTGCTTACAATCAGGTTAAACCATCTGATCATAAAACCAAGTCCGCTATGCTCAAGAAGATGTTTGCTGAAGTAGGTCACGATTGTTATATTGAAACGCCATTCTATGCGAATTTTGGTGGTCACAATGTTCATCTTGGCAATGGAGTGTATGCTAACTTTAATCTGACGTTAACCGATGACACAGACATTTATATTGATGATCGCACAATGATCGGCCCAAATGTCACGTTGGCTACGGCTGGTCATCCGATTAAACCAGTACTTCGTGAGGAAGGTTATCAATATGACTTCCCGATTCATATCGGTAAGAATGTTTGGCTAGGTGCCAACGTTGTGGTGTGTCCAGGAGTTACGATTGGTGATAACACTGTGATTGGGGCTGGAAGCGTGGTTACTAAAGATATCCCTGCTAACGTCGTAGCAGTCGGCTCACCATGCAAAGTCCAACGAGAGATTGGCGAGCATGATAATGAGTATTACTTTAAGAATCATAAATTAGATATTTAGGCATAACAAAAGGGACCTTCATAAACTGAAGCGTCCCTATAATTAACGGATAAACTTTTCAATGATTGAGCGTTCTTCGTCACTAGGACCAGATTCCATTGACTTGATGTCATGGAGGCGTTCAACCGTGATATGCAAATTAAATGCTAGCTGGGTGTCAGGCATTTCATGCTTCTTTTGGTAATTGATAATTTCTTCAGCTAAGTTACTAAATTCATCTGCCATTGTAAATCCTCCGTTGAATTTTATTTCTTAATTTAATTATACCAATAAAATGAAATCTTGCTGAAAATGATGCTTAACGATAGCGTAGAGCGAATTCAATTAAGGCAATGGTGACTCCAATAACTAAGATGCTGGCTATGTAATTGTAATTGGTCTGGATCAAGAAATAATAGAAAAGTCCCAGTCCGATGACTGCTAGAGCAGTGTAGCGAATGTAGTTTTGTTTGATCGATAGAAATGCGATACCAACTGTGATGATAATGCTGCCCCACAGAATACCAGTCGCACTGGCCTTTGAACCGAATTCTTGGAATAGGGAAACCAAATCGAAGATAATGCCAATCAAGACTGCAAATATGCCAAAACTAAAAGCAAATCGGTTTGTTTTCATAATCTTCACCTTCTTTAATATCATGGGTTAACCAAAGTATAATGCAGTTTAGAATAAAAAAATAGGATGAGCAATTGTGCGCTCATCCTATTTTGATTATCTAATAAAAATTAATAGTCCATTAACAATTAAAATACTGCCGATAAAGTACGTCCAGTCCCAAGCAGTAATGTGGATTACTTTGTAATGGGTTCGCGGTTCATCTTCAATAAAACCGTGAGATGTCATGGCTTCAGCCAAGTTTTGTGACCACTGAATTGACGATAAGATGGCCTTGAAATATAACTGTGGCGACCAAAAATGTAACACAGTTCCGCGCATTAATGCTGCAGTGCGAATGACCGTAACTTCTTGGCGAATTTTAGGAATTAGGTTAAAAGCAGCTAATACTCCGTAGGCAAATTTAGAAGGGAGTCTGAAATCCTGCTCTAAGGTCAGAGCCAAATCAACAAACTCTGTGGTAATCGTAAAAGTTGCACCTAAGAACACGTATGCGTATATCCGCGTGAATAAGATGATACCAAATACTAAGCCACCACCGTACAGCCATTGGGAAACAAATAATCCTAACGCTGGGAATAGTGGCCAGAGAATCAAACCCATAAATTGCTTAAAACTAATATGTTTGAGCAGTAAGTAAATCACACTAAAGCTGATCAATGCTAGATTGACAATTAGATTAGTAGTGAACGATATTTCAAGGGCAATGATAATGACTAGAAGTAGTTTTAATCCAGGATTCATTTGAGTACCTCCTGGTATTGTAAGTTGTGGTTCATGAAGCTGACGTGATAGTCGATTAGATCAGTAATACCAGTAAACTGATGAGAAATCATGATTTGAGTTTGGCCAAATTGTTGTTTGGCGGTTAATAAAAAGCCCACGATTATTTGCAAAGATTTGTAATCTAATCCTTTAAATGGTTCATCCAAAAGCAGGACGGGTGGATTCATAATCAGCATTTCTAGGATTTGCAGCTTCTTTTTTTGACCTTCACTTAAAGAATAAACAACTTGATCCATTCGATCGGTAAAGCCTAACTTGTCGATCATGTCGGTAATCATATCGTCAGAATAATTCTTAGTGATCCGATGCTGCTTAGATAATTCGATCTCTTCTTGAACAGTAATCGCTAAAAATTGATTTTCAGCATCTTGAAACAACAAACTCACCTGTTTTGCGTAGCTTAGTGGGCGGATTGTGCGAATGTTTTTATCTTTAAAGAACACGTTACCGCTGTATGGTAAAAGCTTGGTTAACGCAGAGAAAAGCGTTGATTTACCAATACCATTGTCGCCTGTAATCAGGGTCGTTTTTTGCTCATAAAAACTAAACTCAGATAGATTCAATAGGGTAGTGTGATGTGGTCCCAAAGAAAAATCATGCAGATTCAAAATGATACGGTCAGTTGAGTTGGGTTGGGTAACTGGAATCGATTCGATCCGGTTATCGGCAAATTGTTTGAATAATTTTTGAGCCTCAACTGCAGCTAACTTGCTGATCTGGTATTGCTCAGGGTCTAAGTAGAAAAAATTATCGATTAATGACTCATAACTACTTAAATCATGATCGGCAATGATAATTGTCTTGTGATAGTTGGTTTGCAGTTGCTTTAATTTGTGGAGTAAGTCAATCCGAGTTGGAAAATCGATGCTCGCAAATGGTTCATCTAGCACAATCACTTCCGCATCCATTGCGATGATACTAGCCAGCGCTAATCGTTGTTTCTGACCTCCAGAAAGTGAGTTGATTTCGCGATCAACTAACTCACTGATACCAGTAAATTCAAGTGCATGGTCAATAATAGCGTCCATTTTTGATGGGTCAGTCTGCAAATTTTCTAACACGAAAATCAGTTCATCTCTGACAACACTCATGGCAAATTGCTGATTAGGATTTTGAAACATCATTGCTACCAGATGGTTTTTGACTTGAGGATCCACAGTGGTTATATCAGTTCCATTAAATGAAATGGTGCCAGAGGCCTCACCATTCGTGAAGTTAGGGTAGAGGCTGGCAATGAATTTTAGCAACGTTGTCTTACCACTCCCTGAAGGACCAGATAATAGTGAAAACTCACCATCTGGAAACGTCAGATTGAGGTCATTTAAGACATTCGCACTGGTTTCTGGATATTTAAAATTAAAGTTTGTGATCGTAACGTCAGCCATGAATGATCCCTCTAATTGTTGTTAGTCGATACTGAAATATGACTTCTATCAAGCATGTTAGTGATTGCCTTGGTTAGGAGGCCACCAAAGATAAAGGTGGAAATATATCTAGTGATAAAGAGGCCAATAATCATTAATGGTGCGTAATGACCATAACCATTTTTGATAATGTCCCAAGCAAAAGTAATTACTACAGTCGTCAAAATGGAAAGATTAAGTCCGAGCCAACCATATTTTTTATAACCGGTTAAGGCAAAACCTAGCTCGGAACCAACTCCTTGAACGATTCCGGAAATAAAGGCACCGGCACCCCATTGGCCACCAAGAAATACTTCTACTGCTGATCCTAAGAATTCACCTAAGAAAGCTGAACCAAAGGTTTTAATCAAATAACCAGTTAATGGACCTGCCATGGTCCACAATCCCATTAGGATGTCATTGGCAAATGGAGCTATGCCGATTGGAGTCAGTGCCACAGTTAGGGCAGTGTATAAGAACCCAGCTCCCCAAAAAATAATTCCGCTAAAAATAGCGATCAATGCTACTAAAATGATGTTGTGCAAAGTCCAAGGACTTTTTTTCTTGTTTGTCATAAAACAAGACCTCCAAAATGTATTTCATACAGACTATGGAGATTATCGATCATGAACAATAAAAAACCGGCCCACCCAAGTAAAACAGGGTGAACCGGTAAGTTAAAATTCATCGTAAGTGCAGCGGTATCTAGTATCAGATACAACTGAATTATGCTCCCTTCGCTGGTACTAACCAGATCAGGTTCGATGGGTTTTATCTCAGCCTTTTGGCACCCCAGATAGTTGTATGATCTTTTTCAGTATACAAGTTTACTAAAAGTTTCGCAATCGATTAATCAGGATGAATGCGTTAGAATAATAGGTGACTTTTATCAATTCAATAGTAGGGAGAGTTTTAAATGATTAAAGTAATTGCTTCTGACATGGACGGCACGTTTTTAAACGATGCTGGTGAATTTGATAACCAAAAGTTTCAAAAACAGCTTGACCAAATGCAAGATAAAAATATGCACTTCATCTGTGCAACTAGTAATACATATGCCCATTCATTACGACAATTTCATGATGTGAAAGGGCCTATTTCATATGTTTGTGACAATGGTGCTCACGTCATTGATGAACGAGGTGTTTCGGTGGTTGAATCACCGATGGAACCTATGTTAGTTCAAAAGATTGTGGAATATCTCCAAACTGAGCCTGAATTTAATGGCGCTGAAATCATTTTGGCTGGTCGGAATGGCGATTACTGTAATTTACCAGCAGATTCAGACGGCTTTAAGGCATCACAACGTTTTTATGAAGACTTGCAGTCAGTTAGTGATCTGAACTTAATTTTTGATACGATTTATAAAATCGATGTGATGGTGGCAGGAGAAAGTGCTTTGAGAATGGCCCATGACATCAATGTAAAATTTGTGAATCGAGTAACCGCTGTTTCAAGTGGCATGAACGGTGTGGACATCATGAGTGATGACACTTCTAAAGCTACAGGCATCCAAGCATTGCTTGATGAGTGGAACTTAACGTTTGATGATGTTGCCGCCTTCGGTGATAACGCCAACGATTATGCGATGTTGAGCGAATCAGCAGAGGGCTTCGCCATGAAAAATGCCGCTGATGATTTGTTAGCTATAGTAAGTAACGTAACTGAATTGACTAACAATGAAGCTGGAGTGCAAACCAAAATTGATGAATATCTAAAGTAAAAAATGAGTTGTATGAGGTTCTTGGTCCAGCACATCAGCTAAGGAATGAATCATGGGTGTTTGACTTTGACAGTCCGTGAACTGATACGTCAGACTTGTGCAATCCCATTCGGAGATGTAATGAGTAAAATTAAAGTTGGGATGGTCATTCATCGTTGGTTTAAACGGAATTGCGACCTCTGAAAGAATCTGATTCAAAAAGATAGTTGCTAGTTCAGAATCGGCTGGTTTAGCCGTCCCCAATTTATTAATTGCCGCATACACGAATCGAGTGGTTGGTGTATTGGTTGGCTGGGGAACGTGATTATTAACCACATACTTTCTAGCCACAGCTTGCCATTCAGTTGAATCGTTAGTTGAAACGTCCAGCTGATTTTTCAGGTTTTTAATATGTTCTGGGTATGTTGGTGAATTAGTTAAAACACCAATGTTGTCGGTTGTTACAACTAATTGATGGTCTAATGGTTCAATGATAACCGTTCTACCAGTTTTGTCCGCTAATAACCAATGAAATGAATAGATTTCATTGCCTGATAACCATTTTTGACCAATAATTGCAATGTCAGGTAAATTTGTTAATACTTCAGAAATGGATTGATGCTCGGCTAATACCCAACTAAGAAAGTCCTGTGGAGTCAGATTGAGCTGGTTATCTACTGGTGCTTGGTGATAGCTAGCTTTTAATGGAAACATTAATTCAGCGCAACTCAGGCCTTGGGTATTGACCCCATCTGCGACTAATAAATCATGATTATCGATTAACTGACCGCCACCGATGAACGGATATTTAATGGTTCGTTTGCCTGCAAGTGGAGTGTTGTAAAACCTATCGGCGACTAGGACTGGATGCCAGTTTCCCTTGACAGGAAAGTCCATCGTGCGACCGGCGAGAAGATGTTCGTCTAATGTTGTCATGGTTAAACTAGTGCACATATTTTTACCTTCTTTGGGGTTGAATCATTTTCCAATTTACTTACAAATAGTGTAAACTAATCATATTAACAATAAAAGGAGATACACCATGAAATCAGCATGGAACTTAGTTGGGATGGCCTTATGGTTGATTCTAATTATTTATCTAATATGGATGATCCACGACATGCGGTCACGAAGATTGCGATTACTTGTGACTGAAAAGAAGTCGTTTACTTGGAATAATTTTACTAAATCAGCAATCGAGTTAGTAATCTTTGTGTTAGCTTTTTGGGGAATGACTTACGCAACATTCTTTCAAGATGTTAATAAATTGGATAAAAGTGCCGTGACAACGTCGTATACATATAAGCCATTAGTATTACGATATGCGCAACGCTCACATTACGTAACTGTTTCTAATACTGATGGTCGTAAACCTGTTCAAGTGTATACGTTTTACCTTCAAGGTGGTAAGTATGAAGTAACTAGTAATGATGCAACGATTTCTTATGGTGCCAACCCATTGAATGTTTCCGCAAGTGCCTATAAGTGGAATAAAGAATGGTTGAAACATCTTGATGTTCGTAATCAAAAGGCATGGGTCGGAATCATAACTACGACGTATAAGAAGAACTTTATCAATGGAATTGGGTTGCATGCTGGTCGCCAGGCCAATCGATATAGCCTAATCAGAATTCCTGATAAATCATTTATGAAAACTACAGATTAAAAAAAGAGCCGCAAGATCATTAGATATTTCATCTAATGATCTTGCGGCTCTTTTTAGTGCTTGTTACTTGATTAAATTACATCATTAAGACATCATCAGCAGGCTTTAGGCCAAGGACCATGGCTGCAATTTTGTCTGCAGTTTGCAAGTTAGGATCGTTAGTTCCTGGACGAGGACTGGCAGTAGTTGCTAAGCGCAAACCATCAAGAGGAACTCCCCATAAGAAGATGTCCGCTTCTTGACTGCCGTTTGCTGCTAATAACTGATCAGAGTTAGGATTTACATCAATAGCGGCTAATCCAGCGGCTTCATCACGCACCATAACGGAATATTCGCGAAGCATACCATTAGATTTTAAGTCCTCTAAAAGAGGGTTCGCAGTAATCTTAATATCTGCTTTTGGTACCCGAGCTTCAATCAATACTGATGATTTGAAGATATCGTTATTGCGTTTAGGTGATGCGGTAACAAACCAACCATCTGCAGCTTTAACTTCCATACCTGGTGCCATGATGGTAACGATTCCGGCTCGAATCAATGCTGATAATTGGGCTGAACGGAATGCAGGACCACCAACGGCCAAGAAGTTACGATTTCTAATGAATGTGCCACGGAAATCATTAGCGTATTCATCACTAGAAAAGATATTTTCTGCAACTAATTTTCTTAAAGTAGGGGCAAAATCTCTGAACAATTCTAAGGTTGAAGTTAAAGGCCCTGTTTTTGAACCCTTCTTGGCATCTTTGACAATGCCGTTTAACCAATTAACAACGACGTTTTGATAATCAGTCGTACTGATGACTTTGATATCCTTGAATGGATCAAGAATGTAGTCCCAGTCAAATTGATCTTCTTCTGGAAAGTCATAACTGTCAATGACGGCTTGCTTGTCATCAGCTGCAATAAATTCCTCTTTGAACTGAGTTGCGCTCTTGAATGGGTAAGAATCATTGATTAACAACATGTAGTAGTGAAGTTGAAAATCTGAACGAATCAAATCAATGAATGTTTCAAATGGTAATTTGCCATTTTCCAAGTGCTTGTCCACGTTTTCTTGAGTTAAGAAGACTGGTTGAACCATTTCGCCATAACGTTTTTCGCTGACTGGTTTTGGATAGTAAGGCACACCATGAACTGAACCAGCAATTATTTTTGGCTCTCTACCAGATGGTTGATAGAATAAGGTGCCATCATCGTTCTTGAAGTATTGGCCACCTCTGCCAAGTGTTAATTCAGAAGTGTAATCTAGAAATGAAAGACTCAATCCACGAATAATTACGGGTTCGCCTGCCGGAAGGTCATCAACATTAACGTCACCAGGGTGAGTAGGTTGGAAGTATTTTAATTCATTTTCTTCAGCATACGAGGCTAACTCTTGTTCGTCTGTATTTAAGTAGTTATCTTGTTGACCGAGGGCCATGACGATTTTATCGAAAATTTCTTCTTTGTCAGAAGTAACTACGTTAACTTTGGCATCTTGGGTAGTATTCAGACTGATAATTTGAGATTTGATCACTTCGAGTGACACATTATGAGCAAGTTGACGGAGAAGTTCGCTATAGAACCACTGGATATACGCACCATACAAAGTCCGAGGAGCATAGTCGTTTGGTGCAATGTTACTTGCTGCATCAATCATTTCTTGATCAAAATTATGTTCAGTTAAGAATTTCTTTGCAACATCACTTTTGAGCCAGCCGAATAGAGCAGGGCCATCGTATACTTTGCTCGAGAGATTAACTGTTTCGTCGGTAAATAATGAAACTTGATCAGCAGGTGAGTTCATTACTAAACCATTCCATTGATCAGTTCGCCAAACTCTACCACCGATTCCATAAGGGTCAAAAATCTTAATTTCTAGTGGTTCAGTTTGGTCGGTCCGTTGTTTGTATTGGTTCAAAAGAGCAGATGTTACTAGAACACCTCGAGGGCCTGCTCCAATAATTGCAATTTTCATGATTCTGTCTCCTAGTAATTAATAATTTTTTGGATCAACTTCCAGTGGGCCGAATTCATCAGTATCCGTGTCGCGATAATCCCACCATTCATTCTCATAGCCAACGAAACCAGCAGCAACCATCGCATCATTTAAAATTTGGTAGTTAGTAGTGGCGGTTGGTGTCCAAGTGGCATTACGTTTGGCACCACCATTGAAATCATCAAAGGCAGTGGGCATTTCGATATCTTGTCCGTCAGCGGTAACTAATGTTAGGTCAAATGTGATACCTTTTTGATGACTAAAATTAGGATTGGGCTCCGCTACCCACATCGGATCAGGATACACTTCAAATAATTTTCGTTGTGCATATGTAGGGCGATAAGCGTCCCAAACCTTTAGCCGGTAACCCTGTTGTTTGACTAACTCACTGGCAACTGCCAACTTCTTGACTGTATCGATGCGAGCAATAGCTTGGTCAAAATCATAAACTATTTTACCCGTGAAGTTATCTGGTGTGGCATATTTTAAATCAATAATAATATCTGGATCAGCGTCTTTGACATTCATGTAGCCTTGAGATAGTTTATCCATTGGAAATCCTCCTAGATTAGTGGTTAATTTTCAATGTGGTTATTGCGGTAAATGCCAATATCGTCGACAAAAATCTTGCCAGTGAACTCCCATGATTCTGGTTCCACCATGCCAATCTTTTCGTAGGCAATCGTAGATGTGGATGTAGCTTTGATTGCGGTGCCCATCGGTTTGCCAGTGTCACCGTTTAATCCAGATGGGATATCGATGGCGTGAATACTGGCTGACGATGCGTTGGCCTTGTCTATTAATTCTTTATAGGCGCCTTCAACGTCGCGAGTTAAGCCACTTCCGAATAGACCGTCAACGATTGTTGAGTAACCATTCATGTCAGTGGCTGTAGGCACTTCGTTGATTTGATAATAACGACAGATATCTAACTGGCGCTTAGACTCAGAACTGAGTTTGTCTGGTTCACCAGTGAGTAAAATATCGACTGGATAATTATGTGTAAACAATAAACGGGCGACAACTAATGCGTCACCGCCGTTATTCCCATTGCCAACTAACACTAATGTTTTAGTTAAGCTAAGGTCTGGGTTGTTAATCATATCGTGGTAAATCCCCAGTGCAGCGCGTTCCATAAGTACTGCAGAGGGGATACCAATTTCTTCAATGGTCTTTTTGTCTAAATCACGAGACTCTGCAACTGATATTGCTGGTCGCATGGATTAAACGCCCCCTTTTAAAATTATCATATATATATGTTCATTCATAACTGCTATAAATGCAAGCAGGATGGATATTTTGTTTGCTAATCATGGTAGAATATTAGCAGAAAATAAAAGTGGAGGAAAGAATATGGAAGTCGATGTACCTTTAACAATGGCAGAAGTTGCCCAAAGAGTTCAAGAACTAAATGATCAAGGCCAATCTGTGACAGAAGATGATGTGATTAAAGACACGATTTTGCAATCATTCCAAGGATACTTGGATGAAGCCGAAGAAGGCCACTACGATTCAGCTCGGTATGATGACGAACTAGAAGTTGCTACGGTCACTGGCCGGGTGACTCATACAATCAAACCCATGGCTGGTAATTCACTAATTGAGGATTTTAAACAAAATCCTGACATGTTATTCATGTACTTATCTAACCAAGCAGAAGATATCGCCAAGGAATAAAGCGGTTGAGTTTTAATCTGACTGCTACTATACTTAAGGATGTAAGGCGTCCTTAGTGTAATGGATAGCACATGAGATTTCGGTCCTCATGATCCGAGTTCGATTCTCGGGGGACGCATAAAAATTCCTTTAAACGTTGTGCAAGCAACGTTTTTTATTTTGTAAAAAATATTATAGAATTCAATTCGTTTAGATCATAAATAGAAAAAAGACAATCAACCACTCGTTGTGCTATAGTAAAACAGGTTCTAATTTTATTAAGATATAATGTATTTAAAATTTATTTTTACGAGGGTAGTTATGAAAGATATTAAGAGCACGCCTCAGTTATCACGCTCTATGACGGCTGGGCAAATGGAAATGATCTCACTTGGTGGGGCCATTGGAGTTGGATTATTTATGGGTTCCACCTCAACGATTAAGTGGACTGGCCCATCAGTTATTTTAGCTTATGCGTTTGTTGGTTTGATTTTATACATAGTTATGCGTGCCTTAGGAGAAATGATATATGTTAATCCTGGTACTGGTTCATTCGCTGATTACGCGACGGAATATGTTCATCCTTTAGCAGGTTACCTAGCTAAATGGGCTAATGTTTTTGAATATATTGTGGTGGGGATGTCAGAAGTGGTTGCCGCTACAGAATATTTGAAATATTGGTGGCCGAATATCAGCTCCTTTACGGTGGGAATTATCATCATTTTATTCTTGGTCCTAGCTAACTTGGCGAGTGCTAAGGCATATGGCTCCCTAGAATTTTGGTTTGCCATGATCAAAGTTATCACCATTATCATGATGATTATTCTTGGATTCACAGTTATCTTCTTTGGAGTTGGTAATGGTGGCCATCCAACTGGCTTTAGTAATTTATGGTCTCATGGTGGTTTCTTTACTGGTGGTGTGACTGGATTCTTCTTCTCAATGTCTATCATTGTCGGTTCTTACCAAGGTATTGAACTACTTGGAATTTCCGCCGGTGAAGTTGCTAATCCACAACAAGCCATCGTTAAGTCAGTTAAGTCCGTTTTATTCAGAATTTTAATTTTCTATGTTGGAGCAATCTTTGTGATTGTGACAATTTATCCTTGGAATGAGCTAAGTTCAATTGGTTCACCATTCGTTTCAACATTCGCTAAGGTTGGGATTTCAGCCGCTGCGGGAATTATTAACTTTGTTGTGTTGACCGCTGCTTTATCAGGAGCCAACTCAGGAATCTATTCTTCAAGTAGAATGTTGTTCAAGTTAGCTCATGAAGGCGACGCTCCTAAGGTATTTGGTCGAGTTTCTAAACGAGTGGTTCCTGATGCAGCCATCATGGGAATCTCTGGTGGTATCTTAATCGGTTTTGTAATCGATATGTTGTTCTCGTTCTACAATAAATCAACCGCAAACCTATTCGTGGTTGTCTTTAGTTCATCAGTCTTACCAGGTATGGTGCCATGGTTTGTGATTCTGCTAGCTGAGTTACGCTTCAGACAGAACAATCCTAAAGTTATGGATACTCATCCATTCAAGTTGCCACTATATCCCTTATCAAACTATTTTGCGATATTAATGTTGCTAGTGATTGTGGCCTTTATGTTCATTAATCCAGATACTAGAGTTTCAGTTGTCGTCGGAGCTTTGGTACTGGTTGTGGCTACGGTATTTTACTTAGCACGGCACAGAAGTAATGCATAAATAATATTAGTTAGAACCTAACGTTGATGAAATTCTGCGTTAGGTTTTTTATTGTTTATTCATATAAAGCTATCCGCGGCGGTGTTAAATAATTTAGAATTTTCTGATGAAGAATTGAAAGAAATTGACCAAATTTTGGGACAACAGTCGAATATTGATTGGGATAAACGATAAATAACGAATAAAAAAGTTTATAATAAGTTTGAGTCAGATATCATTCCTAACTCGTACTTATAATCATTAATAATGCGTTTGTATCAATAGGAGGAAATCGTTCATGAAAGAATCAATTTTAGTTAAACCAGGCGAAATGAAGCTGGTTGATAAAGACATTCCTACAGTTCAACAACCCGGAGATGTCATCTTAAAAGTTGTTAGAACCTGTGTTTGTGGTTCAGACTTATGGGATTATCGTGGTATTAACGATGTTAAACCAGATCAAATCAACTCTGGTCACGAAGCTTTAGGGATTGTTGAAAGTGTCGGAGATGACGTTACCACTGTTAAACCTGGTGACTTTGTTATTGCACCATTTACTCATGGTTGTGGTCATTGTGCTGCTTGTTTAGCAGGTTTCGATGGTTCATGTCAAAATCATACTGACAATTTCAGTCAAGGTGTTCAATCAGAATACGTTCGCTTCCAATATGGCCAATGGTCATTAGTTAAAGTTCCTGGTCAACCAAGTGATTACAGCGAAGGTATGCTTAAATCATTGTTAACATTGGCTGATGTTATGGCTACTGGTTACCATGCAGCTCAAGTTGCTAACGTTCATGATGGCGATAATGTTGTTGTCATGGGTGACGGTGCTGTTGGTCTTTGTGCAATTATTGCAGCCAAGATGAAGGGCGCTAAGAAGATCATCTCAACTAGTCGTCACGATGATCGTTTGCAATTAGCCAAGGAATTCGGTGCAACTGATAACGTTGCTAGTCGTGGTGATGAAGCAGTTAAAGAAATTATGGCATTAACAAATGGTCAAGGTGCCGATGCTGTTTTGGAATGTGTTGGAACTGAACAATCAACTGAAACCGCAATGACTGTTGGTCGTCCCGGTGCTATTGTTGGTCGTGTAGGCTTACCACATACTGCCAGCCAAGATTTGACAGGTGCTTTTTACAGTAACCTCCAAATTGCTGGTGGACCAGCTTCAGTAACTACTTATGACAAGGCAGAATTATTAAAGGCTGTCTTGGATGGTGTGATTAATCCAGGTAAGGTATTTACTCAGACTTATTCATTATCTGATATTGATCAAGCGTACAAAGACATGGATGCTCGTAAAACAATCAAGTCATATGTGATTGTTGACTAAAAATATGTAATCAAAAAAGGATTATTCCAATCGGAATAATCCTTTTTTGTTTTAGCTAAACATCTTCTTAGTGGCTCTTGCCAATACCTTTGGATCTTTATCAAATCGTGGGTTTTTAACTAGCTTATCCATTGGTACGCCAGCAAAGTGGAATGCGGCGATTTCACCAGAACGAACGGCACTTTGTTCAGTGAAGACCATTTGATAAGGTTGTTCCACAAATTCACCAGTGAAGGCTAAGTTAGTGGAGTGAGCAGGAATAATTTCTGGCCGATCAACTTTGGCCCGATTGTTGAAGAGGGCAGAAGCGTATGGCATGTAAACAGGGATGTTGTTGATCACACTATCCATGATTGCCGCTTCTTTTTCTTTGATGTTAACTGGTCCGGGATCGACTTTTGATAATTGACCAATTAATTCTTGAACCATTTCCTTACCGGTCATTTTAATATATTGTTTGTTGACGAACTCACCGGTTCGACGTGGGTAGAGGAAGTAGCCCCAGATTACTGATTCATTAGCCTTTTGGTCGGTGAAATGTGGTTGATGATGAACCACGATCGACATGTTGATGTCTTCTTGACCAAGCGGTGTAATTGGGCTGGTTGAAAGAAATGAGTTGAGGGCATTTCCAGGAACTTGAGTGGTGATGCGAGCAATTTCGTTGAGAAGAATATGGTTTTTGGTAGTCAAAGTGAAACTGACCCATTCGCTAGCATTTCGATCATTGAAGAATTTGTCAGGATTACCTAAGTTATAGAAGTGTTCAGTGGCTTTCTTCCATAGGCTAGCTGCGGCACCATAATCCGGATTTTCAGCTGCGGGAGTGTTGAGGTCACCAAGGCTAGCTGAGTCTGTAATTGAACCATTAGTGAAGAAAACTGCAGTTTGATCATCTACTGGGACTGTTTCTTCTTCGTCGGTTTCAGTGTTGACCATCTTTAATCCGGTAACAGTAATATCATCTTGCATTGGTGTATCTTTGAATTCCCAATCAGTAACTCGACGATTCAAAATGATGTTGACACCTTGATCCTTTAAATAGTTGATCAAAGGTAACATGATGCTTTCATATTGGTTATAGCGAGTTCTGTTAACACCAACTAAATGTTCGATTTGAGTGAATTCATAAATCATTTGGTGCATGTAACGACGTAATTCTTGTACGGAACTTTGAATTCTAAACGCAAAGGTTGTTTCCCACATGTACCAGAAATGACTTTGGAAGAAATGAGGACTTGATTTGAAATAGTCCGCAATTGATATGTTGTCTAGTTCTTCTTCTTTTGAATCAGGCATGAGAACAAGTTTTGATAATAACACTCGGTCCTTATTATTTAAGCCTAACTTACCACCATCGATGATGCCTTTACCGCCTTGAAGTAAGCGGGCCTTATCAAAAGTGGGGTGCTTAGCATCAAAGTCACGAGTGTCCTCAGCGGCGGTCATGCCGCTTTCGGTTGCAGATGGGACCCGTGACAATAGGTCCATTAGATCGACATATGTGCGGTAGTTTAACATCCGTCCACCACGAGCGACGAAACCTTGCGTCTTGTTCAGGGGATGGTTTTCGTTCCAATATTCACCAGCGGCTGTAGATACTGGTGAGCCATCGTTTGAACCGTGATCATCGATTGAGTAAAAGGTGATCTGATTGCCTTGCCAATGTCCTTCTTGAATTAAATACACTGCTCCGGCTAAGTTAGCCAATCCAGCACCAATCATGATTGCTTTGTTTTTTGTCATAGCGGGTCCCTCCAAATTTTAAAATAGTTAATGCGGTAACACTGTTAATAGTTGCCTATATCCTTACATCTTCATTGTAAAACATTATCGGATAAATGAAAGCGGTTTAATGGAAAATGAAGAAATTTATACAAAAAACTGCTAAAGACTATTTGTCCTTAGCAGGCCTTTGGTGCTTTAAAAAAATTGGTTTAATTATGAAGTTTACCAAATGTTTTTGTTCTATTCTTCAACAGTGTTAACGGGTTTGCCATCAAGATATGCTTGAAAGTTATCAATTGCAATATCGAGTAGACGGGCACGTGTTGATAGTGGGGCCCAAGCAATGTGTGGAGTAATGAATGTGTTCTTGGAGCTGAGTAGCGGATTATCTTGATTGATTGGTTCATGACTCGCAACATCTGTTCCTAATGCGGCGATTTTACCACTGTTCAATGCATCAGCTGTGGATTCTTCTTCAATCAACCCACCACGAGCAGTGTTGATGATGATGACACCATCCTTCATTTTGGTGATGTTATCGCAGTCGATAATTTGGTTTGTTTCCGGTGTTAGTGGAGTGTGCATGCTAATGATATCTGATTGGGCAAATAAAGCATCCATATCAACTTGAGTAGCCCAATCTTCATCAAATGGTTTTGGACGATGATTGTAGTAAATTACCTTCATTGAAAATGCATGGGCTAATCGGGCTACTTGTTGAGCAATCTTACCAAACCCAAACAGGCCGACGGTCTTATCTCGTAGTTCTACTAATGGGGCGTCCCAAAATGTATAATCAGGGCTCTTTGCCCAAACACCATCGTGAACTAACTGGTTGTGTAAGCCAACTCTGTTAGTGATTTCCAGCAACAGGGCAAATGTATGCTGGGCAACTGCATCAGTTCCGTATGCCGGAATATTCGTAACTACAATGTCATTTTGTTTGGCAGCGGCTAGGTCAATAATGTCATAGCCGGTACTAAGAATGCCAATGTATTTTAAGTTTGGTGTGCGATTAAGAATTTCAGCATCTAGCGGTGTTTTGTTATCAAACACGATTTCAGCATCGCCAATACGTTTTAAAATTTCAGTTTGGTCATGTGGGGTTCGATCATAAATCGTCACATCACCCATGTTTTTGAGTGGTTTCCAACTTAGATCACCCGGATTTAAGGCATAGCCATCTAATACAACAATTTTCATCTTTAGCCACCACTTTCTTTTAACATTATTTTTAACTACAGCTTACCACAGGTCAATTATGATGTAATATTAAAGGGACTAATTTTATTTGGGAGTCTAAAAATTGAAATTAACTTATATAAGAGAAGCTAACAGAGACGATGTTTCAGCAATTATGGATATTATTAACAGTGCTAAAGCCTTCTTGAAAGGATATGGCAGTCCTCAGTGGCAAGATGGTCATCCTAATGAACAGATGATCAACGATGACATAGACAGTGGTAATGGTCAGGTATTGATTGTTGACGATAAGGTTGCTGGATATGCAGCGGTATCTTTCACACCGGATAATAACTATAAGGTCATTACAGACGGTGCTTGGCAAAAGCCTGACGATAAGTATGCAGTGATTCATCGCATGGCGATTAGTGCAGATTATCGAGGTCAACATTTATCCAACTACATGTTGTCTAATTTGATTTCCATGATCGTTAGTCAACAGGTGAGAAATGTTCGAATTGACACTCATCGAGTAAACAAACCTTTGCAAGGACTGGTAACTTCTTTTGGATTTATTAGAAGAGGTCAGATTAATGTTGTCGATAAGATTGATCCTGTGCGAGAGGCATTCGAATTGAATTTGTAAGCTAACAAAATCCATTAAAGGGGGGACATGGATTTGAGTTCGTCAAAATTTATAGATTCATGGCGGCAAATCAAGCTAAAAGGTCAGCAAGCTCTGGGCCTGATTATTAAATATTGCTCGCCAGCAACTTTAACAGCCATTATTTGTGGGGTAATGGGAATTTATCTATTATTAATTGCACCAATTCATGGTTACGCTGATAATGGAGATTTTAATAGAGTTTTAAATGGTAACAATTTGTATGCGCTGAAGGGCTCAAATTCTCAGTATGTGGTCACTCAATATGGTATTAAGCAGTATTATAACGATTTGGGTAGCGGGGTTTGGAAAACTCAGAGCTTCTTTATTCAGTTAGCCATATTGATTAATAAGATGTTTTTCAGTACGCATATATTCGATATTAGATTTTTAGGACTGGTTTATTTGATAGCCTACATTGCTAGTATCTATATGTTTACAAAGTCTCTAGTACCAGGCAGGCGCTCGATGGGAGCTTATGTCTTTGCGATATTAGTGGGAATTGTTGCTGGTGACTCAGCTTTTCTAATGTACTTTAATTCATTCTATCCTCAAGCTACGACATTGATTTTCTTAGTGTTGGCTGTAGCACTGCTAATTTATATTCCACAGTTACATGGCAGAAAATTGTTTGCGGCAGTCATTGGTTATTTTATTGCAGTATTCCTATTGATAATGGGCGACTATTCTGTTGCTCCTTTAGGTGTGGTGTTTGCGATTGCTTCGGCTGGTTTGTTCTTCTTGCCACGAATTAGATATCAAAGGTGGTATCTGGGTGCTGGAGTGGCCATGATTTTAATAACCAGTGGTATTTCGACAACGATGTTGACTCCGGAAGAACAGATGGTTAACAAATTCCAATCGTTCACTAAGGGAGTTTTAGCAAATAATGATGATCCAATTTCTAGCTTGAGTAATGCAAGCTTGAACAAACAATTTATTTTAATGAAGGATCAGGATTATTTTCCGACGGATTACACAGCATTAAAACCTGATTCTAAGTATGTTCAGCATAACTTGATTGATAAATATAATACTTTTTGGTTGGTCGATTATTACGGTAATCATCTGAAGCAATTAGGAACCTCTTTGAATGATGTGGCTAAGAATATGATGGTGGTGCAAGTTTCTGCATTGGGAAATTACACAAAGGGACACGGTCGAGCATTGCAACAGTTCAGTTTCTTCACTCTTTATAGTCAATTGTCTAGTACCTTTTATCCTAAAAAATATGCATTTAATGTCATGATTGGTTTGACATTAGGCATTATTTATTTGGTTGGTATGTATAACAACTTTAAAAGTCGTAAAGAAATTGCCGGCATAATGAAGTTTTTCTTGATAGTCGGATTAATGATCGGTACGATGATTTTACCTCTGACGACCCTGTTAACGTTTGGTGAAACCAATTTGTCACAACATATGTTGCCAGTTTCATTTAGTTTAGATTTAGTTTATCTGATCTTAATTGCTGATGTGATTAGAAAGAAACTTTGGAAAGGAACGAGTCAATGAAGAATAAATTAAATACGATATTAATTATATTTGGTTTATTTTTTGGCCTGACCTGGTTTTCTCAGTCCGCCAAAGCGGCGACCAATCCCAAAGTCCTGCTAGCATATGATTCGCAAAATGTCGTAAAAAAGGGTAATCGTAGAATTGATGCACTACAAAGGTTGTTGACTAGCTTGAACATTAAAGTCGATACGGTTAGGATGAATGACTACCATAAGGGAATGCTGAGTAAAGAAAAGTACACCGGCGTTATCACAATGGTCAATTGGGCTGGTAGTCACCAATCTAATACACAGTTTGATTCCGACCGAAATAAATATTCCGGAATTAAGCTCCACGTCGGTGAAGGAATATCTAATGCCGAGGCTCGGCAACTGAAACTGAAAACTGTAACGGTGTATCATCAACAGTTTGCGATTCAAAATGATCGAGGATCTAGCCAACCTATTCCTTTCAGCAGCTCAATTAAGCTGGCACGGAAGCTGCCAAAATCAGCGAAAGTTTTCGGAAACCTAGTAACGCAAACTAGTAATCATACTCGTTATCCTTACGGTATTATTAATGGGAGGCGAGGCTATTTACCACGTTTTGATAGTAGCGGGTTAAGCTTTTTGATTGCCGGTGAACTAATTGCGAAGCTGTTTGATCGGTCATTAAGTCAACCGCCAGTGTTAACAATTATCGGAATCACTCCTTATAGTGACCTGACTAAACTTAATCAGTTGAGTAATCAGCTATATCAAGCCGGAATTCCATTTGTTGTCAGCACCACCAGCGTGAACGATATAACTAACTATCAGGCATTTGCTAAATTCACTAACAGCCTGAGATTAGTCGAACAGCGCGGAGGGGTTGTGTTTTTAAAAACTCCCACGACGATACAACCTGGCTCCGGTAGTGGCGCGGAACTTAGCAGCATTATTCAAAATAATTTGGTTTCATTGGGGCAACAGAACGTATTTCCAGTGGGCGTAACCGCTGAAAATTACTGGAATCAAGATGTAGTGTATCGAAATAATGCGTTGAATATTGCCAATACGCGAATTCTCTTGGCTGACCCCAATGAATTCAGTTACGCGGATCAGGATAATCGAGCTGGAATTAGTCAAACAAGTTTTTATGGAGTTCCTATAAATCAGTTCACTGATGTGCACCAGTTAACTAAGGCTTCATGGCCGATGCCAGTTGCAATCACCACCTCATTGCCTAACAAGGCACTTGGCATTAAAAGACTAATTAGTAAGATCAATCAACTAAATATTAATTTATTTGATCCTTTGACTAGTGCTAAGGCAATGAAAATTTCCGGTGGTGCGGTTCAATTTAGTCAACAGGGCGGTAACTATTATTTAAATAACAGTCCGGTCGAGATCACTAAACCACAAAATGATGTTTATCAAAATATCCCAACTCAAAAGATTTCACCTATCAATAAGTTTTTTAAAACCCAATCAAATGTAATGCTGGTTTTGTTCAGTGTTATTCTGATTATTTTTATTGTCTTCATCTGGATAGGTCGACGAATCTATCGGCGGATGTTTACCGAAGAATAAGCGAAGGAGTTATCAATGTCGGTTTTAGATTTTTTTCTATTAATTGCAGTGCTGTCGATTTGGTTGATTTTAATTGTTAACCTGATTTTGACGATTGCTGGATATACGTACTATTTAAAATGGAGTAAAACTCCTACACCACAATTACCAGAAAATCCTGAGGATGTGCCCTTTGTTTCGATTCTGGTTCCTGCTCATAACGAAGGAATAGTTATTGTTAAAACAGTTCAGGCTTTACTTAACTTTGATTATCCTCATGATCGGTATGAAGTAATTGTGATAAATGATAATTCAAGCGACAATTCAGCTGAACTGTTGGCTGGGTTACAGGATTTGTACAAAGGCCGAAATTTAGAAGTTATTAACACTGATAAGACCAATGGCGGTAAGGGCAAATCCAATGCACTTAATATTGCACTGAATACCAGGGCCCGCGGTTCACTAATCTCGATTTATGATGCTGATAATACTCCTGAATCAGGAGCGTTACGCATACTGGTTGCCCAGTTACTACAAAATGATAAGACTGGAGCGGTAATCGGAAAGTTTCGGACTAGAAATAAGAATGCATCATTACTTACTAGATTTATTAATGTCGAAACGTTATCGTTTCAATGGATGGCGCAGGCAGGTAGACAACAGTTGTTTGGCTTGTGTACGATTCCAGGAACCAATTACGTTATTCGTCGAGATCTCTTGGAAGCCATCGGTGGCTGGGATGAGAAGGCTTTGGCCGAGGATACCGAAATTAGTTTTCAGGTGTATCGTCGGGGTTATCACATTCGCTTTCAACCACGAGCAGTTACGTGGGAACAAGAACCGCAAACACTGGACGTTTGGTTCCATCAACGAACACGATGGGTTAAGGGAAATATCTACGTAATTTTGAAGAATGCTAAATTGCTATTTGATCCTAAATCAGTGCGAATTCGATTTGATCTATTTTATTTTATGGCTGTGTATTTCTTATTGATGACATCATTGATTTTGTCAGATACAGTCTTTGTTCTCTCGGTTTCTGGAGTGGTTCATTCCAATCTGCAAGGTTTTAGCAATTCAGTTTGGGCATTTGCGATTCTGTTATTTGTTTTAAGTACGTTTGTAACGGTCCTAACCGAGAAGGGGGAAATGACCTTCTCAAATTTATTAATAATATTACTTATGTACGCCGTTTATAGCCAAATGTGGCTTGCTGTGGCCGTACATGGAATGGTGGGGTATATTCGTGAACAAGTCTTTCATCAACAAGCCAAATGGTATAAAACAAAACGATATAAGTAAGTTACTTGCGTTGTTTATTGCAGTGGTCATGATTTTGTTAGGGGGCCTGACAGCACAATCTGCCAAAGGAGCCACTTCAACATACACTGAACCATTTCAAAATACGACGACTAGTTTGTCAGGAAGTTCAGTTCAGACAAATATGTATTTCGTTAAGATGGGTTATTGGGATGTCAAAAAGGCGACATTTAACCTTAGTTTTCAAATTTCTCAGCTTAATGATCAAAAATCATCCGATATTACTGTAATGATCAATGGTACTAAATTTTATTCATTCAAGCCTAAGAACAATAGTGGCATTCAAAATCGTCAAATTGAAATTCCTAAAAAATTGATTTCTGGTACGAATAATCTGCAAATTATGGGCCAAATTACTAATAAAAATAGTAACCAAGCTGTTTCAACACCAGCAAATTGGCTCACGATTTACAGTGGTGCCAACGTGAACTTTGAATATGGTTTGGCGCCTGCCAAGAATTCAATCAAGTCATTCTACGATTATTTTACTGGTGCCGATACTATCAGTAACCAATCAGCTGTGGTGGCTACAGCAAATAAACCAGATAATAATGAATTAACATCAAGTGCAACGGCTTTGTCTGGTCAAGCTCGAACCATCACCACTGCTGATGAAGAGTTACCGATTGTGACTTTGAATGATAAAAAGTATGACCAGGCCAGATATCGGATGATCGTGGCTAAGTATGATCACTTGCCTGATAATTTAAAGAAGGCAGTTAGGCGACAAGGACTTGATCAAAAAGCCGTGCTACAACGAGTAAATGACGGTGATCATAATGATCTGGTAGTCACATCTAACAATAATGAGTTATTGACTCGGGCTGCTAAATTTGTGGCAAACTCAGAATTAATGAGTGAAACTGCTTCAGATGAAAAAACGGTCACTGATCAAACCAACACCAATACATCTGTGTTGCAATATCAGGGACGCTATCAGCTGACGAATCAAGATGTGCAATTAACGGGTGCTAATCATCATGAACAGGCATTTTTCGTTAACTTGCCAGTCGATAGAACTAATGCCAATGGTTCTAAGATAAAGATTAATTATAAGTATGCTAAAAATTTGGATTTCAATAATTCGTTGATTACTGTGTACGTTAATAATCAAGCAATTGGTAGTAAGAAACTTACTATGCAACGAGCCAATGGTGATTCAGTAACTGTTTCTTTGCCAAAAGACAAGCCCTTAGGGAACAGTTTTACTATTCGCGTGGCTTTTGATTTACAGTTGAAGAAAAATGCTGATAGTAACGCAGAGACACCTTGGGCAACTGTCGATAGCGATTCCGAAGCAGATATTAAGTCAGAACCGCAAAACGATTTATTATTCAAAAATTACCCAAGCATGTTTCTTAAGAACGGGGCCTTTAATAATTTGGCGATTGTCCGCCCTAAAGACATGACTGCCAATGATTTTAAAACTTTTACTAACATTGTTAATTTGATTGGTAACTATACACAATCCAACATGGGTGATTTAAAAGTTTATGATAACAAGCCTAGTTCATCCACTTTGGAAAATGCCAATGTGGTGGCCTTTGGTACTCCAGATCAAAATAATTTAATTAAACGATTAAATTCCAAATTGTATTTTAAATTCGATAACGGGTTCGACCACTTTTTATCTAACGAAAAGTTAAGCATCGAAAGTGGTTATGGTCACAATATTGGAACTGATCAATTGATCCGATCACCATATAATAAGCAACGGGGGATGTTGATTATTACTGCTGCTAAGCCAGAAGATGTCTTTATAGCATCTACTCAAATCAGTGACCAAAAAAATATTCAACAGTATCAAAACACTGATGGAATATTGGTAGATCAAGATAACAATCACTATAGTTATCGCTTTAAAAAGGTTGCAGCAATTAACTCACAACAAAATATTAGTCACACGATCAGCAAGAATTCACAGCTATTAATATACTTAGGACTTGCTGTATTCGTTGCCACCATTATTGCTGTGGTTGGATTTATGTTGCTCCGAAAGAATGGACTATTGAAGATAGGAGATAATAAACATGAATGATGATGCGCGAAACAATCTTTTATCTGACATATATTTATTAGCCTTTCTAGCTTTGATGGGATTAACCGCATTACTAATGAGCTTTACCGGTAATGTTATATTGAATACCATTTATATGGCACTAACGATCCTATCAATTATAATTACGTATTTTTACGGAATTTACGCTGGCTTTGTTGAAAATCTTGTGTTTATTTTTCTTCAGGTAATTGCGATGTTTTATATTCATGGAGTTAACCCTGAACATTTACCAATAAGTTTAGTATTCTGGTTGATCATGCCAATGTTGTTATCAGGCTGTGTTTACCAGATGACTACTAAGCAACGAGAAATTCAATCCTCTAATAATAACTTGCGAAAAGCAATTGCGGAGCAAGGAGCTTTTGATACTGAAACAAACTTAAGAACCACAATTGCCTACGTCCAAGATGCTAACGTATTTATTGAAACTAACCGCAGATTTAATTTACCAGTCTCAACAATTATTATTCGAATTCGTTACTACGAAGAATTAAAGAGAATGATGAGTGTGGAGCAGCAACGATTCTTACTAGAAATTACTTCAAATGTCATTACTCGTTCAACTCGTGAAAATGATGTCACATATTATTTGAATAATGAGTTGCCTACTTGGGGAATTTTGGTTTACACAGATTCTGATGGTGCCAAGATTGCTGCTGAGCGAATCAAAGAGAATTTCCAGAAGAACTTGGCCACCAATGAACAATTGAATGGATTAAATATTTCCTTGGCTATCGGAATCTCAATGTGGAATGCTGATGAAATGAACAGTCCATATGACTTGATCGATGGCGGAGTGAAGGAAATCGAATATGATGTGCCAGCATCATAAGGTGAGTAAAGATGAAAAAGATAATTAAGCTATTATTACTTTGTTGTGGCTGCTTATTTATCACTGCCTGTGGCTCCAACAAGCAAGTTCAAGTTAACGTGCCTGACCAACAAACTAATAAGAATGTTTTACCGAAATATCAGCTGAGGGTTACTAAGACAGATGTAAAACGTTCCAATCAGTTAAGGGATTTTATTCAAAATAACTTGTTGGTCAAAAAAGGAATCTACACAAATCTAAATAATCATAAACAATCGACTGAATACGCGACCGGTCATGAAATGTTGAGTGAGTCTTCAGGTATGTGGTTGACCTATTTAGCGCTATCCAAGCAGAATGAATCGTTCCATCAATTCTTAAGTCAAACCAATAAGACCTTTGGTCAGGGAAGTCAGTACAGTTATCGATACGATCCTGATGCAGATAAACAGGCGGATGTTAATGCGACTTTGGATGATTTGAGAATCCTGCGTTCTATGGTTATTTATGATGCAGTAAGCAAGACCACTCATTACCAAAAAGTTGCTGCCAGAAAGTTTGCCGAACTGAGTCAAAATGTTATTAAAAATGGCCAGTTAACTAACTTCTATGATTTAAAGTTACAAAAAGGAACGGATAATGGGTCACTGGCTTACTTTGATTTAAAGACTTTAAAGTACTTTGAATCAGCGACAAAAAAAGGCCGAAAAGAATATCAACATCAGCTGCGAGTGCTGGAACATGGCTATCTTGGGGATGTTTTCCCACTTTATGCAGCAAGTTATGATTGGAAAACTAAGCAGTACTCACAAAAGGCGTTGAACGGTTCTGAAGCATTGGAAGTTTTATTGCATTTGGCTGAAGTTGGTAAACTCAAAAAGACGAGTTTGAATTGGTTAAGGTTACAAGTCGATCAACATCAGCTCGCCAATACTTATACTGTTACCGGCCAAATCGTTGATAAGAATCAGTCACCAGCCAATTATGGGTTAGCAGCGATGGTTTTTGCTAATGTTCATGACCAGGAATACTACCAAAAGGCAATGAAGATTGTTTGGCAATCTCAAGTCAATGAACCGTCTTCTAAGTTAAATGGTGGTATCGGTATTGTTAAAACAAATGAATTTTATTCGTATAATAATTTAGTTTCTTTATTAGCTTCACAAATGGGAAATCATTGATAATGCACGCTATTTAGTATTGTTAAAGGCCTTAAGTGTTAATATAATAGTGTGTGAGTTAATTAAGTTAAACGTTTTAAAATAAGGCCTTTTAAAGGAGTATTAACATGTACCGTTATTTTATTCAACCGCAGCTAAATAAGTTCACGAACTCGCTAATTGGCTACGAGTTGTTAATGAAAAAATTCGTAGGTGACCATTGGGAGCCGCCGGTTAGATTTGCTGATATTCCTGCAGATGTTATCGCAGACGTTTTATTAGCTACTTCCAAAAAATTGGCATTGAAAATTGGATCAGTTTCATTGAATTTAAATCGTACTCAGATGATGGACCCAGCAATTAATCGGGCAGTTAGTGAAGCTCAGGATATTCTGCGACCAATGAGGGTGAATATTGAATTAACTGAGGAGCCCTCAGACAAAGGCATTACAGTTGCAGATATGGAACCACATTTTAAAGTGTTTGAAGAACGGGGAATGGAATTATGTATTGATGATGTTGGAACAGGGGAAAACCAACTTGATCGAATTGCAGAATTAATTCCATATTCATCAGAAGTCAAATTTGCGTTACAAAATTTTGATAAACCATTTAGTGATCCTCAAATCCAAGAAAAAGTTAAGTTTTGGCATCAAATAGCAATTGATAATAAGTTGAGATTCATCCTTGAAGGAATTGAAAATAAAGAAGATGATGAAATCGCAACGTCACTTGAAATTGACTTAAGACAAGGATATTACTACGGCGCACCACATTTGCTACGTATTGAAAGTGATGATCCAAGGTGATTATGGGAGTGGAAAGATGAAAGTTGTTATAGTTGGCTGTACTCATACGGGGATTGCAGCAATTAATGAAATTACTAAACGTTACCCGGATGTAGAAGTTGTGGTATATGAGCGCCATAACAATGTGTCATTCCTTTCTAGTGGAGTGCCACTTTATTTAAGCGGCATGGTTGATAAGCTAGAAACAATGTGTTATTCCAGCCCTGAAGAATTGGCTAAGACTGGCGCTAAAATAAACATTAATCATGATGTTTTAAAGGTTGATTCAGAAACAAAGACAATTACAGTTGAAAACTTAGAGACAAGAAAGATTTTTACAGATGCATACGATAAGCTGATCATGGCAACTGGGTCATATGTACCATTGCCACCAATTTATGGTGTAGATGATTCCCGAGTTTTGTTGTGTAAAGATTATAACCAAGCCAGAGCAATCCATGAGACCGCTAAAAACAATCACAGAATTGCAATCATTGGTGGTGGGTATGTTGGAGTTGAACTCGCCGAAGGTTACACTTCAACTGGACATGAGGTTACTATCATCCAGTCTAATGAACAATTGCTAAATAATTACGTTGACCCAGATACATCAGATTATGTCGTAAATTTATTGAGAGAGAATGGGGCTGACGTTCGATTAGGTGAACGTTGTCAATCTTTTGAAAATAGTGAAGATACTAATGAAGTAGTTGTCGAGACAGACAAGAGGGCTTATAATGTGGACTTGGCAATCGTTTGCACAGGCTTCTTAGCAAATACTGATTTGTTGCAAGGCCAAGTTGATATGACTCGTGAAGGAGCCATTATAGTTGACGATTATATGCGAAGCTCTAATCCTGATATCTACGCTGCTGGCGACGCTAGTGTCCAGCATTTTAATCCGGATGATGACAATGAATCATATATTCCATTGGCTACTAATGCTATCCGTCAAGGAGCTCTTGCGGGCATTAACATTTTAGGTAATGTTCAAAAATCAATGGGGACTCAAGCCACATCGGCTCTTATGATTTATGGTTATACGATCGCTTCTACTGGATTAACATTGAGAAATGCCTTACGTAAGGGATTGAACGCAACTTCGGTTACTTGGGAAGACGATTATCGTCCTGATTATATGCCTTCGACTGAAAAACTGACTATCAAATTGGTTTATGATCGTGATTCACGACGAGTATTAGGAGCACAGCTGATTAGTAAGTATGAGGTGGCGCAATCAGCAAATGCGATTTCGATAGTTATTCAAAATCGTAACACAATTGACGAACTAGCGTACATTGACATGTTGTATAATCCCCACTATGATCAGCCATTTAATTATTTGAATTTAGTTGCTCAACAAGCGGTGGATAAAGAATTAAGTTAGGACGAATTTAGATTGAGGTATTTGTATGACGAATCATTCATGGTTATTGTCCCCACTGATGACAAGCGTGTTTTTTGTATTAGGAGTAGCACTTTTTTTTCAAGTAATCATGCAAATGCTGGCCTTGAATTATGCAAAAACTGAGTGGTCCGTTACCACTTTTGAGCGAATTCAAAGAATAATTAGTATTTTGTATTTTGGCATTATTGCCGTAATCTTAGAGGTGAACAGCTTTCACAATGTAGGCAGTGGAGGATTTGTTAATTTTCGTATTCTGTTAGTTATTTATATCATGGCGTATTTAGGACAGGTTGAAGGATTGTCGGTACTGATGATTAGTTTGATTTCCTATATTACCCTTAGGGGAATTAGTGCTAATACACCAGTATTTATTGCAATTTTTCTTGGAGGATACGTAATTTTTGCATATTTTGTTAAGTTATTACAATTGAAAAAAATTAAGATGTTAACTTGGTTGATAAGCGTTAACGTTGTGGTAATTGCATATTGGTTTTGGCTCAGTGGTGGTACGTTTACAAATACGAATATGTGGTATCAAATTTTTGCTTTTATGATAACGAGTGGTTGCCTTAGCTTTGAACTGACTCAAATTATGACAGACAATAATGAAATTATTATGATTTCTCGACAGGCAAGGACGGACTATTTAACAGGGTTAAAGAATGATGGGGCATTCACTAAGGATCTTTCCTATGCTATAGAAAATGCCGGTAATGATGGTAATTCTTTGCATTTGATGGCTTTAGATATTGACCATTTTAAAATGATTAATGATCAGCATGGTCACTTGGCAGGTAACAAAATTTTGTCTTTTGTTGGGTGGTCATTCAAACAAATCACCAATGGTATTCCTGGGGTGGAATGCTATAGAGTTGGTGGTGAAGAATTTGACATTATTTTTAGGAATGTCCATATTCATGATGTTGAAGAGATAGCCCGTGAAATTAATCAGCAAATACAAATTGCAGAAATTGAATATAAAGGGGTATCTATTCCAATTACAGTTTCAATTGGGATCGCGAAAAAGCATGCGAATGATAATAGCGATGACCTGTATGAGCGTGCGGATAAGATGTTGTATGAGTCTAAACGCAATGGTCGTAACCGAATTACTTCTGATAACGATTAGAGAGATACAAGAAAGCTGTTAAATAACAAAGTTTGCGAGTAAAAAAATAAATTTCAAAATTTGTTTGTAATTATTAGAATTTAATGATAAACTTACTAACTAAGAAATAAGGAGGTCATAATTATGAAAATTAAGATTAATGACGTACATAAATTTAATGGAACAGTGACCTCCACCTCAACCACCATTATGCCTGGTTGAGTATTTTAAAGTGCCTGTAAATTATCATTAAAAACACAAGCCACTCAATCAGATTGCATTACGATTTCCGTAGTACTAAATCTGGTTGGGTGGTTTTTATTATGCGAGGAGAGATTGACATATGGATAAGAAGGAATCAGAACCACAGTTAAAAAGATCGTTGTCGTCAAATCAAATGCAAATGATTGCTCTTGGAGGAACCATTGGAGTTGGATTATTCATGGGTTCGACTGCAACGATTAAGTGGACTGGCCCATCAGTCCTGTTGGCGTACGGCTTTGCAGGATTTATTTTATACTTAGTAATGCGTGCCCTGGGGGAAATGATTTACATTAATCCTGGCACTGGTTCATTTGCTGATTACGCTACAAATTATATTCATCCGTTAGCAGGGTACTTAACTATGTGGAGTAATATTTTCCAATTCATAGTTGTTGGAATTAGTGAAGTTATCGCAGTTAGTCAGTATTTGAATTATTGGTGGCCTAATTTGCCTGGGTGGATATCCGGGTTAGTGGTAATCATCACTTTGACGTTGGCTAACCTAGTGTCAGCTAAGGCTTACGGAACTATCGAATTCTATTTTGCTTTAATCAAGGTAGTCACGATTATCTTGATGATTGTTGTCGGAATGATGGTAATCTTCTTGGGCTTTGGTAACAACTGGCATCCAATGGGATTAGCTAACTTGTGGCAAAATGGCGGTTTTTTCACTGGTGGCTTTAAAGGATTCTTCTTTGCACTTTCAATTGTTGTTGGTTCATATCAAGGAATAGAATTACTTGGAATCACTGCTGGAGAGGCTTCTAACCCACGTGAGGCTATCGTTACTTCAGTTAAGTCAATTGTTTGGCGGATATTGATTTTCTATATTGGAGCAATTTTTGTAATTGTAACTATTTATCCTTGGAACCAATTAGCCACTGTCGGTTCACCATTCGTTGAGACTTTCTCTAAGGTCGGAATTGCTGGAGCAGCTGGAATTATCAACTTTGTTGTTTTAACTGCTGCAATGTCAGGTACTAATTCAGGAATTTACAGTGCTAGTCGGATGTTGTACAAATTGTCTAAAGAAGGCCGAGTAGCTAAAATTTATAGCAAGCTCTCTCCACATAAGGTGCCATCCGTTGCGATTTTAGCAATTTCAGGAGGAATCTTAATCGGGATCATCTTAAACATCGTATTATCAGCATTTGGTGCCGCTCAAAACATCTTCGTGTTGGTTTACAGTTCAAGTGTGTTACCAGGAATGGTGCCATGGTTCGTAATCTTGATTTCCGAGTTAAGATTTAGACGTTCTAATCCCGAAGTCATCAAGATGCATCCATTTACGATGCCATTTTATCCAATTAGTAACTATATCGGTATCGCTTCGTTACTGATTATCGTTCTCTTCATGTTCATTAATCCCGATACTCGGGCATCAGTTAGTGTGGGTGCATTATTCTTAATTATTTTATCGATTCACTTCTGGTGGAAACACAGTAGAAGTAAACAAGCCCAACCAAAAGCACAACCAGATAATGATTAACAATCGTTATTACAATTAATAAGAGTTTAAAAAATGCCTCATAATGTTAGTCATCAAGATAACACTACGAGGCATTTTATTGTTGAAACATTTATAAGAACTATTAATTCAATTTCTTAATTATCGAAACGAATAGTTAACCATACGCTCAACAAAATCAATAATGACCCAATCAGAAATCCCCATGTTAAGGATTCGTTCAGGAATAGCCAACCTAGGATCGTGCCAACAATTGGTTGCCACAAAAAGAACAATCCCGAATTACTGGCACTAACTAAGGTTAGGCCATAATTCCAGAGGATAAAGGCGAATGCTGTCGAGACGATTCCCAAGTATAGTAGGGATAACAGAATAATTGGATTAGTTAAGTTAATCGTGGCCATACTATTTGGGTTTGCTATCACGAATGGGGTCAGACAGATAATTGCGACCAAGGTAGCGATTATCGTAATCTGTAGGGAACTATAGGTTTTAACTTTCTTGATCAATACCGACATTAGGGCCCACGTGAGTGCTGCCACGACCAGTAGCAGAATACCTTTGAAGATATGTTTACCGCTGATGTGAACACCCACGATTGCGATTACTCCGGCTGTTGCCATTAAGACCGCGATGATTTTAAATTTGTTTAAGCGTTCTTTTAAAAGTACCCAAGCAAAAATCAACATAAAAGTTGGTGTGGCTGACGTTATCACTGCGCCGGTTTGGGCATTCGATAACCATGTGCCAGTTTCTTGAGCGACGATGGAAATCGTATTGCCAATTAACCCAATCAGAACCACTAGAACTAAATCACGTTTGTTAATATGCCATTTTTCGCGTCTAATTAGTGAAAATAAAATCAACACAATGATGGCAATCAGGTACCGTGACCACACTAATTCGATTGGTGGGATGTACTTGACGACGATTTTGACAACTACGAACATGCCTCCCCAGATACTGGCAGCGACACTTAGAGCAATAGGACCGATAATGTTTTTAATTTTCATTTGTAATTTTTCCTCCGCATAGATTCTAAAGTTTAGAAATCATCAGCGGATGCAATCCGCTGATTAGCGAATTGCTGGAACATCACATTCATTTAATGGTGAATAGATCATATTAATTACCTCCTTGAATGAAGAATCATAGGTAATACGATAACGTATATTTAAAACAAAAACAACCACGTTCAGATGCGATTGCACTTGGCGTGATTGTTTTTTTCTTATCAATTAAGTCTTATCTAGTTTTCATGACGGATGCTAAACGAACGGTTAGCAGAATCGCAATTACTACCATGATAACTCCGAAAATAGGTGTCATGGCAACAGATAGGGTGGCAGTTACTTCACCACCAATGAAAGAGCCAAGTGTGATACCAATGTTAAAAGCGGAGATGTTTAAAGCAGAGGCTAGACCAATATCATTTGGTGTGAATTTTTCAGCTAATTGCACAATATATAGTTGAAGTCCGGGGACGTTCATAAAGGCAAACAAACCTAATAACATAACGGCAACTAAACCTAATACTGGTTGGTTAATAAAGATGAATAATAGTCCTAGCGTAATTGCTAAGCCAATGAACATTCTGATCAAAGCACTAAGTGGATTAGAATTTGCCAGACGACCACCAATAGTATTTCCGACGGCTACCATTAATCCATAAACGATTAAGATGATTACGACTGCGTTAGCACTAAAGTGCATGTATTTTTCTAGAATGGGAGTTAAGTACGTGTATGAAGTAAATGTACCACCATAACCAAGTGCAGTAATCAACAAAGCGAGGACGATTGGTTGATTTGTTAATACTCGTTTGAAACCTTTTAAATCCGGGCGGGTTTCTGGGTGAGGTAAATTATTAGGGATTAAGAAGAAGTTAGCAATTAAACCAATTAATCCGACAATTGCAATGAAAATGAATGACCAGTGCCATGAAAGATGTTGGCCAATAAAGGTTCCGAGCGGAACACCGGTAACAGTTGCGACAGTCAAGCCGGTAAACATAATGGCAATTGCGCTGGCTCGTTTATCCATCGGTACAACATCTGCAGCGATTAGAGATGAAACAGACATAAAGATACCATGAGCGAGGGCAGCAACGATTCTACCAAGTAGTAGGATCGCAAATGTTGGTGCGGTTGCAGCCAGCAAGTTACCAATAATAAATATTAGCATGATAGCCAACATTAGTTTCCGCCGATCCCAATTGGCAGTTAGCACAGTCAGGATGGGAGCACCAATAGTAATTCCTAGTGCATAGATAGAAACTGTTAAACCTGCTTGAGCAAGTGAGATATTGAAACTTTTGACGATAAGGGGCATAAGACCAACACTGATAAATTCAGTTGATCCAATCGCAAAAGCATTAATGGCTAATGCGGTCAATGTTAGTGCTGGTGAAATTCTTCGATTTTCCATTTGATTCCTCCATTAGGGTTGTGTTTTTAGCAAGTAATATGTATTATACGGGTACGGAGTTCTATAACAAGTACGTACTTTTTAGTGCTATAGGTACTTTTAGGTAATAAATTGATATATCAAGGGAGAAAAGCATGGACACAGTTGAAAAAACTTATAATATCGGTGTCGAAGCTACCATGGAGGTCATTGGTGGTAAGTGGAAACCAATCATCTTATGTCACTTACGTCATGGTGCCAAGCGAACCAGTGAATTAAAACGGGCAATTCCTAACATTACGCAGAAAATGTTGACACAACAGCTGCGTGAACTGGAACATGATCACATTGTTGATCGCCAGGTTTATAACCAAATTCCACCCAAGGTTGAGTATTCGTTGTCAGAGTATGGTGAATCATTAAGCTATATTTTGAATCAATTATGTACTTGGGGCGAACATCATATTGACCGACAAGTCGCAGATGGCGAGGAGATTCGTCTATTAAATCGTGATGACGTTATTAAATAAAACCATCCACTGATCAAGAATAAATTGGTCAGTGGATTTTTTTGATTATTTAGTTAGTTTGCGTTGACAATGCCTAACTAACGATTTAATATATTATCTTGTTAGTTAGGCAATGTTTTATCAACCTAAATAAATTTTAAAATAAGGAAGCAATGTTATGGCAGACAAAAATTTTATGGATGAATTAGGAGAGATGGTTACTAATCGCAGCTTTATGGGAACGGTGTTATTACATCTCCGTCAACAACAGCAAGACAACGCGCGTGGGAAATCCCGCATGTTACAAGCAATTAGCGAAAATGACGGTGTGACTAACTCACAACTATCAGAAATTCTAGATATTCGTCCTAGTTCAGTTAGTTTACAAGTTAAAGGACTAGAATTTGATGGTTTCATTGAACGTCGAGAAAGCCAAGAAGATAAACGAGTTTCGCTGATTTATATAACTAGCAAGGGTCGCCAAGCTCTTGAACAACAATCCGCAATCGTGGATGAATCAACGGAAAAGTTGATGAACTTGTTAACTGAGGATGAACAAGTGGAGTTGACGAGAATCCTGAAAAAATTAAATGATCAGTTATCTGACTTAGATGAAGATGATGAGATGTTTAATGGTCCGTTTGGTAACCAGCGTGGTTTCGGATTTCCACACGGTAGGTTTCCTGGCGGCAATCCATTTCGAAAATAACAATTAATTTTAGGAGATAAGTAATCATGCAACGTGGACCAATGACTGAACAAAGACCACGAGGTGGCCAATTTAATTTCAGATCTTTTATGCAGTTAATTCGCAAAACTAAGCCAATATATTGGCAACTATGGGTTGGATTGGTATTGAGTTTAATTGCAACGGGGATGCAACTTGCAGTTCCTAAGGCCGCTGAAAGTATGATCAACGGCTTTAAAAATGGAATTAGTGAACCGTTAATTATTGGAGTGATCGTTTTATTTTTGGTAAGTGCTCTGGTAAGTAGTTTATCTGGCTCACTTTTAGGATTCTTTGGTGAGAGTATCGTCAGTGAATTAAGAAAGTTGATCTGGAGTAAGTTGCTGAAGCTTAAAGTATCTTATTTTGATGAAACTAAGTCAGGTGAGATGACTTCCAGATTGATCAACGATTCTTCTCAAGTTAAGGAATTAGTCGCTAACTCCTTTCCCAATCTAGTTAGCGCATTGATCACTATTGTGGGTGCACTAGTGTTGATGGTAATGATGGACTGGAAAATGACGTTGATCATGGCATTGGCGATTCCATTAGTGATGGTGATTATGTTACCGATTGCTCAAAGAACTCGCCAAATCGGTCGCAGTCGCCAAGACGAGATGGCTAAGTTCAATGGTCAAGCAGACGAAACATTAAGCGAAATTCGCTTAGTTAAGTCTTCTGACGCTGAACCATATGAATCAAAATTAGGCTTTAAATCTATCAAATCTTTATATCAAATCGGCTTGAAAGAGGCCATCTATGATGCTATTTCTGGTCCTTTGATGACCACGGTCATGCTGGCATTGTTTGTTGGTGTGTTAGGATACGGAGCTGTTCGAGTATCCCAAGGCACTATGTCTTTGGGGAAGATGTTCTCGTTTTTTATGTATTTATTCCAATTAATGAGCCCAGCCATGATCCTTGGTCAATTTGTTTCCACACTTGGTAAAGCGAGTGGCTCAACTGAGCGAATTCAAGATTTATTAGCAGCACCTGAAGAAAAATTTGGTATTGGTGATGACGTTGATGTTGAAGGTAAGACCTTATCAATGGAACATGTTGATTTCGGCTATGATAATTCAACCCCAATTTTAAAAGACGTCAGTTTCACTGCTAAACCAAGTACTGTCGTGGCATTTGCTGGCCCTTCAGGAGGCGGGAAATCAACGATTTTTAGTCTGTTAGAGCGATTCTATCAACCAGATTTCGGTAAGATTAATATTGGTGACACAGATATTAATAATATCGATTTGAACTCTTGGCGAAAACAGATTGGATTTGTTAGTCAGGATTCAGCGATCAAAGCCGGCACGATTCGTGATAATTTAACATATGGGTTAACTGGAGAATATTCAGATGAACAATTGTGGAATGTTTTACAGTTAGCTTATGCAGATAAGTTTGTTCATGAAATGCCGGATGGCTTAGATACGCAAGTTGGTGAACGAGGAGTGAAGGTTTCTGGTGGCCAACGACAAAGAATCGCAATTGCCCGGGCCTTTCTCCGCGATCCTAAAATCCTAATGTTAGATGAGGCTACAGCTAGTCTTGATTCAGAATCAGAAGCGATGGTCCAAAAGGCTTTAGATCAGTTAATGAAGGGACGAACTACTTTAGTTATCGCCCATAGGCTTAGCACGATTGTGGGGGCCGATAATATTTACTTTATTGAACATGGTCAAGTTAGTGGTTCAGGAACACATTCTGAATTAGTTAAGAGCCATGAGTTATATAGAGAATATGTCGCAACACAGTTTGATGCTGCCACTAAATAAAAAGTACCGGTCACTAGTGAAGTTCATTAGTGGTCGGTATTTTTTGTGTTGGGCTATAATAAAATTAGGATTTAATTTTGGGGGCAGATATTCATGAATTTCAAAAAGATAATACCGTTAATTTTGATTGGTATTCTGGCTGGATGTGCGGCTAATAAGCCGGCTCAAGCACCAACCAAGAAAGTTGCTAAGGCACCAGTTATCTTAACGACTAAGCAAAAAATCGCTAAACAAGTTGGTAAGATGTCACTGGATGAAAAAATTGGTCAATTGTTTGTGACTGAGGTGTCAAATGATTCCCAACGGGTTAAAAAAGATATTCAACGATATCATTTTGGTGGCATCTTATTGATGGGAAATAACTTTGTGGGTAATCGACAGACATTTAAACATAGATTATCAAGTTATCAAAAATCAGCATCATTGCCATTGCTGATTGCGACTGATCAAGAAGGTGGTACGGTTTCAAGGTTAAGTGATAATCCTCATATCTCTGGCCATAGTAATTATCTGTCACCGCAAGCAGCATTCAACCGTGGAGGCATGAAGGCCGTTTTGAGTAATTATCGTCATCAGGCAGATAACTTAAAGAATTTAGGAATTAATTGGAATTTGGCTCCGGTGGCTGATGTTTCTAAACAACCGGATAACTTTATTTATGACCGAACATTGGGTAAGGGTTACCAAGCCACTGCTAAGTATATCAGTGCATCAGTTAAAGCAATTCAGGATAGGAAAATCGCGACATCAGTTAAACATTTTCCTGGTTACGGAGCTGCCGCAGATACTCATACCGGAACAGCCACAGTCAACAAGTCGTTGGCAGAATTTAAGCGAACGGATTTTGTTCCGTTTGAAGCGGCGATTAAAGCTGGTGCTGATTCAATCATGGTTACCCATATTATTTTGAATAAGGTTGATCCAAGACGACCGGCTTCTTTATCTAAAAAAGATATTTCCATTTTGCGGAATGATTTGAAATATTCCGGAGTCATTGCCTCTGACAGTTTACAAATGGGTGCAGTCAGTGATTACGCTAATAAGTATCATATTTCCAGAGATGTGGTGGCGTTTGAGGCTGGCAATGATATCTTGTTATCCAATGATTATCAGAACGGAATTTCAGAAATTAAGCGGGCTGTAAAGCAGAATAAAATTTCTATGAACCAACTTGACCGATCAGTTGAGAGAATTCTTTATATGAAACACAAAATTGGCTTGAAAATTAGTTAAATATGTACAAAAAAAGGTTCGGGGAAATTCCCGAACCTTTTTAATAGTAATAATTAAATTACATTGACCAAGCAGCAAGACCTTGTTGCTTGTAAAGACTTACAGCGGCGTTAACTTGTTCTTGAACAGAACCGCCACTAATGTGCATGTTTTGGAATAAACCGTAGGCACCAGATGAACTGTTACGAACTGATGGTTGCCAGTTTGATTCACGGTTGATGATGTAGTTCCAAGTTGATGCAGAAACACCAGTTCTTGAAGCCATTTCGCTTAACACTGCGCTCTTTGAGCTACCGTAGTTAGTAGTTGATTGAGTAGCAGTTGCTGATTGTGCATTAGTTTGTGCAGGTTGTTGAGCAACTGTTGTGTTGTTAGTTGCTGCAGGTTGAGCAGCTGCTGTAGTTGTTCCATCAGGAATGATTAGAGTTTGTCCTGGAAGGATCAAGTGGTTTTGAATGTGGTTAGCATTTTCAACAGCATCAATAGTTGAGCCAAATTGTTGAGAGATAGCCCAAACTGAGTCACCAGATTTAACGGTGTAGTTAGTTGATGCATCGGCATTAGCTGAACCAGCTAAGAATAAACCAAGGGCAGCAGCAGTAGTTGCAAGTAATGTAGTAACTAATTTCTTCAAATGAGTACACTCCTATAATTAATTAAGTTTAGTTTTTAAATCTATATTTGATTGCTTTGTCTCAATCAATAAACCATAGTTTACACGGTAAGTGTTACTAACAAATAGCGCCGAAGTTAAGAGATAAAGTCACAAAACGGGGTTATTTTACAGTCGAGTAATAAATGTAACGGTTAATCATGGTTGAAATAGCATAATATTCGCGTGGTGACGGGACTTACAATTTATATTCAAATATGCATTTCAATACAATGTTACATAATGGTTTCCATAAGCGTAACATTAAGTGATTTGTTGAAATGATTAGGTTACAAAAAAGGATTCCTACTGAAATCGTAGGAATCCTTTTTAATTTAATGATTAATGCAAATAACCTAAAAGGTTAGATTACATTGACCAAGCAGCTAAACCTTGTTGCTTGTAAAGACTTACGGCAGCATTAACTTGGTCCTGAACAGAACCGCCACTAATGTGCATGTTTTGGAATAAACCGTAGGCACCAGATGAACTGTTACGAACGGATGGTTGCCAATTTGATTCACGGTTAATGATGTAGTTCCAAGTTGATGCAGAAACACCAGTTCTTGAAGCCATTTGACTCAATACGGCACTCTTAGAACTACCGTAGTTAGTAGTTGATTGACTTGCAGCTGGTTGGCTGTAAGTTTGAGTTTGTTGAGTATTAGTAGTTTGTGCAGGTTGTTGAGCAACAGCGGTATTGTTAGTTGCTGCAGGTTGAGCAGCTGCTGTAGTTGTGCTTGTTCCATCAGGAATGATTAAAGTTTGTCCTGGGAGGATCAAGTCGTTTTGGATGTTGTTAGCATTTTCGATAGCGTTGATAGTTGAATCGAATTTTTGTGAGATGGCCCAAACTGAGTCACCTGACTTAACAGTATAGTTTGTTGATGCGTCAGCGTTAGCTGATCCAGCAAAGAACAAACCAAGAGCAGCAGCAGTAGTTGCGAGTAATGTAGTAACTAATTTCTTCAAATGAGTACACTCCTATAAAAATAAATTCTGGACAAGTAATTTATTAACTTGCCTCTTCATATACAACAGTCGCCATACTACTATGGATTTATTACTGCCAAATATCTGTAAAGTTAAGAGATGAAGTCATAAACCGAAGTTTTTTTACAGGCGAGTAACACTTGTAATATAAAATACACAATTAATGTTTATAATTACGATTAGAAAAGTTAGCTCTGCGGAATTCTGAGAATAACTTTTGGTAAGTTTTCATATTACATAATTTACTAGATTTTCCCAGATGTCATATAAAAATACTTGCCAAACTAAGTTTACAGTTGTAGACTTTAGTAAATCGAACGAATATTTTAAATATGAGAGGTGAATTTGAATGATTGATGCTAAAAATGTCACTATTTCTGATTCTGAGTGGACAGTAATGCGGGTAATCTGGACTTTACATCAAGTTACCAGTCGACAACTGATCGATATGATGCACGAAACTCAAGGATGGTCCGATTCAACTACCAAAACTCTATTAGCCAGATTGATCAAAAAAGAGGCGGTTAAACAAATTGGTGAACACCGACCATTCGTATTCGAACCAGCAGTTACAGAAAAAGAGTCAATGGCAACTGCTGCAATTGATCTATTTGATCGCATGTGTGCTATGCGTGCCGGTGAGACTATTGAACAAGTAATTAATAGTAGGGAATTATCAAAAGATGATATTAAACAACTGCAAGAACTGTTGGCTGCTAAGGCAGCAACGGCTCCTGAGATGGTTGAATGTAATTGTCTTCCAGATGGAAATAGTGATTGTTGTGAGGTGAATGACAATGAAGAATAATCAACATAATGAAATGGAACACGAGATGAATCATGAACAAATGAAAATGGATCATACAGATATGGATGGGATGCACGACCATATGAATATGGATTCAGATGACATGATGATGCACGGTGGGCATATGATGCACATGGGGAATTTAAAGCAAAAATTTTGGATTTCAGTGATTTTAGCGATTCCGGTTTTGTTTTTAGCCCCTATCATGGGACTTGAAAGACCAATTATTAATGCTGGTAATCCATTGCTAGTCGGTATCATTGTGTTAATGTTTGATGCTGCACTTTATTTTTATGGTGGAGAACCATTTCTAAAGGGTGCCAAATCCGAGCTACAAAGCAAAGAACCGGCGATGATGACTCTGATTGCTTTGGGAATTTCGGTATCTTTCTTCTATAGTATTTACTCATTTATTGCGAATAACTTTACGCATGCAGATCACGTTATGGACTTTTCGTTTGAATTGGCCACATTGATTTTGATTATGTTATTAGGTCACTGGATTGAAATGAATGCAGTCATGGGTGCTGGGAATGCTTTGGAAAAAATGGCTGCTCTTTTACCTAAGACTGCTCATCTAGTTGCTGATGATGGTCAAACTACTGAAGTTGCGGTTAGTGAACTTAAAGTCGGCCAATCTGTAAAGGTGAATGCTGGCGAAAGCATTCCGGCTGATGGTGAAATTACTGAGGGAACAACCACGGTCAATGAATCATTAATTACTGGTGAGTCTGAGGCGGTTGAAAAGAATAATGGTGATAAAGTCATTGGTGGTGCGACAAACAACGATGGCACGATTGTTGTTAAAGTTACTGGAACCGGTGATTCTAGTTATTTATCACAAGTTATGGATATGGTTAAAAACGCGCAACAATCAAAATCAAGCGCTGAAAGTAAGGCCGACATGGTTGCCAGATACTTATTTTATGCAGCTACTGGTGTCGGTCTGATTGCCTTCTTTGCCTGGTTGCCTCAAGGATTACCAGTTGCGTTGAATCGACTAGTGACCGTGTTGGTAATTGCATGTCCCCATGCATTAGGTGTCGCAATTCCATTAGTTGTTGCTAGATCAACTTCAATTGGTGCTCAAAATGGTTTGTTGATTAGAAATCGTCAAGCTATTGAAGCTAGTCAAAAAATTACTCATGTCTTATTGGATAAAACCGGAACATTAACTGAGGGTCAATTCAAAGTTAACGCCTTGGTACCAACTACTGACGTTACTAAAGACGAATTGTTGAGGGATTTATCTGCATTGGAAAGTAATTCAAACCATCCATTGGCTCAAGCAATTGTCAGTTACGCTAATGATGTATTGGGCAAAGTTGATTCGGCCAGCGATGCTAAGAATATCCCTGGAGTTGGTATCACTGGAAAAATCAATGGTGAAGAATTTACGATAGTCAATGCCAAGTATTTAGTCGAACACCAAATTCAATTTGATGAATCTGCTGCAGACGAATGGGCTACTAAAGGAAATTCCGTTAGTTTCCTGATCAAGCAAGATAAGGTTCTTGGCATGGTTGCCGAGGGCGACACTATTAAACCAGGAGCTCAAAAATTGATTGATGGCTTAAAGAAACGCGGAATCACTCCAGTTATGTTAACGGGTGATAATCCGAAATCAGCAGCTCATGTTGCAGAAATTTTGGGAATTACTGAATTTGTTGGCGGGTTGTTACCTGAGGACAAACAATCCAAAGTCGCTGAATATCAAGCTAATGGTAATCACGTTATCATGGTGGGTGACGGTGTTAACGATGCACCAAGTTTAGCTGCTGCAGAAATTGGTATCGCAATTGGCGCTGGAACAGACGTCGCCATTGATTCGGCGGATGTTATTTTAGTCAAATCAGAACCAAGTGATATCTTACGATTCTTAGATTTAGCCAAAATTACCAATCGCAAAATGGTTCAAAACCTGTGGTGGGGAGCTGGCTACAATATCGTTGCCATCCCATTAGCTGCCGGTGTGTTAGCCTTTGCTGGCATTATCTTGGATCCAGCAGTTGGAGCTATCTTGATGGCATTGTCGACAGTTGTTGTTGCCATTAATGCCATGGGTTTAACTGCAAATAAAATTAATAATTAGTATTACTGTGATAATAGTAAATGGCGCTACTGAAACCTTATCGTTTCAATAGCGCCATTTCTTTGATTAGATTTATTATGTGAAAAAGTTTGTGTTACCAAGGAACGATACCATCTGTATCGGAGAAAGTGCCATTAATAGAATTGGTTGCTTGCGAAGCTAATTCAACAGTGCGGGCAACTCCTTCTTGAAGTGTCTTTGGTCCACCGCCGACAGGTGAATCGGTTGCTACCCATCCAGGATTGACGGAGTTAACTGTAATATGACTATTTTTTAGCTCATTAGCAAGATCAATCGTAAACATGTTAACGGCAGCTTTAGAAGCTTGGTAACCAAAAGAAAAGTGCTGATAAACACTACTAGTTGGATCTGATGCGATGTTAAGCGAGCCAACTGCACTCGAGATATTAATGATTTTGGCGCTGGATGAATTTTTTAGTAAAGGCAACATGTGTTGCGTGACTGAAACTAGACCGAAAAAGTTGACGTCAAAATCTCCCCGAATTTTATCGATGCTAAGAGTCGATGGCTTCTCCCAATTATCTAGGGTGATACCGGTATTGTTAATTAAAATATCTAAATGACCGAAACTTTCAGTAATGTTATGTTGTGCGGCGATAATGCTATCTTCGTCCGCCACATCTAATAGCACAATGTCAGCATCAATATCCTGTTTACGAAGTTCATCAACGGCTAACATGCCTCGTTCGTAGTTGCGGGCACCAATTAAAACATGTTGTCCAACTTGACCTAATTCTTTAGCTATCTCAAAACCCATACCGCGGTCAGCACCAGTAATTAATGTTAATATTTCGTTCATTTCTTTAACCTCCTAGGTTAATTTTCAAATTGTGATATTGTATGTTTAAATAATAGTCGCCTTACGTAACTGGAGGTCAACTAAAAAGGAGCAAAAAAATGATTTTAATTGGAGAATTGGCACATAAAACGGGGTTGTCAGTTAGAACAATCAGATTTTATGAAGAAAAAGGCGTGATTGAGTCCGTTGAGCGAGACGCTAATAATAAACGCCTTTTTGATGACGATGAGACAGTTCACTGGTTGATTTTTGTTAGATATTTGCGTAAAACTGGTATGTCAATCACAGATATTCAAGAATATCGCAAACTGATTGATCAAGGCGATGATACTATTCCTGAGCGAATTCGAATTTTAGAAAAGCAAAAAACAAAAGTGCTGGCTGATATTCAGGAAAAATATACCGAAATTGAGCAAATTGACCACAAACTCAATAACTATCGGAATGGTGTAGATGGTTTTCTATAAACCGCACAGATATACAAAAAAGGATTGGAATTATTATTCCAATCCTTTTTTGTGTAATTAATGATATTCAACATTTGGAGTATTCTTATTGGCTGCCAAATCAGCATATGCTTTGGCAATTTCATTAGGGTCCATGTGACCTGGTTTGCCTTCACGAATATAAGTGTTAATTGTAACCATTCCGGCAAAAGTACCTGATTTAGCTAGTTCCTTGTTCAAAGCGAGCACGTAGTTGTGTAGTCCAACCTTACCAATTGATTGCTCAACGTCGGTAGTTCCAGGCTTGGCAGCCACAACTGATCCTGTATAAAGTAGGACGCCATCCCCAGTGGCCTTTAATAATGGTAATGCCAGGTTAGTCACAGTAACTGCACCAAGAAGGTTGCTAGTTAAACTATCAACTAATAAATCACTGGTGAGTTGAGAAGGCTTGTTCTTAGTTCTCATAGTGGCATTATATACGACCACTTGTAAATCACCATTTTCGCTAATGGTCTTGAGTCCTTCAGCAACACTAGCAGGATCGCCAAGATCAACTGGTACAGTGAATGAATCGATATTATCTGTCTTTAATTCGGCTACTAAATCATTTAAAGGATCAACGTTTTTCCCCATTAACGCAATTTGATATCCTTGTTTGCCAAAGTTTGTAGCTAGTGCCTTACCAAGGCCAGCATGTCCTGGACCAACGATCAATGCAATTTTAGATGCCATAATTAAATCCCCCTATAAATATTGTTAATTAAGATTATATTTTTATGCGTCAATAGTAGCACAGATTCCATAAAGTGGTTAAATAAAGCCCTTACTTAAAAATGCATTTTATAAATTATGCATTTGGCTAGTTCTGTTATATTATGTAGTTAGCATAATTACTACTATATTATATGGGTTTAATTCCCAGAGAGGTTTTACATGGAAACGAATAGTCATCCGGAGGGTAATCCTAACGGAATTGGATTTATGTCACTTACTGCGATGGTAGTAACTTCTTCAATCGGAGCAGGGGTTTTCGCCTTAACATCTGATCTTGCAAAGTCGGCTTCTCCTGGGCCTGCGTTATTAGCTTGGCTAATTGTCGGCGTTGGAATAATGGCTTTGGCCCTTAGTCTAATGAATTTAGTTGATAAACGGCCAGATATTGAAGGTGTGTTTGCGTATGCTGAGGAAGGCTTCGGTGAATACGCTGGATTTATCAGTGGTTGGGGCTATTGGTTGTCTTCATGGATGGGTAACGTCGCGTTTGCCACAGTTATGATGAGTGCAATTGGTTATTTCATTCCCATCTTTAAATCTGGTCATAATGTTCCATCCATTATTATGGCCAGTTGTGTGTCATGGATTCTGATGTACATTGTTAATCGTGGTGTGGAGAGCGCAGCGATTTTGAATGCAGTCATTACTATATGTAAGTTGATTCCATTATTTACCTTCATTGTTTTTGCAATTATTATGTTTAAAGGAAATGTTTTTACAGCTCATTTTTGGAATAATATGAGTGGTAATTTTAATGGTGGCAGTGGTGTCGGTACTCAAATCAAAAACTGTTTAATGGTCTTGATGTGGGTGTTCGTTGGTATTGAAGGAGCCACCATGATGTCTTCACGTGCCAAGCGGAAGAGCGATGTTGGTAAAGCAACTGTTCTTGGTCTGTGTTGCTTGCTGGTAATCTACATATTGGCTTCGATTTTGCCTTACGGTTATCTTTCAAGAGCTGAGTTGGCAAATATCAGTCAACCAGCGATGGTTTATATTTTTAAGATGATGGTTGGTACCTGGGGTGGCGCTTTGATCAGCGTGGGATTATTTATCTCTACTCTTGGATCATGGTTGTCATGGACGATGCTACCGGCTGAAACAGTTAGATTGATGTCTGATCATGATTTGTTGCCGAAAGCATTTGGTAAAGAAAACCGTCATGGAGCACCAACATTTTCATTAGTGATTAGTGGATTACTGATTCAGGCATTCTTGTGCACACTTATATTTACTTCCAGAGCGTATGACTTTGCTTACTCACTATGTACAGCAGCAATCGTTGTAAGTTACATCTTCGTAGCTGCTTATCAAGTTAAATACTCTTGGCAAAATATTCATACTAAGGGCAGTGCAGCGCAACTGATCATTGGTTTGGTGGCGTTGATATTTGAGACCGTGGCAATATACCTAGCTGGTCTCCAATATTTGTTATTATGTTGTATCGCTTATATTCCAGGATTCTTCTTATTTATGAAGGGTCGCCACAACAAACATAACCGCCGTTGGCTATCTAAACGAGAGATTTTGACGACCTTGGTTATTCTTGCGGGAGCGATTGCTGGATTAGTACTGATTTTTACTAAAAACATTTCATTTTAATTCATGAGAAGTTGGCATTTTGCCAGCTTTTTTATTTAAGTCAGATTTAAGTTGACTATGGCATGATATATAAAAGTAGAGGAGGTCGCAATTCGATGAAATTATCTCATGTGGTTACAGGGTTGAGTTTAGGCATATTAATCGTTGGTACGATCTTTTTAAACGAAGTCAATTTTATTCATGTATAGATTAAGTTTAGTCTGGATCACTAGCATCTATACATAATAAAAACAGGTTTTCCGAAAGGAAATCCTGTTTTTTCTTATTATTTATTCTGTTACCGAATCGTTTAATTTTTCAGCTTGATAGAAGTCAGCAAATACATGGTGACTTCGAATCCCCCAAGCATAGAAGATGAGCGCTGCGACGATAATAATTATGAAATCATATGGATAATGAACCCAGTTCATTCCATTGAATTCTTTACTACCACCATATGATGCGAGTGATAGAAATGCCAAGTATACGATCATCCATAGAGATGACCAGAAGGCTTTTCTGGTGTTAACAAATCCTGCTCTGTACTCGTAATAGAAGTAAAGTGGTAGGCCAATGGCGATTACCAAAATAACTTCAACTGTCGTTGGCCACATGGCCCAATAAATGGCTAATGAAGCTAAGACGAATGATAGTGGAGCCATAAAGTTCAGATGTTTTAATCTAATTGGTCGTTTGAAGTTAGGCGCCATTTTTCTAAACGAAATGGCTGTAACCGGACCAGTTAGGTAAGCAATTAATGTCGAAGTACAGATAACAGTTGCTAGCGTTGCCCATGATCTAAAAATGGAAACCATTAACATACTCAAAACTGCATTGACTACCAAGGCAACTCTAGGAATACCATACTTCTGGTTGATCTTACCAATGAAGCTAGGGATGTGTTGATTAGATTCCATGGCATATAAGGCTCGAGCAGTTGAAGCTGCAAAAGATACCCCAGTACCAAATGGTGAAACAAACGCATCCATATAAAGAAGGACTGATAACCAGTGAATTCCTAATAGAATTGCTAAATCAGCAAAAGGCGAATTAAAGTTAATTCCATTCCAACCATATTCGTGAAGGAATGCTGGTTGCATTGAAGTGATGAACACACTCTGCAACACAATGTAAATGGCACCACTGATCAAGAGAGCAATCATAATTCCACGCATAACATTATGCTTAGAATCTTTGATTTCGCTTCCCATATTAATTACTGTTTGAAAAGCATTGAATGAAAAGATGATCCCGGCGGTTGCAGTCGCTGAGAAAATCGGTGCAGAACCATATGGCATAAACTCATGAAGTGAATGACCATAGTTTTCTGGGTGAAATCCTGAGACGGTCAACATGATGATCGTCAAGATTGGGATACCAATTTTAAAAATTGAAATAAAACTAGTAAACCTTGCCAGCACACTGACTGACCAGTAATTTAGCAGAGTAAAAACGGCAATAAATACAAAAACCATTAATAACCCTGGTGTCGTAATTTTTCCGTTAGCCAAGAATCCATGAGTCCACTTAGCGAATGACCATGGCCAAGAACTCATATATTGAACCGCTGCAACAGCTTCAATAGGGATTAAAGTAATTAGTGAGATCCAGTTAGCCCACGAAGCAATAAAGCCAAGCATAGGACCGTGTGAATATTGAGCATACTTGCTCATCCCACCGGCCTCCGGAAACATTGTTCCTAATTCGATATAATTGTACGCGATCGTCGCAATCACGAGACCACCAACAATCCAGGAAATAATAGCCGCGGGCCCAGCCACCTTCGAAGCTTCCCACGAACCAAATAACCATCCTGAACCGATTAATGATCCTAAGGTTAACATTACAAGTTGAAATAAACCAATTTTCGTTGTATTTGACGAATCCATACATACCTCCTAAAACAAAGTACTTCCTAGTTTAACAAATATAGGAATGATGTCAAAAAAACGCCGTCAAATATAGGTTTTCAATATACTTTCAATCCTTGTAACGAAGGCCATTTGCGACGATTTTATTTTTTTCATTAAATTTCGACAAAATCTTATTCTTCAATAATAATCGCATTAATTCCGTTACCTGCTAAAATTCGGCTAGCGTTGTAAGCTCCTAGTCCCGGTCTAAATGTGATATAGACTTGTTTGTCCGCGGGAATTTCTTTTATACGAGCTCTTAATTCTGAAAGTGGGATATGAATAGTTGGGTTGATGGTACCAGTCATTTTTTTATCTTTTTCTCGGATGTCTAAAAATACGGCGTTTTGGTAATCTTCCATAGGAATGTCGGATAACTTAATTGTCTTTAATCTATCAGACAGTTGATTGATAGCAACGTATCCAGCAATATTCAAAATATCTCGAGTAGATGAGTATGGTGGTGAATATGGAATTTCAAGCGCTGGTAAATCGTATACGGAAAGATTACCAGTGATAGCTACAGAAAGTTGTGAAATTCTTTTATCAACTCCATGACGCCCCACAGCTTGACCACCTAATATTTTGCCAGTACCATTTTCAAAAATTAGTTTCAGATTAACCCGATCAGCATCAGGATAAAAGTAGGCATGGTCATATGGGGTGATGAAGACAGTTTTGTAATTCGTAGCCCCGCGTTGAATCAATTCCTGTTCAGTGTAACCAACAAAACTGGCGGTTAGGTTAAATATTTTGGTTGCTCCAGTGCCAATGAAGCCCTTGTATTTGAAAGGTTCACCATTAAGAATGTCGGCCAATAAATGTCCTTGGCGATTAGCCGCACTAGACAAGAGACTATTGATGGGGTGGTGGTCGATCAAACTAGTAGTTTGAATTACGTCTCCAATTGCGTAAATATCTTCAACATTGGTCTTGAAATGATCATCGACTGGAATGTGACCATCTTCTGTCACCTTGATTCCTGCTTCTTGGGCTAGTTTTGAATTAGGTTGAATGCCAGTGCCTAAAAAGATCATGTCAGGATTATGAGTTGAGCCGCCTGAATAGACTACTTTATGGCCATTATCTTCGATACTAGTAATAGTTTGGTTTAACAACAAACGGACTCCTTGATCACTTAATTCTTGTTTAATGACATCTGTGATTTCCGAGTCAAATGGGGCAGCGATTTGCTCGCTTTGTTCGACGATGGTTATATCCATTCCGACTTCTTTGAACGATTCAGCCAATTCTAAACCAATCGTGCCCGCGCCAACGATGATGACTGATTTTGGTTCATGATTATCAAGATACTCTTTGATTTGGTCAGCTTGAGTCAGACTGCGCAGGACAAAGGCGTTGTCGGCAGAATCGATTCCAGGTATCTTAGGCAAAGTTGGACGTGCCCCAGTGGCTAAAATCAATCGGTCATATGATTCAGCGTATTTTTCTCCGGTTAATTGATTTAAGACCATGACTTGTTTATCATCTGGATTAATTGCGGTAACTTGGTTATTTAGGCGTACGTCAATATTATTCTTTTCTTTTAAAATTTCGGGTGTCCGCTCAATTAATTGATCACGTTGTTTAATGACGCCGCTTAAGTAATAGGGGATGGCACAACTGGCAACAGAAATCGCTGAATTCTGCTCTAATAAAACTATTTCTGCTTGGGCGTCAATTCTAGATAGTCTAGTCGCAAAAGACGGACCACCGGCAATGCCGCCGACAACTACATATTTCATAAGTATTAACCTCCTAACGTGTGACGTAAAATACAGTGAATTGATTTTACCTAAATTCTACTCACGAATTTAAAACAGGGCAATTAAAGAGAATTAGATGTTTACAAAATAAAAAGCACTGATAGATCTAATACTATCAGTGCTTTGATGATTTTTATGATTATTATAATTAGTCTGTAGCGATTGGCTTATTGTCCATGGTAGTTCTGACAACCATGACATCATGGTCAGAGTTTCGGTTTACAAATGATGAAACCGAACCTTCAAGGACTCGTTGTAAACGACTCATACCAGTAGCACCAATCACAGTTAAATCAATGTTGTGATCCTTTGGAAATTCAAATGAGATAACTGTCTTAGGATTACCAAATCGAATATGGACATCAATATCATCAAACCCAGTTTTTTGTTTAATTTCAGCAACGAGTTTGTTTAAATATTGGGTAGTATCTTCAACTAAATTGTTAATGACATCACCGTCAACCATTCCTCCGTAATTGTACCCATATTGAGTAGTACTGAGGACGTGTAAGACGTCAAGATGAGCTCCATTTAACTTAGCAATGGTAGCTCCTTTGAGAAGTGCACCTTCTGCTTGTTTAGATCCGTCCACTGGCACTAGTACTTTCTTGTAGCTAGTTTCCATGATTCTTCCCTCCAATAAGCTAATCTTTTAATCAATTCAATTATATCACTAATAAAAGATTGGCATAACTAATTTCGAGATGGAATAGACACCTTTGATTCTTCGAGAATGTGGTCATCCATTTTGCTTTGTAATTCATTTAACCAGAAACCATCGGATAAATCCAGAATGGAGTCTAGAGCATAAATGTGTAACTGGTAATTATGAATTGCATCAGGTGGTTGGGGGCCATTATATCGCCAAGCTGAATCAGGATTCTGGTTGCCAACAAGGCCACCAGCGGTGCTGTTTCGGCCTTGAACCATGGGGACAGCAACAGTCTGACTGTTATTTTCAGGAATTTCTGTTACTTTGCCGTCGATGTTAGCTGCAACCCAATGAATCCAAGCGAAGCCACTGACAGGAACAGCGTCCCAATCAATTAGTAAAAGTGCAAATGTCTTAGTATTCTTGGGTGCGTCTTGAATCGTGATCGGAAATGAAACGATTGGTGTATCATCTAACATTTCGGAAGCGTACTTGCCGTATTTATCGGGTAATAATCCATTTTCTAAGGGAACTGAAATTTTCATAGTTATTCACCTCAATTAAATTATTTAACAAACTCTAAGTTATAATACCCTTGGCCATTAGTTGTAATTTTATAGTTAGTGTAGCCATCAGCCAACCACTGATTCTTTGTTGCGTTGGCCCAATCTTTCGCATCGTCGATTGAAGAGAAAGTGTGCTCGGTTGAAAATGTCTCGTCATCAGAATGCGGTTTATCTTTAGGAGCTTTCGGCTGCTTTTGAGGCGTAGCGGTTGGCTTGGTTTGAGCATTGTTCAAAATGTTTTGCTCACGCTTCTTAACGGACTGATTATCAGTATCATTAATAACCGTCTGTAATTTTTTGCGTTGAGTAGTAGTAATGCCATTATCATCTTCTTGATTAAGTCTATCTTGGAATTTAGCGACCTGTTGATCTTGAATTTCAGTGGATAGCTTACCTTTCACGCTCTTGGTAATTGGATCATTGTTAATCTTATCTTGGGCGTTTTTCTTCGGATTTTGTAAGAAGCTAACGCCTATTCCAATTAATAGGGCAATTACCAACACGATGATGGCAAGCCACCATCCGCTAAACTTCGAACGTTCATGAACTCCATTTGGATTCTCGATATTAAAATCGTACCGTTTATAATTTGATGGTTCCTTTTTGTTATTCAAAAAAATCCCTCGTTTAGTTTTGCTTGCCAAGAAATGCTAACGACTATATTATAACAGAAAGGTTAAAATTATGAATTTAGGGAGGGATGGATCATCAAAGTTACGTTTGATAAATTGGCAGATCTAACACCAAAAGCTTTATTTGATATCTACCAATTGCGGGTCGCGGTCTTTGTTGTAGAACAAAAATGTCCGTACCAGGAAGTAGATGAAGATGACTTGACGGCATGGCATTTAAGCATGAGAAATGATGCTGGTGAACTGGTTGCTTATTGTCGAGTAATCCCTGAAAATAACGACACGGTTGCCCACATTGGTAGGGTAATTGTTAGAAAAGATCAGAGAAAATTTGGATTAGGCAGAAAGTTGATGCAAGATGCGCTAGAGATTTCAAAAGAAACCATGCCTAATCTTGAAAAGTATATTCTTGCTGGGCAAGAATATATCAAAGGCTTTTACCATTCATTTGGCTTCAAAGATGTTAGTGATGTCTATCTGGAAGATGATATTCCACACATTGATATGGAGTTGCCAGTTGGAAAAGTTATTGACAAGTAAATGACAACAGGTATAATCGAAAATTAAAGAAATGAATCTTTAACTCTAGTCCAGAGAGACTAGCAAGACAGCGAATATAAACGGGTGGAGTGGACCTTGGTTCACACTGTCTAAAAACGCTCACTGCTTGCTAGCAGTGGGCGTTTTGTTTTGGATTCAAATAAATTAAGACGGGGTGTAATTAATGCAACACAACCAAGATGAGTTTCATGATGACCGCGCGATTTTAGATATCCATGATATGCCAAAGTTTTGGCCATGGGTTGGCTTATCTTTGCAGCATATGTTTTCGATGTTTGGTTCGACAGTCATCGTGCCATTACTGGTAGGTTTAAGCCCAAGTATCGCGTTATTTTCTTCTGGTGTTGGTACTCTGTTACATATAATGATTACAAAACGAAAGATTCCAGCTTACATGGGTTCTAGTTTTGCCTTCATCCTTCCAATGACCGCATTGATGAAGACGACGGGATATCCCGGAATTGCTCAAGGAGTGATTGGTGTTGGTCTGGTGTACTTATTAGTAGCCTTAATTATTTGGCTGGTTGGCTCGGATTGGGTGGATAAGATTCTGCCACCCATTGTTGTGGGACCAATCGTGATGGTAATTGGTTTGTCGCTAGCTGGAAGTGCCGCGACTGACGCAATGATGAAAAATGGCAAATATGATCTTGAATATTTTATGGTGGCATTGTTTACCTTGTTTTTAGCGATTTTCTTCAATATGGTTTTTAAAGGCTTTATTGGCCTAATTTCCATTCTGTTAGCAATCGTTTGTGGATACATCTTATCAGTTTGCTTAGGAATGGTTGATATCCATGCGATTGCCAGTGCAGCATGGTTTCAAATGCCAGCATTTGAGATTCCTGGTATTTCATATCAATTTAAATTGAATTGGCAGGCAATCGTTTCTATTACGCCTATTGCCTTTGTGACTATGACTGAACATATGGGCCATATTATGGTGTTGAACGAAATTACTGGTCGGAACTTTTTTAAAGACCCAGGACTGAATCGAACGTTAGCTGGTGACGGAACTGCTTCACTATTTGCAGGATTAGTTGGTGGTCCAGCAGTCACAAGTTATGGTGAGAATATTGGCGTCATGGCCATAACTAAGATTCATAGTGTCTACGTGCTAATGGGGGCCGCCATGTTTGCGATTCTTTTCTCATTTGTCCATAAGTTAAATGTGTTGATCATGCAAATGCCATTACCTGTGATTGGTGGGATTAGTTTCTTACTATTTGGTACTATCGCCACTTCAGGTATTCAGGTCATGATTGAAAATCAAGTAGATTTAGGATTGAAACGTAATCTGATGATAGCATCTGCTGTGATGGTGATTGGAGTGGGAAATGCATATTTGCAAATTGGTTCGAGTTTTCAATTCACAGGATTAGCCTTGGCAACGATTATTGGCATCGTGTTGAATCTAGTCCTACCACAAAAATCTGCCAGTGAGATTGAGCAGGAAAAGAAAGCAGCAACTAGAAATTAGTTTGAATTAAGTGTCTCCCAAATAAAAATTGAGTGAAATCCAAATTATCGCTATAATATTAACGTTAAGATCAAAAAAGATTAGTATTCAGTATATGCTTGGAACTGAAGAGGGGACTGTACACATATCCAGATTTTATATTGTGGTGATGATCGAATGTTTAATGGCGTAGTCTTATCAACATTATCATTGCTTAAAAACCAAACTGAGCCGCTTGATATCTATGTTATGACTGCTGAGTTCACTAATAAAAGAGACAAGTTTACAGGTTTCACTGATTATCATATTAATAAATTGCGATGGTTACTTAGAGAGCATGATTCTAAAAGTTCGGTGACTAAACTTGATATTACAGGGTTAGTGATGAATAATCCGCTGACGGCCAATGCTAATACGTTCTTCACGCCATATAGTATGCTGCGATTATATGCTGACCTTGTACCAGAGTTAAGTGGTCGAATTTTATATTTAGATGCAGACGTGCTGTGTAGAAAATCATTTGCTGATTTTTATCATCAGGATTTAAGCGACGTTGAAGTGGTTGGGACTCTGGATTATTACGGTAAGTGGTTTTTCCATCATCAATTGAAGAAATTTGACTACATTAATTCTGGTGTTTTGTTAATGAATTTAGATTTGATCAGAAAGACTAAATTATTACGCAAGTGTCGTCGTTTGTGCAAAATCAGACCAATGTTGATGCCTGACCAGTCAGCTTTGAATCGTTATTCGCATAAGAAACGTTTGGCGCCTAATCGTTTCAATGAACAACATGGAGTAAAGCCAAATACTGTATTTCATCATTTCAGCGCGAATTGGGTGATGTGGCCAGTGCCACATACAGTAGCGGTAAAACCTTGGGAACAAAAAAAGGTCCAAACAAAGTTGGGCCTTCACGATTATGATGACATTTATGATGAAGCGAATCGGATTATTCAAGATTTTGAATAGGCGATTCGCTTTTTTTGATTTGATTCTCGAAATATTGTCGGTAGAGTGGATGGTGTTCTAGCAAGTATTCGTGAGTCCCGTAGCCACTGATTTGACCATTCTCGATAAAATAAATCTTATCCGCATCAATGATAGTATTGATACGATGAGCAATGACCAGAGTGGTACGTTTATGCATCAATTTTTTAAGAGCAGATTGGACCATTGCTTCTGATTCTGGATCCAAGCTAGCAGTGGCTTCATCTAACATCAATATTTTTGGATCTCGAATGAATGCTCTGGCAATGGTTAAACGCTGCCGTTGACCACCAGAAATGTTTGCTCCATTTTCGTCAATATGAGTTTCTAATTTATCTGGCAGTGCTTCAACAAATTTTTTAGCCGAAGCTAATTCCAATGCATTCCAAAGCTCATTATCGTTCACGGTTTTATTCAGCCCATATGTCAGATTATATCTAATGCTACCGGACATAATGTCAGCACCTTGCCCCACCAGTCCCAACTGGTTTCTCCAGTTAATAATATTAATATCTTCTAGTTTGGTGGTGCCACCTAAAGTTATTTCACCACTATTCGGTTGATAGAATCGCTCAAGTAGACTAAATATAGTTGATTTACCGCTACCTGAAGGCCCAACAAAAGCAACAACTTCATTCGGTTCCGCAGTAAATGAGATGCCATGGAGGACTTCTTGACTGTCATCATAACTGAATGAAACATTTTGCATGTTCAGAGATTTTCCCGTGAGATCAATCTGTTGACCAGCCACAGTGTTTTCTTCTGGAACGGCTAGTAATTCTTGGATTTTCATGGTTGATCCGCTGGCCTTGGCGACCTCTGTTACAAATTGTCCCACAGTCGTGAAGGGGACTATTAATTGAATCATGTACATTAAAAAGGCCATTAAGGTTCCCATAGTCATGGTTCCCAAACTTATTCGATAGATTCCATAAGCCAGTATGGCAACGATTAAAGCAAGCATCATTACTCCGGTTGTCGGACCAATAATCGAATCATAGATTGCTTCTTTTATTCCAAGTTGGTAAAGAGTTTTCATGTGATTGGAGCCGTTGTTTTTTTCAAGTTCACTAGCAGTTGATGACTTAACTAATCGGGCATTATTCAGAACTTCGCTAATTCTGCCATTTAAAGTGGCTAAGGAATCCTGACGTTTACGGGCAATCGAAGAAGATAGACGAAAAATTGGTAACAGGATTAATAGCATTAGTGGAATGGTAATAAACATAATTAGTGTCATCTTCCAGTCCATCAACAACATTAAAATTAAGGCGCCAACTAATTGAAGTATAGAGGTGGCCATCCTTGGAAGTGAGTCTGCAAGTAAGTTTTTTACTTGAGTGGAGTCGTTGGTTATACGAGAAGCGATTTGCCCCGACTGATTAATATCTAAATATGGAATAGGAAGCGATAAGGACTTTTGCCACAGCCGTTCCCGCAATAAATAAACAACATCTTCCCCGAAGATTCCTAATAAACTTCCTGAAATGGCACCTAAAAAAATACTAAAAGCAAATAAAATACCAACAATTAGTAATAAATGGAAGTTAACTCCATTAGGAATATGATTTAGAAGGTCTTTAGCTAATAGCGGAACTAACAGTTGTAAACTGACTGCAATCGCGCCAAATAAAGTCCCAAGAACTAAATAGAGATATTGAGGCTTAATTAATTTTATAAGAGCAAAAAAATCGGATACATTCAATTTAGAATGTGATTTAGACATATTGAAATCTCCTAATTATGATTGGTCGTGCCAACCAGCAATATCATCGGGCTCGAAGTCGTAGCTCAAAGGTTTGTTATAGGCTGACTCATAAGCTAGTTTCTTTTGGTCGTAATCTTTCTGCATCATCGCATAGCTATTTTCTTTTACGTTTAATTCTGGGTCTGGAAAAATTGGATCTAAAACATGAACTCGATAACAAACTTTATTCAGATGGCCATCTGATGAGTCTGGAATGCCCAAATCAATTATTTCAGTGAAACAAGAAATTATTGGGACGTTAAACTTAGCTGCATAGTAGTAAGCACCACGTTGTGGCGGCCTTGGTTTACGATAATTAAACCACATTTCTTGCTCTGGATAAATCAAGACTGGATTGCCTTCATCCAGTTGATGCTTAACTAATTCCAAAAAATCGCTTCCCATGTATTCATGTACAGCAGCAATGGGAATCACATTGGCATAATTCATGAAGAAACCAAGCACACCACTCATGCGATTATTAGTAGCCTGACTAACGATAGCCATATTATGATAACCACCCTTGTGAAGTGCTTTTCGGATGGCTGTGTTTTCTAATGGGTTGAAATGGTTACTAGTAACAATTCCGGGCTGGTTGAGTTTCTTAATTTTTTCGGCGCCGATAATTTTAGTTTTTCGGTTAACCACAATTGTTATGACGTTTGCGAGAGTAGTGGCTAAGTGTAACTTGAATTTGTAAGATATTGTTGGTTGCTCTTTGACATACTCATCAAGAACAGTCCTAATTTCTTCTCGGGAAACTATGGGATCATTTACTTCAACCTTGTTATGAAATTCCTCAGCATTGACGGATTTCTTGATATTTTGAATAACTGCTTCTTGTGAATTAGTCATATGAATACCTATTTGCTTTCGTTTTCACCCAACACACTTTTAAGCGTGATCGGATCCTTTACGAGGTCCTTTGCTAGTCGCATAATCGTACCAGCCTTTGAGTCATTGGCCGCTCTGATTTCATCGGTAGTGGATGCAAGTTCAGTTGCTAGTTGCTCATAGTAAGGGGTTCTTTTAGCAGCCTGCCAAAATTCGTCTGCAAAGGGAACATCGTTGTATTGCCAAGGCTTTTCGAACAAATTGTAATGTACTAGTCTCGCAGGCTTAAAATCTTCAGGCATGACGGCAGTTTCTAAGTTCCACTCCATGGGTAATTGATAAATATCATCTTTGGCAATTGCGTTTAGGTAATCTTGATCAGGAGCAATTAGTTTGAAATGATAGGTCGTCAATAATTCTAAAAATTTATCAGTAAAATTGGTGTCACGGAACTTTTTAAGGTTCATTAAGAGAACGCCAGAATTGACATATAATTGATTACTAATTCCCACCGCATCGTTAGCATATCCAGCAACTACTGGATCAGTGGCTATAAAGCGATCGTTTGCAGCACCAACGATGCTTCCCATTAAGTCGATATCGTATAACTTAGCAATATCATCGCGAATGAGAATGTCGGCATCAACATAAATTGCTTTATCGAACTCTGGGAACATGTCACCGATGAATAGTCGATAGTAAATGGTTAAAGTTATGTAATCAGCTCGAAGAGTATTTTGATCATTATCAAAACGATTACCAAATTTTTCATCAAGTGCGATGAAACGAATGTTGACGTTATTTGTTGTTAGGGAGCTGATTTTGTCTTGATTTTCTTGAGATAACTCTTGATATAAGACAATTAAATCATAATTATTTTCATCGCTAGCGTGGTCAATAAGTGAAGCAATTGCAGTGGCTAACGGAGCTGCGTAACGATCATTGACTGAAAAAAATACCGGGATACTTTTAGATGACATTATAAATTCCTCTTAACTATAAATTATTAAATTAATGTTTTACATACTTTACGTACTCATAAGTATTAAGTTTACTACGTTGATTCATTTGATTGAAAATTATATTTCTCAACTGTTCCTGCTGTTGTTTGGAATTGAGATTGGGTTCCGGCTGAAACGGGCCGTCAAGATACACAGTTGCTTTGGGCTTTTTGTGCCAGCGAGATTTTTGATACGTGGTGGTCATGCAAAAAATGGGTGCAGGATTTTTGATGGGATAGCGAAATGCCGTGCCATCAAATGGGCGAATGATAGTTGCGTAAGGCCAAACATGTGCTTCGGGATATATAAATAAGGATTTATTCTGGTGGATCGAATCATCGACGGAACTTAAAAATTCTCTGTATTGGTGGATCGTGTTTGGAACAGGGATGGCTCCGCCCATCGGTAATAGTGGACCTATAACAGGCAACTTTAAATTTTCCGGAGCCACAATGACGTTTAATCTGTGGGAAATTCTAAATGGCATGAATGCATCACCCAATGGGGCTGTATGGTTACCATAGATATAAACTGCTTTATTACGATATGGCATTAAAATCTTACGATTTTTGATGTGAATGTGTAGTATCCATAAACATATTGGCGAGATAACCATTCGAACTATATTTTGTAGTAAACGCCCCATGATATTAAATAATCTTGAATGATGATAGCGATATTTCGATGGTAGTTGATAATCTTGATGGGCTAAGGTTACTATGTCATCAGTATAATTATGATAAAAAATGGTGCGTCGCTGTTTATGTGTCAATCAATCCCACCTCAGTTCAGTACTTGTAATAAATCACGTTTAAAAGTATATCATTACTATCTGGTATCTTCACGAATAACTTCGGATAATTAAAGCGGTAGATCAGAGAAACTTTTCCTCTAATCTACCGCTTTTTTTGTTAGTTGATATGTTTAATATTGTTATTACTAATGAACGACCGCGTTAATAATTAGAACCATTACCAAACCAACAACAGAGATGGCAGTTTCAAGCACCGTCCAAATTTGAAGAGTTTGCTTAACGTTTAATTCAAAGTATTCTTTAACCATCCAGAAACCAGCATCGTTAACGTGTGATGCGGCGATTGAACCAGCACCAATGGCTAGGGTGATCATTACTGGATCAGCGTGTGTTGCAGTAACCAAAGGCATAACCAAACCGGCAGCAGTTAATGAAGCAACGGCAGCAGATCCAAGAGATACACGTAAGATAACCGCAATTAACCAAGCTAAGATAATTGGTGAAAGAGATACGTTAGCCATAGCATGTTGAATGGCAGTACCAACACCACCATCAAGAAGAACTTGCTTGAAGGCAGCACCACCAGAGATAATCATCAAAAGAACGGCAACTGATTTAATTGCTTCGTTGAGCGTATCAGTAATTTGCTTAGCAGTTTTCTTTTGGTGAACACCCATTGACCACATAGCAAATAGTAATGAAACCAGCATTGCAGTGGTTGGGGTACCAATCATGTTCATGATAGCAGCAAGTCCGTGACGTTCAGCAGCTTTGTCACCATTATTGGCAATCAATGAGTAGATAGTTGAAATACCCATGAAGATAACTGGTGAAAGTGAAGTTAAGATTGAAATACCGAATCCTGGAGTGTCCTTTAAATCGAATTGTTTCATTTCGCCAAGGGCAGGGAGCTCGCGCTTAACTTTGAATGCGTTAGGCGCATAACGCTGAGCGAGTTTTGTGAAGACAGGACCAGCAATGATAACTGTTGGAATAGCAGCAATAAGACCAAAGATCAATACTTTACCAATACTTGCGCCCATTGCCATGGCAACAGCAGTTGGTGCTGGTTGTGGTGGCAAGAAGGCTTGTGTAGTTGATAAGGCAGCCAACATAGGAATTCCTAAGTAGAGCAATGGAATTTCGGCTTCAAGAGCAACGGCAAAGATGATTGGAGTTAAAAGAACTAATCCAACTTCAAAGAACATTGAGATTCCGATAATGAATGAAGCAATTACGACAGCTAGTTGTAATCGTTTCTTACCGAAAAAGTTAATTAAAGTTTGAGAAATTCTGTATGAACCACCTGCATCAGAAACTAACCGACCAATCATGGCTCCAAAACTGAAGACCACGGCCAGTTGTCCCATGGCACTACCAATACCTTTTGTGATGGTATTAGGAACATCGGCAGGATTCATACCTAGACCAAGAGCGACAACAAATGCGGTTAAGATTAATGCTACGAAGGTATTCATTTTTACTTTAATAATTAATAGTAAAAGTAAAGCAATACCCAAGAACAGTACTAAAAATTGCAAGACTCTTCCTCATTTCTATTAATAAAAAATCCATTGTGAAACAAGATACAATTATATGAGCTGTAAGATAGAAGGTCAACCTTTTTCGGTAAGTTGTGAAAACGCATTTATTAGTTTTTTCAAATAATCGTTGAAACCGTTACCAGCAATGATGTAAACGGATTTACTGGAAATAATTTATTTTTCAAACTAATGGTAAAATAATAAAAAAAAGCGCCTACAAATGCCGAAATTGAGGCATTTGAGGCGCTAAATGTTGCTAACAATCATAGCAAACTTAATACTTTCTTAATATTTAGGCTGAAAAATGGGACTGATTTCAGTCTGTACATAACTCTTTGATAGCTTCTGCGTAAATGTCCATTGCTTTATACATACTCTTTAATGGCCAATTTTCATTTACCTGATGCATGAAGTCGGGAACATCTGGCAACATTGCACCAAATGCGACACAGTTATTCATGGTTCTTGCAAAAGTAGCACCACCAGAAACTTGTGGCTGAGTATCATCGCCAGTCATTTCCTTATAAACACTCATTAAGGTTTTAACCAATGTTGAGTCGGTTGGCACATACAATGGTGCTAAGTAATCAAAAGCTTCATATTTTAAGCCAAATTCTTTAACTCGTTCATTGAGGCGATTGATCAAATCATCGCGCTTAACAGTTACTGGAATTCGCATATCGATTTGCATGCGAGTTTCCTTTTCATTAATGGTTAAGCTAGAAATGTTAAAGGTTAAGTGACCGGATTGCTCATCAGAAATGTCTCCTAAAACGTTAGTTCCAGTAGCATCTTCCTTAAATAATTTACCAATAAAGTCTAGGGTTGGACTTGGGAAAACATCGTCTAACGCAATGGCTAATCTTAATACCGCATTAGTTCCAGTAGGAGCGAGCATTGCATGGACTGATTTACCAGTAACTACAATGCCTTCACCATTGTCTTCGAATTCAAATCCGTGGTCCTCCAATGACTGTTTAACTTCGTCAAGTTTAGGACCATTGTATTCTGCCTTAGCAGGGACTGCGTTAAAAGCACCTTTAAGATCGATATTTAAGTTATCCATTCCTGGACCAACCAAATATGCTTGATCCAATCCCTTTTCAGCGTAGATTAGTGGAAATTCAGCATCTGGGGCAATTCCCATGTCAATTGGATCTTCTTTTTCGTTGTAAACAGCAATTCCTCGCCAGAGGGTCTCTTCATCAGTCCCAAAAATGAAGCGGATCTTTTTATTGAAATGGTAGCCAGCATCCATTAATGCTTTGACCGCGAACATGGTGGCAACTGATGGGCCTTTATCATCTTGAGAACCACGACCAAAAATTTTGTCGTTTTCCACGTAGCCATCAAAAGGATCATGATCCCAGTCGTTCACGTCACCAGCAGGAACCACATCAACGTGACCGATTATTCCAAATGTCTCTTTGCCTTCGCCAATTTCAGCGTAGCCATAGTGACCAGTAGGGGATTTAAATGTTTTAAAGCCTAAATCAGCAGCAATTTTGAGGACTTCAGTTAATGCTTCATCAATGCCAGCACCAAATGGAGTTGTGTCAGATACAGTGGCTTCGTCGTAGACTGACTTTTTACTAATCAAGCCCTTTAAAGCTTCAACAGCAGCGGTATGATGAGCTTCAGTAACAATTTGTTCCATTTTCAGTTCCTCCTAAATAATTAAATAACGGCCATGACTCCTAAGAAGATAGCAGTCGCAACGAGCAATAGGGCCATTAGTTTAAACGTGAATTTCCACCAAACAGTAATGTCAACATGAGCAATGGCTAAGGCACCCATAACCACACCAGAAGTTGGTGTAATCAAGTTAACCCAACCAGAAGCACTTTGGTAAGCAGTAACAACTAAACTTGGATCAACACCAGCGAATTTACCCATAGGACCGATAATTCCCATAGTAGCTGCAGCAAGTCCAGATGTTGATGGGATTAAGAAAGACATTGGGATGTAGAAAATGTATGTCAGGATAATAAAGATTACTGAACTTAGTCCTGAAAGTCCGCTTTCACCCCAGTGAAGTACAGTTGCAGTAATGTTACCGTCATTCATAATAACTTGAATACCTCTGGCAACAGCAACCACGATTGCAACCCCCATGAAGTCATTCATTCCGTTCATGAAGGCAGTGATGAATGTTGATTCCTTCATCTTGAAAACGAACATAATGATTACGGCCATCAAGAAGAATAGAGTCGTAATTTCAGTGAAGTACCAAGAACCAAATGGCGTTAAGTTACTTCCGATTAAGTTTCCAAGAACAGGGATGCCAGTTAACCACTTAGTGAAATCGTTGAAGAATGTCCAGCTTGGATTAATTGAGTCCCATGGAATCAATCCCATGATCATAATCAAGAAAGTTAAACCAAATAACCATAAGACAGCTTTTTGTCTGCCAGTCATTTCGTTGTTAGGGTCAGTGTTTTGATCATTGATAGCAAATCGTTTGAGGTCAGCTTCACGTTGGTCAAAAATCAATGATTCTTTTGGGTTCTTTTCGACTTTTGAAGCATAACGATAAACGAATAGGATACTGATTGCTAAGACAATGACCCATAAAATGATTCTTGAAAAAATTCCGTCACCAGGAGAGATGTTTAATGCTTGAGAAGCAACTCCAGTGGCGAATGGGTTAACAGTTGATGCTAAACAACCAACTTGTGACCCAACTAGTACGATAGCTACGGCAACCAATGAATCAAAACCAACTCCGATCATTACTGGAATCAGTAATGGATAAAAGGCAATGGTTTCTTCGGCCATTCCGTATGTTGAACCACCAAGGGCAAATAAAATCATTAGGATAGGAATAAGTAATTTTTCTTTACCTTTGTTTTTCTTAACAACTGATGCGATTCCGTCATCAAGGGCTTTAGTCTGGTTAACAACCCCTAAGAATCCACCGATTACTAAAATAAATAACGAAACTGAAATAGCACCTTCAGTTTTATCGTTACCAATCATTCCGTAAATTGGTGCCGCAAAAATGTCCCAAATACCTTGGGGATTTGAGGCAACCGATCTATAAGTATGCGCAATAATGTTACCAGCCTTGTCAGTAGAATACTGTCCGGCAGGAATTATCCAAGTAAGAATAGCAACTAAAATGATAATCAAGAATAATATGGTATACGCCGAAGGCATCTTAAATCTTCGTTTTGGCTTTGTTTCGTTATTTTGCATGTGAATCACTTCCTTTTCTTTGTCTATGGACATTGTATGTTAAACATCACTCGAGTTCAATATTCATGATTAGTTATAAGAAAGCGAAAACAAAATAGCCATTATGGATAAAAATAAAAAGTTCTCAGAATTATTCATTCCAAGAACTTTAAAACTCATTGTTTTGTAATGTTGCCGTCCATAATCTGGTAAATATTATCCGCAAATTGTTCAAGTCTTTGATCATGTGTCACCACAATAACTGTCTTGCCGTTTTGGTGAGCTAGATCATGTAATAACCTGCCAACCTCGACTACCTTGGCGCTATCCAATGCAGCGGTTGGTTCATCTGCCAAGACGATTTCTGGATTAGGGTAGATTGCCCTGGCAATCGCTACTCTTTGACTCTGACCACCGGACAATTCACTTGGATATTTGCTCATTAAGTTAGCGATGCCCAGCGAAGATAATAATTTTTCTAATTCACTTTCTGATAAGTTACCATTCTTATTAACTCTGTCCACTAAGGTAAATTGTTCCTTGACAGTTAAATAAGGAAGTAAATTATACGCTTGCAATACGAAACCGATTTTAGTCAATCGAGTTTGTTCTCTTTGTTTGGCACTTTGCTGACTAATGACTTGGTCATCGATTATGACTTCACCACTGGTAGGTGTTTGCAGGCCACCAGCAATAGTTAAAAATGTACTCTTACCGGATCCGGAAGGACCCACTATCAAGCTTAGTTCACCTGGGGTTGCCGTAAAGTTGATGTTATTGAGAACTTGAACGTGATTGGTTCCGGTACCGAATTCTTTATTTACGTTTTTTAAGCTTAAAGATGTCATTTTTTATCCTCCAATTACTGTAACGGGATCGACTTTGACAATTGTTCTAATTGGGATCAGTGCTGCAACAATCGAGATGACGATCATCCCGACAGTAACGGCCGAAAGAATTGGGATATCAAAGTACATTGGCACACCGATTGGTAGTGATTGTGCAGTCAGCAAGGTCAGAATACCGCTAAGAACTAAGCCACTGATAACAATGATCAGTGATTGAGCAATCGTGGCATTCACTAATACTTTAGATGGAATTCCTTGCGCCCGAAGAACTGCGTAATTGGCAATTTTTTGCATAGTCAAAATGTATAAGAATACCGCAATGACAACTAAAGAAATCACCATTAAGAAGCCGATCATGAAACCAAAAGTAGTATTTTGAGCAGAGTATCCAGGTAGTTCGTTAATAAAGGTGCTCATTGAATAACTCTTGAGGTATTTACTATCAAACTTAGGATTACCGCGTTTAACAATAATTCCGCTACCGATGATGTTAGAACTAACACTCTTTAATTTTTGCCAAGTACTAATACTGCCGTAAATTACTGGAGAAATACTATATTTTTGGTCGTGCATGAAACCGACTATTTCATACTCGTCTGAGTTAGAATTCATCGTGAGCTTGTCACCGAGTTTGTAACCATCAGTTTTAAATTGATCATCGACAACGATTTGATTGGCATTCTGTGGGCGATGGCCTTGAGTAAGCTTAAGTTGCTTGTAAATGAACTGGTTGGAGTTGATACCTAAGAATCGTGCCGATTCGTTCTTGCGATTGGATGCCTTAGTGACAACCGGTGCTTGTCCGATTAAAGCCTGGTTGGAATTAAGCTTACCGACCTGATTTTTAGTAATCATCGACTGATCAAGACTGATGTTTGAATCTTTATTCATGACAACAGTTCTGGCGTTCCATGAGTCGACAGTCAGAGTATTTTGTCTTGCTAAACCAATGGCTAGGCTGGTCAAAATAAATATCAAATAGCCAATCAAGACGACCATGGAAATGATTAAACCATAACGTAATTTTTCATGTCGCATTTCTTTGAGTGCTAAGAACATAGTTGGTTCCTCCTAAATGAGTTTGCTAATACTAGTTGTAAGTTTTTGGATAATCTGTTGCTTCTGTTCAGGAAAAGTTAATAATTCTCTAATTGCTTCGTGGCTTAGTGTTGCAATCGACCAAATCACAGGGGGTAATTGGGCCATTCTCGATAAACCACTTTGATCATTCTTCTGATAGCTGCTTTCGTTATACAAATAATGTTGTTTAAGTAACTGATAGAAGCGGCTATTAAGGACCTGATCGATGAAAGTTGTGAGTGAGTCGATAAATTCTTCTAAATTAAAATTACTCTCTGAGATCTTATTAAATTCCATATGAAAGTCTGCCATTGCAAGGTGAAATACGTAGTTGTAAGCATCATTAGTATCTACAAAATATCTATAAAATGCTCCTCTAGCAATGCCAGCCGCTTCAATGATGCGAGATACTTGGGCATCCTTAAGCGGATAATTGCTGAATTCACTTATCAAAGCATTGGTTACCAGAGTTTTCTTGGGTTTCTTTAAATGTTCAAATGTCTGAGTTGGCATGCCACATTTCCTTTCTCAAATCTAAAAGTGACACGTCGTCACTTTTTAAGTATAAGGTAACAAGTTTATTGTTAAGAGTCAAATAATTGAATAAAAAAGAGGGTCCCAGTTACAGGGACCCTCTAAATTGATGATTAACCATCAATATCGTTGAAGAATGTTAATAATTTTTCTTTGGTTAATGTATCTTTGTCGCCGTCTTTGACATCATAAGAAATCTTGCCATGGTCTAAGACGATCAATCGATTACCGTAGCTCAATGCATCTTCTAAGTGATGTGTGATCATTAGGCAAGTTAGCTGATCTTTGTTGATTCGCATGTTAGTGGCATGCATTAATTCAGCTGAAGTCTGTGGATCAAGGGCAGCAGTATGTTCATCAAGCAGTAAAATTTCTGGTCGTTTGATGGTTGCCATCAAGAAGCTAAGAGCTTGGCGTTGACCACCAGATAAGTCGCCAGTAGGAGTGTTAAGTCGTTGATCAAGCCCGTTAGGCATGGTCTTGGTGATTTCTTCAAACTCTGCCATGTTTTGCTTAAGGCGACGGGCGCCAAGTCCGCGTACTTGACCACGCTTTTTAGATAGAAGCAAATTTTCTGCAACTGTCATTCTTGGGGCAGTGCCCATTTTAGGGTCCTGGAATACTCGGCTTAAGAATCTGGTCCGGTGTTCAACGGACATGTTAGTGATGTCTTTGCCATGCAAGAGAATTTCACCACTGGTGACTTTTAAATCGCCACCAATAATATTGAATAATGTGGACTTACCAGCTCCGTTTGATCCTAAAACAGTGATGAAATCACCAGCATAAATCTTCAGGTTAACGTGATCCATAATGTTGATTTCTTCGGGGGTTCCCTGATTGACGGTTACCACAACATCTTTTAATTCAAAAATAGGTTCACTCATGTTTACTAATCCCCCTTGATAATGATCGTTTTAATTGGAATCGTTTTTCAAAAGCTGGGAACATCATGCAGATTGCAAGGATGATAGCTGAAATTAAGTTCAAGTCGTTAGCGTTGAAGCCAAGTTGAAGAACAATCAAGATAACGAAACGGTACAAAATACTACCGATAGTTACAGCGATTAGTCGTTCATTCATAGTTAGTTCACCGAAGACTACTTCACCGATAATAATAGAAGCAAGTGCGACAACGATGATACCGATTCCCATGTTGACATCAGCGAAACCATTTTCTTGAGCTACTAGTGCGCCACCTAAAGCAATCATACCGTTGGAAACACTTAATCCCATAATTTGCATGGTATCAGTACTGATTCCAAGTGATTTAGCCATATTAGAGTTATCACCAGTTGCGATGAATGCTTGACCCAAGTTGGTTTGTAAGAAGTAAATGATTAGGGCAGTCACGATAATAATGACGATCATTCCTAAGAAGACACTGTTGAAGTATGGTGGAAGGCCTTTAAAGAGATCTAATAAGCTGCTCTTACCATAAAGTGAAAGGTTAGCTCGGCCCATAATTCTAAGATTGATAGAATATGCAGCGGTCATGGTTAGGATTCCTGCTAGTAGTACCGGAATCTTTCCCTTGGTGTAGAGAAGACCAGTTACTAATCCAGCAAGCATACCAACACAGAAAGCAAGTAATGTTGCAGCGAGAGGTGAGAAACCGTGATAGATTGCGGCGACAGCTGTGGCGGCCCCCATTGGGAAGGTTCCTTCTACAGTCATATCAGGGAAGTCTAAAATTCTAAAGGTTAGGAAAAGTCCGATACCAACTATTCCCCAAGTCAATCCTTGACCGATTGCGGATACTAGAATACTCATTTGACGATCTCTCCTTTCGTTTGTGCTTCTTTCATAAGTGAAGCAGGGATGTGAATATTTAATTTCTTAGCGGCACGTTCATTGATAATTAACTTACTTTTTGTGAAGTATTTGATTGGTGTTGTGGCGGGTTTCTTTTTGCCTTCAAGAATTTCGGCACTCATCTTACCAGTAGCCACTCCTAATTGGAATTGGTCAATGGCATATGTGGCAACCCCACCAGCTTTAACCATCGTGTCAACGCCTGGAAAGATTGGCACACCTGCTTGATTAGCAGCACCAACTAATGTTGAAATTGCACCGGCGATTGTGTTATCAGTTGGGACATAAATAGCATCGACTGAATTAACAGCCTGTTGGGCAACTTGATTTAAATCGTTGGTATTAGTGATTGAATAAGCCTTTAACTTAACGTGTTCTTGTTTACATAAAGCCTTGAACATCTTGTATTGAGCCACAGCAGAATCATCGCTGGAAGTATAGATAATTCCTAATGTTTTCATGTTGGGCATCAGACGTTTGATCAATCCTAATTGGAGTTTAAATGGAGCTTTGTCAGAAACACCAGTGATATTGCCACCTGGGCGGTCGTTACTTTTAACTAAACCAGCTCCATTAGGATCAGTGATGTCGCCTAAAATAATTGGACGATCTGAAATGCTATTTGCTAGTGCTTGAGCAGCCGGAGTGGCAATTCCGATTGAAAGATCGGCATTTTCGTTAGCAAACTTAGAACTCATTGTTTTTAGATTGCTTTGATCGTTTTGGGCGTTTTGAAAATCAATGTTAATGTTCTTGCCAGGAATATACCCTTCTTCTTTTAATCCAGCAATGATTCCTTGGTGAATTGCATCGAGAGCGGGGTGGGACATTAGTTGTAAGATTCCGACGGTCGGCGTCTTAGGTTCTGCTGAATTCTGGTCGCTTTTCTCAGCGAAGAATGCGTAGCCTAAAAAGGCAAACAATATAATTATGGCGGTAATCAGTGGGTAACTTCTTTTTGTCATGATGGTTCTCCTTTAATATAAATTTTTTAAATTTAATTTTAAAAATGAAAAAAAGCAACTCGGCATAGGAAAACCGAGTTGCTTTTTTCCGGTCTGCCAAGGTTAACACCTGTACAGACCATTGCATTGTTAGAAACACTGCCGGCACAGATGCGCTTTAATCATCGCAAAGAGATCAAGCGCCATCTGTGTGAGATGAGGCTTGATTACCGGAGTTGCCAAAGACGGAGAGTAATCTTATTCATAGGACAGTCTTTCCTTTCGTTTTTTGATATTTCTAATCATAATGTAATGCTTAAAATCCGTCAAGAGAATATTTCAAGCAAATATTGGCTGATTGTCGCCCCGGTGGTAATAAATGCGAATGTTTGGCAATTGATAACTTGCGATAATTCTGTGTATTCGTCAAAACACGAACATTAAATGAAGTTTAATTTAAATTAGCCTTGAAAAACTGAATTTTATAAACTATACTTATGAACAATCATTTCACGAATGCTAATTTTTTAAACAAAATCAATGTTCGTGTTTTACTACAAAGGAGAGATAGATATCGATGACAAATAAAGAAAATGGTTTGCTATATGGTCCTGAAGATAAGGTGTCTTACTTTCAATCTGGTTTATTAGGTTTACAACATGTCCTAGCAATGGATGTATATGTACCGCCTTTGATCATGGCCGGATTGCTCTCAATGACCCTGACTCAAAAAACTGGGTTTCTACAAGCCGCGTTTCTTGCGTGTGGAGTTGGAACCATTATTCAAACCAAATTCTTTTTAAAAATGCCGATATCTCAAGGACCTTCTTTTGTTCCAATTGGTGCGGTAGCTGGAATCTATGCTGCATATGGAGCTGCTAATGGTGGCATGGGGACCGTTTTAGGATCCATTGCCATTGGTGCTTTGTTACTGATTGGTTTAGGAGTTTCTGGAATCTATCAAAAAATAATTAATAAACTAGTTCCAGCTTTAGTCGGTGGAACAATTATCACCTGTGTCGGATTATCTTTGCTTCCTTCTGCCTTGAATGACAATATCTTTAAAGCGGGGGGAAATGTTGACCAGAATATCGAAGTCGCTGCAGTCACTGGCGGTACAATGTTACTAGCAATTATTATTGGATTAAGAATGCCACAGTTTCAAAAGCTATTTCGGGTTAGTTCGATTGTCATCGCGTTAACAGTGGGAACGATTTTTGCATCTTCACGTGGGATGGTCGACTGGTCAGTAGTTGCCAATGCTGATTGGGTTAGTTTACCTAAGTTCACTGCACTTCATTACGGATTTCACTTTTCATTACCAGCAATTTTTACCTTTGTCATTATTTATATGGTACTAACAACGGAAACCACTGGAACTTGGTTTGCGATGAGCGCGATTATTGGTGAACCACTGTCAAAGAAACAGTGGAATCGAGGCATCATTGGTGAAGGGATCAGTTGTTTGATTGCTGCATTTTTAGGAACTACACCAATGACGGGGTATTCAACAAATGCTGGAATTGTTTCGATCACTGGAGTTGCCAGCAAACGAGTGTTTATTTCCGCTAGTATTTGGTTTATTATTTTAGGATTTTTCGGCAAACTGTCCGCATTCTTATCAGCTGTGCCTGCTCCAGTGATCGGTGGCATTTTTGCAATAATTTGTGTCATTATTATGCTTAACGGCTTGAATGTTATCAGAAGACTCAATGTCACTGAAAGTACGACATATATATTAGGTATTCCAATTGTTTTGACGATGGGAGTAATTTTGTTACCAACTAAAGTAATGGATTCAGCTCCTCAAATGATTCAATATCTACTCGGTTCACCAATCACAGTCGGTGCAGTCAGTGCCATCATTTTGAACCTGCTGATGGGTGACAAACGAAGTTCAGAAATCGCTACTACTTCTCAATCACATGAAGGTGTGGTTGAAGCTAAGTAGTGACGAACAATAATTTTAGGATGGTTCTTTGGACTAACAACCAGAACTTGGCTAGAATGAAGGTAAATACTGAATGGGGATGTTACTAATGGCTGATGATGATTTAAAGACATTTACTAGCGATGAGTTGGCACAATTCGATGGTAATGGTCGACGAGCATACGTTGCAATCGATGGAGTGGTTTATGATGTCACTCATGAAGAATCATGGGAATATGGTAAACACTATGGACTGACAGCAGGTAAGGACCTTAGTAAAGAAATTGAGGGAACTCCTCATGGAAAGTCGATTCTGGGAAAATTAAAAGTTGTTGGCAAGTTAGTCGATTAAAAAGAGGTTCTACACATTTTGTGTAGAACCTTTTTCATATGGAAAAATAATCTTTGAATTAGTAGTTGTTTATATCTATGTAGCCCTTCATAATAAAATAGAATAATTTTTGGAGGAGTACATAATGACAGAACCATACACTTTGGGATTAGATATCGGAACCAATTCGGTAGGTTTTGCTGCTATTGATAGTCATTATCAACTAATCAGAGCAAAAGGTAAAAACGTGATTGGTGTAAGACTATTTGAAGAAGGTAAAACCGCAGAAGAAAGAAGGGGCTTTAGAACTACTAGAAGGAGACTTAATCGACGTAAGTGGCGGTTAAATTTCTTAAATGAAATCTTTGCACCACATTTGGCCGAAATTGATGAAACCTTTTTGAGAAGATTAAAGTATTCGAATTTATCTAATCAAGATACTAATAAAGCATTTTCGGGATCATTATTATTTCCCGATAAAACTGATGCAGAATATTATAAAAATTACAAAACTATCTATCATTTACGTCACAAGTTAATGACTGAGGATAGACAGTTCGATTTAAGAGAAGTCTATCTTGCAATCCATCATATTGTTAAGTATCGAGGCAATTTTTTAAATAACACCCCAGTTAATCAATTTTCTGTTGGTAAAATGGAGTTGGATGACCAATTTGACCAATTAAACGAAGCTTTTAAGAATTTAGAAATTGATTTTGAAATTAATACTGAAGATACCAATTCCTTTAAAGATGAGCTGATTGATAATGAAATTAGAAAGCTTGATCGACAAAAATCTTTAAAAGATAAATTGGCAATCGCGGTTTCTGATAAACAGATTCAAAAAAATAATAAAAAAATTGCTTCTGAAATTGTCAAAGCTTTCTTGGGATACAAATTCAAATTAGATGTGATTTTGCAGCACGACACTGAAGAAGCAAAAGACTGGCAACTAAACTTTGATGATGAAGAAATCAATGATAACCTGGCTAATCTGTCTGGAATGATGAATAATGATGAACTTACAATTGTTGAAATCATTCAAAATGTTTGCTCCCAAGTCACTTTAGCTACAATTGTTCCGGAAGGAATGAGCCTATCAGAATCAATGATCGATAAGTATTATCGTCATGGTAAAGACTTGGATAAGCTTAAGAAACTAATGGGTTACTTACCAGAACAACAAGCAACAGAATTAAGAAGCGCATATGCCAAATATGTTGGCTCAATTGATAACGTAAAAGTTATTAGTCGCGATAAATTCTATAGTGAAGTCCAGAATATCGTTGATGATTCAGCTTTGGCCAAAGAAATTTTGGAAGAAATTGAATTAGACAAATTTATGCCTAAGCAACGAACATCGGCTAACGGATCAATTCCTCATCAAATGCATCAGATTGAATTAGACAAAATTATCGAAATGCAAGGAAAGTACTATCCATTTTTATTAGAACTTAATCCAAACGAGCAACGGCAAAAAGTGGCTAAATACAAGTTAGATGAATTAGTTACGTTTAGAGTTCCCTACTACGTTGGACCAATGATCACAGCCGAAGACCAAGAAAAATCTTCCGGCAAAAGTTTCGCATGGATGAAGCGAAAAGCTGGTGGCGATATCACCCCATGGAACTTCGATGAAAAAGTTGATCGAATGGAGTCGGCCAACCAATTTATTCGTCGAATGACAACAAATGACACCTATTTATTTGCTGAAGACGTGTTACCAGATGAAAGTATCCTATACCAAAAGTTTAAAGTGCTAAATGAATTGAATATGGTCAGAGTCGATGGCCATCGATTAAGCATTTCAGAAAAACAAGCGATTTTTGACAATCTCTTTAAGCAACAAAAAGGAGTGTCAGTAAAGCAATTACAAAACTTCTTAATTAGTTATAAGCAGTATTTGAAGGCACCAAAGATTGAAGGTCTATCCGATCCAATTAAGTTTAATAATTCATTAGGAACTTATAATGAACTCAGAAAAACATTCCCAGATAACATTGATAATCCTGATTACCAACATGATTTTGAGAATATTATTGAATGGTCAACTGTGTTTGAAGACCGAAAAATATATGAAGCAAAATTGGCTGAAATCACTTGGTTAACGAGTAGTCAAGTTAAGTCGCTGGTTTCACTAAGACATCGTGGTTGGGGAAGGCTATCAGCCAAATTATTGACGGGTGTTAGAAACGCTAATGGTGAATCTATTATGGATTTACTTTGGAATACCAATAATAATTTTATGCAAATTATGGCCGATTCAGAGATTGCTGAACAAGTTCATCAGATGAACTTGAACTTTGTTAGGCCGGATAATTTAGAAACTATTTTAGATGATGCGTACACCTCACCACAAAACAAAAAAGCGATTCGCCAAGTAGTACGAATCGTGGAAGATATTGTCAAAGCAGTCGGCCAAGAACCTGCAAAAATTGCGATTGAGTTTACTCGTTCTGATGATGAACGCCCAGTCCGGACGAAATCAAGATATAGTCAAATGCTTGATACATTTGAATCTACGGCGAAAGACATTGTTGATGAAGGCCTAAAAGATGAATTGATTAATTTTGCAGATCAAAAGAAAATGAGTGATAAGTATGTTCTGTACTTTTCACAATTAGGTAGGGATATGTACACAGGGGTACCTATCAATATTGATGATTTAAATAATTATGATATTGACCATGTGCTGCCTCAAGCGTTCATTAAGGACGATTCACTAAATAACCGAGTATTAGTAAAAAAAGCGGTTAATAACGCTAAGTCTGATAGCGTTCCTTATGTTAGATTTAGCCAAAAAATGGGTGTCTTTTGGCGTCAGCTAGCCGATGCCGGTTTGATTTCTAAAAGGAAGCTTAAGAATTTATTTACTGATCCCGATTCAATTGATAAATACACGGCCCATGGATTTATCAATCGTCAATTAGTTGAAACTAGCCAAGTCATTAAATTATCTGCCAACATTTTAGGCAACATGTATCAAGAAAAAGGTACTGAGATAATTGAAATTCGGGCAAAGCAAAACACAGAGTTTAGAAAACAATTTAATCTTATAAAAGTCCGAGAAGTTAATGATTATCACCATGCTATGGATGGATATCTAACTGCCTTACTAGGATCATATATGTATGAAAGATATCCTAAATTAAGGCCAGCCTTTGTATATGGTGACTTTAATAAACTTCCTGAAACAAATGGAAAATGGTCGTTTGATTTTATAGGTCCATTAGCTGATACGGATAAAATTACTAATTCTGAAGGTGAAATTCTTTGGGATAAAGAACAGAATTTGAAGATATTAAATGATATCTATAACTACAAATTCATGCTGGTTTCCAAGGAAGTTCATGCGAATAAAGGAGCTTTATTTAATCAAACCGTTTATTCTAAATCAACAGTGGAGAATAAACGATTAATTCCAATTAAGCAAAGTAAACCAATTGAGCTGTACGGTGGATATAGTGGTAATAACGATGCATACATGGCATTGGTTAAGTCCAAGGGTAAATTCAAGATAGTTGGTGTACCAGTAAGAGCGGTTAGTCTGTTAAATGAGGCTAAAAAAGTTAGTGAACAAAAATATATTGAAACACTGACAGAAGTATTAGTCCCTCAGTTCAATAAAAATAAGAAGAATCGTAAAACTGGTGAAATTACTATTGTCACTGATAAATTTGAAATAATAATTCCAAGAATTTTATATGGACAGTTAGTTGTCGATGGCTCTGATAAGTATACGTTGGGTAGCTCAGAGTACAAGCATAACGCTAAGCAATTAGTACTAAGTAAAAAATCAATGGAAATATTAGATAAACATCGGGATACTCCAGCAAATGATGATCAGTTGATCAGAGTTTTTGATGAAATTATTGGTATAGTTAATCGTCACTTTACACTTTATGATACTAGTAGATCTAGGCAGCTTTTAAGCGATGGTAGAGATAGATTTGTTGGATTACCAAACTTTAATGAGTATATTGGTAACAAATTAACCTCAATTGGTAAACGGGAAACTCTAGATAATATTCTAAATGGATTGCATGCTAATGCGGTTAGAAAGGATCTCAAATTATTAGGATTAAAAACTCCATTCGGAATGATGCAATCGAAAGGAGGAATAGTTCTATCAGAAAATGCAAAAATTATTTACCAATCGGTGTCAGGCTTGTTTGAGCGAGAAGTAAAAATAAAGGATTTGTAACATAAAAGCGGAGCCGCCAACCTGGCGACTCCGCTTTTATGAACTATGTATGCCCCATTAAGAGGTCAAAAGGAAAAACTAAGCGCAAAGCGCTTTGCTTGATTTTAACTAAAGGATGTTAAATCAATAAGGTCAAGAATTGGGAGCTACCCAACAAAATAAATATAATCCAATATTTAATGAAAGGCAAGTGTTAATTACAGTGGGATGGAGATCAGTAATTATTTCGCAGCATGCAAAAATGTCGTATTCAGCGAGGGCGTTAGTTGTTCAAACGAGGGATGGAATCAGTCAGATACCGATTGATGATATTGATATAGTTCTCATTGAAACCACTCAAGCAGTCTTAACAGCGGCTTTAATTAGTAAGCTAGCTGATCATCAAGTGAAGGTAATCTTCACAGACTCATCTAGTGAACCGGTGTGTGAGACAGTGGGTTATTATCCTACTAATCGAACTAGACAAAAGATTATCTCACAATGTAACTGGTCTGAAGAAAAAATGGCGACTTTATGGACTAAAATTGTCGTACATAAAATTAATAATCAAATTAAGGTATTAGAGGCTATGAACTTATCGACGACACCGCTGAATAATTCATTGGATAAGCTAGAATTTAATGATATTACTAACCAAGAAGCTGTCGTTGCTAGAAAATATTTTCCGATACTATTTGACAAAGGATTTTCAAGAAGAAGTGGCTCAACAATTAATGCAGCCCTTAACTACGGTTATTCAATAATATTAGCATGCATTAATCAAGAAATTGTTTCGAATGGATACTTGACAAACTTGGGAATTCATCATTGTAGTGATGAAAATCAGTTTAACTTAGGCTCGGATCTGATGGAACCATTTAGACCAATCGTTGATTACTGGGTGGCTAATCAGAAATTTAACGAGCTAACTCCTGATGTAAAGTATGGGTTAGTTCGATTGCTTAATTTGGAGATTAATTTTAACAACAGGAATATGCTGTTACGAAATGTGCTTACAGAGTATGTTCGAGGATGTTTAGAATATTTAGTGAGTGAGAAGAAGATGATTAAGATGGAGATGGAATTCATAAATGAGGTACCGAATAATGCGATTAATGATAATGTTTGATCTACCAGTGGAAACATCAGACCAAAGAAGAGAATATCGTAAATTCAGAAAAGAATTAATTAATGAAGGTTTTCTGATGATTCAGTATTCTGTTTACGTAAAAGTCTGCGTAAATAGGAAGTCAGCTAAGTTTGCGGAAGGAAGAGTAATGTCATATTTACCTAAGCATGGATTAGTACAGTCACTGATGTTGACTGAAAAACAGTATAACGATATGCACTTTTTGATTGGAAAGCCAGTGGATGATGTTAGAAACTCTTCTGAAAGGCTGGTGATACTATGAAATTAAGTTATGCGACTCATCAAGAAGTAGATGTGAAAGTCGGAAAGATTAGTGTCATCGCAACGGATAATCCAGTTGTTTATCGAGACATGGTTTTTGGATTTCGAGGAAAAAATGATTTATTAAGGGTCTATGATGATCAATTCGAAGAACAGAAAATTGAATCGACAATTGATTGGCTTGGTGACGTGGCTGATGCTGAGTTCGATGTAAAAAAATATGTGACCGAAATTTCAAAAACAACAATGGCAGGACTTACTGAAAACAATCGTAATAAAACTATAGAAGCAATTCAAAATTTATATAATGTAATTCAATCTGATTTATTTATGGTTGATTTACCGTTACAAGTTGCAGTTGATTTAGATTTAAAAAGAGCCCTGACCTTTTGCAAAGTACACTTTGATGAAGGAGTAATGAACAATCCCTATGGTATAATTGAGTCTGTAATTAAAGTGCATGAGGAATGCTCAATTGGTAATTGCGTCGCTTTAACTAATGTAGCTCATTACTTAGATGCGGAACAATTTAAAGATTTATGTGCATTAATTAAAGATTCGGGTCTTTCAATGATTATTATTGAATTCACAGAATTAGAATTTCAGGAGTTCTATAAAGAATGTGATTTTACGTTCATTGATCAAGACTTTGTTGACTGGCATGGATAAAACTAATATTTTAATGTGAAAACAACGTTTTTAGAAGGATGTTAAATCAATAAGGTTAAGAACGAGCATGGTTATCGAAGCAATGAATGCTTCTGTTTTAGAAGGATGTTAAATCAATAAGGTTAAGAACGCAATAATTTTTCAGTGGCTAACATCGGACGTTTTAGAAGGATGTTAAATCAATAAGGTTAAGAACCAGACAGTTGTTTGGCGAACAAGTCGGCGTGTTTTAGAAGGATGTTAAATCAATATACTCAAGCCAAATTAAGATACCATTAAATCAGTTTTTAGAGGAGCTGACTTGATGGTATTTTTATTTATTTAATTTAAATGCCATGTAGGAATTCAGTTACAAAAGCTGTATTGTAAGATGTAGATTTTCTAATAGGTTAATTCGAAATAAAATGTCATAAAATCAGTTATTGAAGTTGATTTTATGGCATTTTTATTTGGGCAATGCAACAGATATACAGGAATCTTTTTTCAGGCACTATGGCGCAGAAGTAGACGTTTCTAACGGGTTAATCTTATGATACTAGCTGTGAGTTCATTGTTTGTTAGGTCAAGTTTATGATACGCTTGAACTAATTGATACAGATTGAGGGGATAATAAATGCTCACAAACAACTCACCCAAATTAGCGATTATGATCATTTTTCAAATCGCATGTTTAAAATTAATATTTACATATTCAGATAGCTTGTTGAATTTTTCTACACTGAATTATAGATTGTTAAAATTAGTGATTGGAATAGGTGCGTTTGCGTTCTTCGCATATCAAGAAGTTCAATTAGCTAACAACCATGACTAACTTTATTAAGGAGTGACATTATGAAAATCGAAACGGTTGCCTTAGATGATCAAAAAATTAGTTCATTAGATATTTATCAAAGCAATACTGATCAAAAACTACCGGGGTTAGTGATTATTGCTGGTGGTAGTTATAACCCAATTCGTGAACGTGATTCGGAGCGAGTAGCGATTACATTTGCCACGCAGGCCTTTCAGACATTTGCTGTGAAATATCCCGTAGCTGAAAATCGGAGTTATGAGGGTGCTAAGCAAGTTATTAGCGACGCATTTAAATACATAGTCGCTAATGCTGACGAGCTGCAGGTAGATGTTAATAAGTTGGGAATCATTGGCTTTTCTGCTGGTGGTCAACTGGCCGCAGCCTATGCTGACAGCGATGATACATTGGCTAAATTTGCTATTTTAGGTTATCCAGTCATTAAACCAACGTTGGATGAACAAATGGGAGTTACCACTGAAGATATTGTGCCACTAGTCTCTTCAACTACTCCACCAACTTTCATCTTTGGCGCAATTCAGGATGAATTAACGCCGTTCACCGAGCATATTTTGCCATATACCCAAGCACTTGCTGATAACCATGTTCCTTTTGAATTACATGAATTTGCCACTGGTAATCACGGAATGGGAATCGGTAACAAGTACACAGGAATCGTGAATGGTGATCGGATCGATGATCATTTTTCTAAGTGGTTAGGATTATCATTGGACTGGTTAAAACAAATTATTTAGATATCTTGGCGGAAGGGACGACTGATATTGGATTCACATACTTTAAATGCTTTTTCTGCCAACATTGATTTAACTAAGCATCAAGCTGATGTGTTAAATAAAATTACTCAATTCGTCTATCAATATCAACAATCTGATGAACACGCAGTCTTTGTTTTAATGGGTGATGCTGGAACTGGTAAGAGTGTGATTTTGAATCAGCTGTTTACCAAATTAGCACAAGAATTACCTGCTAGTTATTTCTTGGTTAATCACCCAGAATTGTTGAAGGTCTACCGGGAATTAGCTGGGCAGACACCGGGAATGTTGAAAAAATATTACCAACGCCCGACATCATTTATTAATCAAATGCACAAACAAGGGCAGCAGGTTGATTTAACTGTCATTGATGAGGCCCATTTATTATTAAGTAAAGCAGATCACTACAATAACTATTATGGTGATAATCAACTAGAAGATATCATTCAGTTGAGTCGAGTAACTGTGGTGGTTTTTGATCCAACACAAGTGTTAAAAACTAAGAGTTATTGGGATGAACAGCGCCTGTTATCATTGATCGATTCATATCCTCATGATGTGGTACATCTAACTGAGCAATTTCGGATGCAAGCTAGCTCGGAAATGATGGCTTGGTTAGACAATCTTATATCTGGAAAACCAATCGATAAGATGCCAGAACCTGGCAATTATGATTTACGGGTCTTTTCAGATGCACAAGAGATGTATCAGATGATCATTCAACAAAATCAGCGAGTGGGATTGTCTCGCATGACCGCCACCAGTGGTTATCCATCTACGTTGGATGGTGGTAAACACTTAGTTAATGAAGGAAACTTTCATTTACCATGGGACCAATACAATTTTTCGGCCACACCATGGGCTGAACAACCCCAAACAATCAACGAAGTTGGTAGTATTTATACAGTTCAGGGGTTTGATTTGAATTATATTGGGATAATTATTGGTCCACCATTTTATTTAACGGACCAAAACAGTCTGGGAGTTGATCCAAGTAAAGCTACAGATTTAGAGGTTTTTAAACGGCGTCCAGATATGAGTACTGAAGAAATTAACGAAAGTAAGCAACTATTAATGAGAAACGCCTTAAATGTCTTGCTAAGACGAGGCATTAAGGGAATGTATTTACATGCTCATGACGAAAGGTTAGAGTCGTTTCTTGAAAAGGTCACGATGATATAGGACAATTTAGAGTGACTAAAGCATAGGGGGAGAATGATATGGGCAGATATTCAAGTTGGTTAATCGGAATCTTGATAGTGGCAATTCTAGGCTTTGGAACTTTGTATTATCAAAATATGGCCAGAGACTATTACTATGGTCAAGTTGGCGAATTAGCTAATGTTGACGCACGTAAAGGCAATCATAATCCGGATGTCTATTGGTACAACATCAAAGGATACGATCGCCAAGGAAACTTCCGTGAGTTACATGTCGGTTCATATCAGGGCCACAAGTTTACTAAGGGTCGTTACCTAAAAATTGGCTGGTCACAACACAAGGGCGTTATCGATTATAAACGAGTTGACCGTGACCAAATTCCAGATAAAGCACTTAAGAAAATAGATCAACATAAATAGATATAAAGAAGGCCTCCACAAATGTGTGGAGGCCTTCTTTATAAGAGATGACGTCAAGCAAATTTTCGTTTACGTTCTTTTAATATTAATGGGATAAAAATCACTTCTGCTAATAAGAATATACTGATTCTGGTTGGTGAATATAGGTTTAATATATCGCCAGGATTGATAAATGAAAAATAATCTAAAAGAAAATGAATGATAATCGTCAAGACTAATGACTCAGTTTTTAGGTATATCAGTGCAAGTAGTATTCCAACTGACATGGCTGATAACGCATTCCAAGCCACCTTCATTAAATCATTGTTTCCTATTAACAAAGTGAAGTGATTCATGCCGAAGAAGAAGCTACTTAGAAAGATTGCAAATAACTGTTTTGTATAAGTATTACCACGAAAGCTATTCATCAGGCTTGCTAAGATTACTCCTCGAAATTGATATTCTTCAAATATTGCAGCGCCCAATGACATTAAAATATAAGGATATGCATTGGATGGAAGGATGTTAGAAGGAAATGATTGAATGATTATATACATGACTAAGACAGAAAAAGTAATCCAGAATGAACTCTTTTTCCAACTTGATTTTCCTAATTGGACTGATTGTTTCATCCAGATTTTGTTTAAAACGAATATCAGCAGAACCGATAGAAGGAATCTAACCAAAATTGATGTGATGATTCTTTGATGTAATTTCGTCGTTAGTACAATTGATCCAAGAGCTATTGCTATGGCGAGGGTGCTGGATACAAGCCAGAAGGAAATGATTATTGAAAGTCTTTTGTAGTTCATACAGTCTCCTTAAATTATGTATTGTTTTGTGATTTAATACCGGTCATACATTTTTATCAACAGGATGATTTAATTTTATGTGTTCTGATTTTGATAATTTAACTATGCAAGTTCCAATAATTGGCATTCCAGTGATTCTTGCGTATCGCGAGTTTTTATAAACTGTAATTTTGATGGTTACGTTATGAATGCGTTTATGAATTATGTATACGTAACTTTTTTTAACATACTTAGGGATTTTCACTGTTGATATTGGTTTATAACGACTGTTTAAATGTTCAAGCTCATTGAAATGTTCTTTATTTCCTTGAGTCCTAGACACTATTTGATTCTTTGAGTTAAGAATTTTTATGGAATTTGTACCTTTATCAGATATGCTTAAATTGTGGCATCCGGTCAACGGGAGAGCTAATGAAAACATTAAGCATACTAGTAATACATTTTTTCTCATCTTTAATCCTTTCCCAACTTGAAGCGCGAATTGTAGCATAAGCGAATATTTATAGTGTGAACTAAACATATGTATAACGTCAAGAAGATTAAGATTAAATATTATGATTACATTAAATGACCGAAGATAAGCATTTCTTGATTTAACAAAGTTTTTTAAGTACGGTATCATAAATTATAAGAGATATTTAATTTAACGATTAATTAAATGTCTGAATTTATTGATGGAGGTATTTTTATGTCAAGAGTTGTGCTGAAAGTAACCAAGCTTAGTAAGTCTTTTGGAAAAACAAAAACACTTCATGATGTTTCATTTACTTGCAATGAAGGAGAAGTTGTTGGTTTGGTTGGGGCAAATGGTGCTGGGAAGACAACAATTATGAAATCCATATTAGGATTAATATCTTGTGATGGCGAAATTTTAGTAAACGATACAGAAAGCACTTTTGAACATCACAACGTATTAAAGGACGTGGGAGCATTAATTGAGTACCCTAGCTTGTACCCTTTCATGACGGGTAGAGAACAGCTACAACTGTTTGCCAGAGGCGAGAATAGGGAAGAGTTAGTTAATAATGTGGTCGAAGAATTAAACATGTCTAAATTTATCGATAAGTTAACAAAAGGCTATTCCTTAGGTATGAAGCAAAAGGTTGGTGTGGCTCTTGCCCTTTTAAATAATCCTAAATTAGTAATACTAGATGAACCGATGAATGGATTAGATCCAAAAGCAAACAAGGAATTAAGAACAATTGTTGAGAATAGAAAAGCCAAAGGAACGACATTTTTAATTTCAAGCCATATATTAGGAGATCTACAAAAAATTGCTGATAGATTAGTAATTGTCGATGATGGCCACATAGTTAAAAAAACTACAATGGCTGACATGTTGAATTCTGGAAAACATTCTATTGTTCTTAAAACTTCTGACAATGTTCGAGCCAAAGATATCTTGAGTGAAAATGGATATAAAGTTCTTGAATCAAATAATGATTATGTAAGAATTGCAGTCGGATCTGAATATAACTTGTCAGTCATAACTAAAACTCTCGGAAATTATGACATTGATATAATTCAACTTAACCATGAAGATAGTGATTTGGAAGACTCGATTTTAGAGCTGTTGACATCGAGTGAAAAATAGTAGGAGGATTAATTAATGTTAACTTTAATTCATCAAGAAATTTTTAAATTATTAAAAAAGAAAAGTACATATTGGGCTTCAATAATTTTAATATTAGTTGTAATCGGAATTAGTTTTATTTGTAAGATTTACCCCAAGACCTTTCCGGGACAAATGTTTTTCACTTCTAGTTTTGGATCTGATTCTTGGGTAATGTTTGTTATGATAGCGGCCTGTGCGTCAATTATTTCAATGGAATTTCAGTACGGAACTATAAAAGAAGTTATATATCAACAGTATTCTAGAGAAACAGTACTAATTAGCAAATGGATCACCATGTTTTTATACTCTGTATATTTGTATTTGTTAACAGGTCTTGCCGCTTTGGTCGGGAAAGTTCTCTTTTTAAACAATACATTCTCTATTACTCAAATTGATAAGGTTAGCAACGGACATATAACATATCTTATGCAGTGGTTTGTGTCTCTTGGAAGTAGTTTTGTAAGCCTATGGCTAGTGTTAAGTGTCGTTTTCTTGTTTGCTACATTATTTAAAACTTCTACAATGGCTGTAAGCGTAGGAATAATTGCATTTTTTGCTTTTAGCGCTGTAAGTACATTAATGTTCAGCGTGATTGCAAAACACAACTGGGTTAAGTGGAATCCATTTAATTTTCTAAACTTTGCTAATCAAATTGGAGATCCGGCTAGAAGTACTTTAACTAAGCTTTCTGATGCTCAGTTGTTTGTAGGTAGTATTTTATACACTGTATTATTTCTCTTAATTGGTTTACTCTCATTCAGAAGGAAAAATGTTTAAAAATTTAAAGTATATAATTTAGTGATAATAAAAATATCTCGAAAAATCAGTTTATAGAAGAACTGATTTTTCGAGATATTTTTATAAAATGAATGATATTGGTTGGAAGTATATGGCCGTCTTATAAATTGCGAATTTGATTAATTCTTTTTTTAAACAGATGAAACTAAATTATTAATCATATGCAACGCAATGTTAAATCGAATATCACGGTAATGCATGTACGAGTACGACAAGAAGAGTCCAAGCCCTGAATACATCAACCAATTAAGGTCGAATTGCATTTCGTGGGCGAATCCAAAGATCAACGCACTGGTAACCATTGCCAAGATGTTATTCAGGCGATTATCTTTATTGAAAAAGTAGTTCATAAAGATACCTCTGAATATAATTTCTTCAAAAATTGGTGCTAAGAAAACCGAATAGATATCGTTCCAAATCGGCATTTTAATGGATTGCTCCACAACGGCAGTTTGATTTTCCGGCATATGAATGATGCCACTGGTAATTAGCCAGCTCCAAATGTACTGAAAAGACATCATGCCGATAAACAACGCCAACAAAAGCCAAAGCTTCTTAGTGGTAGCTGGTTTATGACCGAAGTTTCGTGGGTTAAAGTTGCTCAATTGGCGGTAATATCGCCAACCAATAATGCTTAAGGCAATCGCCGTGGCAATCAATCCAATTCCTAAGGCATATTGGGCCTTCACCGGATCATTCAAGAAAAAAGTGGTTGATTGAAAGATTGATGATGAAATTAGGTAAATTGCTACAAACCCGATCCACTTTAAGATTTGTAATATCTTAGTTGATAAGTAGTTTGCAGTGTTAACCATTAGTCAAATACGGTAATTTCAATTTGGTTCTTATCGGGATCAAGAATGGTGATTGAAGTTGCCTTTCTCCTTAGTTCATTAGTTTCTCGAGGGCCATCGACGATATCGACAAAGTAGTTGATTAGATGCGAATGGATATTGTCCATAGTATCTTTGTCAACAAAGCCAAATTCGACTGGATATTCCACGTGGTCGACTGATTTAAATTTGATAAAATGTTTATTTAATTGGGCACCTTTGGAACCGTCTGCTAGATCGATAATGGGTAGATCGAATACCTCATGATAAAATCGAAGACTAGCATCCAGATTAGTGACAGGGATAGTGATATATTCAACTTCTCTTACGTTCATATTTAGACATCCTTTTTCAAAAAGTACTTCAATTATATACCATTTTAAAGGTTTGCAAAGGTTGACTAGAAATTGAAATTAGAGTAGCGTATTGATTTGTATGATTATTTCGAATTTATTAAGGAGTTACAATAAATGCCACTGTTAGAAGTATCAGATCTTTCAATGAGTTTTGCTGAAAAGGATCTGTACCAAGATGCCGAGTTTCAATTGGAAAAGGGCGATCATATGGGAATCGTTGGTCAAAATGGAGTTGGTAAATCAACTTTGATCAAGATTATTACCGGAAGTATCCTCCCTTTGTCTGGAAACGTTAAATGGCAAAAAAATATTAAAATTGGATACTTGGATCAGTATGCAGACGTTGAAGAAGATTTAACATTAACTGATTTTTTGAGAACTGCATTCGCTGATTTATATGAAAAGAATGCTCAATTAACTAAGATTTATGAAGATTATGCCGAAACTGGCGATGACAAATTGATGGAACGTGCCGGTCAACTTCAAGATGATCTTGATGCGGGTAACTTCTATGAATTAGATACTGAGATCGAACAAACTATTGTTGGTCTTGGATTAGATAGTATCGGTAGAGATCATTTAGTTGGTAAGATGTCTGGTGGGCAACGTTCAAAAGCCATTTTGGCTAAGATGTTGCTAGCAAATCCTGACGTGATCTTGCTTGATGAACCAACCAACTACCTTGATACGGCACAAATTGATTGGTTGATCGAATACATTAATAGTTTTAAGGGTGCCGTGTTAGTTGTATCCCATGATTATGACTTTTTGGAACAAATCACCAACTGTATTATTAATGTAGCGTTTGGCAAAATTACTAAGTATCGTGGTAGTTTCAAAAAGGCTATGCGTCAACGTGAAGAGCGAGAAGAGTTTCAGCAAAAGCAATTCGACAAACAGCAAGTTGAAATTGAAAAAGCTGAACGATTTATTCGTAAGAATAAGGCTGGTTCTAAGTCAACGATGGCCAAGTCCCGTGAGAAGAAATTAGCTCGCATGGAAAAGGTTGATCCACCTTCGACAAATATCCAAGCTAGCTTTAACTTCCCATATGCTGATACTGGTTCACACGAGGCACTGGTGGTTGATAAATTATCAGTTGGATATAACAAACCATTGCTTGAACCAGTAACGTTCTCCGTTACAATGGGTGAAAAGGTTGGCTTTAGCGGATTTAACGGTGTTGGTAAATCAACACTGATTAAGACGATTCTCCAACAGATTCCTGCTAAGGGCGGGGATGTTAGTTTTTCACCTTCTGCTAAGATCAATTACTTTAGTCAGGAATTGATTTGGGACAATAACCAAATGACGCCAATGCAAATCATCTCTGATGAATATCCAAAGATGAATCAAAAGGCCATCAGAACTAAGTTAGCTAAGTGTGGTTTAGATGCTCAAAATGCAATTAAACCAATTGGCCAACTTTCTGGTGGGGAACAGACCAAAGTTAAGCTGGCTTTGATGGAATTTAAAGACAGTAATTTCTTGATTATGGATGAGCCCACTAACCATTTGGACGAAGAAACCAAGGAAGCTTTGAAGCGTTCAATTGACCGATTCCCAGGAAATGTTATTATTGTTAGTCATGAGAATAGTTTTTATGATGGATTAGTCGATAAAATTCTCAATGTTGAAAAACTTAGTCTTCGTAATCGCGAAGAAGATGAGATTTAATAGGAGCGTGACAATATGTATCCACAATTAGATTTAGCAAATGCAACTGGAACTAAAGTTACTATGGCAACCAACCATGGTGACATCAAAATTCAATTATTTGATGACTTAACCCCTAAAACGGTTAAAAACTTCGTTGAATTAGCCAAAACGGGCTATTACCAAGATGTGATTTTTCACCGGGTAATACCTGATTTCATGATTCAAGGTGGAGATCCTACTGGTACTGGTATGGGTGGCGAAAGTATTTATGGTGCTAAGTTTGAAGATGAATTCTCAAATGAATTGTTCAACTTCAATGGCGCTTTATCAATGGCTAACGCTGGTCCTAATACCAATGGTAGCCAATTTTTCATCGTGTCTAGCGACAATATGCCAGCTAACATGATCTCAGAAATGGAAAGTGCTGGTTATCCAGCCGAAGTTGTTGAAAAATACAAGAACGGTGGTACACCATGGTTAGATCACAGACATACTGTTTTTGGTCAAGTAATCAGCGGTATGGATGTTGTTAAAGAAATTAGCAAGGTCGACCGTGATGCATCTGACAAACCATTGGAAGATGTAGTAATTAAAGACATTACTGTTGAATAGTCAAAAGCGAATCCGATTGTGGATTCGCTTTTTTATTTATCATTGCCCACGTTGATTCTCATAATCGTTACTGGTAAGATAATTTAGTTGGTTAAATGCCTATAATTAAGGTAATTACGAATTTACAGAACAAGAGGAAATTATGAAATCTTTTAACTTTCGCTTCTTTATTCTGGTATTAATATCTTTTACGCTGGGATGCGGTGAGTTTTTAGTATCAGGAATCTTAAATGATTTAGCAAGTTCTTTCAATCATTCTTTGGCAAGTGTAGGATTGCTCGTGACAATTTTTGCCTTAGTGTACGCAATTTGTACGCCACTAATTACATTATTCGTTGGTCGATTTAGATATTATCAGACGTTTAAAATTTTAATGGTTGTCTATATTATTGGCCTAGTTTTAAGCGCTTTGGCCAGCACATATTGGATGATGGTCTTGGCTAGAATCGTGACAGCCGCGGTATCTGGTTCACTACTATCTGTGGCATTAACGTTCGGGAATGCCATTGCACCACCTGAAAAGCGAGGCTTTACGATTGCTTGGATCTTTTCTGGTTTTAGTATAGCTAGTGTTGTGGGTCTGCCAGTAGGGACATACGTCGCTCATATTGCCGGTTGGCAAAGTTCCTTTTGGGTAGTAGCAATATTGTCTATCATCACTTTTGGACTAAGTTTATTGTCACTTCCTAGTGATTTAAAAGCTGATTATGACGAACAACAAGATAGTCCATTAGTTTTATTGAAGGATCCTTTAATCTGGCTAGGGGTGCTCGTACCGTTATTCTGGTCAGCAGGAATCAACACTTTCCACACGTACATTGCACCAATCATCACTGATGTGCTACATTTTGGCCCAGTAATGTTGAGTACGATATTAGCAGTGATTGGAATTATTTCTATCTTCAGTAGTCAAATGTCTGGTATCTTGGCTAACCACCATGGTTTACGGAAGATGCCAATCATCTTTGTGGTGGAGATAGTGCTATTCTTGGTCATTGGTTTTGCCTATCAGAATGTTGCACTGGCCTTGACCTTAATCTTTTTGATGGAATCGATGTTTAATTTTTTGGGTTCATCGATCACAATTCATTTTCTGGATGTCGCTGAGAAATTTTACCCTCAATCAGTTGTGTTTGCTTCATCTTTAAATCCAGTGTTCTTTAATTTAGGAATTTCATTGGGTTCTGCTAGCGGAAGTGCCATTATCAGTGGCCCAGGGCTAAGATATATTAATTACGGTAGTATTGGTTTTATTATCATATCTCTAGGAATTTTACTGCTATTAAATCGGCAAATCGTCGTCAGAAAATTGGATAAATAAACCGCGATTTAAAAATAGAAGTGGTACTAGGTTGAATGATTCATTAAGGTTCCTCATAATTAAGTTTATGGGGAATTTTTTTATGGCCTGAATTCTATGATGCCATTAAAGAGACATTGTGAAGATCAGAAGAACATCGCGATAATTAATGATTGATGAATACTTAAAGCAATTAAAAAAACGCCTACTGAAAAATCAGTAGGCGTTTTTTGATTTTAAATTAACCTTTGAATGTACCAGCTTCAACTTCGCGGATAAAGGTTGCCAAATGATCGTAGTAAACATTTGGATTATCAACCATGTGGTGGTGACCACCTTCTGGAGTTGAGACGAATTGGGCATGAGGGATCATTTCTGCCATTCGTTTACCAGTAGCAACTGGCATTGATTCGTGTTCACCAAAAGTAACTAAGGTTGGCACTTTGATGTTTTTAAGCTTGTCAGTAAAGTTCCATTCACCTAACTTACCAGTGATAACAAATTCATTATCTCCTTGGAAGGCACCATAAATATCAGTGTTCATGGTACTGATCAAGTGATCAAGGGTTGAAGGTTGTTTCCGGTCGATAAAGTTCTTGTTTAAAATATCGACAAGAGCTTGGTATTCTTCATTGTCGTAATCGTTCTTAGCTTCGCATTCCTTCATAAATGCAAGTTGCTCAGGAGTAAATGTCTTTTCACGAATTTCAGCTAAGTGATCAGTGTAATCAGTAATGTTATCAACCATTGAAGAAACGATTGCACCCTTCAAATGTTCGCCATATTTTTCAGCATACATTTGAACTAGAGCTCCACCCCATGATTGGCCGATCAGATAAAACTTGTCGATGCCAAGCTTTTGACGAACTTCTTCAACTTCGTCCAAGAAGTAGTCGTAGTTCAAGATTGCGTCACTGACTTTAGGATCTGAGAAGTCAGGACTGTCAGAATACCATGAACCTAATTGATCGTACATATGAACTTGGACGTTAAGACCTTGCTTTCTAAGTTGTTTAGCAGCATCTTCCCAGTATTCATGATTTCCACCAGGTCCACCATGAAGAGCTAGTAAATGAATGTCGCCTTCACCTTGAGTGTTAGTCCACAGATGGTAGCCGTTATCTAATGTGATGATTTTTGTTCCTTGACGCATGTTATCACCTATCCTTTGTAATTTATGTTAAATGATACCACTTTTCGACCTCAAAATTTAGCTTCTATTGAATTGGTAAGCTAATTTCTGACTTAGCGAGGTCGATTTGGTAGTTGATTTCTTGATTAGTGCGGATGGTGTAATCAAGGTCAGCGGAGAAGAGAATGATACCAATGCGGTGGCCCTTAATAACGCGAAATACTTCGGGTTCCAAGTCAAATTCGACTTGATAAGCCTTACCAGGTTCAACTTCGTCGACTTGGTAACTATTATGCCGATTTTGTAAATTGATGTGACCATCAGTGATTTTTTTGAATTGAGAAAGTTTTTTCTCGTAGGTGAATTCCCGGAGATTATCTTTGCGCCAGTTGTATCCTAGACTAATTTGCAGTGGCTCTAAAACAGTTGGGGTTGGTGTTAGTCGGTGAGCTTCACCAAAGTCCACGATTTTGGCACTTAACATCCCAATGTTTTGATCACTAGTAACATTTAAAGAAAGGTGGACAGAACCATTGATAGTCATATCTTCTTCAAGAGGTTGACTAAGTAATTTGATAGTATTTTTGTCGACAGCTGAGCTACTGGTTTTGTATAATTCTGCTCGCCATTTGGCCGTATCGGCAACATAGGACTTAAACTGGTCATCAGCCATATGATTACTGAATTCCTGATTATCATTAACATTAGTGAACCAATCGTCGGCTAATGAAACTTGTTTTGAGTTATCAGTTCCCCAATCTTCAACGGTGTGCCAAGTCTGTTCCTTAACGTTATCTTGAACTAAAACATCAGGGATGACCTTGTCTGCATTGTTATCGATTTCATACAATTTATTGACTAACCAGAGGTTGACCATGTCTGTGAAATCAACGGACCTAAAATTATTTAGGTATTCATGTTGACCCTGATGAAGAACCGTTTTGAGCGTTAAGTTATCCTTTTTCAATAGGTTTCTGAGGTGATAGGCATGAGATGGCTTAACGTTCCAGTCATTAAGTCCGTGAACGAGGAGAACATCGGCTTGGGCTTTATCAGAAGTTAGATAATTTCTAGCGTCCCAGAACTGGTTGTAGTTACCTGTCTCACGGTCTTCAGCCTTTTCAATAGCGGCTAATTGATGTTGCCAAGATTGCTTAGTTTTTAGATATTCATTAGCTCGTTGTTTTCTAGAATAGGTTAGTTCAGCTAGGATATCGGCATCTTCACCTTGGAACCCACCTGGGGCGACAACCAAACCATTTTCGCGATAGTAGTCATACCAGTTGGAGATACCAGCTTCTACGACAGCCGTCTTTAATCCGGCAACACCAGAAAGTACAGCAGCATTAGCCAGGGTTCCTAAATAAGATCTACCTGTCATACCAACATTACCAGTGCTCCACCAGGCGTTGATGCCCACACGGTCAGTTCGGTTTGTGAATGCCACACGCTGATGGTTCAACCATTCAATAACGGCAGTCGTTGAAATAGTTTCATCAATTGATCCTGTCGTCCGATAGCCATCAGAATCTTTAGTTCCAATTCCCGCTGAATAAACAACAGCAAAACCATGGGCCAACAAATAGTCATTTAATGAATACGTCCAAGTTTTGGTGAAGGTTTCTTCAACTGTATCTGTCATTTGAACAGGGACGGTTTCAGGTGGCAATGAAGTATTAGGCTCATCTGCAGTGACATCAGCTAAGGTGTCATCATTGGGAGTCTTGTGAGTTAACTGGTCTTTGCTAACATCATGGGTTAACTTATCGGCCGTTTCGTCATTCGTTCCTTGGTCGTAGGGACTCGCTGTAAAGACAACGGGGATTTTGATGCCCTTGTTAGTTTCGTTTGGTCTGATCACTTCAACTTTGACTAGGTCTCGATTACCATCATGGTCAGAATCAATGGGCGCCTCAACATAGACGATTTCACGGATTAATTTCGAAGTGTTAAATACAGCTTGAGATTTACCGTTGAAAAACAATGGCTTTTTAAGACCTGAATCTCTACCGAATTGAGCATAGTATCCTTGGCCAGCAAGGTAATCAATTAAGGTTTGGCCATACTTAGTCCGGGTGTTTAACAACAGGTACCAAGCATCGATCAATGTATCACGATTCAGTGGGTCCTCTACATCAGCAACCGGTAATCCTAAATCGTGCATAGTTTTGATGGGGTCGCTCAAATCATAATCTAAGCCGACCTCGAATTGTAGTAGTTGTAAGGCGACATTATAAAATGCTTGCTTACTAACAGTGGCGCTAGTTTTGGTGTATTCATCAACACTTTGATCAGGAGAAGCCATGATTGTCGATAAAATTCGTTCACGAGTAGCATGACCCTGTTTTTCTAAGAGAAATTTCATTAAAAATTGGCGGTACAACATTACTGGATCGGAAACTTTTTTAGTTTTAGGAGTGATAAAGCGAATATCAGCTAGCTCTTTGAGGATTTGTTCGTGACTAGTCGGTACATAAGCGAATTGATTGATTTTCAAATTAAGGTCCTCCATAACATATTAGTTAACGTTATTATACCTTATCTTAGATATCCTGTTGTTATGGCAGATACTTTTGGTAAATGATATCATTTAAATAAATAAACGACGATTGGAGAAAATATGGAATACGTTGGACAAATTGCATTAATTTTAATTACCACACTACTTGCATCAGCGGTTAGTCAACGAGTTGGTCTGCCTGCTGTCATTGGACAATTGCTAGTGGGAGTTTTGTTAGGGCCGGGAGTTTTTGGCCTGTTAGCAAACAACCATTTGATGCACGTGGGATCAGAACTAGGGGTCATTATTTTAATGTTTATAGCCGGTATTGAAAGTGATCTAGACTTACTAAAGAAATACTTTCGACCAGCTATCCTAGTCGCCATGTGTGGAGTGATTGCGCCAATGATTCTCTTTTATGCCTATGGTATGTTTATGGGGCAAGGTTTTGAACGAGCGGTCTTTTGGGGTGTTATTTTCGCAGCGACCTCAGTGTCTATCAGTGTGGAAGTACTGCGTGAATTAAAACGATTGGATACGCCGGAAGGAGCGACGATTTTAGGTGCTGCTGTGGTCGATGATATTATCGCAGTGGTTCTACTGAGCGTCTTCGTCAGCATCTTTGGTGTGGGTGGAGATTCTAATCTTAATTTAGCCACGGCAACAATCTTACAGATTGGATATTTTGTGGTGGTTTTCTTGTTAGTCAAATGGGTCGTGTCATTTATTTTGCGCTTGGCAGAAAGATTACCTATTTACCGTTCAGTAGCCATTGTTTCGTTAACGATTTGTTTCTTGATGGCTTACACAGCTGATGCCATTGGCTTGAGTGCTGTGGTCGGAGCCTTTTTCGCCGGTGTAGCAGTATCGCAAACTAAGTATCAAGAAGTTATCGCTAATTCTGTGAGTTCCGTTGGATATACGTTCTTCATTCCGATTTTCTTTGTAAGTATCGGTCTTGATATGAAGTTCGATGGCGTGCTCAACAACTTAGTGTTCTTAATCGTTATGTCCATTTTGGCAGTGGTAACCAAGCTTTATGGTGGTGCACTGGGAGCTAGGATGGCAGGAATGAATGGTAAAAGTGCGATGGCTATTGGTTCTGGAATGGTTTCCCGTGGTGAAATGGCCTTGATCATTGCTCAAATCGGAATTTCCGCAAAGTTAATTGCACCAGAATTGTACTCAGAAATTATTATTGTTATTATTATCTCAACGATTGTTGCACCAGTATTTTTGAAACGAACTATTGCAAAATTAGACAATGTCAGTGAAGGGGAGTAAGTAATTATGCCTACAGAAAATGATAGTGGCGCTATTGTTTATCAAATTCGGAATAATATGGTGTGTTATTTGTTGTTGCAAAGTGCAGTTGATGACTTTTGGGGATTTCCTAAAGGTCACATTGAGGCGGGAGAAGATTTAATTGATACAGCGGTTAGAGAAATCTTTGAAGAAACTTCATTGACGACTACGATCGATACAGGCTTTCAGCAGTCAATCGAATATGATATGAAGAATGGCAATCACAAAGTTGTTAACTTCTTCGTCAGTCGGGTACCAGCTAATGTTGAGGTATCTGAACAAGAGGAAGAGATTAATTCATTTGGCTGGTTTACATTTGATCGAGCATACGAAACAGTGACGTATGACAATTTACGCGAATTGTTGACCGCTGCTGATAAATACATTAAAGCTAAAGAAAAAGTTGGCGATAAAAATGAGTGATCAACGGGTATTTGTCATTACTGGAGCTGCTGGTAGTGGTAAAACCACGGTTAGAAATTATTTAACTAGTCAATTTCATATGACTAAAGTTATTACTCACACAACTCGCCAGCCCCGGATCCATGAGAAAAATGGAGTGGATTACTACTTTGAAACAGAAGATTCATTTGGTAAGAACCATTATCTGGAATCAGTTTCTTACGCCGGTAATCGTTACGGATCTTCGTTTGAAGGACTAGAGAATGCTTGGAAACAATCTGATTTGATTACGATCGTTCTCGATACTGCGGGAGCCATTACTTATCAACGAGAACTGGGTGATAAGGCGGTAATCATCTTCTTAAAGGTGGATGATTCAGGGACTTTATTGCAACGGATGAAGAGCCGTGGCGATGATACGACGATCTTAACAGAACGCATCAAGTCCAATGAGTATCTTCGTGACTTGAGCCTGCCTGATGAGCTAAAGGGCAAGGCTCACGTTATTAACAATAACAATTGGGAATTAACTAAGCAGCGCGTTGACGAAATCGTCAATGAATATAAATAGTAGTAAACGCAAAGGTCTAACAATGAGAAACGGTTAGGCTTTTTATTTTGGGTTAATCAAGTTGATGTGTCATCGGTTTGTAAGCTTAGTTTTTTTGTGGTACATTATTGAAATAGTAATCGTTACATTTAACGGAGGTATTACAAATGATAGCAGTTGAAGAAGCCACTAAGGCATTAAAAAATAATAATTATAAAATCACTAAACAAAGAATGGCTATGATTGAATATTTGGCAGAAATTGCTAATCACAAATACGTTGAAGTAACGGCCGTTGATGAATTCATGCGTCGCTCATTTCCTAAGATGAGCCATAATACTATTTATCGAAACATCTCTGAATTTGAAGAGATCGGAATCGTGGAAAAGCAAGTTCAAGGACAGTGTCAAAGCGTTAAATTCCAGTGTGATTTCAAAAATGAACATCACCATCACTTTATTTGTAACCAATGTGGCAAGGTGACTGAATTAAAAGAATGCCCATTAAGTGATGAAGTATTAGCTCAATTACCAGGAACTGAGATTACGGGACACTACTTCCAAATTTATGGATTATGCCAAGATTGTGCTAACTTAAAGAATAATTAATGAAAACTTTATCTGAATAACATATATTTATGTCATAATCTGGTTTAATAAATTTGAGTAAGGAAGTGTATCCATGGAAAATCGTATTCCGCCGTTACTTACGCCGTTTGCAATCTTATCGATATCGTTGGCGCTTGGTGCGACAAACGTGGTGGTAAACAAAGTTACTGCTACTAATGAAGGGACGCCATCCCAAGCTCAAACTGCAACCCAGTCAAGTTTATCGAATAAAATTTACGGTACATCTAAAACTAATAAAGATAGTTCCAGTGATGATAGTAATTCGTCATCTGACAAGAAAGATTCTTCAAGTGATAAAAAAGATGAATCAAGTCAGAAGGATGATAGTAGTGATAAGGAAACAGCTAATAAGAATTCTGATTCCCAAACCACTGAAGACAGTAGCGAAACTACTACTGGTACTTCTAAAAAATCAAATACTACTAATTCAAACACTGGTAGTAAGACTAAGAAGAGTACTAACAAAACTGGATCAACAACCAGTGGTACTAAGAAGTCTAATTCTAATAATGAAGGAACTACCACGACGCCGTCAGAAAATAATGGTCAAAATGATGACAATACTGGTACTACCGGTAATACTGGAACAACCGGAACTGAACGTTCAGGTGCCACAAGTACTCAGCAAGGAACAAATACTGGTAATACCGGCACCCAAACGACTAATGATAAAGTAACTACCCAAGGGGGTGGCAACTAATGTTTAGCTTTTTAGATATGGTCAACCACTACTTAGGTTATTTCAATATCAACGTTACTTTGAAAAGCCGAATTTACACAATTCTTGGAATCCTCGGCGATCTTTATTTGTTTTACGTTGCCGTTAGGTTCTTAGCCAATGGTTATCTATCAAGGGGACTCTTGTTCTTATTAGTGGCTTTGGTATTGTTGTACTTTGCGGTTTGCAATTTGTTTTATTACTTTACCAATCGGCAACCGAGATTCGATATTACTCCCAAAATCGTTAAGGCTTTGCATATCTCGCCTAGACCCAGCCAAACTCAAGGCAACTCAGGAATGGGTGGCACAGTGATCACCAACAATATTCCTGCTAACGGAATGTTTGATGATCGCCATGTTATGCCAGCGAAAGTAACATCGACTCCAGAGCAACAGGCCAATATCAAAGAGATAGTCGCGATTTTAAAGGCTCAGGGGTTACTAAGAGAAGATTATAATGGTAATTCAGACCGTCAAATCACTGATATCTTAAAGGCTGCTAATGGTAAGCCAGCTTTTGCAATCGGTGATGGAGTTTTACTTCCATACTTTGATATGGAACGAATTGATGATCGCTATGTAGTCTATGCTGGTTTAAATAAGGCTGAACGTCTACCAGTGGGTGAAGTTTCTAGGGTTGGTTTGCAATCGATAAAGTCAATTGATAGAGAACAAATCAAATTCTTCTTAGCTTCGGTGACTATCGTTGGTGGACCATACAAGGAGTTTGGTCGTTCATCACTGATGGAGCACCAAAAAGATTACGAAATTGCTATCAAGGTTGCGTATAGTAAACGATAGAAAATTAAAATAAATTACGATAATTAATGGGATGATTCTTGATGTATTTCAGGGTCATCCTTTTTGTTTTGCCAAACTATTTGTAAAAAAAGTAGACATTTTTTACAAATTTCGGGTAAAATGTTAATTACTACTAAATTAGTCGAATAATCATTCGGTATTACCAAAATAACCCTCTGGGGTGGAATACTATGTAATCGTTATTTTTTAAGTTAGGTTATTTTACATCAAAACATTTTTAACCTATGATTGATTTAGTAACAATTATGAGACGATTTTAAGAATTGTCTTTAATTTGGAGGAATGGGTATGGCAATGATCGAGTTTGACGATGTACAAAAATACTATGGTGATTTTCATGCATTGAAAGATATCAATCTTAAGATTGAAGATGGTGAAACGGTAGTTTTGATTGGACCTTCAGGTTCCGGAAAATCTACATTGATTCGAACCGTAAATGGTTTGGAACCAGTTCAAGACGGTCGATTGATTGTTAATGGCCAAGACTTGGCAAACAATAAAACTGATATCAACCGTATTCGTAAGAATGTCGGGATGGTATTTCAACATTTTAATTTATATGCAAACAAGACGATTTTGGAAAACATCATGTTGGCACCAAGAATCGTGTTGAAACGTGATGAAGCAGAAAACAAGAAATTCGCAATGGAATTACTTGATCGAGTTGGTTTAGCTGACCAAGCTGCGAAATATCCGGCTCAACTTTCTGGTGGTCAACAACAACGTATTGCGATTGCTCGTTCATTAGCAATGAAACCAAAATGTTTGCTTTTTGATGAACCAACCTCAGCTCTTGATCCTGAAATGATCGATGATGTTTTGAACGTTATGAAAGACATCGCTCGTGATTCAAAGATGACTATGTTAGTGGTTACTCATGAAATGGGCTTCGCTCGTGAAGTTGCTGACCGGGTTATCTTCATGGCAGATGGTCAAATTCTTGAAGACGACAGTAGTGACACCTTCTTTAATGGCGAACCTTCAAATGAAAGAGCTCGTCAGTTCTTAGGTAAAATCATTACGCATTAAAATTGGGTTCGTTGGAGGGATGATGCAATATGAAGAAAGTCTACAGAAAACTTGGACTTTTATTTGCACTTTTGGTAACCGTGGTTAGTTTAAGTGCATGTGGTTCAAGTGCTAAAAAAGATGTCCTTGCTCAAGACAAGGCTTCTAACACCATTACCTGGGGTGTTAAAGCTGATACCAAATTATTTGGTTTGATGGATGTTAAGGATAACCAAATCAAGGGTTTTGAAATTGACCTTGCCAAAGCAATGACTAAACAAATTTTAGGTAAAAACGGTAAGGCTAGATTTTTACAAGTTACTAGTCAAACCCGTATGCCTCTATTGAGAAACGGTAATATCGATGCCATCATGGCAACAATGACCATTACACCTGAACGTGCTAAGCAAGTTGATTTCAGCCGTTCATATTTTGATGCCGGACAAGCTATCTTAGTTAAAGATGGTAGCCCAATTAAAAACGTGCATGACCTTAATAAAAAGGGTGATGTAGTGTTAGGGGTAGTTGGTTCTAATTCTGTTCAAAACATTGGTAAGTACGCACCAAAAGCCAAAGTTTTGCAATTAACTGATTATTCTCAAGCATTGACCGCCTTAAAATCAGGACAAGGTCAAGCATTGACCACTGATAACGGAATTCTTTATGGTATGTCTGTTGAAAACCCTGGCTATTCAGTTGTGGGTGGAACCTTTACTAACGAACCTTACGGAATTGCCGTTGATAAGGGCCAAACTAAATTTAGAGATGCTACAAACAATGCCTTAACCAAGATTGAAAAATCTGGTGAATACAATCGTTTGATCAACAAGTGGTTTGGCAATGTTAAAGGATTTAACTTGAAGGGGGCATACAGACGATGATAAGTATCTTTCAAAATTATGGAGGAGAACTCTTTCAAGGATTCTGGCAAACAATTTTGTGTAGTATCATCGCACTATTCTTTGCATTAATTATTGGTTCTGGTTTTGCCATCCTAGAAGTGATCCCTAATAAAATCGTTCATGTGATCGCTAAGGTATATATCGAAATTTTCAGAAATATTCCATTGTTGGTTATCACAATGTTCTTCTACGTGGTTATTCCAATGTATATTACGAAAATTAGCGGTTTTGCTGCCGGAACAATTGGTTTGACTTTATACTCTTCAGCATTTATCGCTGAAACCGTTCGTTCAGGAATTCAATCAGTTGATCCTGGACAAATGGAAGGTGCTCGTTCAAATGGGTTAACCTTCTGGCAAGCCATGCGTTACATAGTATTGCCACAAGCATTTAGAGTTGTTATTCCACCATTAGGTAACCAATTCATTAACTTAATCAAGAACTCATCAGTTCTAGCCTTCGTTGCTGGTTTTGATTTGATGTATCAAGGAAATGTAATTGCCTCAGATTCACTTCAAAGTATGAATGCATACTTGTGTGTCGGAATATTATATTTGGTAATTACATTGCCATTAAGTTACTACATGCGTCACTTGGAAAAGAAATTGGCTGCTTAAAGGAGGAATCTAAATGTTAAATGTGTTAGGTGCATACTCATGGGTTAACATCAGGTTCCTTTTAGAGGGAGCTTGGATTACGATCTTTGTATCAGTTGTTTCAATTGTCTTTAGTTCAATTTTAGGAATCATCTTAGGGATTATCCGTTACGTAAATATCAAATGGTTATCTGCAATCGTTGGTTTTGTGATCGATATTATTCGTAACTTGCCACTGATTTTGATCATTTTCTTCACGTACTTTGGATTACCTAACTTAGGCTTTAAGCCAGCGCCAGTTTGGGCATCTATCATTGCTTTATCGATTTTTGAAGCTGCGATGGTTGCTGAAATTGTTCGTGCCGGAATCGTTTCGATTCCAAGTGGTCAAATGGAAGGTGCCAGAGCGAATGGATTAACATACTGGCAAGGTTTGTGGCACATTGTCTTGCCACAAGCGATTAAGAACATGATTCCAGCTATCGTTAGTCAATTTATTTCGTTAGTTAAGGATACTTCTTTAGCTACGATTATCGTGTTACCTGATTTGATGAATCATGCGCAAATCATTTATGGTCAAAATACTAACTATACGATTCCAATGTTCGTGGCACTTGCCGTCATGTACTTCATCGTATGTTATGCATTATCACTATTTGCTTCATATCTTGAACGTCGTCAGAACAGATCAAAGACGATTGCTAAGGATCCAGAGGCAGAAGAAATTACTAATGGCGACATGCCTTTGTAATCGATTAAGAATATGTAATTAAAAAGGATTCGAGTTTATAAACTCGAATCCTTTTTTTGTTTAAATTAATCTATTTCTTCATCAATGTTAAGCTCATCTTCAGGTAATCCAGTGCGCTTCTTTCTAGCATAGTAGAATACCGGAATTCCCAGAACAACGAAGATAAAGGAAATTAAAACGCCAACTATATCTGATTGAATTTCACTGACGATAACAAATATCGATCCTAGAATCGCAATAATCGGTGTTAATGGGAATAGCGGGGTTGAGAAAACTCTTGCTTGACCAGCATTGCGTTTTCTGAGAATGAAGACTCCCACGAAGGCCATTAAGTAAAAACAATAAACAGTGAAGATGCAAAGCTCAGATAGTCTGTCAGGATTGGCAAACATAATTAAGCCAGAAACAATTACCATTTCAACCACGATGGAAACGATTGGGGCATGGCTCTTAGGATGAAGATATCCAAGGGCCTTAGAAAATGGTAGTTGGTGTTTCTTTGCCATGGCATACATGATGCGAGGGAAAGTCATGATCTTACCGTTCATACAACCCACGATAGAAATGATAATTCCAATACTAAGAATTTTACCGCCCATTTCACCAAAAGCGTGTGTGGCGATGTAAGGAATGGCACTGGTTCCCAGTGAGTGAATTTGATCAACTGGAATGGCTCTGTAAACACCAAATGATACAAGAACGTAGATTGCTAACACGGCCAAGATTCCGTAAGTGATTGCTTGTGGCAATAGCTTACGTGGATTCTTAATTTCTCCACCAAGGTTAGCAACCAAGATCCAGCCATCAAAAGCGAATAATGTAGCCAAAATAGCGACACCAAAGCTTCCTGCAGAAGCATGAACAGTAGAAATGCTTTGACCCAACGCATTTTGATTACCGAAGAATAATCCAAAAACTATCAAGGCTACGATTGGAATCAACTTACAAATCGTTGTAATGATGGCAAAGATTGAACCATAACGATTCGAAAGCAGGTTCAATAACCCAACTGCAACCACGGCGGTAATTGCGATAGGAACGTTCCAGCTGGCTGAAAAGCCAAAGAAGTCAGAGAGAAGAATGGCCAGATAGGCGCCCAGAGAAGCAATCATGGCAGGACCATAGATAATGATCTGCATCCAGCCAGAAAGAAATCCCCATATCTCACCATAAATCTTTTCCATATATACATAAAGTCCGCCAGTTTGCGGTAGCTGAGAAGCAATCTCAGCAATAGTGAGTCCAGCTGTTAGCGTCAGAATACCACCAGCTAACCAGGCGAGTAGTCCCATAGTAGTGGAACCTGCCTCGTCTAATACGGCTGATTGCCTGACGAAAACGCCGGCGCCAATGATGGTGCCAATTACTAACGATAAAGCTGACCAAAGACCAATATTCCGGTCGAGCTTAACGTCAGTCTGCTTATTTTGCTGCATAAGCATAACTCCTCCTTAAAATATCTTGGGGTTAATCTGCATCAGGGAGAATATAGCCATTGTAACGTTGGAAGTCAACATCATTGAGTTCGACTTTCATAATAGTACCGTTGGCATCATAATCTGTGGAAATCACATTCGTATTATCATTTAAATAGGAAACAATGTCTCCCTTATCAAATGGAATTACTAACGTGACAGTGTGATAGTTATCGAAAACCTTTTCTCGAATGATATCAACGAGGGCTTCCAAAGATGAATCCTCTAAAGCTGACATAATCAAGTTATCGCCCTCACGGGTTGGAATCGACAATTCAAGTTTGTCGGCCTTGTTGAAAGCAATCACAGTTGGAATGCCGGAGACACCGATGTCAGTCAAAGTATCTTCGGTAGTCTTCATCATTAAGTCACGATTATCATCAGAGTAGTCAACAACTTGAATTAACAAATCTGCGTTGGCGGCTTCGGCCAAAGTTGATTTAAATGCTTCGACTAATTGGTGAGGTAGTTGGCTAACAAATCCGACTGTATCACTAAGAAGGAAAGTTTTTGAATCAGGAAGTGTTAATTTTCTAACTGAAGTATCCAAAGTAGCAAACAACATGTTTTTGACCATTACTTGCTTATCCAAGCTTTCACCGAATAAGTTGATCAAACCGTTCATTACTGTAGACTTACCAGCATTGGTATAACCAACTAAGGCAACTGTTGGTAGTTCACTGCGATCACGTTGTTTTCGTTTAACATCAGAAGCTTTTGCAAGTTCCTTTAGTTCATGACGAACGTGGGTAATACGATCCTGTAAAGTACGGCGGTTTAATTCCAATTGTGATTCACCAGAACCACGGTTGGTAAAGCCACCGCCACCACCAGTACCAGTCTGTTGATCAAGTCGCTGACTAGCAGATGTGTGTAATCTTGGCATTTGATATTGAAGTTTAGCTAATTCAACTTGAAGCTTAGCTTCTCTAGATTGAGCTCGGTTGGCAAAAATCTCTAGAATCAAGCCAGTTCGATCGATAATCTTCGCGTTGGTTTGTTTTTCAATATTTCTGATTTGGCTGGGGGATAATTCATCATTTGCAATCACCGTGTCAGCACCAGTATCTTGAACTACCGTAGCTAATTCTTCAACTTTACCTTTACCAAAGTAGGTTGAAGCATCCGGTCGGTCCAATTTTTGAATTAAAGTTTCGGTCACCACCATGTTATTCGCAGTAACTAAATTATTTAATTCTTCCATTGAATATGAAAAGTTTTTTGAGCCGCGATTTAAACCAATGGTAATCACGGGAGTTTGTTCATTAATATTAATATCTGTCATTAATTGCCTCCTAATATACGTCGTCATAGTATAGCACATAAGTGTCACATACTTATAGCTATATCACTCCACTAATGTAACTCATTATGATGATTGAATTAGAAACTAAAATTCAATCAAATTTGTTTTGAAATTAAGGATATTATTCAAATTAAAATGGCAATTATGCTAAAAATCCAATTTATATACAAAAAGATGCCATATTTTTCGTGATTTTAGTAAAACGAATAAACCAAAAACAATCGACCAAATGACGGGGTTTCTGAGGATGACTGATTTTTGTTTGAGACAAAAATGTGATTTAAAATAGGATTTTGGCATTGATTTTAATTTAATTTTAATCTAGAATGAATCTATTCTGAATACAGAAAAACAAAAAGGGGTGCAAGTTTATGAAATTAAGCTCTGTAGCAAAATTGAGTGGAGTCGCTGCATTCGCTGCTTTAATTTTAGCAGGTTGTGGTAGCAATTCTTCTTCTCAAGGTGGAAGCGCCAAGACTTTGAATTGGACAGAAAGTGCTGATTTACCAACAATGGATTTGTCAAAGGCAACTGATATCGTTTCAGGCCGTATGACTAACTCAACTGGTGAAGGTTTACTTCGTTTAGCTGCTGATAACAAAGTAATTCCTGGTGTCGCTAAGAATTATGAGATTTCTAAAGATGGTAAAACTTGGACATTCAATTTACGTAAGTCAAACTGGAGTAATGGTAAACCAGTTACTGCTAAGGATTTTGTTTATTCATGGCAGCGAACTGTAAATCCTAAGACAGCTTCACAATATGCATACATATTTGACAACATTGTGAATGCTACTAAAGTTAACTCCGGCAAACTACCTCTTTCTAAGTTAGGTGTAGAGGCTAAGGGGGATTATAAATTAGTCGTCCACTTGATCAAGCCACAGAGTTTCTTCAAATTCATGGTTGCCCAAGCTTATTACTTCCCAGAATCAAAGGAAGCAGTTCAAAAGTACGGTGCTAAGTACGGTACAACCAGTGGTTCACTTGTATATAACGGGCCATTTAAGTTAACTGGCTGGAACGGTACTAATGATTCTTGGCAATTAGTTAAGAACAATCAATACTGGGACAAGAGTAAAGTCAAACTTAATAAAGTTAACGTTCAAGTAATTAAGGATCCATCAACTGCTCTGAACAGTTACCAAAGTGGTAAGCTCGATTTCACTACATTAAACGGAACTCAAGTTAGTCAGTTTAAGAATAGTAAGGAATACCGTGTTAACAAGGAAGCTTCAACTTTCTACCTTGAAATGAACCGTCAAAAAGACCCAATTTTCAAGAATGCTAACATCCGTAAAGCATTGTCATTGGCAATTGATCGTGACCAAATGGCTAATAAAGTAATGGCTGATGGTTCGGTTGCTCCAAAAGGTTATGTACCAGCTGACATGGCCAAACATAACGGCAAAGACTTCGCTGATACTGCTTATACCAAGACCGACGTTTCTTACAACCTTGCTCAAGCTAAGAAGTACTGGGCTAAAGGATTAAAAGAAACTGGCAAGAAGTCAGCTAACTTGAGCTTATTATCAGATGATACTGATAAGGCTAAGAAAGCTACTGAATTTGTTCAAAGTCAACTTGAGAAGCTTCCTGGTTTGAACATTACTAACCAAAACTTACCATTTAAGACTCGTTTACAACGTTCACAACAAGGTAACTTTGACTTAGTAATCACTGCCTGGATTGCTGATTACCCGGATCCAAGTAACTTCCTTGATTTGATGACTTCAACTAATTCACAAAACAATGGTAAGTTTAAGAACGCTGAGTATGACCAATTAGTTAAAGATTACTCTGGTAAAGATGCAAATAATGAAAACGCTCGTTGGAATGACATGGTCAAAGCTGAGAAGTTATTGATGAACCAAACAGCAATCATTCCACTATATCAAACTGGTGTCTCAACATTAACTAAATCAAAAGTTAGTGGTCTTGAATTCTTCCCAACTGCACCAGAGTTTGGATTCGAATTCGCTTCAGTTAAATAATTGAACATAAGTTTACCTAATTGAGACTGGCTATCTTTCCAGTCTCTTTTACGGTATTAGACCCCAAAGAAATGAGAGGAATTTCTTATGGTAAAGTATCTTGGAAAAAGAATTTTTTATATCCTTGTTACATTATTCTTAGTAACAACGATTACCTTTTTCCTGATGAAGTTTATGCCAGGAACACCATTTACTAATCAAGCGAAGATGTCTCCTGCACAGATTGAACAGGTTAAAGAACAGTATGGATTAACTAAACCACTATGGTACCAATACTTTGCATACCTTGGTGGTGTTGTTCAAGGAAACTTTGGTACATCATTCCAATTTAGTGATCAACCAGTTTCTTACCTGATTGGAACTAGAGTTGGCCCATCATTACAACTTGGTGCTCAAGCCATGGTGGTTGGGGTGCTTGCCGGAATTATTCTTGGTGCCTTTAGTGCAGTTAAGAAAGATACTTGGGCAGATACAGCCTCTACTATTGTTGCCATCTTAGGAATTTCGATTCCATCATTCGTGTTGGCTATCTTACTTCAGTATTACTTGGGACTAAAATTACAATTATTCCCAATTGCTGATTGGCAAGGATTCTCATACACAATTTTACCAACACTAGCATTAGCGGCTGCACCACTGGCGGAGTCAGCTAGGTTTATGCGAACGGAAATGGTGGATGTGCTGAACTCTGATTACATTGAGTTAGCAAAAGCCAAGGGACTCAGCAAGTTTGGTATTATTTATCACCATGCTTTGCGTAACAGTTTGATTCCATTGGTAACGATCGTAGGACCATTAGCAGTTAACATCATGACTGGATCAATGGTTGTGGAAAACATCTTCTCAATTCCAGGTATTGGTGAACAATTCGTTAAGTCAGTATTGACCAACGATTATCCAACCATTATGGGACTGACGATCATGTATAGTTTCTTGTTGTGTGTTGTCTTGTTGATTACTGATATCTTGTACGGTGTCATTGATCCACGAATTAGACTTAATAAGTAGGAGGAACAGATAATGGCAGATAATGCTAAGAAATTATCCCCAGATGATTTTAAATTAATTTCTGACACTGGTCAGGGTTTCTTAGATCGCGAAAAAATTTCAGCGCCATCACTGACCTTCTTGCAAGATTCGTGGCGTCGTCTAAGAAAAAACAAAGCAGCAATGACAGCTTTAGTTGTATTAATCATTATTATTGTGTTGGCATTTACTTCAGGCCTTTGGCAACCACATAACCCTAATGCAACTAATCCCAACTTTGCTAACTTACCACCTAAAATTCCAGGTGTAGATATCAATGGATTCAACGGAACGTTGACTCAATCAGGTGCTCGGGTTGATGCTTATGCTCAAGCTGGTGCCGGCAAGGGTGTCCATTATTTAATGGGAACTGACTACTTAGGTAGAGACTTGTTTTCACGTGTCCTTTACGGAACAAGAATCTCATTATGGATCGCACTTGCAGCTAGTTTCTTTGATCTAACTATTGGGGTTATCTATGGTATCGTTTCAGGCTGGAAGGGTGGCCGAGTTGATAACTTCATGCAACGATTTATTGAAATTATGCTTTCAATTCCATACATCGTTATCATGGTGCTCTTGATTTTAGTATTGAAACCCGGAATGACAGCAATCATCCTGGCAATTGCAATTACTAGTTGGATAAATATGGCCCGACTGGTCAGAGCACAAACTTTGGAACTTAAAAACCAAGAATTTATTTTAGCAGCACGAACTTTAGGTGAAAGTCCATTAAAGATTGCCTTTAAGCATTTATTGCCTAATTTGAGCAGTGTCATCATTATTAATATGATGTTCACTATTCCAACAGCAATCTTTAACGAAGCCTTTCTTTCATATATTGGTATCGGAATTAGTGCTCCGCAAGCCTCACTTGGTACTTTAATTAGTGATGGCCAAAAGAACTTCCAATTCCTACCTTATCAAATGTGGTATCCAGCAATCGTGTTATCCATATTAATGATTGCATTTAATATTCTCGGTGATGGTTTGCGTGATGCATTCGATCCAAAGAGTAGGGAGTAGGTGATTTTGGGATGGAAAATGAAAAAGACGTATTAGAGGTTAGAAATCTCGAAATCAACTTTAAAACATATGCTGGTGAAGTAAATGCAATCAGAAATGTTAGTTTCGATTTGCGTAAAGGGGAAACATTAGCAATTGTTGGTGAGTCAGGTTCTGGTAAGTCAGTTACCACTCGTTCAATTATGGGATTGTTAGCCAACAATGCCGAAGTTGCTGGTGGAACCATTATGTATAAGGATCAGGATTTGCTGAAAAAGACTTCTAAGGAAATGGACGGTATTCGGGGAAAAGATATTGCTGAAATTTTCCAAGATCCAATGACTTCTTTGGACCCAACCATGAAGATTGGAAAGCAGATTGCTGAACCATTAATGATTCATAAGGGTATGAAAAAAGAAAAAGCATATGCTCAAGCGTTAGAAATGATGAAGCTTGTTGGAATCACAGATGCCGAAAAGCGAATCAACAACTATCCTCACCAATTCTCTGGTGGGATGCGTCAACGGATCGTTATTGCGATTGCTTTAGTCAACTATCCAGAAGTGTTGATTGCTGATGAACCAACGACTGCCTTGGACGTAACGATTCAAGCCCAAATTTTGGACTTGATGAAAGAATTGCAAGAGAAAATCAATACATCAATCATCTTTATTACTCATGATTTAGGAGTAGTTGCGGGGATGGCTGATCGAGTAGCGGTTATGTATGCTGGTAAAATCGTGGAATATGGAACAGTAGACGAAATCTTCTATAATCCTAAACATCCTTATACTTGGGGGTTATTGAACTCGATGCCAACTTTGGATACCGCAGGTTCTGAATTGCCATCGATTCCAGGAACGCCACCAGACTTACTAGATCCACCGGTTGGGGATGCTTTTGCTCCAAGAAATCCATATGCCTTAGCAGTTGATACAGAATTAGAGCCACCATTCTTTAAGGTTTCTGATACGCATTACGCTGCCACTTGGCTATTAGATGAACGGGCACCAAAAGTTACACCACCAGCACCAATCGTTGAACGTCAAAAGCACTTCGCAGAATTAGCAGCTAAGGAACGTGACCGCCACTTAGCAAGCCATGTTAGTGAACAGGAGGAAGAACTTTAATGGATTATTCAAAAGCCAGAAAAATACTGGAAGTTAGCTATTTAAAGCAATACTTCAATGTTGGAAAACCCAATGAAGTTCATGCGGTGGATGACATTAGTTTCGACGTATATGAGGGAGAAACTTTTGGTCTAGTTGGTGAATCAGGATCAGGTAAAACTACTACTGGTAGAGCCATTATCCATCTTTATGAACCAACTGCAGGTGAGATCACCTTTGATGGCCAGGATGTTTCTAAGTTGAATACTAAGGAAAAACAGCAGCATTTTCGAAGAGAAATGCAGATGATTTTCCAAGATCCATACGCTTCTTTGAATCCACGAATGAAGGTTAAGGATATTGTTGCTGAGGGTATTGATATTAACCACCTAGCTACTAGCAAAGAAGATCGTGACAAACAAGTTGAAGATTTGCTGGAAACCGTAGGTTTGAATAAGGACCATTCAAGTCGTTATCCTCACGAATTTTCTGGTGGTCAACGTCAACGAATTGGAATTGCTCGGGCTTTAGCAGTTCAACCACAATTCATTATCGCTGATGAACCAATTTCAGCACTGGATGTTTCCATCCAGGCTCAGGTGGTTAACTTGTTGAAAAAACTTCAACGTGAAAAGAACCTAACATATTTGTTTATTGCCCATGATTTGTCGATGGTTAAATATATCAGTGATAGAATTGGGGTCATGCATTATGGTCGGATGCTAGAAATTGCATCATCAGATGAAATTTATGCTCACCCATTGCATGATTACACTGCCAGTTTATTATCAGCTGTTCCAGTACCAGACCCAGATTATGAACGTACTCGGGTTCAAAAACCATACGATGCTAGTCAAGAGTTTGACGGTAAGGAAAGAAAGCTAGTTGAAATCGTTCCTCATCACTGGATTCGTGCTAGTGAAGACGAAATTCCAATGTACAAAGAGCGGGCATTGGCTGCTCCTCAAAATACTAATAAATAATAAAAAGACGTTACGAATTTAATTCGTAACGTCTTTTTTCATTATTGAACATTAATTAGATATCAGTAGATACGTTATTAAAGTATTCAATACTATATTGATTTCCGTCCCAGTTGACCTTAGTCACGCTACCATTTTTGGTTGAGACATCAACGGGAATCTCACTCCAATGACTCACAAGGTTACGAATCAACGTACCATGAGTGGCAACTAATATATGGTCACCATCTTTAGCGTTGGCAATAATTTTTTCCACTCCAGGAACGAATCTATTCCAGAATTCACTTCCTGATTCGGCATCGCCATAGGGATCGGCTGCCGCAATCTTATCTTCAGCGGCTTCAATACCGTAGCGACTGATCATTTCGTGAAATGAGTTATCGCCAGTGGGTCCGCCAATTGTGTGCCAAGTTTTCACATCGTCTTCACCCTCAAAGTAACCAAAGTTTAGTTCTCTAAGCTCAGTCAATTCGGTTGGCGAGTCAATATCTACAGAATTTTCTGCTAAGATCAGCTTGCCAGTTTGGACTGCTCGACGAGCATCACTAGAATATGCGGCGGCAAACGGTACGTTGCTTAGCCGACGACCGGCATCAATTGCGTCGTTTACTCCCTTATCAGTTAGTGGAGAATCGGCGTATCCTTGGATGCGGTGATATTTATTTAGAAATGTCTGACCATGGCGAACAAAATATAGTGAGATTGTCATGATAATTCCTCCAATGTATACATTTGGTTGAAAGCACTATCATTTTACCATATGTATAGTCATTATGTGGCGTATACCAATTTATAATTTGCTCAAAGAAAATGTTAAAAAACCGCGACATCATCGCATTTCTTTGAATTATACGTCTAACTATGATAAACTATTTAGTCAAGTTATTAGGGGGAAAGAAAATGGCAGATAGTATAAAAGACCAAGAACAGCAACATCTTAATTACGTTACTGATCAAATTAAAGTAGCTGAAAATAATTTTTCTAGTAAGGTTAAATCTACTAAGAGAGATATCAAAGGAATTAACGACAATTTTGGCAATGATGTCAGAATAAAAACTGATACATACAGTGGCATGATGGAGACAGCGATGTCGATTCGCCAACAGCAACAAATGCTTGCTGAACGTGAAAATCGGCAAGAATATGCTGCTAAGCAATTAGTAACATTAACTAAGTTGGAAAAAAATCCATACTTTGCCAGGATTGATTTTCAAGAAAATGGTGAAGCCAAACCAGAAACGATTTATATTGGGATGGCTTCATTTACCGACCGACCAGATCATTATTTGATTTATGATTGGCGGGCACCAATTTCTAGTATTTATTACAATGGTGGAATTGGGGATGTTTCGTATGACACTCCAGATGGTGTCCAGACAGTTGACGTGCAGTTAAAACGTCAATTTCAAATTGAAGATGGCAGCATCAAGACGGTCTTTGATACTGAAGAGGTAGTTGGAGACCAAATGCTACTAGATGCTCTGGGTGGCCACTCAGATACCAAGATGAAGAGTATCGTGACTACTATTCAAAAAGAGCAAAACAAGATCATTCGGGACACCAGTTCAGAGCTTTTGTTTGTACAAGGAGCCGCTGGTTCTGGAAAGACGGCCGCGGTATTACAACGAGTTGCTTATTTGCTTTACCAATATTCAGGAAAATTACATTCAGGACAAATTGTATTGTTCTCGCCAAACCAATTGTTTAATGATTATATTAATCAAGTGTTACCTGAACTTGGTGAGCAAAACATGGTTCAAATGACTTTCTATCAATACAGTTCGCACCGATTACCTAGTATTGAAGTAGAAACTTTATCACAAAGATTTGATGAACAGTTCACTGGAAATGCGCGCAAGGTTAATGAAATCAAGGGTAGCTTAGATTACTTTAAGGCTGTTACTGCATATGCTAACCATTTAAATAAAGAGGATATGAGGTTTAAAAACTTAGTATTCCAAGGCAAAGTATTGATTCCTAAGGAAAAGATCGCCGAAATTTACTATGGCTTTAATGAGAATTACAACCTTCGTAATAGACTTTCGGCAACTAAGGAATCATTACTCAAAATTTTAAACCGCAAAGTGCGAGTTGAAATGAAGAAGGATTGGGTAGAAGAAGCAGTTCAAAATCTAACTAAAGAAGATATTCAACGAATGCATGCAGATGCAGAAGAAGAAATTGAAAATGCTGATAAGGAATTTAATTTCTTAGCCAGACAAATCGTTATCCAATCATTTAGAAAAGTGCAAAGACAAATCAACCGTAACCATTTCTTGAGTATGAACAACCAGTTTGTTCACATGATGCGCAGCCTTTCTCAAATCATTGATTTGCCTGCATACGGTTTGACAGAAGACGACTGGAAACAAGTTGTTGAAAATACCATCGACCGTTTGAAGAATGGTAAACTGTCTATTGATGATGCAACAACTTACTTATATCTATATGATTTAATGACTGGTAAACGTGGCGAACGAGACATCAGATATTTATTTATTGATGAAGTTCAAGATTACTCAGCCTTTCAATTAGCATTCTTGAAGTTTAATTTCCCTAGAGCTAGATTTACTGTTTTAGGTGATTTGAACCAAGCAATTTTCACCCATGAAAACAGCCACAAGTTATTAGACGAACTCAGTGACATGTTTGATAGCGAGAAGACTAGTGTTGTTCAACTTACTAAGTCATATCGTTCAACTGCCCAGATCACTGATTTCACTAAAGAAATCTTGGATGACGGTGCTGCAATTGAGTCATTCAATCGTGAGGGTGAAAAGCCAGTGATTTCAGTTGCTGCTAATGAAGCCACAGCTATTGAAACATTGAAACAACAGGCTGCCGAGAACTTAGAAGAGCATGAAACCACCGCGATCATTGGTAAAACTCTAGAAGAGTGTGAACAATTGTCTAAGAAGTTAAAGGCTGCTGGTGTCCGGGCAACATTTGTCAGAACTGAAAATCAACGATTAGTGAATGGAATTATCATCGTGCCATCATTCTTAGCTAAAGGTTTGGAATTTGATAGTATTATTATGTGGAATGCATCAAAGGAAAATTACGCTGATGAAGATGATCGCCAATTGGTTTACACTATTTGTACTAGAGCGATGCATCGATTAACTATTATCTCTGTTGGTGAGTTATCACCATTATTTGATAAGGTTGATCCATCACTTTACCAGCTACAGGACTGAGGCGAGGATTGTGATTAGGTTTGATAATTTATCAGATAATTGTGAATTAGTTGATGTAGTCGATCCAAATGACGATGAAAAACAACATTTGAAGGCCTCTTATGGAGTTACCGACGAGCATTTGGGATACGCATACGATTATGACGAACGGGCCCGGATGGAATATGATGAAGACAGTAATTTGATGACAATCATTTATGACACTGTTATGGATTCCACTGATCAAAATCTAGAGTTGGATCCAACGGCGCCAGTGATGTTTTTGTTTAATAGATCTAACTTGATTATTTTCACTACTAGTAATACTCATTTCATTACTGAACGAATCAAGACCATTAAGCGAATTCAGCCTGAAGATGAGCCATTAGATATTGTTTTAAAGGCCATGTATATGTTGTCTGGAAGTTACTTTAATGTCATTCATAAGATTGATACCTCTAGGCAACGATTACAAAAGAGTTTGAAGAATCGTGTGACTAAATCGTCGATTACACAATTGACCGGCTTACAGACTCAGTTGGTTTATTACCTAACTTCACTGAGATCTAATACCAGTTTGTTAACTGACTTGCAGCATTCAAAGGAAATAAAGGCTTCTGATGAGCAACAAGAGCAGATCGAAGATGACATCATTGAACTACAACAGGGCTTAGAGATGGCCAACATGGCTAGCGATGTAATCTCTCACGTTGCCGATGCCTACAAGAGTGTTTTGGATACTGACTTGAATAATACGATGAAGTTATTGACAATGTATTCAATTTTATTAGCCTTACCTCAACTGGTGTTTGGCTTTTATGGACAAAACGTTAAGCTACCATTTGGCACCGGCGGCTGGGTAATGACTATCGGTTGGTCTATTCTGCTAATGATAATTGGGGCAATAGTTTTAAATATTCATCAACGAAAATAATTATGGATGGTGGTTAATGATTTCTGAATGGAAGTCGCTAACCACCATTTTATTTATTAAGAAAGAACGTGCTAACTACGAATCATCGTAGTTAATAATGGTATAATTTACTGGACTAAAACTTCGGAGATATATTATGGCTGAATTGATTAATTATTACTCATTTACAAAAGATGAGTGGAAAAATTTTTATTCGGATCCTGAATTACCCTTAACTGAAAATGAATTAAAACACATTAAGGCATTTAATGATCAGATTTCTTTGCAAGATGTGTCTGATATTTATATTCCATTAATTCGCATGCTTAAATTGCAAAAGGACAATTTTTCAAAATGGCAGACTGAAAAGGCTCGCTTTTTACATAAACCAGTGAGAAACGTTCCTTTTATTATTGGAATTTCTGGTAGTGTGGCGGTGGGTAAGTCGACGACTGCCAGAGTACTAGAGGAGCTATTAACCAGCTACTTTACTGGTGAGCATGTTCAATTGATTACCACAGATGGTTTCTTGTACTCAACAGATGAATTGAAGAAGCGGGGGATTTTAAATCGAAAAGGATTCCCTGAAAGCTATGATATGGAATCTCTGATCGACTTTTTGAATCGGGTTAAATCGGGAGTTCCTGTCATTAAAACACCAGTATATTCGCATCAGGTGTACGACATCGTCCCTGATCAATTTGAAGTTATTAACCGACCAGATGTGCTGATCGTTGAAGGAATCAATACATTGCAGTTACCACAAAACCAGCAAATTTATATCTCCGATTTTACCGACTTTTCTATATATATGGATGCCGACCCTGACCTGATCAAAAAGTGGTATTTGGAAAGATTTGGCAAACTAATTGATACTGCTTTTCGTGATCCAGACAACTATTATCATGAATATGCAATTGGTGATCGGGATAAAGCTTTTGATATGGCTAAGCGAGTCTGGCAAGACATTGATATGCCAAACTTAGAGGAAAATATTTTGCCAACCCGGTCCAGAGCTGATATGATTATGCACAAATCGCTCGGCCATCGAATCGATCGATTGTACTTACGTAAGTACTAATTGTTTGTGTTTTAATTGATGGTTGACCTGGAAGCGTTTAATCATTTATGATGGATATAATAATTTTGAAAGGGTGGAAAACTTGGCAAACATTGATTTATCAACTTTTGATAAGATTCTGGTGCTAGATTTTGGTAGCCAGTACAACCAATTGATCACTAGGCGAATTAGAGATTTAGGCGTATATTCCGAACTTAAGTCTCATAAATTGTCCGCCCAAGAGATCAAAGACATGAACCCTAAGGGAATTATTTTCTCTGGAGGTCCCAACAGTGTTTACGCAGATGGCGCATTCAAAGTCGACCCAGATATTTTCAAACTGGGAATTCCGATTCTTGGAATTTGTTACGGAATGCAGATTATGGCTTACACCCTTAATGGTGGCGTTGAGAAGGCCGAAAATAGTGAATATGGTCATGCAGATATTGAAGTAACTGCTGACGATGCTACTTTATTCCAAGGCCTTCCTAAGAAGCAACCTGTATGGATGAGTCATGGTGACTTAGTTACCAAAGTCCCTGAGGGATTTGAATCAGTTGCCACTAGTAAAGATTGTCCAATCTCAGCTATGCAAGATTTAGACCGTAAATTCTACGGAATTCAATTCCATGCTGAAGTTCGTAACACTAAGTACGGAAATGACATTCTTAAGAGCTTTGCTTTTGATGTTTGTCAGGCTGAAGCTAACTGGTCAATGAATGACTTCATTGATTTGCAAATCAACCACATTCGCGAAGTTGTTGGCGATAAGAAGGTGCTATTGGGCCTTTCTGGTGGTGTTGATTCATCTGTTGTTGGTGTGCTTTTGCACAAGGCAATTGGTGATCAATTAACTAGTATTTTCGTCGATCATGGTTTGCTCAGAAAGTATGAAGCTGACCAAGTAATGGATAGTTTAGCCGGTAAATTCGGTTTGAATATCATTAAAGTGGATGCTCAAGAACGATTCTTATCAAAACTTGCCGGGGTTTCTGATCCTGAAAAGAAACGTAAAATCATTGGTAATGAATTCATTCAAGTATTTAACGATGAAGCCCAAAAATTGGATGGTATTGATTTCTTAGCACAGGGTACTTTGTATACTGATGTGATTGAATCAGGAACAGATACTGCTCAAACTATTAAGTCTCACCATAATGTTGGTGGCCTTCCAGAAGACATGCACTTCCAATTGATCGAACCTTTGAACTCATTGTTTAAAGATGAAGCTCGAGCAATCGGTGAAGAATTAGGCATGCCAGAAGAACTTGTTTGGCGTCAACCATTCCCAGGACCTGGTTTGGGAATCCGAGTAATCGGTGAAGTTACCGAAGATAAACTAAAAATCGTCCGTGATAGTGACTTTGTCTTAAGAGATGAAATTGCTAAGGCCGGTTTGGATCGTGATATCTGGCAATACTTCACTGTTCTCCCTGGATTCAAATCAGTTGGGGTAATGGGTGATGGTCGAACTTATGACTATACAATTGCTATTCGTGGAGTTAACTCAGTTGACGGGATGACCGCTGACTTTGCTAGAATTCCATGGGATGTCTTGCAAAAGATTTCTGTCAGAATGGTAAACGAAGTAGATGGGATTAACCGCGTAGTGTATGACATTACGAGTAAGCCACCTTCGACAATTGAATGGGAATAATTCCCAAATAAAAAGGAGTTCTCCGTGGGGAGAGCTCCTTTTTATTTGGTTAGATAATGTATAAACAATTATTTATCCAAGAGTATCATCAAGTATGTACGACTTTTTTTGTTTATTATTTGTTTTAACTAAAAATTCATTGTGTTTATTATCTTATCCATGGATAATATTATATTGAAATATAGTTAGTCTGGAGTTAATTAAATGTTAGTAACCGAAATTGAAGACCGTATCACAGATATTATTAATGAGGATAATCCAAATCAGTTTATTTATGATTTTATGAGTGTTTACGATTTTCCTAAGGCAACAATAACCAAGTTAAAAAAGGGTATTAACAATCTATCTAAGGAGTCGGGTGAGGTTTATTTAAAAAATCGATTATTTTTTAAACAAGTAAGCGGCGACTTAATGCAGAGCTTCGTTGATGCAAAACAAAAGGTAGATAATATTGGATCAAAGCCACGTTATATTATGGTAACTGATTTTAACAGAATATTAGCTGAAGATACAAAGACAGCGGATACTTTGGATATTGAATTTAAGCGATTGCCACAAAAGTTTGAATTTTTCTTGGCTTGGAATGGAATTGAGAAGGCAGATTTTGATAAGGAAAACCCTGCTGATGTTCGGGCTGCTGAAAGATTTGCTAAGTTATATGATGTGGTTATTAAGGATAATCCTAATGCATCTCGTAAAGGATTAAACTTATTCTTAATTAGAATTTTATTCTGTTTGTTTGCTGAAGATACCAACATTTTTGAACATGATTTATTTACAAATCGAGTTAAGCAAATGACAGCAGATGATGGCCATGATTTTAATGACTTTGTAAGGGAATTATTTGGAGTTTTAGATATTGAAAAAAATCAAAGGCCTACTGATACACCTAGCTGGGTCAATGATTTTCCCTATGTGGATGGTGATTTGTTTAGAGACCAACATGAATCTCTAAAGTTTAGTGTTAAATCACGAAAGTTAATTATTGATGCGGGAGAACTGCTTAATTGGGATCAGATTAATCCCGATATTTTAGGGTCAATGATTCAAGCAGTTGCTAGCGAGGATAGCCGGAGTCATCTTGGTATGCACTACACATCGGTTCCAAATATTATGAAGGTTATCAAGCCATTATTCTTGGATGGGTTACGTGAAGAGTTTGAATCTGCAAGAGGAAATGAGGATAAACTACAGAAACTTTATAATCGGATAGGAAAAATCAAATTTATGGATCCTGCCTGTGGCTCAGGAAATTTTCTAATCATCACATATAAAGAATTACGACAACTTGAAATTGATATTTTGATTGAACTGAATAACATTGGAGTTTCCACGATGTATGTACCGTCAGTGACGTTGAGTCAATTTTATGGTATTGAAATTGATGATTTCGCATGTGATGTTACACGATTATCATTATGGATTGCAGAACATCAAATGAATATGCAATTACATGAACAAATTAGTGACGCAGTCAGACCAACATTACCTTTACAGCATGCAGGTGCGGTTTTATGTGAAAATGCATTACAGGTAGATTGGAACAATATTATGCCATCAAGTAAAGTTGATGAATCATATATATTTGGTAATCCTCCATACGTAGGTGCCAATAATCAATCTGATGAACAAAAAAAAGATTTGAATTTTGTTTTTGGAGATAAAATTTCGACCGGAGAGTTAGATTACATTTGTGGATGGTTTTATAGTGGTGCTCGTTATATACAAAGTAAAAATTCATCTTTTTCGTTCGTTACCACCAATTCATTAACGGAAGGCAAATTGGTTGGTAATTTTTGGCCAATAGTACTTTCCATGAATTTAGAAATAACGTCTGCGTATCAAGGATTTAAGTGGAATAATAACGCGAAAAACAATGCAAATGTAACGGTTGAAATCATTCAAATGTCAAATTTGCAAAAAAATAGTAATAAGTACCTTTTTAATAATTTAGGAAAAAAAGTGGTTAGGAATATTAACATGTACCTAAATGAGGGTGAAACGACAATTGTTTATAAAAAAAATGGTTCCCCCTTATTTGATATACCAATTATGTATTCTGGTAATAGAGCAACTGATGGAAAAGGTAATCTTCGATTTTCTCGGGATGAATATAGTAATCTTATAAGTCACGCAAGTCATCTCACCTCTTATTTTAGAAAATTAATTGGTGGAAAAGAGGTTATTAATAACACATATAATTATGCACTATGGATCAATAAAGAACAGTTTGAGTCAATGGAAAATGAAGTAATTCTTAATAGAATTGATAATGTAAGGAGTGCAAGAAAAAACAATCCATCATTAAGAAGTACTCCTTGGAGATTCAGAGATACACGAGTACCACAAAAATTGATGTTAGTTATACCAGCAACGTCATCAGAAAATAGATATTATGTTCCAATGGCATTTTACGATAATAATTATGTGGCAAATAATTCTACGATGGTGATATACGATAGTCCCTTATGGTTATTTGGAATATTGCAATCGCATATGCATATGCTTTGGTTAAGAAAAATTAGAAACGCGGTTGAGATATTCTAAAGAGTTAGTTTATAACACTTTTCCTATTCCCGAATTAACTTCTAGAAGGAAAAAAGAAATGGAAAAACTTATCTGGAATATCATTGATATTCGTGATGAAGAAGGTGGAACTCTAGCTGAATTATACGGATCACCATTGGCTAGTAAAAGTCCTAAACCAATGAATTCGAGATTAGAGGAAGCGCATAAAGAATTGGATAAGTTGGTCGATTATGCTTATAAATCATCAGGATTTAAAGATGATAATGAGCGCCTATCATTGCTACTTGATATGTATAGAAAAAAAGTTGAAGAGGTTAAGAGATGATTAGTAATCGTGAAAGAGTCTTTAATAATACGATTGACTTATTATTAAGTGTTAGTTGGACTCAAAAGATTACCGCTGAACATTATGACCTATTATCAAAGTATTCAACTTGGATAAAATGGATAAGAATATTTTCTACCTTGCTCACATCTACAACAGTGGCGACATTATTTGCAAGCAATAATTTTAAAACTAAGCTTGCAGCAATCGTCGGATCAATATTATTAACTTTGTTAGAAATTATAACGAATCAATTTAATATAGAAAAATCGATGGCTAAACTGTCTATTTTAAAGGAAGAATTATGGAATATTAAAATTGATATTACTGGATTAGCTCGACGACTTAAATGTGTTTCAGATGATGTCAAAATTGATGAATTAGAGGTTGGGTACAATGATTTGTTGAATAAAGTAAAAAGTATTCAGGCGGAAATTCCTTCAGCACCTAAGATATCAATAGTTAATGCCTCAAGAGATATACACGAAAGAAATGATAATGATATTTGGAATGATAGAGAAAAATTACTTCCACGAGATATCTTGCATTTTAAGGAGAATGATTAAATGCTTATAGCCAGTGCATTTCAAGATTTTTGTCAGTCTATAAAATTTGTGGAAAATGAAAATTGGCTCAAAAGAATGCAACAAATTACTAAAAAAATAAATTACAAATACTATGGAAATGAAAATAATATTTCTGATCATAGATTGCGCGTTGGTTCTACGGGTAGGCATACAGCAACAAATGATGTAAGTGATTATGATATTTTGTTTAACCTTCCTTGGTCTACCTATAAGAAATTTAATTCTCATAAGCATGGTCAAAGCGATCTGTTGCAGGAAATAAAAAATTGCGTAAAGGAGAGTTACTATAATACTGAAATCAGGGGAGATGGTCAGGTTGTTGATGTAAAATTTAACGATGGCCTTATTGAAATTATTCCAGGATTTAAAAATGATGATGGATCATTTCAGTATCCCGATACACACCAGGGGGGATCATGGAGAAAAACTAACCCGCTGCCTGAGAAGAAATTCTGTAAGTTGGATGACCACGCAAGTAATGGGACTTTTAGAGATTTGACTAGGATGATTAGGGTATGGAAAAATCATAAAGGATTCATTTTTAAAGGATTACTGATCGATACATTAGTCCATAATTTTTATATAGAAAACAAAGATTGGATTAATGATTGCACATATGCAAATTATCCGCTACTTATGAAAAAATTATATATGTATTTGAGTAAACAGAGTACTACTCAAGGATGTTGGTTTGCTCTTGGGAGCCAGCAGAGAGTTGATAATCAGGAAGACACACATTTTATTTCTAAAGCTAAGAGTGCTTCTGATAAGTTAAGTAGTATAAATCTAAACAACGATAATGATGTATTCAAGATTTTTAGGGAATTATTTGGAAATAAGTTTAACGTTGTCATAAAAAAATCTAGGTCTGAAGTTGATGAACAATTCGCAACTTCATACTTTAAAGCTGTTGATATTCAGGGCACATTTGATATCAGTTGTACGGTTTCTAAGAGTGGATTTCGGGGTCATAGTATTGAGTTCTTCAAAAAAAAGTACCATCACTTGTTAAAATTAAGCAAACTAATATTTGAAGTAGAAAATATTAATTTACCACCAAAATATGCAGTTGAAAATGTTAATTATTACTGGAAGATAAGAAATTATGGGGACGAAGCTAGGAATTCGAATTGTTTAAGAGGCGAAATAAGAAAGGGAAGTAAGCAACATAAAGAGACTACAAAATACGCTAATTTGGGGCATTATGTTGAATGTTTTATGGTAGTAAATAATGTTGTCATAGCGCGAAGTAAGATAAATGTACCTATTGGGAGGGATTCACATGCAAAATAAGAATATTGTAGATGTTAATTATCATCAAACTGGTAAAAGCACTAATACCAATACTTTAGGTATGCGGGAAATGCAGGCCCGTGTATATCAACATCGTAATTCGCAATATACTTTAGTTAAGGCCCCACCAGCCTCAGGTAAATCAAGAGCGTTAATGTTCGTTGCCCTAGATAAATTGGCGAATCAAGGTATCAGAAAAATTATTGTTGCCGTTCCTGAAAGATCAATAGGTAAATCATTTCAGAATACTGAATTATCAAAATTTGGTTTTTATGATGATTGGTTTGTGGATACCAAGTATGATCTTACATTGAATGGTGGGGAATCTAGTAAAGTTAACAAATTTATTGATTTTATGAATGATGATGAAGCCGCTATACTAATCTGTACTCATGCTACTTTACGTTTTGCTTACGAAAAGGTGGATGATGATCGAAAATTTAACAATGTGATGATTGCAATTGATGAATTTCACCACGTATCCTCTGAGGACAGTTCAGTTCTTGGCAATGCTTTAAAGAGTATAATGCATAATTCATCGGCTCATATTCTAGCTATGACGGGTTCTTATTTCCGAGGAGATTCGGCTCCGATTTTATCTCCCGAGGATGAGCAATTATTTGATAAGGTTAACTATACTTATTATGAGCAGCTGGATGGGTATAAGTATCTTAAGTCATTTGGAATTGATTATAAGTTTTACCAAGGCTCTTATCTATCGGCTTTGAATGGTGCTTTTGATATTTCAAAAAAGACAATCATTCATATTCCTAGTGTTAATTCAAGTGAATCAACTAAGGATAAGTATACAGAGGTAGACGCTATATCCGACAATATTGGTGAGATGGTAGCTCGTGACGAGAAAACCGGAATATACACATATAAAAGTCATGCTGATGGTAGATTGCTAAAGGTTGCCGATTTGGTGAATGAAGATGGACGTGATAAAGTTCAGGAATATTTGCGCGATATGACAAGTGCAGACCAATTAGATATTTTAATTGCTCTGGGAATGGCTAAAGAAGGATTTGATTGGCCATGGGCTGAGCAAGCATTAACGATTGGTTATCGACGTTCTTTAACTGAAATTGTTCAGATTATAGGGAGAGTTACTCGGGATAGTTCAAATAAGTCACATGCACAATTTACAAACATGATTGAACAACCTGATGCTAAAGATGACGATGTTGAATATGCTGTTAATCAGGTACTGAAAGCAATCACTGCATCACTATTAATGGAACAAGTATTAGCTCCTGAAATAAGACTAAGAGCTAGAAAGCATAATGTTGATGGTTTATCTACAAATAGTGGTGATATTCTTGTTCGTGGTTTGAGTGAGCCGTCTACTAAAGAGGTTCGAAGTATTATAGAGAATGACATGCCAGATTTAAAAGCAGCGATTTTGCAGGATGATTCCGTGAAAAATGGAATTGCAGCTAATGTCGACGCAGAAACTATGAATAAAGTTTTAATACCCAAAGTTATTATGACAAGGTATCCGGGACTTAGTGATAATGAAATAGAAGAAGTTAGACAGTATGCTGTCGCTGACACAGTGCTACGTCATTCAGTGGTGGATACAGCCACAGATGAAAAGGGAAATACTAATGAGTTTCTAAGAATGGCTGATAAATTCGTCAATGTTGATGAATTGGATATTAATCTAATCGATTCAATTAATCCATTTCAACGCGCATATGATGTTCTATCTCAAAATATTGATAGTGATGTTTTACGTACTATTCAACGATCGATTGATGCAAAGAAGTTTGATTTTGACGAACAGACATTGGTTTATTTGTATAATCAGTCTAAGATTTTTATGGAACAAAATGGTAGATTACCAGATAAGGAAAGCCATGATGAATTAGAAGTGAAAATGGCATATGCTTTATCTACACTTGCTGATATGCGGGCAAGGAGACATCAAAATGAACAATAAAAATTCAATTCGAAGCATAGATGATATATTCAATGATCCTGATGTAAATGATTTTCTCAAAGTAAAACCCAAGCATAGCTCTGACAGTTATGATCCATTGATTGAAGGCTTTCAAGAGATTAATAAATGGGTTAGTGAACACGACGGACATGAACCACAAAAGTTATCAGATTATTCGCAGATAAAACAGCGTAAACTCGCAAGCCGTTTAAAAGGTATCCGTTCGGATCCAGAACGACGGGCACGTTTGTTACCGTACGATGTAAATGGTCTTTTGAAAAATAGCGAAAATATACAAGATATAATAAAAAAAGAAAAGAAAGATTTTTCTTCTGTGGATGATATTATTGCTGATGATTCTGTCATTTTTAGTGAAAATACAATAACTTCATCGGTAAATAAGCTGTTTGATACAAAAAAGCTTAAAGAAGTCCAACGAGAACGTGAGAACCGTCCTGAAGTTGTTTCGCAACGACGAGTTATGAAAGATTTTGATAAGTATAGAGGAATGTTCAAGAAAGTGCAGGCAGAAATTTCTTCCGGTCAACGAAAGCTCATACCATTTAAGAATTATGAGCTTTTATCAAAACATTTCTATGTTCTTAAAGGACAACTTTTGTACATTGATGAAATTAGTGAAGAAGTTGAGCTCAGCGATAAGAGTGGTCGTAAAACCGACGCTCGGATGCATGTGATTTATGAAAATGGAACTGAAAATAGTCCAACCAGAAATGGATTAGCTGCTTCTTTATACGGTAGTGAACGGCAGGGAAGGATTGTCACGGAGATTGAAAACGGAATAGAACTTAGAAGTGAAGATCACGTCACAGGTTCTATTTATATTTTGAAATCGTTGAGTGATAATCCACAAATTAAGAAAATTAAATCGGAAGGTCCTCTCTATAAAGTAGGTTTTACCAAAGGTTCTGTTCAAAAACGAATTGCAAATGCTGAAAATGAACCGACATATTTATATGGACCAGTTCAGATTGTTGGAGAATTGAAAGTAATTAACATTAATGCTGAGTCATTGGAAACTGCACTTCATCATGCATTAAAGCAATATAGATTAAACGTTGATATTACTGTCGGTAATGGTCGAATCGTTCAACCACGAGAATGGTTTGTTGTTGATTTTGATAAAATACAGAATATTGCTCAGGATATAGTGATGAGATTACAAGCAGAGCAGGAATGATTGTTGAAATATAGAAATTTGTAATTTCAGATTTTTTATTTGAGGTGCGTATTGAGTAAAATTAAAAAGATAGTTAATTCTGGTAAAGTAAAGCATCCTAAGAAGCGTGATATTCAGCAAATTCTGGATGAAATTAGGAATTATAAAGAATCTATAAGGCCGGATTTAACTGAGGCACAAATTATTGACTTAGTCGGCGAAATGGAACCGTATTTTCCGTTAGGTGCAGTCAATTGGCCTAACGAAAGTGTTTTTTATAGAGCAAGACAACTTTCTGATACTAATTATCAGGAACTAGAAAATTGGGATGAAAGTGACTTTTGGGAAGTTCCCGAAAGGTTTGTAAATGGATATGGGAGGTTAAACAGACCGCAGGAATCAGTTTTTTATTTAAGTACTGATTTTAATCAGACTTTAAAGGAAATTCGATACAATCAAAAATTTCCAGTAGTTGTGTCAAGGTTTGAAACTAAGAGGCCATTCACAGGAATTCGCATTGGACAACCATCATATAATGGTATAACAAATGAACTAACTAAAGAGGAACAAAGCGGAGGAATATTATTTTCTGATTTTTTCAAAGACGAATTTTCAAAACCAGTTGGTAAAGGAACTGAATTCTTATATAGGGAGTCAGTAGCTATTGCGGACACTTATTATTCAGTCCCCTTTAAATATGCTCAAGCATATACATATCCAGCAGTTGATAATACTCCTGACGTTATGAATGTTGCCTTTAAAAATAAAAATGCACATGAGTTTCTAGAATATACAGGCTCTGTTGCTTTTCAAGGCTATGAAAATAATGAGATGGACTTATTTTGTATTTTTGATGATGATTATATAGCGCATAAACCATCTAATTATGCTGGGTGGCTTAATGAAAAGTTTGATTTAAGTATTTGATAAGTGTGTAATATTTTCATAAACAAGGGCCCTCCATGTGAAGGGCCCTTGTTTATGAAAATATTACCAAGTTTTGGTTATAGAAAAATTAAAAGGTTTAGTCACCTCATATTCAGCATCTATATATTTTCTTTTGATGCTAATTTTTGATAATAACCAATCTCTGATAATTATTTTTAACAATGTTTGTAGTCGCATTCTTTCTTCAAGAGGTATGTTATTTACCATTGAAGAGCTATGCGAGAGCGTATTACGAGTTTTCTTAATTTTTTTCGAAAAGTCATTGACGGTAATATTGTTGTTATACTTCAGCAAAGACTCTTTTAGAATGTTTTGATTTATCTTAGTTGTTAGAATATATTTGATTTTGTTAACATAGTATATGTCATCATCTTTTGAAAGCCCTTCTTTTTTTCGATATTCAACATCACAGAATGTGTCAAAGATCATTTCTAAAGAAACACATTCAGCTTGTAGCTGTTGATCGGTATCACCAAGAAAATCAGGCCTAATTGAATTGTTTATAGGCATAAGCTGATCGTATGATTCTTTCCACGTATATAGTGAATTGATACAATTTTGGTACCAATCAGAAGTGCGTTGACTCCATGTTGTTATAAAAGAAAAGTCATTTAGATTTGTCTTAGGAGAATTGGATTTAAAAAGTTGTACCTCAATCCGTGAACTATTATCTGAAGAATCGGTAATCGTAACGGTTCCAGTGATTTTATATATACTTTCGGATGTCCCTGTTAGCAGGTTATACCAATTTTTTACCTGTTGATTCAATAGAAGAAAGTTTGGTAAGGAGGATTTTACATCTTTGAGTTCAATATTATTAGTGACTCCAATACTGGAGGTAACTGCAGTTACACTATTTTGGGAGTTATAGTAAAAGTTATGTCGTATTAATCGCAATTTTTCATTTTTATTAGAACTTGCAAGTATATCATTTGTTTCTGGGGTATTGATGGTTGCGAAATCTTTATTTATATCTGGAATCAAATATTCTGGATTGTTTAAACTACCGCTTAACCAATTGGAAAGGTTAGTCAAGTTTATAAGGATATCTTCAAATTCAGTGTGTTCATTTACAAAAAAATCGCCTATGAAGCAAGAGATAACTTCGTCTTTTTCGTAGAATGATCCACCTATGTGGGTTAGCGCATTATTATTAATTACTGATGCAAAACCATCCAATGTGAGATATACCGGTGTAATGAATTCCTGATTATTCTTATCGTGACTGATAAGCGTTCCAATACCATAAATTAATTTACCAGTTTCGATAATCTGTCTTAAGTCTTTACTATTGCTAGAAATGTATAGGTTGGTTGAATCGAATTCCAGAGTTCCTGGAACAAATAGTTTGTCTTCGTCTATACCAAATGATGCGTTTACGATAAATGAAGATTGCTGTGATATGTTAGAGTTCATAATTATGCTTCCTTTCTTAATTTAAGCATTACCTCGTTCGAATCGTTACCGTTTTGAGAATATCGAACAGTTTCAGAAATCACTCTGCAACTGTTTATGGCTTTATATAAATGATAATTTATATATCCAAGCGTTTTTTTATTTTGTATCGCTAATTTCCTACTGGATAGCTCTGTCTTGTATTTTTCTATTAATATAATTCGATCAACTTTCCTTATTGAAGCTAATAAGTAGCGGAGGTACCGATACTGATATGCGGTTAGCCTAGTGGGACTGGTGCCTAATATAATTTTGTTTTTGAAAAATAGATAATCCATCATGGCTTCATCAAAAAAGTATGTAGCGTGTGTATGAATTGTCTGATTTGTTAATAAGTGCAATGAGAAAGTAGTTGAGCTTAATATTGCACGCAGGTTTTGCAGTTTTTTTGGATTGTTTTGGCATAAGCGCATCTTATTTCTAATATCTTCAATTTCGGATTCATATTGTTTAATGATTTCAATTTCATCATTCATAATGAAGCTCCTTAAAAGATTGATTGATGTAATTTGATAAATAAAATTCCATTTTTTATATAATGTAACCGCCATCATCGTATCATCAAATCGAACATTTTACTTATAAATTCATAAAATAAATATTTTTACTAATCGCTATCGCCTTTTCCCGCCTCAGGGGATACAATGTACCCGTACTCTGATATAGGAGAAGTGATAATAAATGCAAAAACGAAAAAAGGGTTCATGTACCACAATTTTAGTTGGTAAAGATGCTTCAATCGATGGCTCAACCATGATTGCCAGAAACGAAGATGGGGCTGGTCCACTAAATCCTCAACGATTTGTTGTTATTAATCCAGAGGATCAGCCTAGACACTATAAGTCCAAGTTAAGCACGGCGGAGATGGATTTGCCTAATGATCCAATGCGTTACACCAGTACTCCTGACGTTATTACAAAAGATGGAGTTTGGGCAGGAGCCGGAATTAACAGTGACAATGTTGCAATGACAGCCACTGAAACCATAACTACTAATGCGCGGATTTTAGGAATCGATCCATTAGTCGACAGTGGATTGGGTGAAGAAGACTTTACGACCTTAGTTTTGCCTTACATCCATTCCGCACGTGAAGGAGTTAAACGTTTAGGTTCATTACTTGAACAATACGGAACCTATGAAACCAACGCCATGGCTTTTTCTGATAAAGATGAAGTTTGGTACTTTGAATCAATTGCCGGACACCATTGGGCTGCAGTTAAGATTCCTGATGATGCATATGTTATCGCACCCAATCGTTTTAACATTGATGATTACGATTTTGATTCAGATGATACGATTTTTGCTGCTGATTTGCCTGAATTAATTGAAAAATTCCACTTAAATACTGACTCTGAAGGAGTTAACTTGCGCCACATTTTTGGTAGTGCAACAATTAAGGATACCAGATACAACAATCCACGGGCTTGGTATGGTCAGTTGTACTTTAATCCTGAAATTGACAATGAACCAATTGATCAAGACCTACCTTTCATTTGCAGAACTGATAAAAAGATCAGTGTTGAAGATCTCAAATTCGTGTTGAGTTCTCATTATCAAAACACTCCATTTGATCCTTATGGTACCGGCACTGAAGACGAGAAAAAAATGTTCAGACCAATCGGTATTAATAGAAACCAAGAATTACACATCTTGCAAATCCGTAACGATGTGCCAGATGAAATTGCTGGCATTCATTGGTTAGCATTTGGACCTAATACATTTAATGCGGTCGTGCCATTTTATGCTAACGTTAAGGACACTCCAACATCTTATCGTGATACTAAGCCAGATACTGATCCAACTAAGGTTTATTGGATAAGTAATGTCTTGGCTTTACTTGGCGATGACAATTTTGGTTTGTATGAAGACGAAGAGAACATCTTCGAACAAAATACTGTTGCAGAATGTCGTCATATCCAAATAGACGCTGATTCTAAGTACGCTTCTGAATCTGATGTCCAGGCATATCTAGAAAGTGTTAACCAACAAATGGCTGACTTGTATGTTAAGAATGCCAACCAGTTGCTTGGTCAAATGCTTGCCTTAGGTGAGCCAAAAATGAAATTACAATTCACTTTGAATGATTAGAAATTAATCTTTTTATTCATAGTAAAAAATATGGAATCCACAGGAATTGGTTTGCTTAATTTCTGTGGATTTTTTGTGGCTTCAGTTTTATTCATAAAATTCTAGAAATTTTCGTTGAAAATAAAATTGAAAAATGGTTATTTCATATGTTTTTTCGCTGGGATTGGGTTTAATTAAAAAGTTATTGTATTTTAGTAAAACCAAAAATCCGCCATATAGAAGAGTCTTTTATTATTCTAAAAATTTGAATATATCTATTAAATAACTGTGATACAATTATAACGATATTTTACACACATGAAACGAGGGGAGAATTGAATAATTGTTTACGATTAAGAAGTTAAAGTCATTACAAGTATTTATGGTGCTTTTCTTTGCCATGGCAGGAACACTAACCAGTTTGCTGACAAGAAGTGCTCATGCCAGTACTGCTCCTTATTCACAAGTAACACAGTTGGCAAAAGTGAATTATTACACTGTCATTGGGCCTAATAATCCACATAACTATGGGGTGTATCCAAGCGGCGGATATAATACTTCACCAGCTAATCGAACTAAAATCACTACAGGGAGAGAATATGCTGGCAAAACAGTTCATATCACTGGTGAAGAATCAGTTGCCGGAGCAACTTGGCTGAAATTTACATATAATCATAAGTTCGTTGGGTGGATTCATCAAAACGGTACTGTGCAAACGACTTATCGTTTATACGCACCATTAATTGCCCAACGACCGGAGTTACCAACTGGTTGTGAGATCACTGCCACAACTATGATGCTTCAGTTTGCAGGAGACAACGTTACGAAGATGCAATTAGCCAAAGAAATGCCTAGAAGTACTGATCCAAATAAGGGGTTTGTGGGAAGCCCTTATTCACCATCAGGATGGTACATTTATCCCAAAGGACTACTACCACTTGTTAAAAAGCATCTTGGTTCGGCCAAAGATTTAACTGGAGCGAGTTTAAACACTATCAAGAACTACATTCGGAATAATCATTTAGTTGTTATGTATGTTGGTGGTGTAGATGGTTTTAGCAATCACGCTTTGACCGTAACCGGATATTCTAAAGATCGAATCTACTATAATGACCCGTGGACAGATAAAAGAACAAGTATGATTAACAACGCGTTGACAAAGCATCGTAAGGCCGACGCATATCGAGCATTAAGTTATTAATGTTGGGGAGAGAACAATGAAAGTCAAAATTGTATTAGCATTAGGGATGAGCTTGATGTTTGGCTTGCCAACAACAGTGGCACAAGCTAGTGATTATTACACAACAAATCCTGGAATTATCAGAGTTAATAAAACTGTTGCCACTTATCAAACGGCTGATAAAGGTCTTAAAACATCAGCTTTGAAAAAGGGCAGCTATGCCAAGGTCAGCGCAGTTACCAATGAAAAGGGTCATGCCCCAATGCTTCAATTAAGTAATGGCAATTATGTCACTAGCAATAAAGCATTTGTCACTAAGACTGCTGGATATCAAAATCCTAAAAAGTATTATCAGGTTCAATACAACCAAATTAAACCTTACGGAAAAGTTGGTTACACGGTTAAGCCTGGTTATGAAGGTATTAAAACTTGGTTGATTATGAAGAAGATGCATACAGTTAATGGTTACAATAAATATAACCAGGCCACTGCCAATGCTGTCAGGGCATTTCAACGACGTCATCATTTAAAGGCGACCGGAAATGTTGATGAAGCAACTTGGGTAAAGATGGGTTATTCAAAGAATAGTTGGACTTCAATTGATAGCTATATTGCACCACTAGGTGCAAAAGCTTGGCAAGGTCGATCAGCACATATTGAAGCCATGATTAAACAAGCTTATAAATATATGGGTAAACCATACTTAGTTGGTTCATCAACTAGTCCTGCATATGGAACTGATTGTTCCGGATTAGTGATGCAAGCATTGTATGCTGGTGGAATTAATCCTATTCCAACTAGTTCGATTCACCATGCCTTTCCTGGTAATGAATGGAATTCACGTAATTTATGGGCCGCAAAAAAATTGAAGCGGGTAGCATATAAACATAAACAACGTGGTGACCTCGTGTTTTATTACCAACCAGGAACTCATACAATTTGGCACGTTGCCATTTATCTTGGTAAGGGTAAAGTAATCGAATCTTGGCCACCAAGAATTATGGTCCAACCAATTAAAAATGGTCAACGTTCGTATGTTGCAGGAATCAAACGCCCATTTATTTAATAATATTACCAAGTGTGATTACCAAAGGACTCGTTATTAAACGAGTCCTTTTTTATTGTATTGAAATATGACCATTTAATAATTAAGCGGAGATTAGAAGAAAGGCTTATTTTCACTAAAACATTGAGAGATTTACTTATTCATCTTAGCAAGTGAAAACTCTTCAAAATTACTACAAATGAACATTTGAGCAAAAAATGAATTAAAAAAAACGTTAAATAGCTCTCGTTTTTACAAAAAATATCCATATTTTGCAAAAAAACATAGGATATTTTTTAAAAAATAGAAAAAACATTTTGTTTTTTAAAAAAATTCCAATTTTAAATAAAATGCTGTATACTGAATGTGACTTAAATAACAAAGTTGGTAAATCATTTTAAATTGAAAAATAAATTGATGCTATTGAAGGAGTACGGTATGAAAAATAATAGAAAAGTAGTTCTTGTTGGTGATGGGGCAGTTGGATCTTCATTTGCATTTACACTGCTACAAACAACGACTGTTGATGAAATGGTAGTGGTTGATCTTAATGAAGAGCATGCACAAGGTGATGTGATTGATTTGCAAGACACTTTACCAAGTCCTGCACCAACCGATTTCAGAACTGGTACTTATGCTGATGCAACTGATGCAGATATCGTTGTTATTACTGCAGGAGTACCAAGAAAGCCAGGCGAGACGCGCTTAGACTTAGTTAATAAAAATGTGAAAATTCTTGAAAGCATTGTTAACCCTGTTGTTGAAAGTGGCTTTAAAGGGACTTTTGTTGTCTCAAGTAACCCAGTTGATATTTTAACCACGATTACTCAAAGACTTTCTGGTTTTCCAAAGAATAGAGTTATTGGAACAGGAACATCTCTTGATACTGCCCGTTTGCGCGTAATTATTGCTAAAGAATTAGGTATGAGTACAAAGGGTATTAATGCAATGGTTATGGGTGAACACGGAGATTCTTCGTTTGTGAACTTTGACGAAGCAACTATTAATGGTAAACCACTTCGTGAATTTCCCAACATGGATAACGCCGGTCATTTGAATGAAATTGAAAAAGAAGTTAAGGGCCGCGGAGGCGAAATTATTTCTAAGAAGGGTGCGACATTTTATGGTGTTGCAGTAAACCTGACTAAAATTTGTCAAGCTATTTTAAATGACGCCGACGTTGTATTACCTATTTCTGCTCCAATGAATGGACAATATGGCTTGTCAGATATTTACATTGGTTCTCCAGCAGTTATCAATGCCAGTGGAGTTCAAGAAGTTATCGAATATCCTTTATCTGATAGAGAACTTGAAAAAATGCACACATCTGCAGATAAATTAAATGAAGTTTTAGTTAACGCTAAATAGTTTTTTATGTATAATGATGAAAGTGCATTATTACACAATCTAGGTTGCTGATAAAAAATACATTTTGTGAATTTGTTATTATTAATATCGATTTCGTATAAAGTGAGTGTCTGATGTACTAATAAATTTTCTATTTTGATAGAAGGAATTTTCTGGGAGGAAATTATGGAACTTAACAAGATCAATTATAAAAAGTTCATATTGCCACTAGCAGTGGGACTTATCATTTGGTTCTGTTCACCATTTAAGCCAGCATCTGTTTCTATGGCAGCATGGCATATTTTTGCAATTTTTGTAGCAACAATTATTGGATGTATTACCCAACCATTGCCAATTACTGGGGTAGCTTTAATTGGAATGACTTTGACGGTTCTTTTGGGTGTTGTACCAATGGATACGGCCGCTGAAGGATTTGGTAACACTACCGTATGGATGATTGCAATGGCATACTTCATGTCACGAGGATTTATCAATACTGGATTAGGACGTCGAGTAGCTCTGGTTTTCGTTAGATTATTTGGTAAGCGGACGCTTGGTTTAGCTTACTCACTAATCGGAGTTGATCTGTTAACATCTCCAGCAACTCCAAGTAACACTGCTCGTTCTGGTGGTATCGTTTATCCGATTATCCAGTCACTTGCAGAAACGTTTGGTTCAGATGCTAAGGATGAATCAAGAAGTAAAATCGGTTCATTCTTAGTTTTCGCTGAATTCCATGGTGATATTATCACTAGTGCAATGTTTATGACTGCCATGGCACCTAACTTGGTTGCTATGACTTTGGCTAAATCATTACACGTTGAAATTTCTTGGTTCACTTGGTTCTTAGCAGCAATTGTTCCAGGACTAATTTGTTTGATTGTTGTTCCTTACTTGATTTACAAGATGTACCCACCTGAAATTAAAGATACGCCTAATGCTAAAGAATGGGCTGACAGCGAACTTGAAGAAATGGGTAAGATGAGTCTTCCTGAAAAAATCATGGGAGTAGTCTTCGTTTTGGCATTAGTATTATGGATGCTTTCAAGTTTTATTGGATTAGATGCTGCCACAGTTGCTTTCTTGGCCGTAGCTTTGTTACTTGTATGTGGTGTGTTATCAGTTAATGATATCTTGCATGAAACTGGTGCATGGAACACATTAGTATGGTTCTCGATTCTTATCTTCATGGCTAACGAATTAAATACTCTTGGATTTATTCCTTGGTTGTCAGGTGCAATTGGAACCGCCTTACATGGTGTTAGTTGGGGAATCGTATTGATTGTATTAGTAATCTTCTACTTCTACAGTCACTACATGTTTGCCAGCGGTACTGCCCATGTTTCAGCGATGTATGGTGCTTTGCTTGGTGTAGCCATTTCAGCTGGTGCTCCCGCAACGCTTTCTGCATTACTACTTGGATTTACCGGATCAATCTTTGCTTCAACAACTCATTTTGCTAACGGACCTGCCAGTGTGTTATTCGGTTCAGGATATGTTCGTCAAAACGATTGGTGGAGATTGAACTTTGTTCTAGGTATCTTCTACCTATTGGTATTTGGAGTTATCGGAACACTTTGGATGAAAGTTATTGGAATTTGGTAATCAAAAAACAGTCGAGGATTCTACTCGGCTGTTTTTTAGAAAGAATAACTATTTGTGGAGGAACGTTCATTGAAGTTTATGACAAATGACAGGGTTCAGATTGATTACACAGATACTGGTGAAGGACGAGCGGTCGTACTACTCAGTGGTTTGGGTGGATTCAAAGAAATTTGGACTGCGCAGATTCCATTCTTAGTTGAGAATGGATTTCGTGTAATCAATATTGATGCTCGAAATCAAGGAAGATCGGGTAAAACTATCAAGGGTCGCAGAATAAGTAAACACGCACAAGATATTCATGATTTATTAGACGCGTTGAACATTCATAAATTTATTGCCGTAGGAAATTCAATGGGGGCCTCAACGTGGTTTGCATATATTTCATTGTATGATTGCGATGAGATTGAAAAAGTTGTGGATGTTGATCAAAGCCCTAAGATGGTCACTGATGAAACATGGCCATTTGGTTTTAAAGATTTAAGTTGGAACAACTTTCCCGAATATTTGCGACTCCCGTTTGGTCCAGCGTCCTTTCATAAATTAGATGATCAAGTCTTTGCACAAGTTGGTACAGCTCAAGAACAAACTAATTATGATGAACAACAGAATGAGCCTTTTTTAAGAGATCATGCCTTTCAAGATTGGCGTGACGTAATTGCATTAATGAAAGTACCGTTGCTCATTGTTGCAGGAAAAAATTCGCCATACTTTAATCCAGAGTTTGCAAAAGCTACAGCAAATCTGGCCAAGTATGGCGAATATAAAGTTGTTTCAGAAGCTGGTCATTTGGTTATGGCAGAACAGCCTAGAGAATTTAATCAAATCATTTTGAAGTTTTTAAAAAAGTAAATTAAGATTTATGATTCCATTTCCATCAACACTCGATTAGCAATTGATTCGTTGCTGACGAAATCAGTGATGAGATGTCCGCGTAATGCTCCAAGAAGTGGTCTGGCTTTAAACTTGCTTTTAACAATTACTAATCTTGAAGGAACAGCAAGTAATGTATCAATTGAAGCGCCAAATAATTTATCCGTCGTTGTGTTTAAGATATTTCCATCAATATCGAATGGTCGGCCATATAGCATACCAACGATTTTGGTCGGATCGACGCCTTGAAAAATTTCAGCTTTATGTTGTTTCCAGACTGGAATCGTATCGATCGATGCTAAGGTACCAATTCCTGCAAAAATCATATCCATTTTTGACATAGTGGAGAACGCCGGAATAAAAGCTGGTTCCTTAGCAAGATTTTCTCGTACACTGTCGTTGAAAATATACAGTGGAGCAGGAACGGTTTGATAATGGGCACCGTATTTTGCGGCCGCCTTTTGTACTAGTGGCGTTGATCCTGAAGGAGACGAGTATTTTAAATTATCTCCCATAATTTGATTGAATATCAAATCGTCACGAACATCCGCTTGAAAATGATTGATGGTGTTCATCACAGTCCCGCCCCAAGAAACACCAACAGTTCGACAACGTTTGATTTTGTCTTGAAGTGTTTGAGCTGCGAAGTTAACTATGTTTTCGTTGTCTTCATTTGATGTATCAGCATCTTTAACAATATAAGCATTTTCTATGTTGAATAATCGTTTAAAACGGGCCTCCATCTCTAAGTTTCTTTCGATGGGAGTGTTGATACTGATTTTTACTAAACCTGATGATAGGGCCTCATCTAGTGATTTGCTGATTAGATAACGGCTAATGTTATATTTTTCTGATATCTGGGCAATGGTGAGGTTAGAAAGATAATAATCTCTAGCAATGTTTGCTAATTGCTCTTTATACGTTACGTCTTCCAAATGGAGAACCTCCTATTGAGTCTTTTACAATATCATAACAATGTTTTTTTAAAAATGCTGTATTTTTTTGAATTATGTTGGAATAAAGTAAAAAGTGTTTTTAAATTTGTAAAAAGTACCCATAAAAATTTGAAAAAGATAAAAAATGCGGTAAAATGTTATTGTAAGCAAATTTAATGAGTAACTATGTACTTTATGGTTGCTTAGGTCAAGGAGCGTAACGTATGACAGAAGCAGAAGATATATTAAAACTTCACGCAGCGCATACTGGAGTTCTAGACATTAAGTCTGACTTGAGTGTGAATACAAAAGCAGATCTTAGCAAAGCTTATACTCCAGGGGTTGCTATTCTTTCTAAGAAAATAGCAGCCGATCCCGAATTGAAAAATAAGTATACGATTAGCGGTAAGCTGGTTGCACTTGTTACAGATGGATCAGCTGTATTAGGTCTAGGAAATATTGGCCCTGCTGGTGGATTACCAGTGATTGAAGGAAAAGCTCTTTTGTACAAGGACTTAGCTGGAATTAGCGCAATTCCAGTTGCCGTTGATCAAGTTTCAGTTGATGAAGTGGTTAATACAATTAAGAATATTTCTCTTTCATTTGCTGGTATTCATCTTGAGGATATTGCGGCACCTAGATGTTTTGAAATTGAAGATAAGTTAAAGCAGGTGTTAGACATTCCTGTCTATCATGATGATCAAGAAGGTACTGCAATTGTTGTGTTGGCTGGATTGATAAATGCTTGTCGATTGACATCCCGAGATCTTAAATATACCAAGATCGTGATAAATGGTGTTGGTGCTTCAGGATTGGCTACTGCTCGTTTATTGTTTAACTTAGGATTTAAAAACCTTACTTTAGTTGATGTTTATGGAGTGGTTACCCCTGAAGATGATCGCTACAATCACTATCAACGAGACTTAGCTCGTCAATTAGGCACACCGGCTGATTTGAAGAACAAGAAGCTCAGTGACGTAATTAAGAATCAAGATGTCTTCATTGGACTATCTGATCAAAATGTCATGTCTGCTTCTGATGTTGAGGCAATGAATGATGATCCAATCATATTTGCTTTAGCCAATCCAGTTCCAGAAATTGATCCAGATATTGCTTCCAAGGCTGGTGCTAAGGTAATTGCAACTGGTTCAAGCCAGTATCCTAACCAGGTGAATAATATTCTCGCCTTCCCAGGACTGTTTAAGGGACTATTAGCTAATGGGATTAAGAAAGTTGATTTTGATTTACAATTTGTGATTGCTAAAGCGTTGGCCAATACGGTTGAAAAAGTTTCTGCTGAAGAAATTGTCCCTAGCGTTTTCGATGAACGAGTTGTTAAAAATGTTAGTCAGGCTGTTACAGATTTTAGTAAGACTAAGTAGAAATACTGGAGGTAATTCATGGATAGTGACGTTAAAGAGTTGCATCTTAATAACTCGGCTGATTACAAGAAATGGCGCACTTTTCTTGAATCTTTGGACATTACCAACTTCGAAGAATCTGAAGTTTTTCAGATTGATCTAACCTTGGGTATCTATTCAGGTGATGATTTAGTCGCAACTGGATCTTTAGCCGGTGATACTTTAAAGTACATTGGAGTTTGTAACAAAGATGTTGTGTCCGGATCGCGATTTAATACGATTGTTAGCGAGTTAGTTAATCGAGAATTCCAACGAGGAATCTTTCATATGTTTGTATTTACAAAAGAAAAGTATTCTGAAAGTTTTCAACACGTTGGATTCAAAGAGCTCGCCCATACAGATGCGGCGGCAGTTCTCGAGAACGGAAGACCCGGCATCAAAGAGTACTTACAATCTATTCCAAGAGTAGCAGACCAAGAAAAAAAGCATGTGGGTGCAATCGTTATGAATGCTAATCCATTTACCAATGGTCATCGCGAGCTGGTAAAACAGGCGTCGGGCACATGTGATTTGGTATATGTATTCGTGGTTAAAACTGACGCATCATTATTTAGTTCCTCAGAGAGATTCGAACTGGTTAAAGCTGGCACTAAAGATTTGGACAATGTGATTGTTGTCAGTGGTGGTGACTATATGGTTAGTTACTTAACTTTCCCAGCTTACTTTTTGAAGTCATCTGAAGAAACAATCAATTATCAAACTACAATTGATGCCAGGATTTTTAGAAATGAAATTGCTGAACCATTGAATATCTCTCAGCGATTTGTTGGAACAGAACCATTTTCAAGAACCACAGGAATGTACAATCAAGTTTTAGCTAGGGAATTACCCCCTAAAGTTGAATTAAAGATCATGGATCGATTTGAAGAAGATAACACACCAGTTTCGGCTACTAAAGTTCGTAAACTAATCAGTGATGATGATATTGACTCGATTGCTGATACGGTGCCACAAACGACCTTTGATTTTATTCAGCAGAATAAAACTGAATTACAAAGCAGGATTAAGAGAGGAATGAATATTAATGGAAATTAATGAAACTGCAATCGCAGGAACTTTGGAATCATCAGATATTCAAATCATGATTTCAAACGGTGCAAAGGGAATTGAAATTGACTTAACGTCAGATGTTGAAAAGCAATTTGGTACACAAATTAAGAATGTGATTACCACTACATTGAACAACTTGGGTATTGAAAATGCCGCTGTTAAAGCAGTAGATAAAGGTGCCTTAGATTGTGTTATTAAAGCAAGAACAATTGCTGCTGCTCAACGTGCAACTAAAACTACTGATGAACCAGCATGGGAGGTACTATAAAGATGGCTAACAATGACGATCGTTTACGTCGGACAATGATGTTTGTCCCTGGTAATAACCCAGCAATGGTGAAAGATGCTGGAATCTATGGTGCCGATTCAATCATGTTTGATTTGGAAGACGCTGTTTCAATGAGTGAAAAAGATGCTGCTAGAGACTTAGTATATGAAGCATTACAATCACAAGATTATGGCAACGCGGAATTAGTTGTCCGAGTAAATGGACTGGACACTCCTTATTACGCTAACGATGTTAAAGCAATGGTTAAAGCTGGTATCGATGTTATTCGTTTACCTAAAGCTGAATCTGCTGACATGATCAAAACATTGGTTGCTGATGTTGCAGCTGCTGAAAAGCAATTTGGTCGTGAAGAAGGTTCAACTCATGTTATGGCTGCTATTGAAAGTGCCAAGGGAGTTCTTAATGCACCTGAGATTGCTGCTGCTTCTGACCGTATGATCGGTGTTGCTCTTTCTGCTGAAGATTATACGACTGATATGAAGACTCACCGTTATCCTGATGGTGCTGAACTACAATTTGCAAGAAACATGGTATTGCATGCTGCTCGTGCTGCAGGTATTGCTGCATTTGATACTGTCTTTACTAATATGGATGACACTGAAGGATTCTTCCGTGAAACACAATACATTCACCAACTTGGTTTTGACGGTAAATCATTAGTTAACCCTCGCCAAATTGCAATGGTTAACAGTGTTTATGAACCAACCCAAAAAGAAATTGAAAATGCTAAGAATGTTATTAATGCGATTGAAGAAGCAAGAATCAAGGGCTCAGGAGTTATTTCTATGAATGGTCAAATGGTTGACCGCCCTGTTGTATTGCGTGCTGAACGTGTAATGAGACTTGCAAAGGCTTCAAACCTAGTTGACGAGGAGGGCAATTACATTGAAAAATAGTGTAAATCGAGAATTACCAGACGATATTATGAATGACTTAAACTACAAGGGATTTGAATCTACTGAGATTGGCAATCCTGATATTCAACGAGTAGCACCCAAAGTTCATGTAACTACTGGAAATGATAAGGTTGTTAACTCTATTGAAGATGTTGTTAAGAAGACAGTTAAAGATGGAATGACAATCTCATTTCATCACCACTTTAGAAATGGTGACTTTGTATTTAACATGGTTATGCGTGCAATCATTGACGCTGGTATTCAAGATTTAACTTTAGCACCATCATCATTAACTGGTGTTATGAATGATATTGTTATCGAAGCAATTAAAGCTGGTACAATTACCAACATCACTAGTTCAGGGATGCGTGGTTCTTTGGGAGACTTCGTTTCTCACGGTGGTTTAAAGAATCCAGTGATTTTCCGTTCACATGGTAACCGTGCCCGTGCCATTGAACATGGTGATATCAAAATTGACGTGGCTTTCTTAGGTGTTCCTAATGCTGATAAATTAGGAAATGCTAACGGAATGAATGGTAACGCAGTCTTTGGTTCACTTGGATATGCATTAATGGATGCTCAATACGCTGACTCAGTTGTCCTATTGACTGATAACATTGCTGAATATCCCAACACACCAGCATCAATTAAACAAACCCAAGTTGACTACGTTGTTAAGGTTGATCAAGTTGGTGATCCAGAAAAGATTGGTTCCGGTGCTACTAGATTCACCAAGGATCCTAAAGAATTAAAGATTGCTGAAACAGTTAATAATGTTATTGTTAATTCACCTTACTTTAAGGATGGATTCTCATTCCAAACTGGTTCTGGTGGTGCTGCATTAGCTGTTACCCGTTATCTTCGTCAGGCAATGATCGATAACCAAATCAAGGCATCTTTTGCTTTAGGTGGGATTACTAAGCCAACCGTTGATTTATTAAATGAAGGCTTAGTAGAAAAAGTTATGGATGTTCAAGACTTTGATAAGGGTGCCGCTGATTCAATGCACACAAATCCTAATCAACAAGAAATCGACGCATCATGGTATGCAGATCCAGACAACAAGGGAGCAATGGTTGATCAATTAGACGTTGTTATCTTAAGTGCTTTGGAAATTGATACCAAATTTAACGTTAACGTTATGTCTGGTTCTGATGGAGTTATCCGTGGAGCTATTGGTGGTCACCAAGATGCTGCGACCGCTAAATTAACTATTATTTCAGCTCCATTAGTTCGTGGCCGTATTGCAACCATCGTACCTGACGTTACTACTGTAGTAACTCCGGGTGATTCAGTTGACGTACTTGTAACTGAATATGGTATTGCTATTAATCCTAAGAGAACTGATTTGAAGGAAGCCTTAGCTAATATTCCAGGTGTGCCAGTATTTGACATTGAAGAACTTCAAGCAATGGCTGAAAAACGTGTTGGTAAGCCAGAACCATTACAATTTACTGATCGTACTGTTGCAATGATTGAATACCGTGATGGATCAATTATTGATACAATTAAAGAAGTTAAAGATTAATAATAAAAAGCATCGTAATTAATTACGATGCTTTTTATTCAATAGGAGTAAGCATGCAAAATATCTTTATTGATGGCAATCAACAAGAAATAGAAGACGTGTTGGCCAATCGGGATGCTCGGGTTGAAAAACAGCATCAGCTACTTGCCGATAATCCTGAGATGACCGTGGTAGCAATTAAATTAAATATTCCAGGACCAATTAAAAATAATTCAAAAATAAAGCAACTGTTTGATGCTGGTATGGCAACATTTCTGCAATTGCTTAAAGATAATGACATTCAATATACATTGAATGAAGAGTGGAATAAGGATACTGGTAATGAAGCATTTTTATTAGTTTCAGATACTCAACTAGTCGTGAAGCGGTTAGCAGTGCAGTTTGAAGATAAAGATAAATTTGGCCGAATATTTGATGTGGATGTGTTAGGTCATCACAAAGACGCATCTATTTCGAGAACGGCTTTAGAACTGCCAGTTCGTAAGTGCTTTATTTGTGATCGTCCAGCCAAAGAATGTGCTAGATCAAGACGGCATAGCGTAGAAGAGCTCCAGTTAGCTATTTCAACCTTAGTAGAAAGTGAGTTTTAAATTAATGATTAATAACCAGGTCGACAAGCAGCGTTTGGTCGAAGACGCAATGCGGGCACTATTATATGAGGTTAGCATTCATCCTAAACCAGGATTAGTTGATCCGGTAACTAATGGTTCTCACTTAGATATGGATATGTTCACTTTCATAGATAGCTCAATCAGCTTGATGACATACTTCCAAGAATGTGTGGAGGTGGGGTGGACATTTGACAAACCATCACTAATTGAGTTGTTTCAGCAAATCAGGCCAATCGGAATCAAGGCAGAAAAATCAATGTTCGCGGCCACAAAGGGCATTAATACTCATAAGGGCGCTGTGTTCTCACTTGGAATTTTAGTCACGGCGACGGCATACGTGCAAAATCATGAAGAAACCGATCCATTTACAGTAGTCAAAAAAATGTTGAAGGGTCTTACTAAACATGATTTTGATGGCATTGACTCAAAGCCAGAGTCCGAATTAACCGCTGGTGAACGAGAATACTTAAAGTATGGTATTACGGGTATTCGAGGTGAAGCAGAAGCCGGATATCCAACGGTTACAGACATTGCTTTGCCAAGATTAGCAATGTCTAAGGGAAATAAAAATGTTCGTTTGCTTGATACCTTGATGGCAATTGTAGGTCAAACTACTGATACCAATTTGGTAAAACGTGCTGGGACAACAGATATTATCCCATGGGCACACGAACAAGTTACGCATTACTTTGAGCTGGGTGGTGCAAATACCGTTGAAGGAATGGCATTTTTAGAATCTTTGGATGACGAATTTGCCAAGCAAAACCTTAGTTTAGGAGGGTCAGCAGATTTGTTGATCGTCACAATTTTTGCAGGTTTGGTACAAGGATTGATATAAAAAATAAGGAACATCCATTTACTGGATGTTCCTTATTTTTTTGACTCAATATTTTCGTATAGAATCTTACGCGAATCGACCCAAAATAAGATAGATTCAACCGCTGCATACTCCATTTGAATAATTGGGGTGGCAGCTTCGATATCAATGTTAGTTAGCGCCTTTGAACTGAGTGATTCTCGGCTGGCTTGCTCATTAAAAATATCAACAAATGTATCATAAGCAACTTGAGGAGAAGTATCCGCCAGCATAATCTTTAGGCCAGCCTTAATTTCAGTTAAAGTAAAAATCTTCTTTAACAAGTCCACGATTATGGCTCCAGCTAACTGCATTTGAGTATGAAGCTTACCCTGTGGAGACTCTAAAACTCCTGATTTGAAGTAGTTATGCATCATCGTTTTGGTAAGCTTTTCACCAATAATCGGTTCCACGTATGTGTTGGTAATGCTAATGACTTGGTCTAAGTGCAGACTGAAATTAGGCAATTCGTGCCATTTTGGTAAGTTGGGTGTCTGTGAATTATTATTTGACACCAAGCATCGCCCCTTTAAAAGTTAATCAATTTGAACAGCAATTCCCACTAGTCCGGGGCCGGTATGAACACCAAGGGCAGGAGAAACATCACCATTATAAACAAATTGGGTCGGTAGCTTAGAATGAATCGTGTCGGTGACTTGTTGCATTAGATCGAGATCGTTTCCTTGAGCCACTGCCATCCTGACGTGGTCATGACCCTGAACATCTGCTAATGCCAAGTTGATCAACTTATCAATTGCTTTTTTCTCTGAGCGAACTTTCGCAACTGGATAATAGATTCCTTCTGGGTTACAAGAAATGATCGGCTTAATGCTTAATGCTGTTCCAACCATTCCTGCTACTCGTCCAATTCTACCACCAAGTCGTAAATATTTTAATGATGGAATGTAAAAATATACCCGACTTCGTTCTACAGAATGTGTCACAGAATCAACGATTTCTTCGAACGGAGTTAACGAAACGATTAAATCTTCGGCATAAGTGGCGATTAAACCGCCACCAGCACCAATGTTTTTTGAGTCGATGACGTCAGTCTTGACATCGGGATATAGTTTAGCAGCTTGTTTAAAAACATTATTAGTAACGGAAAGACCACCGGAAATTGTGATGGCGATAATTTCTTGAAAACCTTTGGCAATTAACTTATCAATTGATTTGGCGACTAGCTCAATTGTCGGACTTGCTGTCTTGGGGATTACATCTTGATTCATCCAATTGTAAATTTCGTCAGGGGTGATAGTTTCGCGGTCATAATATTCTGAATCCTTAACAGTTACAATCAATGGTACGATTTCAACATTGTCTTGAATCGATACTTCTTCGGGAATATCTAAGGCTGAGTCTACTAATAATCCAATTTTAGGTTGCATAAGGCATCTCCTGAATCTCATTTTAATTATTATGTAGTATTCTAAACCGCATTTTGTAGTTGTCAATACTAATTAATTGGTTTCTGAAATAAAGTCAGAAACGATTTAAATTATTTGATGTTTATCTTGCCTCTTGAAAAGAACAGTGTTATATTTAGTTAGCCGGCTAATTAAAATGTGAGGTGCATATATGGAACCGTATGATTTTTCGGATGTCCCTAGTATCCAGAGAATAAGAGAAATGAACCAACAGGTCGCAAATAGTGAACCTGACAATGTATTATCGTTTATTACCTTTCAACAAGTATATAGTGAAATAGATAAAGCATACTCTGATTTGTTGCAGTCTCATCATTTATCAGAATCACGTTTTTTGATTTTGATGTTTTTACGACGAGCAGGTGATCACGGCTTAAGTCCATCGATGATCGCTCAAAAGTTGTCGTCGACTAAGGCCACGGCCAGCAAGTTGATTAGGGGAATGGCTGGCGACAATATGATTGAAAAGTTGGCTTCACCAATCGACCAAAGAAGCTCAGTTGTTAGAATCACTCAGTATGGTAACGAATTGTTAGATGATTTTTTGCCTGCGAATTTCAATTTTGTAAACGAATTGTTTAGCCGACTAACTAATGATGAACAAATTATGTTTAGTCAACTCTTACAGAAGCTACTGGTGAATAAGGAGAATGAAAACCATGGAAACTAAAAAAATCGAACTATTAGAAACATACTTAATCCTATATATCGATCATTTTAAGGTACTAGAAAGTCTTAAGAATCCTGATGATTCAGATATTGTGGTTTTGGATGTTAGGAATGCTCCTAAGCAAGTTAAAGGTGACCAAATAAAAGGTGCTGTACCTATGGCGGCAAAGGACATTGCTGACCATCTTGATGAACTGAATCCTGAGAAGACTTATGTAGTATACGATTGGACTGGTGGGACCACATTAGGAAAAAATGCGTTACTGATTTTACTTACCCACAATTTTAAAGCGTTTGAACTAGCTGGTGCCTTGGAAGGCTGGAAAGGAATGAACTTACCAGTTGAACCCGCCAAATAATTAGATAATCAATATAAAAAGGAGCCCGCATTTTGCGGAGCTCCTTGCTTGTTTTTATACTGGATCAGCCGTTGCTTCCCAGCCATTATCTAATATTTGGTGGTAATGTTTGCCGATGGGAATCCAAACTTTAGATTCTGCAATTCGTTGCATAACATCCCAAAACAGTGAGTCACTTTTTTCTTTATTGGATAGGTTAATTTTTAACATCTTGCCGTTCTCTGTTTTGACGATTACAAATGGATAAAATACTTTAACTGGTTGTCCAGCCACAATGTTTTTCGAGATTTTCTTATCATCTAGTAGAACTGACATCTCAAACACCCGCTTTCCTTTTTGTATTGTAATTAGAATAGCGGACGTGGGTTAAGGGAACCTTAAAACAGGCGATGTTTAGCGTTTCTTAATTTTTTGACGGCTCGTGGCAACATATTGCGAATGCCACCAGCAGGGTCCTTCACATCACCTGGGTATCTCGGAATCAGATGAAAATGACAATGCATGACAGTTTGTCCAGCATCTTCGCCCACGTTGATGCCAATGTTGTAACCTGTAGGTGAATACTTTTGATCGATCAATTGTTTACCTTGTCGAATTAAGTCATCCATGGCAATTAATTCTGATTGCTCAAGTTCAAAATAATCTTGTTTATGGTCTTTGACCACGACTAAAAGATGTCCCGTTCTGACAGGATGAATATCCCAGAATGCGACCGCCAAGTCATTTTCTAACACAATGGGAATGTTGGTGCGTTGACAAAAAACACAGTCGGCTTTTTTCACGTTATTTCCTCCATTTACTGGTCTTCACTAATATCATAGCAGACTAGCAAGATATATTAATAATGAGGAGTATTTTAATGAAAGATTAGCGATGAAATTGGCCTAAAGTTTAGCACTGTGATGAAATGTTGGTATAATGAGGGTAATTCTAATAAAGCTAAGGAGATACTCATGACTGCAATAACCCATTTTTATGAGACATTCCAACCAGAACATTACGACATTTATTTAGACATTAACCGGGGACAAAAACAATTTAGTGGTAAAACTACAATTGCCGGGGAAGCTAAATCAGAAAAAATTTCGATTCACCAAAAATTTCTAAACATCGAAGAAGTCCAAGTCGATGGCAAGAGCGTTCAATTCACCAAGGATGATGACAACGATGCATTTTACGTTGAAGCTGGTAAAACCGGTGATATTAAGGTTACAATTTCTTATAGTGCCAAATTGACTGACAGTATGATGGGGATTTATCCTTCATACTATGAAGTTGATGGTCAAAAGAAACAAATTATCGGTACTCAGTTTGAAACTACATTTGCTCGTCAAGCCTTTCCTTCAGTTGATGAACCAGAAGCCAAGGCCACTTTTGACCTAGCAATTAGGTTTGATGAACAACCTGGGGAAACAATTTTGGCTAATATGCCTGAAGTCAAAGAAGAAAATGGTGTTCATTACTTTGATACCACAGTTAGAATGTCAACTTATCTAATTGCATTTGCTTTTGGTGATTTACAAAGTAAAACAACGACTACTAAGAGCGGAGTTAAGGTTGGCGTATTTGGTACAAAAGCACATAAAGCAAATGAACTAGACTTTGCCTTAGATATCGCCAAACGGTCAATTGAATTTTATGAAGACTTCTATCAAACACCATATCCACTACCACATTCATGGCAATTAGCATTACCTGACTTCTCAGCTGGCGCCATGGAAAACTGGGGCTTAGTAACTTACCGAGAAGCTTACCTATTACTAGACCCTGACAACACATCTCTAGAGACTAAACAAGTGGTTGCAACTGTGATTGCTCACGAACTTGCTCACCAATGGTTCGGTGATTTAGTAACTATGAAGTGGTGGGATGATCTATGGTTGAATGAAAGTTTTGCTAACATGATGGAATATGTTTCAATTGATGCAATTGAACCTGATTGGCACATTTGGGAATTATTCCAAACTTCAGATGCCCCAATGGCATTGCAACGTGACGCTACTGATGGTGTTCAACCAGTTCACGTGGAAGTTAATAATCCAGCAGAAATTGATGCTTTGTTTGATTCAGCAATTGTTTATGCTAAGGGTGCCAGAATGTTGGTTATGGTCCGCGCATTATTAGGCGATGATAACCTAAGAAAAGGTTTGAAGAACTACTTTGCTGCTCATAAATTCGATAACGCTAAGGGGGCTGATCTATGGTCAGCACTTGGGGATGCTTCTGGATTAGACGTTGGTAGTATTATGAACTCATGGCTTGAACAACCTGGATACCCAGTTGTTGAAGCAAAAGTCGAAAACGGCGATTTAATTATTTCTCAACAACAATTCTTTATTGGTGAAGGTAAAGAAGCAGACCGACAATGGCAAATTCCACTTAATAGTAATTACGAAGTTGCTCCTGAAATTTTTGCCGATAAGACAATTAATCTTGGCAATTATGAAGAACTTCGTCAACAAAATGGTAAACCATTCAGAGTTAACGTTGGCAACAATTCTCACTTTATCGTGAAGTACGATGAAACATTGTTAAATGATATTTTGGCTAGTGTTACCGAGTTGGCCCCAATTGACCAACTCCAAGTATTACAAGACTTACGTTTATTAGCTGAAGGTCGCCAAATTTCATATGCAAGCATCGTGCCATTGCTAGGTAATTTTGCTGATAGCAAGTCTAATATCGTTAATGCAATCTTGTACTCAATTGCCGGCGATTTACGTAAGTTCGTGACTCCGGGTTCTGCCGAAGAGGATACTTTGCGTAAGTTATACGATAAATTAAGCAACAAGCAAGTTGCTCGCCTAGGTTGGCAATTAAAAGCTGGGGAGTCTAATGATGATCAATTGACTCGACCATATGTTTTGAGTGCGTCATTGTACGCTAAGAATGCCGATTCAATTGAAACTGCGCACAAGCTGTTTGCAGATAATCGTAGTCAGTTAGATACTTTGCCAGCTGATGTTCGGGCCTTTGTATTGAGAAATGAAGTTAAAAACTATGGCAGTGAATCATTATTTGATGAGTTACTAAACACATATGTGCAAACTTCAGATGCAAGCTACAAGGCAGATATCAGAGCTGCATTGACTAGTACTTCAGATCAAAAGTTAATTGCTAAGTTAATTAGTAAGTTTGAAGACGCAGAAACTATTAAGCCTCAAGATCTTCGTGGTTGGTATGCTGGCGTCTTATCAAACGATGACGGCCAACAAGCCGCTTGGGATTGGATCAGAAGCGACTGGCAGTGGTTGGAAGATACTGTTGGTGGTGACATGGAATTTGCCACTTACATTACAGTAACTTCACGGGTGTTCAGAACTCCTGAAAGACTTGCCGAATTTAAAGAATTTTTTGAACCAAAATTAAATACTCCAGGTTTAACTCGTGAAATCGAAATGGATATCCGTATCATTGAGACCAGAGTCAACTTAGTGGAAGCTGAAAAATCAGCCGTTAATACAGCAGTTACCAATTCAGTTAAGTAAAATTATGCAATACAAAAACTCCAAGTAGATTGTCTACTTGGAGTTTTTATTTACCTATGAATTATGAATCTTGACGAGTAGCGGCGATATCTACTTCACGAATGTTAACTTCTTGAGGCATATCGTAAATGAATTTAACTGATTCTGCAACGTGAACAGGATCAAGGGTAATTCCACCCATAGTGTCCTTCCAAGCCTCATAATCAGTCAAGGCTTTGTCATCAGTCACATGAGTTAATAATTCAGTTTCTGCAGCACCAGGAGCTACTAAAGAAATTCGGACATTGTTACCAGAGACTTCTTCTCGAATAGTTTCACTCAAACCATGCACGCCAAACTTAGAAGCAACGTAAGCAGCGTGGTTAACAAAGGTTTTCTTACCTGCCAATGATGACATGTTGATGATAGTTCCGTGTTCACGTGCTACCATGCCAGGAAGAACGATCTGGGTACCATTTAAAACACCCATTACATTAGTATCAAGCATTTGTTGCCATTCCTTAGGTGATTGCTTTTGAACGTTGCCTAACAACATTACGCCGGCATTGTTAACTAGTAGATCAACTGGTCCAAATTTTTCTTCTGCCTTAGCAATGGCATCTTTAAACTGATCTTGTTCGGTAACGTCGACTGATGCGACCATTACTTGATCAAAATTTAATGGTAGAGCAGAAATTTTTTCTGTTCGGCGGCCTAATAATAATTCAGGATAACCAGCAGCGTTGAAAATTTTAGCGATTTCGGCGCCAAATCCTGAGCTGGCACCGGTAATTACGATTAATGGTTTTGTCATAATAATTTCTCCTTTGATATGATATAATGCATTCTATCAGTTGGAGTTAACTCCAAGTCAAGGAGCAATCATGAAAAAATATTCAGTAGGCGATATTGCTAAGCAAATGAATGTATCTGCTGATGCAATTCGTTATTATGATAAAGAAGGATTATTACCGTTTGCCAAGCGTGATGACGCTGGTAGACGGCAGTTTACCGATGATGATTTAGGCTACATTGAAGTCATTAATTGTTTAAAGATGTCGGGAATTAAGATTAAAGAGATTGGCAAATTTATTGACTGGTGCATGGAAGGCGATTCAACACTTGATAAACGGTTGGCTTTTATGGAAGATCAAGAGTCCCAACTTGAACAACAAATCAAGGTTCTGGAAACTAACTTGGCTTTCTTGCGATGGAAGAAGTGGTACTACCAATCAGCTGCTGAAGCTGGAACTGAATCTATTCACTTTATGCCAGGAACAACCCAAGTGGATGCCAAAGTTCATGAGCGTTACCAAGAAGAGTTGGCCAAACAAACCTCAAATATTGATCAATAAAAAAGACCTGCCATTCGGCGGGCCTTTATTTATTTCTTCTAGATTGGATGGCTTCAACGACTCCAGATGCGAAGAGTGTTGTACCACCAGTTGCTAGTAAGACGCCACTGATAATATGTAGAACGGCAGTGGCGGTAGTAAGTTTATTTTTCATAATTTACCTCCTAATTTATTGATTGCCTAAATTTTACCACACAAAAAAACGTCGATTGTTATGATTAACAATCGACGTTTGATTATGGATTTAAACGGTTCAACATTCTTGGGAATGGGATGACTTCTCGCAAATGATCTTGGAGGGTAATCCATGTTAGGAATCTCTCAAGTCCCATACCAAATCCAGAATGAGGAACTGCGCCATACCTGAGTAAATCAAGGTACCATTCATAGTTACTGAGGTCTTGGCCAGTTTCTTTTAACCGACCAAGGATGTAATCATAGTCGGCGGAACGTTCAGAACCACCAATGATTTCACCGTATCCTTCGGGTGCTAGTAGGTCTGCACAAACTACTAAATCGTCTCTAGTAGGGTGTGGTTGCATATAAAATGCCTTGATAGCTTTTGGATAATTCATTACGAATACTGGTTTGTCGAAATGGTTGGCCAAGAAAGTTTCTTCGGGTGAACCAAAATCAATACCCCATTTGACATCAAAGCCGTTAGTTTGTAGTAGTTCGATCGCATCGTCATAAGAAATACGTGGGTATGGTAGTTGAGTGTATTTCTTGAGGACTTCAACGTCTCGATCCAAAATTTTTAATTCAGACTGACAATTATCAATTACGGCCTGAACCAGATAAGCAATCATTTGTTCTTGCAGTTCCAAACTTTGGTCTTGATGCCACCAAGCCATTTCCGGTTCCAACTGCCAAAACTCAGTTAAATGACGACGAGTTTTTGATTTTTCGGCTCTAAAAGTTGGTCCGAGTGTATAAATCTTACCAAGTGCCATGGCACCAGCCTCACCATAAAGCTGACCGGTTTGAGAAAGATAGGCATTTTTACCGAAATAATCTGTTTCGAATAATTCGGTGGTTCCTTCAGGAGCAGAACCAGTTAGAATAGGGGCATCAAACTTGGTGAATCCTTGTTGGTAAAAGAATTCGTTTGCTGCATGCAAAACTTCATTTCTAATCTTCATAATGGCGTTCGGCTTACTTGATCTTAACCATAGGTGGCGATGATCTAGTAGAAAGTCGATTCCATGTTCTTTTGGAGTGATGGGATAGTCTTCACTTTCACCAACGACTTCAAAATCAGTGATTTTAATTTCATATCCGAAGTGTGAACGACTATCTTCATGAATTTCACCAGTTACATATAGACTGGTTTCTTGGCGAAGTTCTTTTGCTTCAGTGAACTTTTCTTCGTCGATGCTGTTTTTTAAAACAACTCCTTGGAAAAATCCGCTTCCGTCACGGAGCTGAAGGAAGGCAATCTTTCCGCTACTGCGCTTGTTAGTTACCCAAACACCGATTCTAACGGTTTCGTTAACGTGTTTGGGTGAATCGATGATTCTGATGGTTTCCAAAAAAATTCCTCCTATAGAATATGAATTCCGGCAGCTTCACATTTTTCGATCATTTCATCGGGCCAAACACTAGCTTGAACTTCACCGACGTGAGCCTTACCAAGTAGTAACATACATAAACGAGATTGGCCGATACCACCACCGATGGTGTAAGGGAGTTCTTTGTTCATCAATGCTTTGTGATATGGAAATTCTAAGCGATCTTCAGCGCCGGCCATTTTAAGCTGTTTAGCCATTGATTCTGGACTGACACGAATTCCCATACTTGAAACTTCAAGTGAACGTTGTAATGGTTCGTACCAGAACAAGATGTCACCGTTTAATTCCCAGTCATCATAGTCAGGTGCGCGACCATCATGCTTCTTACCACTCTTCATAGGTCCACCAATCTTCATTAAGAAGACACAGCCAAGTTCTTTACAGATAGCATCTTCTCGTGATTGACGATCTAAATCAGGATAGCGATCTTCTAGTTCTTGAGTTGTTACGAAGTGAATTTCATCTGGTAAGTGATGAACTGCTTCGGGGTATTTATACCAAACTTCGTGTTCCATATGTTTGATGACTTTGAAGATTTGTCGAACAGTACTCTTTAAAGTTTCTTCGTTACGTTCTTCTTTTTTAATGATTTTTTCCCAATCCCATTGATCAACGTAGATTGAGTGGACGTTATCTAAATCCTCATCCTTACGAATGGCGTTCATGTTAGTGTAAAGTCCAGTATGCATATCAAAGTTGAAACGTTTCAAAGCCCAGCGTTTCCACTTAGCAAGTGAGTGGACGATTTCAATAGTTTCGCCAGGAATTTCTTTCATGGTGAATGAAACAGGAGTTTCAACACCGTTTAAGTTGTCGTTCAATCCTGATGATTTTTTGACCATCATTGGGGCAGATACTCTAGAAAGGTTCATTTGTTTTCCAAATTCATCTTGGAAAGTTTCTCGAATGTAGCGGATAGCTTCTTGAGTAGTCTTAACTGATAATTTAGGATCGTAATCTGTAGGAATAATTAATTGCATAACGTGGTGCTCCTTTATTTTTTATTTTTTGGGAACAAAAAAAGCCTTTCATCCCCAGCCAAGGGACGAAAGACTTTTCGCGGTACCACCCAAGTTGCTTATCTAAAATAAGCCACCTCAATAAGAGTACTAACATACTCCACCGAGGGTAACGTTCCGGTTTTACGTCTGCTCCTACTTGAAGCCATTCCTGACTGGTTCAGAGAGAAACTAGAAAGTGTTTTTCAGATATTTCAAGAACTTATCAGGTTTCCACTAATCCCGACTCACTGGAAGGTTGAAATAACTTACTCGTCTTTCTTTGCGTTTTTTAATGTTTTCAAATTTACAAGTTAAAATTTAGCATAGTAATTTTGACTTGTAAAGCGAGAAAAATAAAAAAGGTGATTTTTTGAAATGATTTTAATAATAAAACCAGCAGGAAAGCCTTGATTCTAAAGGGAATTAAGAGTGATAAATAAATTTTTCTTTTTTTATCTAAATTAAGTTGAGTTTCAGAGGTTTATATTAATATTTTTGAACAAATTATCAATTTTTAATCAAATAAATGAATACGTGAAGATCATTAAGTCACTAAAAACCAGGCTACTTAGCTTACATATCAGTATCCATTAATTTTTCTGGACCAATATATAGTAGACTTTTTTATTAATGATTAGATTCTAAAAGCCTTTTATTAAAAGTATTGACATTTAATTAGAACATCCATATACTTGGCCTATCCAATTAAATCTTAGACGAGAAGGTTACCAACATGACTATTAATAATCAACGCAATTCATATTCATATAAGTATCAACCTGTGGTAATCTCTGCAGTCCAAGATTTAGCCTTATTATTAAAGATGAAGGACCCGACTTTGATTAGGGAATTGTAACATTCCTAAATTAATCAAACAGTTGAGCCCTTATTTTGCATCTTTAATGATGAGGGCTCGCTGGAAAATATCCAAACCTCATTCGTTAAAGAATGAGGTTTTTTTCTTGCCCAAAATTCAAAGGAGGGAAGATATTGGGCTTCCAAATTAAAAAATGAAAGTAGGAAGATCACATGAAAAAGGCCGTTAAAAAAATTACTTACTTCGCTTCAGTAGCAGCAATCGCAGTTATTTTTGCAGGGTGTAGTACTGCAACAACAAGTAGCAAAGGTAACCCAGTCACAGACAATACCATCAAAATCGGTGAAAATATGGAATTATCTGGTGCAGCTGGTGGCTACGGTAATCAAATGAATCAAGGAATCAAGATGGCAGTTAACGAAATCAATCAAGTAGGCGGGGTTAACGTCAATGGCAAAAAGCAAAAGTTCAAGCTAATCGTTAGAGATAACAAGACATCAACTAACACATCTGCTTCAGTTGCAACTCAGTTGGTCAACAACGATAAAGTCAACGCAATCGTGGGTACCGCAACGACCAATGCTGGTACTGCACAAATTCCTAATATCACAAAAGCTGCGGTTCCGGCGGTAAGCCCATCAGCAACCGATCCCAATTTCACACTTCAAAAAAATGGCAAGGTTCAACCATATGTATTTAGAGCCTGTTATCAAAATAATTTCCAAGGTGGGATTGGCGCCAAGTTTACTTACAACAACTTGAAAGCTAGAAGAGTAGCTATCTTATACGATAATTCCACCGACTATGGAACTGGTTTGGAGAAGGCGTTTAAAGATACTTTTAAAGGCAAGGTCGTGGATACGCAAGGATTCACTGAAGGCGACAAGGACTTTAATGCCATTCTAACTTCGTTCAAAAACAAAAAGGTGGATGCAATCTATGTTCCTGGTTATTACACTGAAGTTGGTTTGATTATTAAACAAGCTCGTCAGGCAGGAATCAATGTCCCAATTATCGGTACCGATGGAATGGCTGATCCTAAACTGGCACAAATTGCTGGTAATCAGAATTCAAATAAGATCTATTACACAACACCATTTTCAACAAAGGCTTCTGAAAGTAATCCCGTGGCCAAGAAGTTCATGGCCGATTACCAGAAAAAGTACCATACAGAAGCACCAACTTTCTCAGCGCTTGCTTATGATTCAGTTAACATGATCAAACAAGCAATTGAAGATGAAAAATCGGCTGATTCAACCAAGATTGCTGAAGGGCTAAGCAAAATCAAGAATTTCGATGGAGTTACTGGAAAGATTACGATCAACAAACAACATGATCCCGAAAAGCCAATCGCAATTGAACAATTGACGAATGGCAAAGTTTCTAATACTTATGAAATCAAATAAGCCGCTTAAATTTATCGGCATTCAAGGAGGAGAGAATATTGCAGACATTTTTTCAGCAGGTTATTAATGGCTTATCACTCGGAAGCATCTATGCCTTGCTTGCCCTAGGCTACACGATGGTTTATGGCATCATCAAACTGATTAATTTTGCTCACGGTGACATCTATATGTTGGGAGCCTTTTGGGGATACTACTCTATCAATACTTGGCATTTTAGCTTTATTGAAGCTTTGTTAAGTTCAATGATCGTGGGTGCAATCAGTGGTGTCGTGATTGAATATTTCGCTTATCGACCTTTACGACATGCTCCTCGAATCACTGCGTTGATTACTGCAATTGGAGTTTCATTTTTGTTAGAGAACGGAATGTCTTACTTCTTTACTTCTGATACGCGGGACTTTCCCCAAATTATCACCCAGCATAATTACAACATCGGTGGTGTTTTGATCTCGAATATTCAAATCCTGATTTTGGTCACCGCATGTGTTTTGATGATTCTTCTCCAATTAATTATTAAACGCACCAAGATGGGCAAAGCGATGCGAGCTGTTTCAGTTGATTCTGATGCTGCTGAAATGGTGGGAATTAACATTAATCGGACTATTTCATTCACATTTGCCTTGGGCTCCTCACTCGCTGGAGCAGCTGGAGTATTGATTGGACTTTACTACAATTCGATCGATCCATTGATGGGGATGACACCAGGAATCAAAGCATTCGTAGCTGCGGTGCTAGGAGGAATCGGTTCGGTTCCAGGAGCATCAGTCGGTGGCTTCTTGATTGGAATCCTTGAAACACTCTTTCAATCAATTGGATTATCCGCATATAAAGATGCGGTTGTGTACGGAGTTTTAATTATTATTCTCTTGGTATTACCAGCAGGAATTTTTGGTAAAAACATGAAGGAAAAAGTGTAGGTGAAACTGATGAAAATAAATTGGAAAACCAATCTGGCATGGTTAGTAATCATGGTTGCTGGCTTTTACTTGATGAATACGCTGATTTTAGTGGGCGTCATCAATGCCTTTATTGAAAATATGCTGGTGATGATTGGTATCAACATTATTTTGGCGACAGGTTTGAACTTGATCATTGGTTTTGCTGGTCAATTCTCATTAGGTCATGCTGGGTTTATGGCTATCGGCGCATATGCGACGGCGATTATTACTAGTAGTGTTGAAACACCAGTTGGCTTTTACATTGCCTTAATCGTGGGCATTGTTTTGACGATCATAGTGGCACTGATCGTTGGTATCCCGACTTTGCGTTTGCGAGGCGATTACTTAGCAATTGCTACTATGGGTGCTGCTGAAATTATTCGCATCATCATTAACAACTTAAAAATCACAGGAGGGGCGGCAGGAATTTTCAATATTCCCGCACTAGCCAATTGGCCAACCGTTTATGTGATGGTTTGTCTCACAACAATCGTAATTTTGAACTTTATTCGAAGCCAAGGTGGCCGAGCAGTTAAGTCTGTTCGAGAAGATGAAATTGCCGCCGAATCTGTTGGTATCAATGTTTTTAAATGGAAACTATCTGCTTTTGTACTTGGAGCATCCACAGCCGCAATTGCCGGCTCACTTCGAGCATCTTATCTTCAGACGATCAGTCCGAATGATTTTAATATCATGGCATCTATTTCTGTACTGATTATTGTTGTCCTTGGTGGTGTTGGCAGTATTACAGGAACGTTTGTAGCTGCAGTTGTTCTGGGAGTTATTGACACAGTTTTACAAAATTTTGGCGCTTTGCGAATGGTCATTTACGCACTGGCCCTGATTTTGATTATGGTTTTCAAACCATCAGGATTACTAGGGACATGGGAATTATCACTCGCCAAAATATTTAACCGAAAACCAAAGGAGGTGTCTGAATGACAAACTTGCTGAAAGTTGATCACTTAATTAAAAATTTTGGTGGTTTAACGGCCGTTTCAGATGTCTCGATGTATTTAGATAGTGATGAGTTAGTTGCCTTGATTGGACCTAATGGGGCCGGTAAAACCACACTGTTTACCTTACTGACAGGTGTGATTTCACCTTCGTCAGGTTCAATAGTTCTTACAGGAAAAAACGGCACCCAGTCTTTGAATAAGGTACCAGCATATAAAGTAGCGCAAATGGGAATGTCTCGAACATTTCAAAATATTCGGCTGTTCAAAGATTTATCAGTTTTAGACAATGTGATGATTGCAATGACTAGTCGATATAATGAAGGATTCATTCATTCAATCTTTAGAACACTGCATTTTTATAAGACTGAAGATGAAATGAAGCGAGAGGCGATTGAATTATTGGCGATCTTTGATTTGACTGATCAATTAGATACTAAAGCCAAGAACTTACCATACGGAGTTCAACGGCGATTAGAAATCGTTCGTGCCTTAGCTACTAAACCAGAGATTTTATTTTTAGATGAACCAGCTGCAGGGATGAACCCTGAAGAAACTGCTGAATTAACTCGTTTAATCTTAAAGATTCAAAAAACATTTCATATTACGATTCTATTGATCGAGCATGACATGTCATTAGTCATGAATGTGGCTCAGAGAATATATGTACTGAACCATGGCTCGTTGCTTGCTTCAGGTAGCCCGGAATATATTAAACACAATCAAGATGTTATTACCGCATACTTGGGAGAGGAAGGTTAATCATGCTGAAAGTAGATAATTTAAGCGTCAATTATGGCGTGATTAACGCTGTTAAAGATGTTTCGTTTGAAGTCAATCAAGGAGAAATCGTTTCTTTGATTGGTGCTAATGGAGCTGGAAAAACCACCATTTTAAAAACTATTTCGGGTTTACTTAAAGCCAAGAGTGGCTCAATTACCTATCTCGGTAAGAATATTCAAAAGATAAGTGCTCCTAAAATTGTCGGTGCCGGAATTTCTCAAGTTCCAGAGGGACGGCACGTGTTTGCTGGATTATCAGTGATGGAAAACTTGCAAATGGGGGCTTTCTTAACTAAAGGTAAACAACAGGTTCAAAAGAATTATGCTCAGGTATTTGAGCGGTTCCCTATATTGAAGGAACGGATAAATCAAGATGCCGCGACGTTATCAGGTGGCGAACAACAAATGTTAGTTATGGGGCGTGCTCTGATGGCCAATCCGAAATTAATTTTGTTAGATGAGCCTTCAATGGGGTTAGCACCGATTTTTATTAATGAAATTTTCGATATTATCAAAGAGATTAATCAAGCTGGTACTACGGTGCTTCTGATTGAACAGAACGCTAAGAAAGCATTATCGATCTCTGATCGAGCTTACGTTGTAGCGACTGGTGAAATTCAATTGACCGGAACCGGTGACGAACTATTAGCTAATAGCGACGTTCAAAAAGCATACTTAGGAGGCTAACAAGATGAGTGTAGCGGATTTCATGACCAAAAAAGTTAGTACAGTGACACCAGATACAAAAATCAACGTAGCAATTAGTATAATGAAGGAGCAAAACATTCATCGGTTACCAGTATTAAGTAGTGGCAAATTAGTGGGAATTATTACTCAAAGAGACATTGAGAGGGCAACACCTTCAGAGGCTACGAGTTTGTCCATCTATGAAATAACGTATCTATTGAATAAGATGACAGTAGTGGATGTGATGTCTAAAAATGTCAAAACAGTTAATCAAGACGCATTTTTAGAAGATGCAATTTACGTGATGAGACAATCTCAAATTGGGGTTCTGCCAGTTATGAATGATGATGAATTGGTTGGCATCATTACTAATAATGATATTTTAGATGCCTTTTTGGATGTCACTGACTATGCGGAGAACGCCACAGCCGTCCAAGTTTTTGTGGCTCAGGATCATCCCGGCATTATTTTTGAAATTGGCGAGATAATGAAAAACAATGACTTAAATATTCAAACTTTAATGGTTACCCATCAAGATGCTTTAAAAATCGTGGAAATTCATGTTGATCAAGTTGATGGTCAACAGGTAGTTAATAAGTTAAGCGAAGCGGGTTTCAAGGCTCAAGAAGCCAAGCATTATAAAGAACAGGTATCAGATCTTTAATAACAGTCCAAAAGGCGTTCAGAAAAAATCTGGACGTTTTTTATATCCTAGATTCTTTCTGAACTTGTCACATTAATATGTGTGATGTTAAGCTTAGTCGTTAAGAGCAAAATCGATTAAGTTAATCAACAGAAAATGATTTAGGAGGTTCGTTTAGTTTATGAGTAATTCACGTAAAGGCATCAATTTTACATTTATGATTTTCATGCTAGCCGCCAACTTAAGGCTAGCTATTACCGGCCTGCCACCATTGGTCAGTACGATTCAATCGTCCTTAAAATTAAGTAATGGTCAAATGGGAATATTAACCACCATTCCACTACTTTGTTTTGCAGGACTATCAATTCTAGTTTCTAAAATGATCGATCGAATTGGCACTAGTATGACACTAAAAATTGCCTTGTTATTATTAGCAGTGGCAAACATTTTAAGAGTTTATACAACATGGAGTTTGTTTGCAGGGACCATTCTGGTTGGTGCGGCAATTTCAATGTTGAACGTGCTAATGCCAACCCTAATTGTTGAGTGGCATCCGGAACAATCGGCCAAGCTTAACGGAATTTACACTTCATCTTTAAGCTTATTATCGGCAGTTGCTGGAGCGATTGCTGTGCCAATTGCTAATTCACTGGGGTGGCAATTCACGATTCAATTATTTTCTATTCCTGCAATTATTGCTTTTGTTTGTTGGCTATTCGTGGGACAAAATCCCAATCAACAATCTAATGAATCAAAACGTGCTGAGTTCGGACAACAGCGTCCGAAGCATTGGAAAAAGCCAGAAATTTGGATGTTAGCTGGATTTATGGGGATGCAGTCATTTGTGTTTTATACATTAGTTGCCTGGGTACCTAGTGTGTTGACCGCAAACGGAATTTCGACTTCTACCGCTGGTATCTTGTTTGGTGTCTTTCAGTTAACCGGAGTACCATTTGCTTACTTTGTACCTCGAGCAGCTGAAAGTCGCGGTAAGCTGGTAATGGTAATGACATTATTGCTTGCGGGATATCTATCCGGAATTGGTATTTTGACATTTGGTGGTAGCAATGTGATTTTACAAATAATCGCATGTGCCATCATTGGAATTACCACATCCGCATCTTTTTCACTTTCATTAACCATGATTTCTGTGATTTCGGATACGCCACAAGACGCTGGTGCTATCGGAGGATTAGTTCAAGCAATCGGCTATTTATTGGCTAGTGTTGGCCCAACCTTAATTGGTATTCTTGAAGGAGTCTTCAATGGTTGGACAGTGACAATGTTGATTTTAATGGCAACAGCGGTAGTGACCGTGATGCTTGGGTTTGCAATGATCAGATCGGTTAGACACCGAATCTCATAAACAAAAAAGACCCATTACAAAAAGTAATGGGTCTTTTAAATTGATTTGTAATGGGGAGATAGATGATGAAGAAGATAATTAAATTGATCCTTGCTGTCGTGGTGGTTTTGTTACTGATTATTGGTGGTTATGTGGGGTATGTGTTTGGGAGTTATCATCGAGTTCCAGATAATCAGAAGTTGGCCGTTGTTAATCGAAGTAACCAAGAGTTGCGGGTGGGTAAATCATATAAGGCGATGACCTTTAATATTGGCTATGGTTCGTATCCACACAATTACACCTTTTTTATGGACGGTGGGTATTATTCGCGCGCATTTAGTAAACGCAGTGTAGAGCAAGGCATGAACGCATTTGTGAGCGCCGTGAAATCAGAAAATCCTGATTTAATGCTCTTTCAAGAAGTTGATACTGACGGAGACCGTTCCCACCATGTGAACGAATATCGGTGGTTGTCCCAAAACTTGCCAGCCTATTCACATGTTTTCGTCCAAAACTATGATTCGGCTTACTTATTCTATCCGATTACGCGACCGATTGGCCGAGCCAAATCTGGTATTGTGACGTTAACCAAAACCAAAATGACTAACAGTACGCGGTATCAATTACCAATTGATACGAACCTCAGTAAAATTGTTGATTTAGACCGGGCAATTTCGGTGACAAGAATACCAGTAAGTAATGGCAAAACATTATCATTGATCAATGTGCACTTGTCTGCCTTTACAAAGAATCAAAAAGTCATGAATGCTCAATTAACCAAGGTTTTCAATCGTATGAAAACCGAAGCCAGAAATGGTAATTACGTTATTGTCGGCGGTGACTACAATCATGACATGCTGCAAAATAGTCCCAGTGTATTTCATACCACGGCCAAACGTTTAAGCTGGACGCATCCGTTTCCGGTGGCCAAAATTCCTCATGAATTTAAGTTAGTAACTAAGGGTTTGCGACAGGCTGAAATTCCGTCAGTCAGAAATAACAACATGGTATACAGGCAGGGGAAAACATACGTTTCATTTGCTGATGGATTTATCGTTTCTAAAAATGTGATTCCTGAAAAAGTTCACGTCAAAAATTTGCATTTTGCACATTCTGACCATAATCCTGTTGTTTTGAACTTTAAACTCGCTAATAATAGATGACATTTTGCCACGAATCTGGCATTATGGTTCATAACATTCAGAAAAAGGGAGGACTATATGAGTCTTAAGTTAATTACCATTAATCGGCAATCAACTGATTTTGCGAAGGTAAAGTATCTGTTTAAACATTCATTTCCTAAGGACGAGCAAATTCCACTATGGTACTTATTGAGAAAAGCTAAGCGGGAAAATTTAGATTTTTGGGGAATTTATGACGATAATCGTTGGGTCGGACTGACTTACTGCATTACGTATCAGCGTCTGACTTATGTATTTTTCTTAGCAATTGACCCTAATAATCGTTCTAAAGGTTATGGTAGCCAAGCGTTAACAGCCATTAAGCAAAAATATGCTGGTAATAAACTGGCTTTAATAATTGAAGAAGTAAAAAAAGCCGCTCCCAATTACGAGCAACGGCTTAAACGAAAGCAATTTTATTTGAAAAATGAATTTATCCCGGCAGTCTTTACTCTTACAGAAGGTAAAACTGACTATGAATTACTAATGTACAACGGAAATGTTGATTCAAAGGAATATGTTGAATTGATGGCCAATTATGGTGGGGTGATATTCCGTTGGTATATCAAAACTCGAATTCATCCTAAATAGCAAGACCGATTGCTGCAAGGCTTACTCCGCCGACTATTGTGAGTGCTAAATACCAGCCTAATGATCGATACGAGTGTTGTTGCAACAACGTTAGACACTCATTGGCCATTGTAGAAAAAGTCGTGAAGCCACCACAAAATCCGGTTCCTAATAATGTTAACCAGTTGGGATTATTTATCAGCATGGTGGTCAAAACGCCGATAATAAATGAGCCCAGAAGATTGATGGTAAGAGTGGCAGTTGGAAATTCTGTTTCAAATTTTCGGTTGATAGCTTTGGTAACGTCGTAACGGGTAACTGCACCAATAGCAGCTCCCAATCCAATCAATAGATACAGATTCATTACTGATCACCTCGCATTTTTTGTGAGGTGATTTTTTTACCGATAAAATCACCCAACCAAGCCATTATAATTCCGAGGACGATGCTGACGATTAGGTACACAGCTGCAACGAATAAATGATGGTTAATGATTAGTTTGACAATTTCTAAGCTGAAGGTTGAAAAAGTAGTAAAGGCACCAATCATTCCCGTTCCCATAGCCAAAGATAACTGGGCGGGAAACTTCTGGGAAATTGCAATGGTGGCGTTAATGAAGGCAAGTAAAAAACAGCCAATTAAATTGATGAGCATTGTGGGTACTGGAAAAACTGCGATTGGCAGTAAAGTATCAATACCCAGTCTTGCCATCCCACCGAAGATGGCAAACAATGCAATTAATAATTCGTCCATAGTAAAACTCCTTGTAAATATGCTATCTTTAACCATACTATAGATTAATCTCAGATACATCCCGAATTGCTAGTTAAAACAAAAAACGTCTCCCATATTTATGGGGGACGTTTTAATAACTGATTGTTTATTTGAATTTAACTGCGGTACCATATGCAGCCACTGACTGCATATCTGTGCCGATTGAGCCGGAATCAAAGCGCATCATGACCACTGCATCGGCCCCCATATTTTTAGCATTATCCTTTAATCTATCCACGGCGACATTTCGGGCATCATCCAACATTTCGGTGTAAGCTTTGATTTCCCCACCAACAATGTTTTTAAGATTAGCACCCAAGTTACGAACGACGTTTTTAGATTGAGTGGTGAGACCAAATACTTCGCCGATGATCTCGTAATTTTTGCCAGGGATGTTTTCAGTTGTAGTTACGATAAAATTGTCTGCCATATGAATTCTCCTTAGAATTTAGTTTTAAATAAAACCCCATCAACCTAAACAAATAGAATGATTGATGGGGCCCAAAGCTTTTCAATAAGATGATCAACTTTGGCTGAAATTCAATTGAATTATATCATTTTCTGTTGTGACTTACTCATTGAAAGCCTGATTATTTGTCAGCTTGAGTTTGAGCAGCCTGTGCCAAGATGTTGAGATAGTTGAATGGTCGGTCAAATTGTGGCTGGAAGAGCATGTCGACCATGGCTAATTCATCAATGGTGTCACCATCTTGGATACATACAGACAAGGTGTTAGCTGATTGAGAAATATCGTAGGTACTCATTAATGAACCACCGAGAATTTTACGACTGTCTTTATCATAAACTAATGACATTAAGACTTCTGCAGTTGTAGGCATAAATTCTGGACGATAATTATCTTTAACGATAACTCGGTCGGCATTGATGCCAGCTTTCTTGGCAGAATCAAGTGTCAATCCAGTTGAAACCATGATGTTATCGTAAAGCTTCAAACCTGATGATGATTGAGTACCAATGTATTTAACTGTTGGTGTTTCAATGTTTTTACCAACTAGGATACCTTGACGAACCGCATTAGTAGCTAGTGGAATGTAAGCTAAACCATGAGTAGGGTTGTAATGAACAGCAACACTATCACCGGCAGCGTAAATATCAGGATTTGATGTCTGCATGTAATCATTAGTGATCAATGCGCCATTGTCAGTGGTATCTAATTTGCCTTTCACTAAATCATTATTTGGTCTGAAGCCGACACAAAGAACTACTAAGTCAGCTTCATAAGTGTTTTTATCAGTTTTAACTGTGGCAACGTCATCACCGGAAATTTCTTGAACTTTTTCGCCTAGACCTAAGGTTACTCCGTGGTCTCTGAAATCTTTTTCAATGACGTCAGTGAATTCACTGTCAAAGTATTTTGGCATTACACGATCGGCACCATCAAGCAAGGTAACTTCGTGGTCAGTCTTACTGTATGCTTCAGCCAGCTCTGCACCAATGTAACCAGCACCGATGACAATGATTCTTTTAGCATCTTTAGCTCTTTCGAAGAGTGCTTTAGCATGACCGTAGTTTTTGCAAAGGTAAACATTTTTATTATCTACTCCAGGAATTGGAGGAATAACTGGCCATGAACCGCTGGTAACAACTAATTTATCGTAGGTATCAGTAAATTCAGTGTTATCTTCAAGATTTTTAACAGTTAATTCCTTTTTGTCAGGATCAACATTTTCAACGGAGTGTTGCATCTTAACGGTTGCACCTAATTTACTAAGTTCTTCAGGACTTGAATAGAACAATCCTTGTGGATCCTTAACCTCTCCCCCGAGATAAAGGGCGATACCACATGAAAGAAATGAAATGTTATCATTTTTTTCATAAACTGTGACTTCAGCATCAGGATGCTCTGCCAATACCGTTTTTATTGCGAATGTTCCAGCGTGAGTACATCCGATTACAGCGATTTTCATATTAAATTCCTCCCCAAAATAAGTAAATAACTAGTTCACAAGGTGAACTTGTAATTTCATTATATCCCAGAATGTAAGCGCATTAAAGGGTTAATATTGGGAATTTTTACTTTGTGAATATATTTACACTACTAAACCCTAAGCTCATCAACGAAAAGGGCATTAAAAAAAGAATTGTGCACAATAATATTTTTTGCTTTGATTCCTGACAAAATTTAAAAATCATGAATATGATATAATTACGCACGCAATTAAATAATTGAAAATAAATTTAAATCAAAGCCAGTGAGCGAGGAAAAATAATCGATGAAGATTGATTTTGAATATAATGAAGGACCGACAGAACCATTAAAGAAATTTTTAAACAGCGTCGGAGTCAGTCACAGGATGTATAAAGATCTGCGAGATGGGGAAGGTAGCTTCTACCTTAATCATCAATTGGTTACTGATGTGAGAGTTAGCGAGGGGGATGTTGTTACTGTGGAGTTTCCACCAGAACAAAGTGATCCTAATATTGCAGCCAGTGACGGTGAATTGACGATTATGTATGAAGATCAGAATTGGTTACTGGTTAATAAACCCGCCGGATTAACAGTCGTTCCCGGACCTGCCAATCGAGATGATACTTTAGTTAATAGAATTAAAGGTCACTGGTTGTCTAATAATGAAGAAAATTTAGTTCCCCATATTATTACTAGATTAGATCGATTCACTAGTGGAGTCGTTTTGATTGCTAAACACCGACTAGCTAATAGTCTTGCCAATCAGTTGATGGAGGATAACCAGCTTTTCAAGGAGTATGTCGCTGTTGCTTCCGGTACCGGACTAGCTGATCACGCGGAAATTAATAAGCCAATTGGTAAGCGAGAAACTGGTTTTGGACAAACCATTTCACCTGATGGTAAGTTTGCTCGTACTGAATATTGGAAGATTCAGGATCACGAAAGTTACACGACAGTGAGAGTTGTGATACATACCGGAAGGACGCATCAAATTAGAGTGCATTTTGCATCGATTGATCATCCATTATTAGGCGATGAATTATATTCAGGACCGATGGATCTTGGAATTCAGCGTCAGGCACTGCATGCTGGTAGATTGTCTTTTGACAATCCGTTTTCTGGTGAGAAATTGGCAGTTGAGGCGGACGTTCCAGCTGACATGAAACAATATTTTGATTAGTAAGTTTCTCATTTAAGACTTGATAGGTAAGGGACTTTATTGCCGACTTTGTGAAAAAATTATAAATAGATGAAAAGACGGTTCGTTCTGTTGAGATTAACTGTTATTTCGGTTATGATAACGTTATCAAATATTAGGAGGACACTAGATATGTCTACCAATGGAGAATCTGAACAGGCCATTCAAAAAATTATTGCTGAAATGGAAACTAACTTAAGCGTGTTAACTTGGATGAATTCATCCAAGCAAAACGAGGAAACTGCAGAACACATTCGAGCTTTAAAGACCGCTCTTCTAGATGCCAAAAGAGATTTTGTCAAAGCATAGTTAACGGTTAAGCTGTTGGAGATTACCCAGTTTTTAAAATTTAAATTAATAATGAAGTCTTACTGATATAATGTTGGTAAGACTTTTTTTATTGAATTTTTAGGAGGAAATTTGATGGCACAAGAACAACAAGTTACATGTATCGTTGATCACCGTGCTCATCTAATCACAGATGGGCGATTGCTTAGGGAACTAGACCCAGCTGTTAGAAATTTAATTAAGGGTGAGTATCCTGAAGCAAAGGTTACTGATTTTATTTGTGATCACCATTTGCTTAAGTATCAGTTAATGCGGGTGGATGGATTGATCAATGCAGATGTTAAGCAAACTAATAAAATTAATCGTCGTTTGACAAAGGCGATGCAAAGTGACGACTATGACATCATTGATGTGAATGATACTTTGAATAAAAGTTTGACTGTTGGGCAAAGGGTTTCTGATGCTGTGGCGCGATTCGGTGGTAGCTGGGGATTTATTTTGATATTCTCACTTGTCCTGATTGTCTGGATGCTGATTAATGGCCTAAGTTTATTTGGCGTTCACTTTGATCCGTTTCCTTTTATCTTACTTAATTTGGCACTGAGCTGTATTGCAGCGATTCAAGCTCCTATCATTATGATGAGTCAGAATCGAGCTGCAGATCGTGATCGAATGAATTCAGAAAATGATTATCACGTAAACTTGAAATCAGAGCATGAGCTAAGAATTTTGCACGCTAAGTTAGATAATCTGGCTCAGAACCAAATCCCACATACTTTGGAGATTCAAAAGCTTGAAATTGAGATTCTCGGGCAGATCAGAAACGAAGTAGATAGTTTGCAAAAGGATAAAGAAATATAATAATCGACCGAAGGCTTTGACAAATTCTGTGATTATAGGTATCCTTTTGCTTATGAATATGATGAATGATTTAATTTTAGGAGGATTTTTTTGATAACCATTAGAGAAGCACAGCAAGATGACGCAGGCCAGATAGCGCCGCTGATAGATATTATTTTTGATGAGATGGAATTAAGCGAACTTGAAGACGTTCCCGAACCTGGATTAGAGAAGGTCATCACGGGGGCTTATCAAACAGATGAATATCTGGGAGATAAAGCAACTACTGTGGTGGCCGAGGCCGATGGTCAAGTTGTGGGAGTGGCATTTGGTTATCCAAGCGATAACGAAGATGCGGTTAATCAAGTTTTGTACGACTTATCTAAAAGCTGTGCTGAATTTGACCAACCATTGATTTCTGACTCAGAAACTAATTCTAATGAATGGTATTTGGATTCGATCGCGGTCGATCCAGAGTATCAAGGAATGGGAATTGGTTCGAAATTATTGAATGCTGTTCCAGAGATGGCACAAAATGATGGTGAATCAGTGATTGGTTTAAATGTTGATTTTGAAAATCCCAATGCAAAGAAATTGTACGAACGAAAAGGATTTAAGGATGTTGGTGTTCAAATGATCGGTGATCATCAATATTATCATATGCAGAAACCTGCTGTGGTACCGGACCTTTCGTTTGCTTAAACTAATAGATATGAGAGTGAAAAGATTAAGTAATTGAATCTTTTCACCCTTTTTAATTTGAAAGGATGAATCAATTATGCAAGATGATATTAAAATGGGTGATCCAGCGTTTGCCAAAATGATGTTCGTACTTGATAAAAAAATCACTAAGAAAAACCATCGTGATTATCGATATGAAAATGAAGAATTAGTTGAAATTGCTGATGGTATTTGGGCAATGCCAGCTTATATGAAGGAAGACGATGATTTTAGTCTCTTCTTTATTATTACTGAAATTGAGGATGGCAATACTGTTATGGCCTTCTCAACAGGTAACCAATCCAATGATGGCTTTTCACTCAGTGAGCCAATGATAACTGGTGAAGGATTGAATATTTTAAATGAACATAACGAAACTAGGGCCAAGAGTGTTCTACATTTTTTGAATCAAATTTCTAAGGCTGCTGAAGGAAATTGGAGAATGATTGAATAAGGGATTGATTTTTGTTCCAAATTTGTTAAGATATTCTGGTATTTTAAAATTTGGAGAAGAAGACATGGAACTATCAATTAGTGAATTTGCACATCGTTATAATGTTGAACTGGCTGCTGTTGAGGCGTATGCCAAGAATGGTTTGATCGGTCATTTAACAGCTGAAACTCAAGCTGTTGTCCTTGATGATACTGATCGCTTTTGGCTTAATACAATTGATAGCTTTCTAGAGACTGGGACTTCAATGTCTGAATTAAAAACAGTTCTCAAACGTTGTCATCCTTAAGAGCATTTCAATTGTTAATTTAGATTGGTAATGCTAATCTAGCAGTAGGGGGAACCTTACACCATCATTGTTGAATTAATTGGATTGTCGTTTGTAGACTGATGTTAGATTGTAACTTTTTAAGAACATGATAATGTGTAGCGTGCGAGCAAGGCACTTTGAGTACTCAGCTAAAGCTGAGTCAGGATTCGATTATAAACGAAGTGTAATTTGATTAAAAAGCAAGGTGTAAGATTCCCTCCAAGGAAGGCAAGGACGAATGTCCTTGCCTTTTTTGTTTGTTGTAATTATTAATACTGAGTGTGGAATTGTCTGGTCATCAATGAGATAATGATGACTAGATTGGAGTGATTAATATGAATGAACATAGTCACAATCACGAAGATATGTCCAGAAGCAGGTTTTTTGTTGTCACAGTTTTAAATGTGTTGATAACGATCGCCGAGTTTATTGGTGGAGTTTTCTCTGGAAGTTTATCGTTGATTTCTGATGCCTTTCATAATTTAGGAGATAGTTTGTCCATTGTCATAAGCTACGTGGCTAGTCGAATTAGTTTGAGAAATCAGGATGAAAGTAATACATATGGTTATAAACGAGCGCAGATCATTACGGCGTTTTTAAACTCGATTGCCTTGGTAATCATCTGTGTTATTTTGATTGTTGAGGCGGTAAGACGTTTTTCACATCCTGAACCAATTGACGGACCATTGATGTTGACCGTTGCCGTTATTGGTTTACTGGCAAACGCTGTGTCAGCTTTATTACTGAACGCTGGAGCTAAGCATAATCTGAACATGAAGGCGACGTATCTACATATCATGAGCGATGCCTTATCGTCAGTTGCCATTATTGTTGGTGGAATTTTGATTCAAATTTTTCATTGGAACTGGGTTGATCCGTTAGTTACGATTTTAGTAGCTGGGTATATTGCATATGAATCCTGGCCAATTATTCGTCAGACCAACCGAATTTTGATGGAAGGGGCGCCAAAACTTGATTACGAACAGATTAAGTCTGATTTGTTAGAAATCGATGGGGTCTACAACGTCCACCATGTTCACGCTTGGTTGATCGATGAGCATAATATAGTTTTCTCGGCCCATGTAAATTTACATGATATGAAGATCAGTGAGGCTGAGCCAATTTATCGAGAAATTGAAGCTTTATTGCACCAGAACTATGGGATTTGCCACGTAACTATACAAGCGGAAGCAAATCGTGGTAAGGATGAAGATATTATTTATGATCAGGGTGAAGATATTTAAACCCGAATAATGGAGAATATAATTTGGCAGAATTTGATGAATTTGAACAACGAGTAATTGATACCTGCGTTCTAGCTGGGACTATCATGATTGAAAGTGGCTCTGAGATGAACCGGGTCAATGACACCATCAATCGTATCGCTACCAATGCTGGTTTACCCGATGTGGCAGCCTACGTAACCCTAACTGGGATTATTATGTCCGGAAGTAATGGTGCAGGGGCTAAGGTTGGTCAAATTGAAAAACGTGAATTTGATATGGAAAAAGTAGCGAAAGTTAATGAGTTATCGCGTGATTTTGCACAGCAAAAAATTGATATCGATGATTTTAATTTCCAATTGAAACATATCGATGAAATAATTAATCGGTTTCCTATCTGGTTGCAAATGCTCGGAGCGGCCTTAATTTCAGGACCATTAGTTGTGGTTTTTAGAAATGATCCCCAGGATCTGATAACCACCGGAGTTATTGGCATGATTGGCTGGTCGATCTATTACTTTTTGAGTATCTATATTCGTATTCGTTTTCTTAGTGAATTTTTAGCGGCTGTTGTCATTGCTGGAACCGCCATTATGTCCGTTAAATTGGGATTGGGATTTCATTCAGATGATATTATCATTGGTGCCATGATGCCATTAGTGCCTGGGATTCCGATTACTAATGCTGTTAGGGATGCGTTGTCTGGTAATTTGATTAGTGGCCCTGCCCGTGGTATTGAAGCGCTGATTAGTGCTTGTGCCTTGGGATTTGGGGTGGCAATTGGCCTACATTTTTTCTGAGGAGTAGCAAATGACATATTTTATCATTAAAGTAATATGCGTTTATCTAGCCTCGGTGGGCTTTGGGATTATTGTCAACTTACCTCATCGGGCCCTAAACGTGGCTGGAATCGATGGCGTTATTGGCTGGCTGATCTACTATATGATGATGCAGGCCAATGGTGGTATCGGATCGGCTAATTTTCTCGGTGGATTAGGAATTGGAATTTGTTCCATTATTTTTGCCAGGTTTAAGAAAATGCCAGCGATTTTGTTTGATGTTCCAGGATTAGTACCGTTGGTTCCAGGTGGTCAGGCATATAATGCAATCAAGAGTTTTGCGACTGGCCATTATCAAGCTGCATTTTCATATTTGTCTGAAGTTATTTGGATAGCGGGAGCAATTGCACTAGGGTTCATCGTTGCTGAATTGTGTTTGAAAATTGATAATAAGATTCGAAGAAGCATTCGCTTAAAGCGAGTTAGTCGTAAATAATTTATTAGCAAAAGGGTGAGACATTCGTCTCACTCTTTTTTTGTGTTGACGGTTTGAAAATTAGTATGTATGATATATGAGAAATCATGTTATATGGCATATAGTATTGTAGAGGTGATAGTATGGCTATTCAAATAACGTCTGAATTACTGGATGGGAGCGTGCTGGCTTTGCTCAGCAAAGCCGATTATTATGGTTATTCATTGACTCAAAAAGTGCAGGAGTACCTGCCAGTTTCTGAATCGACAATGTATCCGGTGCTCCGAAGATTAACTAAGAACAATTTTTTAGAGACCTATGATGAGCCATATCAAGGAAGAAATCGACGGTATTACAGAATTACTGATCAAGGTAGAGACCAATTTAAAAAAATAAAGGATGAATGGACAACTTTTAAAACCCAAGTTGATCTGTTAATTGGGGGGAATGATTAAGCATGGACAGATATATTGACGAGTTAACAGTATATTTACGTGATTTGAACGATGAAGAACGACAAGACGCCGTTGATTTTTATTCTGAGTATTTACAGGATGGTAATTTGACTGGTTATGATGAAGCGGTTAACGAGTTAGGACAGCCGAAACAACTGGCCAGAAAGATTTTAGCCGATTATTCAATTAAGGAAAACGATGCTGTTGCCGATAGCAAACAGGCGAACAAAAAACCTAAGTCAGATGCAAAAACTATCTGGCTAATTACCGGTGCGCTGCTATCAACGCCAGTTACGATTCCAATCGCCATTGCACTGGTAGCAACCGGAATCGGTCTTTTGATTGCAGTTCTCGGAATTGCACTTGGTTTGGCACTATTATTAATTGGTTTGTTAATCGCTGCTGCTGCATCCGTTTTTGCTGGAATTACTTTGATTCCAACTAACGGATGGATTGGAATGTACTATCTAGGAATCGGATTGGTAATCTTTGGAATCTTTACGATTGCGATTCCATTAGGGAAATGGATCGTTGATTGGATAGTGCACTTAATGTCCAAACTTTCAAAATGGGTGTACAGCAAAGTTGTTTCAAAGCGTCGAGCATAAAATGGGAGGATTTTCGATGAAAAAGACACTAATTACTGGGGTGATTCTGTTAGCTGCAGGAGCCTTGTTATTTGGAATTGGAATCGCCAAAGGGGGCAATAAGAATGTCTACTGGAAAGACGGCGGTTTTAAAATTGATGATGGCAAAAATGTGACGAAGAATTTTGCCGATGTTAATTCGATCAAACTTAGATCAGAAGACCCTGTCATTATTAAAAGGGGTTCTGTGAGGCACGTGCGAGTTAATTATTATACAAGCACACAGGTTCATAAAAATGTCGCCCAAAAAACTTTGGAAATTAACGACAACGATAACGAAAAATATTCCACTGGATTTGAAATACGGCCTGGAGTGGATAACCATAAAACTTTGGTCCAAATTACAGTCCCAGAGAAGATGGTCCTAAAATCTGTATCAGGAGTTTCGACTGATTCGATTTCGTTAAAAGATTTAAATATTAACCGAGTTAATATTGGCGGTGACGCTAAAATTACTTTGAATAAGGTGAATGTTAAACAAAAGTTGTCTTTTGCTAACGGCAGTGACTTGAACTTGATTCGGACAACTGCACCGATGCTTACAACGAATATGACGTACGGTAATATTTACGCGGAAAATAGCAAGTTTACTAGCAAAAATAGTTCATTGACCTCTAAGAGCGGGAATGTTGATATCAAACAATCGACATTCAGAAGCCTTCGAGTATCAAGTACCGACGGTGATATCACGATCAATAAGGTTAATCCTGGTAGAAAAATATCTGCTAGTTCTAATGAAGGTGATATTTTAGTTGTCGGCGCAAGCCCTAAACAAATTAATGTTAATGCAGCCAGTTCCACAGGCCATTTGTTTATTTTTGGTAAACAGAATGGCCATCACCAGAGTGAATACGCAAAAAGCTCATACAATTTAACTTCTGATAATGGTGATGTCACAGTTAAAAAATAATTTAAGCTGATTTAGTTTATGTGGTTTAAGATGCCTGTTTATTTTTAGTTGATTTAATTATAAAGTGATAAAGTTCATTTTGAATTTGACTAAAACTCGTGCTAACTGTGATATACTCAATTTTAGTATTAAGTTAAGAGAGGATTGTTTTTAAATGTATGACGAAGATTATATGTTTATCGAACCTGATCATAATCGATGGGCTAAGTTAATTGTTAGCTTTTTGTTAACAGCATTTATCACAGTTTCAGTATCAATGAATTTTGATTATCTTCAATTTATTGACTCAATGATCACCACGGCAATTCAAGGCAAAGCAGTTAGTCAACCCTTGGAAGGCTTTTATACACTGATTTCGTTTATTGCCAGTCCGAAGTTGGATATTTTTTGGATTTTAGTAATCGCATTCTTCTTATGGGGCTTCAAATACAAGATTCCAGCACTGTTTTCTATCATCACTCTACTTGGTGCTGATGTAATTGGATTCTTGATCAAGAACGTTGTCAAACGTGATCGACCACCGTTACATATGGCTTCTGATGATGGATACAGTTTCCCAAGTGGGCATGTGCTAGGTGCGTTTATTGTAATTGCGATTATCTGGATTTTCGTGGTGCCAATTATTGGTAATGCGACACTGAGAATCGTAGTGAGAACCTTGTTGATTATTGGATTAGCATTGGTCATGTTTTCACGAGTGTATTTAAATGCCCATTACCCAACAGATACTATTGGAGCTGCTTTTGTGGCATATACTTGGTTACAGTTAGCTGAGATATTGTACGCAATGTATGCTCCTAGACTAAAACAAATTAATTTTCTTTCGAATTCAATTATCTAAAAGAGGCGGATACCGTCTCTTTTTTTATAGGAGTGAGATCATCAATGGTTGCTGAATTTCAATTTAATAATCTTTTAGTCAGACCGATGCATGACAAGGATCAAGAGGCAGTGATAGCTTTGCGCAGTGAGAAAGAAATTATGGCAGGATTAGGTGAGTCCAGTGGACAGTACTCCCAAGCAGAATTTTTATTGGAGCTGGCTAATTCAGATGAGTATGTGATCACGTCATCAGCGCATGTGATTGGTGGAGTGATGTTAAATGAAATGGCTGCTAGTGATGGAGAAATTGACTTAACAGGTCGAGAATTCAGTTATTACTTGTCGCCTTTATATTGGGGACAAGGAATTATGACTAACGTCTTGAAGAAATTGATCGATTGGATTTTAGATGATGGGATCGACCATTTACAAGCTGAAGTATTTGTGAATAATCAGCGTTCGATGAACTTATTGAAACGGATTGGATTTACTAAAGATATAGAATTGTTTGATCCGATATCTCAAAAAAATAAGGCCATTTGGTCATTTTCAGCATTAAATGAGTAGATTCATTACTGAAAGCTTGATTAAATTTGTCAAAACTTGATTTAAGTAGTAGACTCATCCTTGTAATAAAATTTAATAATAAATATTCGAAGTAGAGGCGCGAACATTAAGAGTAACTTTCAGGAGCTGGAATAGAAGCGATGACTGAAAGTGAAAGGGATGTTCGCCGAAATTGATAATTGTCTTTCCATTTATCAATTGGGGCTTAACTCAATAAGTTAAGAACTGTCGTAGTTTTGATACTACGGGGTGCTATCAAGATGTTGAAATTAAGGGACCTTCTTCAATATTCTTGAGGAAGGTCTTTTTTGTACTTGAAACTCTATGATACTTTGAAGGATTGGGAGAGAGTTTTTATGAGTGATAATGCTAATGATCAGGTTCAACGGGGGTTAAAGTCACGACATGTGTCGATGATCGCTCTAGGAGGATGTATTGGAACTGGATTGTTTGTTGCCAGTGGTTCGGCAATTAGTGTTGCGGGGCCTGGAGGCGCATTGGTAGCCTACGGTTTGATGGGGATGATGGTTTATTTCCTAATGACTAGTCTGGGTGAAATGGCCACCAACATGCCGATTTCAGGTTCTTTTGCCGCTTATTCTGCCAAGTATGTTGATCCAGCATTGGGATTTGCCATGGGCTGGAATTATTGGTTTAACTGGGCAATTACTGTTGCAGTCGATGTTAGTACCGTAGCGTTAGTTATGAAGTTTTGGTTGCCAAATGTGCCTTCCTGGATTTGGAGTGGGGTAGCATTAGCGCTGATTTTCTTGATCAACGCAATGTCGGTTAAAACGTTTGGTGAAACTGAATTTTGGATGTCATTGATCAAAGTGGTCACGATTATTATCTTTTTGGTAATTGGATTATTAACTATTTTTGGTATTATGGGTGGCCATTTTATCGGCCTTAGAAACTTTTCAATTAAAGATGCCCCATTTGTTGGCGGAATTCCACCAATCATTTCCGTTTTCGTAGTTGCTGGTTTTTCATTTCAAGGAACTGAATTAGTTGGTATTACTGCTGGTGAATCACAAGATCCGTCACACAGTGTTCCTAAGGCCATCAATGAAGTTTTCTGGAGAATCATTTTGTTCTATATTTTAGCCATTGCTGTGATCGCTGCTATCTTGCCATACACTAGCCACTCACTATTAGGTTCTAGTGCTAGTGATATTGCCATCAGTCCATTTACGTTAGTATTTCAACGGGCTGGTTTAGCAGCAGCGGCCAGTGTCATGAATGCAGTTATCTTAACTTCCGTTATTTCTTCCGCTAATTCCGGAATGTATGCCTCAACTAGAATGCTCTACTCACTTTCAAATAGTGGTTATGCACCAAAAACTCTTGGTAAGACTGGTTCAAATGGTATTCCTTACAACGCTTTGTTGGTGACAACATTCGTTTCACTATTGACATTTGTTTCTAGTATTGCCGGACCACAAATTTACATGTGGTTAGTTGCCGCATCAGGATTAACTGGATTTATTGCTTGGTTTGGAATCGCGATTTCACATTATCGATTTAGACGAGCATTCATCAAGCAAGGACATGATTTATCTGAATTGAAGTATCATGCTAAGTGGTTCCCATTTGGTCCAGTACTATGTTTGATTTTGTGTTTATTAGTTATTATTGGTCAAAATCCACAAGCATTTGCTAACTTTGATTGGACGCAGATTTTGGTCACATATATGAGTGTTCCATTAGTGGTCATTCTATATTTGGTATACAAAATCAAGCATCACACGAAGCTTATTCCACTAGATAAGGTTGATGTTAGTCCATCACATGAAGAACAAAACCTTTCAGAATTAAACAATGAAAATTAATTAATTGTTAAAACTGGTCTATTCCATATTGGAATAGGCCTTTTTTAATTTATAGGTTGTTGTGATTGACGTTTGGAATCTCATTATGTATTATTAGTAACAATTGGTATATATAATAATGAAAGCGGGGATGTATATGAAAAAGTATATTTCAAAAGGTAAGTACGATCGCATGTTGAAACTTACCAACGATAATGGGGTAATTGATGCTCTGGCAATTGATCAACGAGGATCACTAGTTAAGGCAACACAAAAGGCCGCTGAAGAAGCAGGCAAAACATGGTCCATGGACATGGTCTATGATTTTAAGGAGATAGTTTCGAAATATCTAAGTCCTTTGAGTTCGGCAATTCTCTTGGATGAACAGATGGGCTTTAAGGGTATTCAAACCAAGTCAGCTGATACTGGTTTAATCATGTCTTATGAAAAAACTGGCTATGATGCAGACACTCCAGGTCGCCAACCAGCTTTGATACCAGAACAATCGGCTCAGATTATGATTGAAAAAGGTGCCGATGCTCTTAAGGTGTTGGTATATTACAATCCTAATGATCCTGATGAAGTCAATGACGCTAAGCGAGCATTTGCTGAACGGTATGGCACTGAAGCTATGGCTGCCGAAGTACCAACGTTCTTTGAAGTGGTTACTTATGATGACAGATTTGCACCAGACTCACTAGAATTCGCTAAGATCAAGCCTGAGTTGGTTATCAAATCTATCAAAGAATTTACACAAGATAAGTACCACATTGACGTTTTAAAAATGGAAGTTCCGTTCAATCCGAAGTACGTTAAGGAATGGAATTCAGACCTAACTGAAGCAGCTTATGCTGAAACTGAAGCCCAAGAATATTTAAAAACTATGGGTGAGGCTGCCACCAGACCATTTATTTTCTTGAGTGCTGGTGTCCCAATGGCAACATTCCAAAGAGAGCTCAAGCTTGCTGGCAAAGCTAACGTACCGTTCTCTGGTGTTTTAAGTGGTCGGGCAACTTGGATCGACGGAATTGAGATCTTTGTTAAAGAGGGTTCAGATGCCTTGATTGAATGGCTTAAGGATCAAGGAACTAAAAACATTACGGGATTAACTTCGATTCTTAACGAAACAGCTATCCCTTGGTATGAAGTATATGGTGGCAAAGACAATCTTGAGATAGTTGAATCTGAGGGCTTAAAATAAGTTACTACTAGATATTGATAACCACATTTGAAGATAGTACAATATATAGTGTTAATTAATAATATCAAATGAGGGGTACTAATAATGCTAGTATTAGCTGGAACCATCGGAGCAGGGAAGACATCTCTGACACAAATGTTGTCAGATCATCTCAGCACACCTGCTTATTACGAGTCTGTTGATAATAATAAAATCTTGCCACTGTTTTATGAGAATCCTAAGAAGTATGCATTCCTACTTCAAATCGATTTCTTAAATCGTCGTATGGATGACATTAAACAGGCTTGGAAGGTCGGTCAAAGTGTAATGGATCGTTCGATTTTCGAAGATTCATTACTATTTCATTTGAATGCAGACTTGGGTCGTTCAACTGATACTGAAGTACAAATTTATGATTCGTTGCTTCAAAATATGATGCAAGAAATGCCTAGTTCAGAGCATTCTAAAAATCCTGATTTATTGATTCATATCAACATTTCGTTTGACACCATGCTTGAAAGAATCAAGAAACGTGGCCGTCCATACGAACAAATCGATACTGATCCTAGCTTGTTTGAATACTATAAAGATTTGAATTCTAGATATTCTAGTTGGTATGATAGCTATGATAAATCACCAAAAATTCAAATTGATGGTGATCGTTACGACTTTGTCGAAAGTGAAAGCGATCGTAAACAAGTTATTAGTTTGATCGATGATAAAATCAATGAATTAGCCATTTAATGATTGCAGTCTAGTCTTTGATTGGTTATACTTTAGTCAATAAAAACGTTTCGTACCTTTAAGTAGATTTCAGAGAGACAATGGTTGGTGAGAATTGTCATCGAAAATTCCAGTACGAGTAAACGGGCAGGTAATGCTGCACGGTTGTATACCGTTACCATACTTAGAGTGTTTAGTCTTAATATGGACTAAAAACATGGGTGGCACCGCGAAAAGGATCCTTCGTCCCAATGACGAGGGGTCCTTTTTTATACTTTCGGAGGGATGGATATAATATGTTAGATATTAAGTTGATTAGAAAAGATCCACAATTTTTTAAAGATAAGTTGGCAACCAGAAACATCAAACCAGAAAAGATTGATGAGTTATTAACTTATGATGCCAAACGTAGAGAGTTGATCGTTCAGTCAGAATCACTCAAAGCTAAACGAAATGAAGTATCAGAACAAATTTCTCAACTTAAGAGAAATAAAGAAGATGCTTCATCTGCTATTAATGACATGAAAGAAGTTGGGGCTGAAATCAAGGGCCTCGATGAACAACTTCGTCAAATCGAAGCTGATCAAAATGATTTGATTGCGCACTTACCTAACGTGCCTGCTGATGATGTTCCAGTTAGTTTGACTGAAGAAGGTTCTGTGGAACTTAGAAAAGTTGGCGAAATTCCTAGCTATGATTTTGTGCCAAAAGAACATTTTGAAATTGGTGAAGATCTCGGCATTTTAGATTTCGAACGCGCAGCTAAGGTTTCTGGTAGTCGATTTGTATACTATGTTGGTGATGGTGCTTTACTTGAACGTGCCGTTTATAATTTCTTCCTTGATGAAAATACCAAGGCTGGATACCAAGAAATGCTAACACCATACATGGTTGGTGAAGATGCAATGTTTGGTACAGGTCAATTTCCAAAGTTTAAGGAAAATAAATCTGGTTACGAAACTATGGATGGTGATCGTGAGTACACACTTATTCCAACCGCTGAAGTTCCATTGGTTAATTACCATCGAGAAGAAGTTTTACCTGCTGATAAACTTCCTATGTCATTAACTGCATTGTCACCAGCATTCCGTTCTGAAGCTGGTAGTGCTGGTAAAGACACTAGAGGATTGATCAGACTTCATCAATTCAATAAGGTAGAAATGGTCAAGTTCACGAAACCAGAACAATCATGGGATGCTCTTGAAGATTTAACTCATCAAGCAGAATCGTTACTTCAAAAATTAGGCTTGGCATATCACGTAATCACGCTCACAACTAGTGATATGAGTTTCACTGCTGCCAAAACTAATGATTTGGAAGTTTGGTTCCCAGCCCAAAATCGTTACCGTGAAATCTCTAGTTGTTCAAATACAACGGATTTCCAAGCTCGTCGTGCACACATCCAATATCGAGATGAAGACGGCAAACTTCAATTTATTCACACTTTGAATGGATCTGGACTTGCAGTAGGACGCGCAGTTGCCGCTATTTTGGAAAACTATCAAAATGCTGACGGAACTGTCACAGTACCAGATGTCTTAGTTCCTTACATGCATGGAAAAACAAAAATTGAAAAGCAAAATTAAAGTATGCTAAAGCGTTGATCAATAAGGGGTTATCCGTTGTTGATCGGCGCTTTTTGTATGTCTAGGGAGGTTTTTAAACGGTGCCGAAGCATCAAAGAGTGAATAAAAAATCAAAAAAATTAAAAAAAGGCTTTCCTTAACTAGCAGGATACGCTATAATAATTCTTGTCGAAAAATTGGAATCGCGACTTGATAAATTGTTTTAAATTAGTTATTGACGCTGTTTACAAGCGATGATATAATTTAATAGTTGCGTTGATGAGATGTCTCTATCATCCATTTTTAAAACGTATCATGGAGGATTAGCTCAGCTGGGAGAGCATCTGCCTTACAAGCAGGAGGTCACAGGTTCGATCCCTGTATCCTCCATATGAGCCGTTAGCTCAGTTGGTAGAGCATCTGACTTTTAATCAGAGGGTCGGCAGTTCGAGACTGCCACGGCTCATTGCCGGTTTTTCGAAGTATGCGGGCGTGGCGGAACTGGCAGACGCGCTAGATTTAGGTTCTAGTGTCTATTGACGTGGGGGTTCGAATCCCTTCGCCCGCAGTTGTTCCATTTTTTATGCCGACTTAGCTCAGTTGGTTAGAGCGCTTCACTAGTAATGAAGAGGTCGGGCGTTCGAATCGTCTAGTCGGCATTTTGCGGAAGTAGTTCAGTGGTAGAACATCACCTTGCCATGGTGGGGGTCGCGGGTTCGAATCCCGTCTTCCGCTTCCGTCCTTCGACGGTAGCAACTTACATTTATATATTTATTTTGCACCCATAGCGCAACTGGATAGAGTGTCTGACTACGAATCAGAAGGTTGTAGGTTCGACTCCTACTGGGTGCATTTTTTATACCGTTTTTTAGGTATATTTCGGGAAGTAGCTCAGCTTGGTAGAGCACCTGGTTTGGGACCAGGGGGTCGCAGGTTCGAATCCTGTCTTCCCGATAGTGCATAAGTCAACCTGAACAGATTGAATTGATCTTGATGGTTGTTAATACGAACAGGACATGAGGCTTTAAGCCTTGTGTCCTGTTTCCTTTTTTGCTTAAATTAGAGATATATGATTGTGCTACTACAATAGGTAGTGATTAAATATTTTTAGTTTACGGGAAGTAGCTCAGCTTGGTAGAGCACTACGTTCGGGACGTAGGGGTCGCAAGTTCAAATCTTGTTTTCCCGATTTTTTAGTTTGAGAGATATTAATTGCAATTTGAATCTGAGTTTGTATAATAATAGTCAGTATTAGTCAAAGATTGGGTGATTATATGGCTGACGAAAACATTTCAGATTTGATTGAGAAGTATTTGAAAAAGATTCTAGCGGAAAATGAGACTGTAAAGATTCGTCGCTCGGAAATCGCCGGTTTATTTGACGTTGTACCTTCACAAATAAACTATGTGATTAATACACGATTTACTATTCAAAATGGTTATATCGTTGAGAGTAAACGTGGCGGTGGGGGTTACATTCGAATCGAAAAGGTTAATCTGCTAGATGACATTGATATTTTAGATTCATTAATTAACGCAATTGGCAACGGAATCTCTAAAAGAGATAGTGAAACGATCGTTTCCACGTTATATAATAATGAATTAATCAATCGTAAAGAGGCAACTATAATCCTCTCTGCGATCGATAAGAGTGCAATTGACTTGAACAATAGTGAATTAACGGATATACTTCGAGCCAATATAATGATTTCTATTTTAAATCGGCTCAAGTATGACCGCTAGAAAGCGAGGGTATTTATGGATAATTTATTCACACCAAGCGCAAAGAACGTTCTTTCTATAGCTCAACAGCAGGCAAAGCGTTTCAAACACCAAGCAATTGGAACGGAACACTTGCTATTAGGATTGTTAATGGAAACAAATGGGATTGCTTACAAGGCACTTTCTCAGTTTTCAGTGACATCTGAAGATATTGCTGAAGAAGTAGAACGATTTGCTGGATATGGTACTTTAAAGAATCTTGATTCGAATGATTATTTACCGTACTCTCCGAAGGCCAAAGAGGTTCTGGCTCAGGCCGGTGATTTTGCAAAAAGAAATGGCGTTCCGAAGGTTGGAACTGAACATATCTTACTAGCATTGTTGACAGATGAAGAAGCACTTTCTTCAAGAATTCTGACTAATCTGGGATTAGATTTAGCGCAAATTAGAAAAGTAACTTTACGTAAAATGGGAGTAAGTGGTAATTCGATGTCTCCTAACAATAAAAATAATCGTCGTCAAAATGGGCAATCTTCTAATAAACAAGATGGTTCTGCGACACCTACCATTGATTCATTAGCACGTGATTTAACTGAATTAGCACGTGAAGACAAGCTAGATCCTACAATTGGTAGAGATTTAGAAGTTAAGCGAGTTATTCAAATTCTTGCCCGTAGAACCAAAAATAATCCAGTGTTGATCGGTGAACCAGGAGTTGGTAAAACTGCGATTGCTGAAGGACTTGCTCAAAAAATTGTCAATGGTGAAGTGCCGTCTGATATGACAGACAAACGATTGATGATGTTAGACATGGGTTCTTTAGTGGCTGGAACTAAGTACCGTGGTGAGTTTGAAGATCGTTTAAAGAAAGTTATTGAAGAAATTTATCAAGATGGACAAATTATTTTATTCATCGATGAATTGCACACATTGATTGGTGCTGGTGGTGCTGAAGGTGCTATCGATGCATCTAATATTTTGAAACCTGCCTTGGCGCGTGGTGAACTACAATTGATCGGTGCCACGACGCTTGATGAGTATCAAAAGTATATTGAATCAGATTCAGCATTGGAACGTCGTTTCGCTAAAGTTAACGTCAACGAACCAACTGCTGATGAAACTTTGGAAATTATCAAGGGATTACGTCCTAAATACGAAGCTCACCACCAAGTTGAAATCACTGATGGTGCCTTGGAAGCAGCTGTATCACTTTCTAATCGGTACATCTCTGATCGATTCTTACCTGACAAAGCTATTGATTTAATGGATGAAGCAGCAGCCAAGGTTAGAATTGACAAGCTGGAGACTGGCAAGGTCAAAACTGATCATCAAAAAGTTTCAGAACTATATAGTGAATTAAATGAAGCTTTGTTGTCTCAGGACTATGAAGCAGCCGCTAAACTTAGAAAACAAGTTAACGACTTGGAAACTAAGTTAGCTCAAAGTTCAGATGCCAATGAAGACCATAATTACAAGGCTAAGGAAACTGCAGATGATGTCGCTGATGTTGTTTCTGAATGGACTGGAATTCCAGTCACTCAAATGACCCAAACTGAAGCGGATCGATTAGTTAACTTGGAAAGTGTATTGCATAAACGAGTTATTGGCCAAGAAGAAGCAGTTTCAGCGGTGTCACGTTCAATCAGACGTGCCCGCAGTGGCTTGAAGGATCCTAATCGTCCAATCGGCTCATTTATGTTCCTTGGACCTACTGGTGTCGGTAAAACGGAATTGGCTAAGGCGGTTGCTGAAGCTGTCTTTGGCTCCGAAGACGATATCATCCGGGTGGATATGAGTGAATTCATGGAGAAGTATTCAACTAGTCGTTTGATCGGTTCTGCACCAGGATATGTTGGCTATGACGAGGGTGGTCAATTGACTGAAAAGGTTCGTCAAAAACCATATTCCGTTGTCCTATTTGATGAAGTTGAAAAGGCGCATCCAGATGTATTTAACTTGTTATTACAAGTGCTCGATGATGGCTATTTATCAGATTCAAAGGGTCGTAAGATCGACTTTAGAAATACAGTTATCATTATGACTTCTAACCTAGGTGCAACAACTCTTCGCGACAAGAAGACTGTTGGTTTCGGTGCTGATGAAGCAACCGAAGATTACGAGGCAATGAAGTCAACTATCCAAGAAGCCCTTAAGCAAAACTTCAGACCTGAGTTTTTGAATCGAATTGACGAAACAGTTATCTTCCATTCATTAACTAAGGATGAACTTGCTAAGATTGTTACATTAATGACTAAGCCAGTTGTTAATCGGATTCATGAGCAGGGAATCGATATTAAGGTCACAAAGACTGCTATTAATATCATTGCCAAAAATGGTTATGATCCTGAGTATGGTGCTCGACCAATTAGAAGAGCTATCCAAACTCAACTCGAGGATAGTTTGAGTGCTAAATTATTAGCTAAAGAAATTGTTCCTGGAGATTCAGTTACTGTTGGTGGTCGAAATGATCAAATTACAATTTCAGTAAAGAAACCAGAACGAAAAGATTTAGTTAAAGGTAAAAAGTAGAATATTTTTCGAGGCAGGCAAATTATTGACATTGATTAAATAAGTTGTTATATTAATTGTTGTATTTGTTGTGAATCGAAATGGTCAGCGCGATCTATTGTCCGGGTTGACCTGCATAAAAACCAAAAGCAAGTCGTAGCTTGTTTTTGGATTTTTTTTGCTTAAAATCCGGAGATTTTGCTCAAAACAGCAAAATGTAATCAAACTGTAACATTTCGATTCGGGAATTTTTGTGAGAGGTGAAAAACTTGGCAGGACATTTAGTTAAATATGGAAAACACCGCACCCGTCGAAGTTATGCACGAATTAAAGAAGTGCTTGATTTACCTAATCTGATTGAAATCCAAAGCGATTCATATAATTGGTTTTTGGATGACGGATTAAGGGAAACATTTGACGGCATTATGCCAATTGACGATTTCCAAGGAAAGTTATCCTTAGAGTTTGTTGATTATCAACTTTTGGAACCAAAATATACCGTTGATGAGGCTCGCGAACATGAGGCCAACTATTCAGCTCCATTACACATTACTTTGAAATTGACTAACCACGAAACTGGCGAAATCAAGACTCAGGATGTGTTCTTTGGAGACTTCCCATTAATGACTAATCAAGGTACTTTTATCATTAATGGTGCAGAACGAGTTATTGTTTCACAATTAGTTCGTTCTCCTGGAGTTTACTACCACGAAGAAAACGATAAGAACGGTAAGGTTTCCTTCGGTACAACTATCATCCCTAACCGTGGTGCATGGTTGGAATTTGAAACTGATGCAAAGGGCGTTTCTTATGTACGAATCGACCGGACTCGTAAGATTCCGTTAACAGAATTAGTACGTGCCTTAGGTTTCGGAGCAGATTCAGAAATCAATGAGATCTTTGGTGATAACGATAGCCTGGAACTTACTCTTGAAAAAGATGTTCATAAAGATACTGACGATTCACGTGTTGAAGAGTCATTAAAGGACATATACGAGCGTTTACGGCCAGGTGAACCTAAGACTGCTGACTCATCAAGAAGTTTGTTAACTGCCCGTTTCTTTGATCCAAAGCGTTACGACATGGCACCAGTAGGTCGTTACAAAACTAATAAGAAACTAAGTTTGAAGACTCGTTTATTAGGTCTTACTCTTGCTGAAACATTAGCTGACCCAGATACTGGTGAAGTTATTGCACAAAAGGGAACTTTAATTACTAAAGATGTAATGAAGGACTTAACTCCTTACCTTGATAATAAAGATTTCAAGGCTTACACATTCAACCCTTCTGAAGAAGCTGTAGTTACTGAACCAATGACTGTTCAAATCATTAAGGTTCAATCTGAAAACGATCCTGAAAGAGTTGTTCCAGTTATTGGTAATGACAATATCAGCCTCGACTTCAAACACATTACTCCTGCTGACATTATCGCCTCAATGAACTACTTCTTTAACTTACAAGAAGGTATTGGTTCAACAGACGATATCGATCACTTGGGTAATCGTAGAATTCGTTCAGTTGGTGAATTATTACAAAACCAATTTAGAATTGGTCTTTCAAGAATGGAACGTGTTGTTCGTGAAAGAATGTCAATTCAAGATTCTGCAACTGTTACTCCACAACAATTGATCAACATTCGACCAGTTGTGGCTTCAATTAAAGAATTCTTTGGTTCATCACAACTTTCTCAATTCATGGATCAAACTAACCCACTGGGTGAATTGACTCATAAACGTCGTTTATCAGCCCTTGGACCTGGTGGTTTGACCCGTGATCGTGCCGGATATGAAGTTCGTGACGTTCACTATACCCACTATGGCCGTATGTGTCCTATCGAAACACCTGAAGGACCTAACATCGGTTTGATTAACAGTTTATCTAGTTATGCTCGAATCAACCGCTATGGTTTTATTGAAACTCCATACCGACGTGTTGACTGGACTACTCATAAGGTTACTGACCGAATTGACTATTTAACTGCTGATGAAGAAGATAACTTTGTAATCGCTCAGGCTAACTCACCATTGAATGACGATGGTTCATTCGTAAATGATGTTGTTATGGCTCGTTCACAATCAAACAATATCGAAACCAACATCGATAACATTGACTACATGGATGTTTCACCAAAGCAAGTAGTTGCCGTTGCCACTGCATGTATTCCTTTCTTGGAAAACGATGATTCTAACCGTGCCTTGATGGGTGCTAACATGCAACGACAGGCCGTTCCTTTGGTTGATCCTCATGCACCATTGATCGGTACTGGTATCGAATATAAAGCTGCCCATGATTCTGGGGTTGCATTGATCTGTAAGTATGATGGAACTGTTGAATACGTTGATTCTCGTGAAATCCGAGTTCGTCGCGAAGACGGTACCTTAGATAATTACAAATTAATGAAATTCCATCGTTCAAACGGTGGTAAGAACTACAACCAACGTCCAATCGTTAAGGTTGGCGACAAAGTTGATGCTGACGAAATCTTAGCTGATGGTCCATCAATGGAAGGCGGAGAGCTTGCTCTTGGCCAAAACCCAGTTGTTGCCTTCATGACTTGGCAAGGATATAACTTCGAAGATGCCATCGCTATTAACGAGCGATTGGTTAAGGACGATGTTTATACTTCTATTCATATTGAAGAATACGAATCAGAAACTCGGGATACTAAATTAGGACCTGAAGAAATGACTCGCGAATTGCCAAACGTTGGTGAAGATGCTCTTAAGAACCTTGATGAAAACGGTACTGTTATGATTGGTGCCGAAGTTCATGATGGTGACATCTTGGTTGGTAAGGTAACACCTAAGGGAGTTACAGAATTATCAGCTGAAGAAAGATTGCTACATGCCATCTTTGGTGAAAAATCACGTGAAGTTCGTGACACATCATTGAGAGTTCCTCATGGTGGTGGCGGTACAGTTCAAGACGTTAAAGTGTTTACTAGAGAAAATGGTGATGAATTGTCACCTGGTGTTAACAAGATGATTCGTGTTTACATCGCTCAAAAACGTAAACTTCAAGTTGGTGACAAGATGGCCGGTCGTCATGGTAACAAGGGTACTGTTTCAGTAGTTATCCCTGAAGAGGATATGCCTTACTTACCAGATGGAACACCAATTGACATCATGCTTAGTCCCATGGGTGTGCCTTCACGTATGAACATTGGTCAAGTGTTGGAAATCCATTTAGGAATGGCTGCTAAGAAATTAGGCATCCACATTGCTACACCTGTTTTTGATGGTGCCCGTGATAGTGATATTTGGGACGCTGTTAAAGAAGCTGGTATGGCTAGCGATGGTAAGACAATTGTTTATGATGGTCGAACTGGTGAACCATTCGACAAACGAATCGCCGTAGGGGTTATGCATTACATGAAACTTGCCCACATGGTTGATGATAAAATTCATGCACGTTCAATTGGACCTTACTCATTAGTTACTCAACAACCACTTGGTGGTAAAGCACAATTTGGTGGACAGCGTTTCGGTGAAATGGAAGTTTGGGCACTTGAAGCTTATGGTGCTGCTTACACATTGCAAGAAATCTTAACTTACAAGTCTGATGATGTTACTGGACGTGTAAAGACTTACGAAGCAATCGTTAAAGGCGAACCAATTCCTAAGCCAGGTGTTCCTGAATCATTCCGAGTTCTTGTTAAAGAACTTCAATCACTTGGACTTGATATGAAAGTGCTTGATAGTAGCAAGAAAGAAATTGAACTTCGTGACTTAGACGAAGAAGACGACGTTTTAAATGTTGACGCAATTAGCAAGATGGCTGAGCAAAAAGCTCAACAAGAAGCTGCTGCCAAGCCAGCATCACAAACTGAATCTACGCAAACGAACAACGAACAGTAATGGGAGGTTGAACTAGTGGTCGATGTTAACAAATTCGAAAGTATGCAGATTGGTCTAGCATCTCCTGATAAGATCCGTAGTTGGTCATATGGTGAAGTTAAGAAGCCAGAAACAATCAACTATCGGACTTTAAAGCCTGAAAAAGATGGGCTTTTTGATGAAAGAATTTTTGGACCTACCAAGGACTGGGAATGTGCTTGTGGTAAGTACAAGCGTATTCGTTACAAGGGAATTGTCTGTGACCGATGTGGTGTTGAAGTGACTCGTTCAAAAGTTCGTCGTGAACGAATGGGTCATATCGAATTAGCTGCACCAGTAACTCACATTTGGTACTTCAAAGGAATTCCTAGCCGAATGGGACTTGTACTTGATATGAGCCCTCGTGCCCTTGAAGAAATTATTTACTTTGCTTCATACGTTGTTACTGACTCAGGTAACACACCAATGGAAAACAAACAATTGCTTTCAGAACGTGAATACCGCGATAAGAAGCAAGAGTATGGTCCTCGTTTCGAGGCTCAAATTGGTGCCGAAGCAATTAAGACATTATTGAAGAATGTTGATGTTAAAAAAGAAGTTGAAGAACTTAAAGAAGAACTTAAAGATGCAACCGGTCAGAAACGAACTCGTGCTGTAAGACGTTTGGACATCTTGGAAGCTTTCGTTAATTCAAATAACGATCTTTCATGGATGGTAATGGATACAGTACCAGTTATTCCGCCTGACTTACGTCCAATGGTTCAACTTGAAGGTGGTCGGTTTGCTACTTCTGACTTGAACGATTTATATCGTCGAGTTATTAACCGTAACAACCGTCTTAAGAGATTACTTGATCTTAATGCTCCTGGAATTATCGTTCAAAACGAAAAGCGGATGTTACAAGAAGCCGTTGATGCTTTGATTGATAATGGTCGTCGTGGCCGTCCAGTTGCTGGTCCTGGTAACCGTCCACTTAAGTCACTTTCACACATGCTTAAAGGTAAGCAAGGACGTTTCCGTCAAAACTTACTTGGTAAGCGTGTTGACTATTCAGGTCGTTCAGTTATTGATGTTGGACCTAACTTGAAGATGAACCAAATGGGTCTTCCAGTGCCTATGGCTATGGAATTATTCAAACCTTTCATTATGAAAGAGTTGGTTGGTCGTAATTTAGCTTCTAACATTAAAAATGCCAAGCGAAAGATCGAACGTCAAGATGACGATGTATTTAGTGTCTTAGAGGACGTTATTAAAGAACATCCAGTTCTATTAAACCGGGCCCCTACACTTCACCGTTTAGGTATTCAAGCATTCGAACCAGTTCTAGTATCTGGTAAAGCAATGCGTTTGCATCCACTTGTGTGTGAAGCTTATAATGCCGATTTTGATGGTGACCAAATGGCCATTCACGTTCCTTTATCTGATGAAGCTCAAGCTGAATCTCGCTTGTTAATGCTTGCTGCTGGCCACATCCTTGCTCCTAATGATGGAAAACCAGTGGTTGTTCCTTCACAAGATATGGTTATCGGTAACTACTATCTTACGATGGAAGAAGTTAACAAGATTGGTGAGGGAATGATCTTTAATTCTCCTGCTGAAGCTGATTTAGCATTCAGAAATGGATTAGTTCATTGGCATACTAGAGTTGGTATCAAAGTTGCTGCTTACCCTAACAAGCCATTTACTGATGATCAAAAAGATAAGATTATGGTTACATCTGTTGGTAAGATTTTATTTAACCAAATCTTGCCAGAAGGTTTCCCATACTTGAATGAACCAACTGATACTAATATCAGTGGTTACATTGATGACAAGTATTTCTTGGAACCAGGCGAAGATATTCATGAGCATCTTAAGGATGCTGAAATAGTTCTTCCATTTAAGAAGGGCTTCCTAAGTGATGTTATCGCTGAAGTTTACAAGCAATACAAAGTTACCGAAACTTCACTTCTTCTTGATAGAATGAAGGACTTAGGTTACGATGACTCTACTAAATCAGGTCTTACTGTCGGAATCGTGGATGTTACTGAACTTCCCGACAAGCAAGAAATCATTGATGACGCACATAAGAAGGTTGGCATGGTTACTAAACAATTCCGTCGTGGATTGATTACTGACCAAGAACGTTATGAACGAGTAATTGGTATCTGGAATGATGCTAAGGATGACATTCAAGACCGTCTTATGAAGAACTTCGATCCACAAAACCCTATCTATATGATGAGTGATTCTGGAGCTCGTGGTAACGTTTCTAACTTTACTCAGCTTGCCGGAATGCGTGGATTGATGGCTGCTCCTAATGGTGAAATCATGGAATTACCTATCACTGCGAACTTCCGTGAGGGACTTTCTGTTTTGGAAATGTTCATTTCTACCCATGGTGCTCGTAAAGGTATGACTGATACGGCCCTTAAGACTGCCAACTCTGGTTACTTGACTCGTCGTCTAGTTGATGTGGCTCAAGACGTTATTGTTCGTGAAAAAGACTGTGGTACCGATCGTGGTCTTACTATCAGTGAAATTACTGATGGTAACGAATTAATTGAATCATTGTATGACCGAATCGTTGGTCGTTATGCATTGAAGTCTGTTAAGAACCCTAAGACAGGCGATGTAATCGTTCCTGCTGGTGTGATGATTGATGAAGCAATGGGACAAGCAATTGTCGATGCTGGAATCAAAGAAGTTACTATTCGTTCTGCATTTACTTGTAACACTGTTCATGGTGTCTGTGAGAAATGTTATGGTCGTAACATGGCTACTGGTGACGAGGTTGAAGTTGGTGAAGCAGTTGGTACTGTTGCTGCTCAATCAATCGGTGAACCTGGTACTCAATTAACCATGCGTAACTTCCATACCGGTGGTGTTGCTGGTAACGCTGATATTACCCAAGGACTTCCTCGAGTTCAAGAAATTGTTGAAGCTCGTAACCCTAAAGGTAAAGCAGAGATTACTGAAGTTACTGGTACAGTTGAGTCAATTGAAGAAAATCCTGCCGAAAGAACTAAAGAGATTACTATTAAGGGTGAATCTGATACCAGAACTTACACTGTTCCTATGACTGCTCGAATGAGAGTGGCCGAAGGTGATTACATTCACCGTGGTGCAGCACTTAATGAAGGTTCAATTGATCCTAAGGAACTTCTTAAAGTTCGGGACGTTCTTTCTACTGAAAACTACTTGCTCCATGAAGTTCAAAATGTCTACCGTAAACAAGGTGTGGAAGTTTCTGATAAGCATGTGGAAATCATGGTTAGACAGATGCTTCGTAAGGTTAGAATCATGGATCCTGGTGATACTGACGTTCTTCCTGGTACTTTGATGGACATTAATGACTTTAAGGAAAGCAACGCAGATGCAGTTATTTCTGGTGCAGTTCCAGCTACTGCTAGACCTGTTCTTCTTGGTATTACTAAGGCCGCTCTTGAAACTAATAGTTTCTTGTCAGCTGCTTCATTCCAGGAAACAACTAGAGTTCTTACTGATGCTGCTATTCGTGGTAAGAATGATCCACTTGTTGGACTTAAAGAAAATGTTATCATTGGTAAGCTAATTCCTGCCGGAACTGGTATGGGAGATTACCGTGGTATTAAACCTGAAGAAACTGGTGATTCATCAACTGATGGTGTTTATTCAATCAGTGAACTTGAAGAAAAAATGAAAGCCGAAGAACAAGGTAAGTAATTTATAAAGTGCTTCTTAAAAAAGGTATCGAGTTAATCTCGATACCTTTTTTGTTTGGTTTTTATTTTATGAAACAATGGAATAGATGACTGATCCAGTAAGCGAATGCTAGAAAAGGTATGAAAGCCAGCTTCATTTGATAATTGTTATGGATTAGAAGGTAAAATAAAGCCATGACGCATGCTATAAAAACCACGATAATGGTGGAATTGACTCCAATTAATATAACTAAGGCACCACAAAATTCTATATCGGCATTGCCGATGGACTTTTCTTGATGATTTATTAGCAGTAAAACAAGTGTTAGTACAATGGTTATTACGAGATATAGAAGCCTAGGGTGTCCAAGGATGATGCAAATCACACTAAAAAATATTAAGAAACAACGACTGACCTGCGTATCCTCTAAATCATCTAAACTGAGATATAACATGTTTATGCCTATTACTATTTCATCGAGCGGGGAGGGCTGAAATGCTGCAATCACAAATAAACAACCTAGAAAAATCTCTGAAATAAAACTTGTCCGATCTATCAATTCATGACAATGTTTACATTTACCTTTTAAAAAGATGTAACTGAATATCGGAATCAACTCTATAAATTCCAAGTAGTTTTTACAGTTGTCACAGTGAGATTTGGGATAAATTATTGATTCACTACGATGACTCCGAACGGTAACTACAGATAAAAAAGATGCTGATGAACTGCCCAGCATAAATAAAATTATTAAGTAAAAAACATTCATGTAAAGTCCCTCCGTTAGTTAATTACGGAAGAAAACAAAAATGTATTCTATATTGACATAAATCAATCCACATGATAAATTATACAAGGTGCTTTTTGTAACAGGTTTCTGAATTGATCAGACATGCTGACTGTTCTGGCAAAAAGTGTTGGGCGGTACACATTCTTTTTTACATAAAAAAGAACCGCCTGGATGTGTGGACTATACTATAAATGATATTTGTGAAAGGAGACTTTTTAGATGCCTACAATTAACCAATTGGTTCGTAAAGGACGTAAATCTAGAAGTTCTAAATCAGATGCACCAGCTTTAAACTATGCTTATAACTCTTACAAGAAGAAGCAAGTTAACGTACCTGCTCCTCAAAAGCGTGGGGTTGCTACCCGTGTCGGTACTATGACACCAAAGAAGCCTAACTCTGCTTTACGTAAGTATGCTCGTGTTCGTCTATCAAACTTGATCGAAGTTACTGCTTATATTCCAGGTATTGGACACAACTTGCAAGAACATAGTGTTGTTCTTATTCGTGGAGGCCGTGTTAAAGATTTACCTGGTGTTCGTTATCACGTTATTCGTGGTGCCCTCGATACTGCCGGTGTTACAGATCGTCGTAAGAGTCGTTCTAAATACGGTACAAAGAAGCCTAAAGAATAATATCTATTCGATTAATTCAAATTAAGTTCTATCTATTAATAGGAGGATAACGAAATGCCTAGAAAAGGAAATGTTCAAAAGAGAGAAGTACTTCCAGATCCAATGTACAACTCTAAATTGGTTACTCGCTTGATTAACCGTATGATGTTAGACGGTAAGCGAGGAACTTCTGCAAAGATTCTATATGCAGCGTTCGATATGATTAAAGAAGAAACTGGTAACGAACCAGTTGAAGTGTTTGAAGAAGCTATGAAGAACGTTATGCCTGTACTTGAAGTTAAGGCACGTCGTGTTGGTGGATCAAACTACCAAGTTCCAATCGAAGTTCGTCCAGATCGTCGTACTACACTTGGTCTTCGTTGGATCGTTAACTATGCTCGTCTTCGTGGCGAACATACTATGACTGAACGTCTTGCACGTGAAATCATGGATGCTGCTAACAATACTGGTGCAGCTGTTAAGAAACGTGAAGATACTCATAAGATGGCTGAAGCCAACCGTGCATTCGCACATTACCGTTGGTAATAATCACATACCATTGCTAATATTTTTTAGGACGGCGGTCGCTAGGCCGTTTTTCCTGTAAATACGCACGATTTTCGAAAGGAGTTACACAATGGCAAACAAACGAGAGTTTCCGCTAGAAAGAACTCGTAACATCGGTATCATGGCGCATATCGATGCTGGTAAAACAACAACTACTGAACGCATCTTGTACTATACCGGTAAAATTCACAAAATTGGTGAAACCCATGACGGTGCTTCACAAATGGACTGGATGGACCAAGAACAAGAACGTGGTATCACTATTACATCTGCCGCAACAACTGCTGCATGGAAAGACCACCGTATCAACATTATTGATACCCCAGGACACGTGGACTTCACTATTGAAGTTGAACGTTCACTTCGTGTTCTTGATGGTGCCGTAGCTGTTCTTGATGCACAAGCTGGTGTCGAACCTCAAACTGAAACTGTTTGGCGTCAAGCATCAGATTACAGTGTTCCAAGAATTGTTTTTGCAAACAAGATGGACAAGATGGGTGCTGACTTTGACTTTTCTGTTCAATCACTTCGTGACCGTTTACAAGCTAACGCTTTGGCAATTCAAATGCCTATCGGTGCTGAAGATGACTTTGAAGGAGTTATTGACCTTGTTGAAATGAAGGCTGATATCTACGACGAAGACGAACTTGGTTCAGAATGGGATACTGTTGATATTCCTGATGAATACAAAGAAGAAGCTGAAAAGCGTCGTGCACAAATGTTAGAACAATTAGCTGACATTGACGATGACATTATGGAAAAGTACTTGGATGGTAAGGAAATTTCAGAAGATGAAATTAAAGCTGCTATCCGTAAGGGTACTTTAAGCTTGGAATTGTTCCCAGTTCTTGCTGGTTCAGCATTTAAGAACAAGGGTGTTCAAATGATGCTTGATGCAGTTGTTGATTACTTGCCATCACCATTAGATGTTAAGCCATACAACGCTACTGATCCTACAACTGATGAAACAGTTGAATTGGTTGCCGGTGACGACAAACCATTCGCTGCCTTAGCATTTAAGGTTGCTACTGATCCTTTCGTTGGTCGTTTAACATTTATCCGTGTATATCAAGGTACTCTTGAATCAGGATCATATGTTCTTAACTCAACTAAGGACAAACGTGAACGTGTTGGTCGTTTGCTACAAATGCATTCAAACCAACGTCAAGAAATTCCTGAAGTATTCTCAGGTGATATTGCCGCTGCCATTGGTTTGAAGAATACCACTACTGGTGATTCTTTAACTGATCCAGATCATCCACTTCACTTGGAATCAATGGAATTCCCTGACCCAGTTATCCAGGTAGCCGTTGAACCTAAGTCAAAGGCTGACCAAGATAAGATGGATGTTGCTCTTCAAAAGCTTGCTGAAGAAGATCCTTCATTCCATGCTGAAACTAACCCTGAAACTGGTGAAACTATTATCGCCGGAATGGGTGAACTTCATTTGGATATCATCGTTGACCGTATGAAACGTGAATTTAACGTTGAAGCTACTATCGGTGCTCCACAAGTTTCTTATCGTGAAGCCTTCACTAAGGATGTTCAAGCTCAAGGTAAGTTTGTTCGTCAATCTGGTGGTAAAGGTCAATATGGTGATGTTTGGGTTGAATTCTCACCTAACGAAGAAGGAAAAGGATTCGAGTTCGAAGATGCCATCGTTGGTGGTGTTGTTCCTCGTGAATACATTCCTTCAGTTGAACAAGGTTTGAGAGAAGCTATGAACAATGGTGTTCTTGCCGGATATCCATTGGTAGACTTGAAAGCCAAATTGTATGATGGTAGTTACCATGATGTCGATTCTAGTGAAGCTGCCTTTAAGGTTGCTGCTTCAATCGCATTGCGTGAAGCTGCTAAGAAAGCTGCTCCAGTTATTCTTGAACCAATCATGAAGGTTGAAGTTCGTGTACCAGAAGAGTACATGGGTGATATCATGGGTCAAATTACTGCACGTCGTGGTCGTGTTGAAGGTATGGAAGCTGTTGCTGGTTCAGAAGAAATTCATGCTTTTGTTCCTCTTTCAGAAATGTTTGGTTATGCAACTACTTTACGTTCTGCATCACAAGGTCGTGGTACATTTACTATGACATTTGATCATTACGAAGCAGTTCCTAAGAGCATTCAAGAAGAAATCATCAAGAAGAATGGCGGAAACGCATCTTCAGAAGATTAATTTTTCTAAAACGATGGGCTTTGTGCCCATCGTTTTTTATTTGCGATGACAAAAATATTACAAATTGTATTTTATCAATAATAAGCCTTGTCAGAAGGCAGGTTTTCTTGTACACTATTCAAGTAATTGTTTTTAACGGGTTACTATGCTCAAAAAATGATACATGATAGCTTTGATGTGAAAGGTTGCGACACACCCGGATGCTTTGCCATGGATGCGGCGGTAATTTTCACGGAGTTAGTCATATTTTTAAAATAGACGAAGGAGGGAACACAATGGCAAAACAAAAGATTCGTATTCGCTTAAAGGCATATGAACATCGTATTTTAGATCAATCAGCAGAAAAGATCGTTGCTACGGCAGAAAGAACTGGAGCTACAATTTCAGGTCCAATTCCATTGCCAACAGAACGTACTATCTATACTGTTTTAAGTTCACCACATAAGTTTAAAGATGCTCGTGAACAATTTGAAATCTTGACGCATAAGCGTTTAATCGATATTACAAATCCAACACCAAAGACAGTTGACTCATTAATGAAGCTTGACTTACCTAGTGGTGTGGATATTGAAATTAAGCTATAAAAATTATATTTAAATTGGAGGTGTACTCATGACCAAAAAAGGAATCTTAGGAAAGAAAGTTGGAATGACCCAAGTATTCACAGACAATGGTGAATTAGTTCCCGTTACAGTTGTTGAAGTTAGTCCTAACGTTGTTATGCAAGTTAAGACTGCCGAAACTGACGGTTACGATGCTATTCAATTGGGTTATGCAGACAAACGCGCTGTGCTTGCAAACAATCCAGCAGAAGGTCATGCAAAGAAGGCAAAAACTACTCCTAAGCGCTTCATGAAAGAAATCAGAGATGTTGAGCTAGGAGATTACGAATTATCAGGTGAAGTTAAGGCTGACATCTTTGAACCAGGAGACATCGTTGATGTAACTGGTATTACTAAGGGTCATGGATACCAAGGTAACGTTCATAAAGATGGTCAACGTCGTGGACCTGAAACTCATGGTTCTCGTTATCACCGTCGTCCAGGTTCATTAGGACCAATCATTAACCGTGTTGCACCAGGTATGAAACTTCCAGGTAGAATGGGTAACAAGACTGTTACTATTCAAAACCTTGAAGTTGTTCGCACTGATGTAGACAACAATGTGATCTTGATCAAAGGTAACGTACCTGGAGCAAACAAGTCATACATTACAATTAAGACCGCTGCCCGCGGTACAAAATAATTGAAGGGAGGCAACCATAAATGACTGATGTAGCATTATATAAACAAGATGGAAGTAAGAACGGTAATGTTTCATTAAACGACGCTATCTTTGGTATTGAACCAAACGAAAACGTAGTTTTTGATACAATCTTAATGCAACGTGCTTCAATGCGCCAAGGAACTCACGCTGTTAAGAACCGTTCAGCCGTTCGCGGTGGTGGTAAGAAGCCATGGCGTCAAAAAGGTACTGGTAGAGCTCGTCAAGGATCAATTCGTTCACCACAATGGCGTGGCGGTGGAATTGTCTTTGGACCTACTCCACGTTCATACGCATACCATTTACCACGTAAAGTAACTCGTTTGGCATTGAAGTCAGTATTATCTGCAAAAGTTGCAGATGACAAATTCTTAGTTCTTGATGCTCTTGCATTTGATGCACCAAAGACAAAGGAATTCGCTGAAATGTTAAACAAGTTGGAAGTTGCAACTAAGACATTGGTAGTTTTGGAAGACGACAACGAAAAAGCATTGTTATCTGCTCGCAATCTTAAAAACGTTAAAGTCGTTCCTGCAAAGGGAGTTAACGTACTTGATGTTGCTAACAGCGACAAAGTCGTTATTACAAAAGCTGCCCTTTCTCAAGTAGAGGAGGTGCTCGCATAATGGAATCACGTGATATTATTTTACGTCCCGTTATTACCGAAGAATCAACAAGTAAGATGGATGACAAAAAGTACACTTTCGACGTTGATGTACGAGCAACTAAGACCCAAGTGAAAAAAGCTATCGAAGATATTTTTGATGTTAAGGTTACTAAAGTTAACATTATGAATGTTAAAGGTAAGGAAAAACGCCAAGGTAGATACGTTGGATTCACTAAAAAGCGTCGTAAAGCAATCGTTAAGTTAACTGACGATTCAAAAGAAATTCAATTATTCGGTGAAGAATAAAAAATACTTAATATAGGAGGGAAACATCTTGGGTATTAAGACATACAAGCCAACCAGTAATGGTAGACGTAACATGACTAGTCTTGACTACAGTGATATCACTAAGTCAAAACCTGAAAAGTCATTGCTTGAATCAAAGAGCAAGACTGCTGGCCGTAACAACTATGGTCATATGACTGTTCGTCACCGTGGTGGCGGAAATAAGAATCAATATCGTATTATTGATTTCAAACGTAATAAAGATGATATTACAGCTACTGTAAAAGCTATTGAATATGATCCAAACAGAACTGCTAACATTGCCCTTATCGTGTATGAAGATGGTATCAAAGCATACATCATCGCACCTAAAGGCTTGAAGGTAGGAGACAAAGTTGAATCAGGTCCTAATGCAGATATTAAGACTGGTAACACATTGCCACTTACTAACATTCCAGTTGGTTCAATTATTCATAACATCGAGCTTAAGCCTGGTAAGGGTGGACAACTTGTTCGTTCTGCTGGTACATCAGCTCAATTATTAGGTCGTGACGGTAAATACGTTCTTGTTAGATTATCATCAGGTGAAGTTCGTATGATTCTTTCTGTTAACCGTGCCACAATTGGTGCAGTTGGTAATGAAGAACATGAACTTGTTAATGTTGGTAAAGCTGGACGTACTCGTTACAAGGGCCAACGTCCACACGTTCGTGGATCTGTAATGAACCCTAACGATCACCCTCATGGTGGTGGTGAAGGTAAAGCTCCAGTTGGTCTTCCATCACCATTATCACCATGGGGTAAGAAGACAGTTGGTAAGAAGACTCGTTCTAAGAAGGCACGTTCAGATAAATTTATCGTTCGTCGTCGTAAAGGATCGAAGATGTAATAATTAGCATTTAATGCATGTCAACAGAGGAGGTCACAAAATGAGTCGTAGCTTAAAAAAGGGACCATTCGCTGACGAGCACCTACTTAAGAAGGTTGATGCTCAGAAGGACCAAGAAAAGAAGTCTGTAATTAAGACTTGGTCTCGTCGTTCAACGATTTTCCCAAGTTTTATTGGATATACATTCGCAGTTTATGATGGACGTAAACATGTCCCAGTGTATGTTCAAGAAGACATGGTTGGTCATAAACTCGGTGAGTTTGTTCCAACACGTACTTTCCATGGTCACAGTGGTGACGATAAGAAAACTAAGTAAAGCAAGGAGGATAACTAATGGCTGAACAAGTTACATCAGCACAAGCAACTGCTAAAACTGTTCGTATTGCCGCTCGTAAGGTCCGCCTTGTAGTTGATCTTATTAGAGGCAAGAATGTTGCTGAAGCAGCAGCTATCTTGGACTTCACACCTCGTGGAGCTTCACCAGTAGTAGCAAAAGTTTTAAAGTCTGCCGTTGCTAATGCAGAAAACAATTTTGATTTAGACAGTGACAACTTGTATGTAAGTGAAGTCTTTGTCAACGAAGGACCTACGCTTAAGCGTTTCCGTCCTCGTGCCAAAGGATCTGCTTCACCAATCAACAAACGTACTAGTCACATTACGATCGTAGTTTCAGAAAAAGAGGAGGGATAACACGTGGGACAAAAAATTAATCCTAATGGATTCCGAGTAGGTGTTATTCGCGACTGGGAAGCTAAATGGTACGCTGATAAAGAATATGCAGCATACTTGCGTGAAGACCTACAAATCCGTAAATTTATTGAAAAGCGTCTTGCTAGTGCATCAGTTTCAACTGTTGAAATTGAACGTGCTGCAAACCGGGTTAACGTTTCTATCCATACTGCCAAACCAGGAATGGTTATTGGTAAGGGTGGTTCAGAAGTTGAAAACCTTCGTAAAGAACTTAACAGCCTAACAGGCAAGAGAGTTCACATCAACATCATCGAAATCAAGAAACCTGATTTAGATGCTAAATTAGTTGGTGAAAACATTGCTCGTCAACTTGAAGGTCGTGTGGCTTTCCGTCGTGCAATGCGTCAAGCAATGCAAAGAACAATGCGTTCTGGTGCAAAAGGTATTAAGACTCAATCAGCTGGTCGTTTGAACGGTGCCGACATGGCTCGTATCGAAACTTACTCAGATGGTACAGTTCCTTTGCATACACTTAGAGCTGACATTGACTATGCATGGGTAGAAGCTCACACAACATACGGTTCAATCGGAGTTAAAACTTGGATCTACCGTGGTGAAATTCTTCCTGCAAAAAAGAACAACGAGAATGATGACAAAGGAGGGAAATAAACATGTTAGTACCAAAACGTGTTAAGCATCGTCGTGAACATCGTGGTAAGCTCCGTGGGCAAGCCAAAGGTGGTAAGCAAGTAAGCTTCGGCGATTACGGTTTGCAAGCTTTGGATTCAAAATGGATCACAAACAGACAAATCGAAGCCGCTCGTATAGCAATGACTCGTTATATGAAGCGTGGTGGAAAAGTTTGGATTAAGATTTTCCCTCACAAGTCATATACCGAAAAGGGTGTCGGAGTTCGAATGGGTAATGGTAAAGGTACACCTGCTGGATGGGTTGCACCTGTAAAGCGGGGCAAGGTACTTTTTGAAGTCGGTGGCGTTACTGAAGAAGTCGCTAACGAAGCATTAAGACTTGCATCAATGAAACTTCCCGTTAGAACTAAGATTTTAAAACGTGAGGAAGTAGGTGGCGAATCCAATGAAGGCTAAAGAAATTAATGAATTAACCACTGCTCAAATGATCGAAAAAGAACAAGATTACAAAGACGAATTATTCAATCTTCGTTTCCAATTGGCCACTGGTCAACTTGAAAACACTGCTCGTCTAAAGCAAGTTCGTAAGAACATTGCTCGTATCAAGACAGCACTTCGTCAACAAGAACTTAACAAGTAGAATACGATAAAGGAGGTAACTGTTTAATGGCTGAAGAACGCAACCAACGTAAGGTATACCAAGGACGAGTAGTTTCTGCTAAGAGTGATAAGACTATTACTGTCGTTGTTGAAACATACAAGACTCACCCTGTATACGGTAAGCGCGTTAAGTATTCTAAGAAATACACTGCTCATGATGAAAACAATGAAGCAAAGGTTAATGATGTTGTACGTATTATGGAAACTCGTCCATTATCTAAGACAAAGCGTTTCCGTCTACTAGACATTGTTGAAAAAGCGGTTATTATTTAATACAAATTTTTATCATTTTTTATCGTGTTCTGATCTTAAAAAATGAAGGGAGGATATACCTTTGATTCAACAAGAAAGCCGTTTAAAAGTTGCTGACAACTCAGGCGCAAGAGAAATTTTAACAATCAAGGTCTTAGGTGGCTCAACTAGAAGATATGCCGGAATCGGTGATACTATCGTTGCTACTGTTAAACAAGCAACGCCAGGTGGCGTTGTCAAAAAAGGTGACGTTGTTAAAGCAGTTGTTGTCCGTACAAAGGCAGTTACACGTCGTACCGACGGTTCATACATCCGTTTCGACGAAAATGCTGCTGTATTGATTCGTGATGATAAAAGCCCTCAAGGTACTCGTATCTTTGGCCCGGTTGCTCGTGAATTGCGTGATCACAACTTCATGAAGATCGTTTCATTGGCCCCAGAAGTACTTTAATTTCAACCCAAGGATATAAGGAGGTGCCGTTATGTTCATTAAAACTGGTGACAAAGTTCGAGTTATTAGTGGTAAGGACAAAGGTAAAGAAGGAACAGTTAAAAAGACTATTGCTTCAAAAGACCGTGTTATCGTCGAAGGCGTTAACATGATTAAGAAACATGCCAAAGCTTCAACTACCAACCCACAAGGTGGAATCGTTGATACTGAAGCCGCTATTCATGTTTCAAACGTAATGCTTATTGATCCATCTACCAATGAACCAACTCGTGTTGGTTTCAAAATTGAAGATGGTAAAAAGGTTCGTTTTTCTAAGAAATCACAAAAAGCAATCGATTAATTTATAAGCGAAAGGAGGATACCTTTTAAATGTCAAGTCGTTTACGAGAAAAATTTGATAGTGAAATCAAATCACACATGATGGAAAAATTCAATTACAGCTCAACTATGCAAGCTCCAAAGATTGAGAAGATTGTGTTGAACATGGGTGTTGGTGATGCAGTTACTAACGCCAAGAACTTGGATGAAGCAGTTGCAGAACTTGCTTTGATCTCAGGTCAAAAGCCATTAGTTACAAAAGCTAAGAAATCTATTGCCGGTTTCAGACTCCGTGAAGGAATGTCAATCGGTGCCAAAGTTACCCTTCGTGGTGACAGAATGTACGATTTCTTGGACAAGTTGATCAATGTATCATTGCCACGTGTTCGTGACTTCCATGGTGTTAGTAACCGTGCCTTTGATGGCCGTGGTAACTATACCTTAGGTGTTAGAGAACAATTGATTTTCCCTGAAATTGATTACGATGATGTTAACCGTGTTAGAGGTTTAGACATTGTAGTCGTAACTACAGCAAATACTGATGAAGAATCACGTGAATTGTTGACTCAATTCGGTATGCCATTTGCCAAATAATGAGGAGGTTTCACATTGGCTAAAAAATCATTAATTGTAAAAAGTGAACGCCCTGCTAAATTCTCAACTCAAAACTACACACGTTGCGAACGATGCGGACGACCTCATTCAGTTTACAAAAAATTCCATTTATGCCGTTTGTGTGTCCGTGAACTTGCCCATGCGGGTCAAATTCCAGGCATGAAAAAAGCTAGCTGGTAATATTTTAAAAAAGGAGGTTGTACGTTAATGTCTATGACTGACCCAATTGCAGACTTTTTAACTCGCATTCGTAATGCAAACATGGTTTACCATGAAACAGTTGAAGTTCCTGCATCAAAGATTAAACGTGATATCGCAGAAATCCTTAAACGAGAAGGTTTCATTCGCGATGTTGAATATATTGAAGATGATAAACAAGGCGTGATCCGCGTATTTCTTAAATACGGTAAGGACAAGCAACGTGTTATCACAGGTTTAAAGAGAATTTCAAAGCCCGGTTTACGTTCATACGTCAAGGCTGATTCAGTTCCTAAGGTCCTTAACGGTCTTGGAATCGCAATCATTTCTACTTCAAATGGAGTTGTAACTGACAAAGAAGCTCGCGCTCAAAAAGTCGGTGGAGAAGTATTAGCTTACATTTGGTAAAAATTTCAAAAAATTGGAGGTGTAATTTCAATGAGTCGTATTGGTTATAAAACTGTTACTATTCCTGAAGGTGTAGAAATTAAATCTGAAGGGAATGTCGTAACTGTTAAAGGTTCTAAAGGATCTTTGACCCGTGAACTTTCATCTGATATTAAGATGAACGTTAACGGAAACGAAGTTACCTTTGAACCAATTGGTGCATACAACAACCGTGTTCGTGCCCTTCATGGTACAACACGTGCAAACTTCAACAACATGGTTGAAGGTGTTACAAACGGATTTGCAAAGACCCTTAAGCTTGTCGGTGTTGGATACCGTGCTCAATTGAAAGGAAAGACATTAACTCTTAATGTTGGTTATTCTAACCCGGTTGACATGACCGTTCCTGAAGATTTGACTGTTGAAGTTCCTGACAACACTACTATTAAGATTAGTGGTATCAACAAGCAACACGTTGGTGACTTAGCTGCCGATATTCGTGCCGTTCGTTCACCAGAACCATACAAGGGTAAAGGTATTCGTTATGAAAATGAACACATTATCCGTAAAGAAGGAAAGACTGGTAAGTAATACTTACTAGTTCAAATTAAATTTGAGGTGACTATTTTGATTTCTAAACCAGATAAGAACAAGAACCGGAAACGTCGTCATAGTCGTGTCCGTAGTAAAATTTCTGGTACTGCCGAGCGCCCACGCTTAAATGTTTTCCGTTCAAACAAAAACATCTACGCTCAAGTAATTGATGACGTAGAGGGTGTAACGCTTGTTAGTGCCTCAACACTTGATACTGCAGACAGTGGAAACAAGACTGAACAAGCAGCTAGTGTTGGTAAGTTAGTAGCAGAACGTGCTAACGAAAAGAACATTAAGAATGTTGTTTTTGATCGTGGAGGATACATCTACCATGGTCGTGTTCAAGCTCTTGCAGATGCTGCTCGTGAAAATGGACTAGAATTTTAAAAAAAGGAGGAATAACCGCACATGAAGAAGTTTATTGATCCAGATAAGTTAGAGCTTGAAGATACTGTCGTTTCAATCAACCGGATCACAAAGGTTGTTAAAGGTGGACGTCGTCTTCGTTTCGCAGCTTTGGTTGTTGTTGGCGACAAACAAGGTCATGTTGGATTTGGTACTGGTAAAGCTCAAGAAGTTCCTGAAGCTATTCGTAAAGCTGTCGAAGCCGCTCGCAAGAACTTGATTGAGGTTCCGATTGTTGGTACAACAATTCCTCATGAAATTATTGGAACTTTCGGTGGTGGTAGAATTTTACTTAAGCCTGCTGCTGAAGGTTCTGGAGTTGCTGCTGGTGGTGCCGTACGTAATGTTATGGAACTTGCTGGTATCGACGATGTTACAAGTAAGCGTTTGGGATCAAACACTCCGGTCAATGTTATTAGAGCCACTTTTGAAGGCTTGAAAGCTTTGAGAAATGCTGATGAAGTTTCAGCTTTACGTGGTGTTTCAGCCCAACATTTAGCTGAATAAGGAGGTTATTGTAATGGCTCAATTAAAGGTTACATTAATTCGTAGTGCTGCACATCGCCTCCCAAAGCAACGTAAAATTGTGAAGGCTCTTGGATTAAACAGAGTTAACAGCTCAGTTGTAAAGCCCGACAATGAAGCAACTCGGGGTGCACTTTTCCAAATTGCACACTTAATTGATGTAGAAGAAGTTAAAGATTAATTATTATTTTGTAAGGAGGTGCTAATTTCATGGAAATGAACGAATTGAAAGCCGCTGAAGGTTCTCGTTCACTACGTACTCGTAAGGGACGTGGTCGTTCAGCTGGTAAGGGTAAGACTGCTGGTCGTGGCCAAAAAGGTCAAAAGGCTCGTAGTAAGACACGTATCGGTTTTGAAGGTGGCCAAATGCCACTTTACCGTCGTATTCCAAAACGTGGTTTTAATAACATTAACCGCAAGGAATATGCAGTAGTCAACGTTGCCAAGTTAGATGCATTTGATAACGACACTGAGGTAACTCCTGAATTGCTAGTTGAATCAGGAATTGTTAAGAGTGTTAAGTCAGGTATCAAGATTCTTGGTGAAGGTGAGTTATCAAAGAAGTTAACTGTTAAAGCTAACAAATTCTCTAAGACAGCTCAATCAACTATTGAAAATGCGGGCGGTAAAATCGAGGTGATCTAATGCTCTCAACATTAAAGAGTGCATTTCAAGTTAAGGAAATAAGAAACAAACTCCTATTTACGTTAGGTGTACTGATTATCTTCCGCTTAGGTGCCTATATTACGGTTCCTGGAATTAATGCGAAAGCACTTCAATCTGTTGCATCATCTGGACTAGTTAGTATCTTAAACACATTTAGTGGTGGTGGATTAACTAACTACTCGATATTTGCGATGGGAGTATCACCATACATCACTGCTCAAATCATCGTTCAATTGTTACAAATGGATATCGTTCCCAGATTCGTCGAATGGGGTAAACAAGGTGAAGTCGGTAGACGTAAACTTAATCAATGGACACGGTATTTAACCGTGATTCTTGGTTTTCTTCAATCTATTGGTATCACTGCTGGTTTTAACCAATTAAGTAGTTTGAATCTAGTTTCGCATCCTAATGCACAAACTTTCATTATGATCGGAGTTATCCTTACTGGTGGTACAATGCTTACCACTTGGATGGGTGACATGATCACTGAAAGAGGTATTGGGAACGGAATTTCAATGATTATCTTTGCCGGAATTATTGCTAGACTTCCTGTTGGTCTTCAAAAACTTTACCAAGAAAATTTTGTTGGTGTAAGTGGGACTGACTTCTGGTTAGCAATTGGATTCGGTATTGTATTGTTAATTGTTGTGTTAGCTATTGTTACTTTCGTAACTTGGGTTCAACAAGCAGAACGAAGAGTTCCTATTCAATATACTCGTCGTGTTGCGGGAGCTTCTGAGAGTAGTTATCTGCCATTAAAAGTTAACGTTGCTGGAGTTATTCCAGTAATCTTTGCCAGTTCGTTTATTGCGACTCCGCAAACAATTTTGATGGCATTTACTGCTAATCACTCACAAGATACTTGGTATCAAGTACTTTCTGATATATTTAACATGCAGACACCAACTGGTGCAACTTTGTACACTGTGCTGATTGTTCTTTTCACTTTCTTCTATGCTTTTGTTCAGGTTAATCCAGAGAAGCTTTCTGAGAACTTACAAAAACAAGGAAGTTACATTCCAGGTGTTTGGCCTGGTCATGAAACTCAATCATATGTGTCAAGTTTACTAATGAAGCTAAGTACAGTTGGATCGGTTTTCTTGGGTATTGTTGCTTTAATTCCATTAATTGCTCAGAACGTGTGGAATTTAGATGAATCAATCGGTTTAGGTGGAACTAGTTTGTTAATTGTTGTTGGTGTTGCTATTGAAACAATTCGTCAAATCAGAGGTTTGATGATGAAGAGACAATACGTTGGGTTCATTAAAGACCCAGAATCAACCACAGATTAATAAAAACCTATACTCGAGGAGGAATTCTAATAATGTCATTAAATCTAATTTTAATGGGACTACCAGGAGCAGGAAAAGGTACACAAGCTCAGTTCATCGTTGATAAGTATCAAATCCCTCATATTTCCACTGGAGATATGTTCAGAGAAGCTATCTCGAACGAAACTCCAATGGGATTGAAGGCCAAGGAATACACTGACAAAGGGAACTTGGTTCCTGATGAAGTAACTAATGGAATCGTTAAGGATCGTCTTGCAAAAGGTGATACCAAAGATGGTTTCCTTCTGGATGGTTATCCAAGAACTTTAGAACAAGCTGACGCTTTGTCAGATATGTCTGAAGAATTAGCTAAACCATTGGATGCAGTTATTAATATCGATGTTGATCCTAAGATACTTACTGATCGGTTAACTGGTCGGTTCATTTGTAAGAACTGTGGTGCTACTTATCATAAGATTTATCACATGCCAAAGGTTGAGAACACTTGCGACGTGTGTGGCCATCACGAGTTCTATCAACGTGAGGATGACAAGCCTGAAGCTGTTAAAAATCGTCTCGATGTAAACATCAAAATGAATACGCCATTAATTTCTTACTACAAAGATAGAGACTTGCTATTTAATGTTGATGGTAACAAGGATATCAATGAAGTTTGGGCTGATTTAGACAAAATTCTTGCTTCTCTATAATTCGTAAGAATGCGTTAGATTGAAGATTTTGGTTTATTGTGGTAGACTATCGTTTGGCTATTACATCATATTTGAACAAATAATCTAACATTAATGGTTGGAGGTGTTTTTTATTGGCAAAAGATAATGTCATTGAAGTTGAAGGAAAAGTCATCGAAACGTTGCCTAATGCGATGTTTAGAGTCGAATTAGAGAACGGACATGAAATTTTGGCACACGTTTCTGGTAAGATCAGAATGCATTATATTCGAATTCTTCCAGGTGATAAAGTTACTGTTGAAATGTCGCCTTACGATTTAAGTAAGGGTAGAATTACTTATCGTTTTAAGTAATAATGTCTTCATTTCTGTCAAGGAGGGTTAATGATGAAGGTAAGACCATCTGTAAAACCAATGTGTGAACATTGTAAAGTTATTAAGCGTAAGGGTCGAGTAATGATTATTTGCTCTGCAAACCCTAAGCATAAACAACGTCAAGGTAAATAATTTATTAAATAGGAGGTGCTGTTAAATGGCTCGTATTGCCGGAATTGATTTGCCACGTGACAAGCGTATTGTCATTGGCTTAACATACATTTTTGGTATTGGTAATACCACTGCACAAAAGATCTTAGCTGATGCAGGCGTATCAGAAGATATTCGTGTTCGTGATTTAACACCAGATCAAGAAGATAAAATTCGTGCAGTTGTCGGCGATTTAAAAATCGAAGGTGACTTACGTCGTGAAGTAAGCATGAACATCAAGCGTCTTCAAGAAATTGGCTCATACCGTGGTATGCGTCACCGTCGTGGTTTGCCCGTTCGTGGACAACACACAAAGAACAATGCCCGTACTCGTAAGGGTAAAAAAGCTGCTATTGCAGGTAAGAAAAAATAATTAAAAAGGGAGGTCGTATGCTTTTATGGTAAACAAGAAGACAAGTCGTAAGCGTCGTGTCAAGAAGAATATTGAATCAGGTGTTGCACATATTCACTCAACTTTCAATAACACTCTTGTGATGATTACTGACGTACAAGGTAATGCTGTTTCATGGTCATCTGCTGGTGCATTAGGTTTCCGTGGTAGTCGTAAGTCAACACCTTTTGCTGCTCAAATGGCTGCTGAAGCTGCTGCTAAAGCATCAATGGAACATGGCATGAAGTCTGTTGAAGTTGCTGTTAAGGGACCAGGTTCTGGTCGTGAAGCTGCAATTCGTGCACTTCAAGCAACTGGTTTGGAAGTTACAGCTATTAGAGATGTTACTCCAGTGCCTCACAACGGATCTCGTCCTCCAAAGCGTCGTCGAGTTTAGTATTTTGCGCACTCAATTCATTAAGTGGAATATGTACCCGCATATTTACAAATTGTACGAACAAGACTCACGCGTTTTGAAAGGGGTTAATGATAAGAATGATTGAATTTGAAAAGCCTAACATTCACAAGATAGAAGAAAACGATAACTATGGTGAAGTTGTTGTTGAACCACTAGAAAGAGGATATGGGACTACTCTTGGTAACTCACTAAGAAGAACCCTATTGTCTTCTCTACCTGGCGCAGCAGTTACTAGTATCCAAATTGATAATGTCCTTCATGAGTTCTCAACCATTAAGGGTGTTGTCGAAGATGTCACTCAGATTATCTTAAATGTTAAGAAAATTTCATTAAAATTAGATGGACCTGAAGACGAAGAAGAGAACTTAGAGATTGATGTTATTGGACCTGCTGATGTTACAGCTGGTGATATTGTTGGGGATAGCGACGTAACTGTTTTAAATCCTGATCTTCATATCGCTACGGTTGCTGAGGGAACTAATTTCCATATGCGACTAACTGCTAACAGAGGCCGTGGGTATGTTTCTGCCGTTGAAAACAAACAACGTAGCTCAGAGATGCCTATTGGTGTACTTCCCGTCGATTCTATTTATACCCCAATTGAACGTGTCAACTATCAAGTTGAGAGTACCCGGGTTGGTCAACGTGATGACTTTGATAAGCTTACTTTAGATGTTTGGACTAATGGTTCAATCACTCCAAGTGAGGCTGTTAGTTTAGCTGCTAAGATTCTAACTGAACATCTTGAGATGTTTGTTGATCTTACTGATGAAGCTAAGAATACAGAGATCATGGTCGAAAAAGAAGAAACACACAAAGAAAAGATGCTCGAAATGACTATTGAAGAACTTGATTTATCAGTTCGTTCATATAATTGTCTTAAGCGTGCAGGCATTAATACTGTTCAAGAGTTAACTGAAAAATCTGAACCTGACATGATGAAAGTTCGTAACTTAGGACGTAAGTCATTGGAAGAGGTTAAAGAGAAACTCGGTGCTTTAGGTTTATCACTTCGTAAAGAAGACTAAATAAAGGAGGATATCTAAACTTATGCGTAATCGTAAATTACAACGTACTAGTGAACATCGTCGTTCAATGCTTCGTAACTTGACTACTGAATTGATTATTCATGGTCAAATCATTACTACTGAAGCTAGAGCTAAGGAAGTTCGCTCAACTACCGACAAAATGATTTCACTTGGTAAGCGCGGTGACCTACATGCTCGTCGTCAAGCTGCTGCATACATTCGTGATGTTGTTGCTGATGTTAAAGAAGATGGTGATGATATTACTGTTACCACTGCTTTACAAAAATTGTTCGGTGACTTAGCTACTCAATACGCTGACCGTAATGGTGGATATACCCGAATCTACAAGACTATGCCACGTCGTGGTGATGGTGCTGAGATGGTTATCCTACAATTGGTTGACTAATTATCATAGATAATTAACATAGTTTTACGAGAATCACTCAAGTTTTCGGTATAGAACGTTATGATGGTGGATTATTCCTAGTCTAGTTTGAATGTGGGCTTTTGCTCAAGCACTGATTACTTGTAAGTGATTTTTTTGTACATAAATTTAATTTAGGACTGTTAATATGGAAAATATAATTGAGATCAATAATCTTTCATTTAAATACCCAGAACAAGACAGCTTGTTTAGTTCGCTCGATTTGTCAATTGCAGCTAATCAATGGATCGCGATTGTTGGTCAAAATGGTAGCGGTAAGAGTACATTAGCTAGATTGATAGATAGATTGTTAGTACCTGACAGTGGAGATATTCATGTTGCAGGTGTTGCTTTGAATGATGAAAACCTATTAACAGTTCGTGGAAAAATTGGCATGGTATTTCAAAATCCTGATGATCAGTTCGTTGGTGCTACGGTTGAGGACGATGTTGCGTTTGGTCTAGAAAATCGTCAAATTGACCGTGAGGATATGAAAACGATTGTTGAAAATAGTTTGAGAGCTGTGGGAATGTGGGATTATCGTGACAGAATTCCTGCCAGTCTATCGGGTGGTCAAAAGCAACGTGTCGCCATTGCTGGTATATTAGCAATCAAGCCACAAATTTTGATTTTAGATGAGTCTACTAGTATGTTAGATCCTCAAGGTAGACGGGAAATAATTCAGCTAGTTAAAGAAATTAAAAGTCGTGAGAACTTAACAATTATTTCTATAACTCATGATATCGAAGAGGCAGCATTAGCTGATAGAATTGTTTTAATCAATAAAGGCATCGTCGTGACTGATGAGTCACCTGAGCAATTGCTTAATCGAACAGATTTTCTTAATAACTTTGAATTAGAGACACCATTTACTACTCAATTGGTAACTGAATTAAGACATTTAGGGATTAATGTCCCTAACAAATATATGAATGATGAGGAGTTGATTTCGTGGATAAAGAAATCTCTTTTTCAAATGTAAATCATGTTTATGAACCTAATTCACCACTTGCGAAATTGGCTTTAAATGGTGTTAATCTAGATATAGATAAAGGGAGTTTTGTGGCAATTATTGGACATACCGGTAGTGGTAAGTCGACTTTGATTCAACATATTAATGCTTTACTTAAGCCAACTTCTGGATCAGTTCAAGTTGGTAATTACACGATTACTTCAAAGACAACTAACAAGAATTTAAAACAACTGAGACAACATGTCGGAATGGTGTTTCAATTTCCAGAAAAGCAACTCTTCGCTGAATCGGTCTTGAAAGACGTAATGTTTGGACCACAAAACTATGGCAAATCATCACATGACGCTGAAGATGCTGCTAAAGATGCTTTGCAATTAGTAAATATTGATGAGGAATTATTTGATAAATCTCCATTTGACCTTTCTGGAGGGCAAATGCGTCGAGTAGCTATTGCAGGAGTTTTAGCTATGCAGCCTGATGTATTGATTTTAGATGAACCAACGGCAGGATTAGATCCCGAAGGTCACTATGAAATAATGCAATTAGTAAATAAATTGAACGTTGAACGACATGTAACTATTATTTTGGTTACTCATCAGATGGAAGACGTCGTTGAGTATGCAAGTCAGGTTATAGTAATGGAAGATGGCAAAATCGTCAGTGATGGGAAGGTAGTAGATGTTTTTAGTGATCCCAATTGGTTAGCTACAAAACAGTTAACACTGCCCAAAGCAGCGCAGTTTGCGTTGGATTTAGGTATTGGACAGAATTCATTACCTTTGACAATTGATGATTTAGCTAAAACAATTGTTCAGAATACCAGGGAGGACAATTCTGATGAGTAATTTTATCTTTGGCCGGTATTTACCTGGTAATTCTTGGATTCATAAGATGAGTCCGCAATCAAAACTATTGCTATGCTTCTTCTTCGTATTCATTGTTTTTTTTGCTAACAACTATGCAACATATGGACTTTTGGTTGTTGCAATTCTAGGTATCATATTATTGTCTGGTGTTTCAATTGGATATTTCATCAAAGGAATTCGGCCGTTGATTTGGTTGATTATCTTTACCGTCTTGCTTCAAATCTTGTTTAGTAGTGGCGGCAATGTACTTTGGTCATGGGGACCATTTTCAATCAGTGATACGAGTTTGATTAACGGTGGTTTTATCTTCGTTAGATTCATTCTAATTATTATGATCTCCACCGTGCTAACATTGACCACCACGCCGCTAGCAATTGCTGATGGAGTGCAAACTATACTCAGACCATTAAAAGTTGTTCATTTTCCTGTAGATACATTAGCGTTAATGTTGTCTATTGCACTTAGATTTGTGCCAACGTTGATGGATGAATTAGAGTCAATTATGAATGCGCAACGTTCAAGGGGAGTGGATTTCGGGTCTGGTAGTATTACTAGCCGAGTTAAGTCAGCGGTGCCTCTATTGGTGCCTTTATTTAGTGGGGCAATCACGCATGCTGAAAATCTTTCAACTGCAATGGAAGCTCGCGGGTTTTCGGACAGCGAGCATCGTTCGAAGTATCGGATCTATCGATGGCAGTTGCAAGATACTGTGAGTTGGGTTGCAGAGTTAATAATATTTGGAATAATTGTTTATTTAAGAAATTAGTTGAGGTGAACGTCATTCGTTATAAAATCACTTTTGCATACGATGGAACAAAGTTTAGCGGGTTTCAGAGGCAACCTAAACAGAGGACTGTTGAGGGAATTTTAACTGCTAAGATTAATCTGATGGCAAAAAATCCAAAACAAGCTATCGAAGTATTTGGCTCCGGTAGAACTGATTCAGGTGTCCATGCCCTAGCCCAAGTGGCTCATTTCGATTTTCCGTTCGATATTCCAACTGATGCAATGTATCGAGGATTAAACAGCATGCTTCCGCTGGATGTCGAAATTTTAAAAGTTGAAAAAGTTAGTGACAATTTTCATGCTAGATTCGACGTATCTGGTAAAAGATATATGTATCGGGCATATTTAGGGGAGTTTACTAACCCATTTAAGCGAAATTATACTGGTCACTGGAAGTTTCCAGTGGATATTAATAAGGTTGATACGGCAATCCATGAGTTAGTTGGTCAACATGATTTTTCAAGCTTTGTGGCTGCTGGTTCGACAGCTAAAAGTAACGTTCGAACTATTTATGATGCTCGGTGTTTTTTAAATGAAGAAGAAAATGAAATAAACATTGAGTTTTACGGCAATGGTTTTTTGTATAACATGGTTCGAATAATGGTCGGTGTGGCCATGGAAATTGGATCTGGTAGCAGGCCTGAACATGACGTTCTGAGACTCTTTGATGTTAAGGATAGGGATCAGGCCAGATTAACCATGCCAGCATCGGGGCTTTACTTGAAAAAAGTTTATTATGAAGGTGATGACCCGCTGCATCCAACTAAGCTGCCAAAGTTCTAATGATAGTTTTTAAAAGTAATTGACTTTGACCCTATTTATTTGTATTATTGTAACTGGTATTGTTTGCCCCACGATAAGCCCCGGAAACTTATTTTTGGTGTCGAACAAACACAGAAACATGGAGGAAATTAACGTGCGTACAACATATATGGCAAAACCTGGTGAAGTAGAACGTAAATGGTACGTGGTTGACGCCACAGATGTTCCATTGGGACGTCTCTCAACTGTTGTTGCTTCTATCTTAAGAGGTAAGAACAAGCCAACTTTCACCCCTAACGTTGATACTGGGGATAATGTAATCGTAATTAATGCTGAAAAAGTTGCCTTGACAGGTAAGAAAGCTAAAAACAAGATTTATTACCGTCACAGTCGCTTTATCGGTGGCTTGAAACAAAGAACTGCTGGTGATTTTCGTGAAAAGGATCCTGAAAAATTGATTGAAACATCAGTTAAAGGAATGCTTCCTCACAACTCATTAGGTCACAAGATTGGTTTGAAGTTACATGTCTACACTGGTGCAGAACATGGACAACAAGCTCAAAAACCTGAAGTTTTAGACATTACTAACCTAATTTAAGGAGGAAATTGCATTGGCTCAAGTACAATATCGCGGCACTGGCCGTCGTAAAGATTCAGTTGCTCGTGTACGTTTAGTACCAGGAACTGGTAAAATTACTATGAATGATCGTTCAATCGAAGACTACATTCCAGCAGCTGACTTACGTGAAGTTGTTGTTCAACCATTCAATGTTACTGAAACTCTAGGAAACTATGATGTTTTAGTTAACGTTAATGGTGGTGGTTACTCTGGACAAGCTGGCGCAACTCGTCACGGAATTGCCCGTGCGCTTCTAGAAGTTGACCCAGACTTCCGTGGACCATTAAAACGTGCCGGTCTTTTGACTCGTGATGCACGTATGAAAGAACGTAAGAAGCCAGGTCTTAAGAAAGCCCGTAAAGCTTCACAATTCTCAAAACGTTAATATACAATTTATATTATTGTTCAAGACATCTTCCTCTGGAAGGTGTTTTTTTTATACATAATTAAGATGATGACGATTAGCTAACGTGATGATAGATAAATTAATTTTTGAAATCTTCCGTACTTTTTAAATAAGATATTTCATAAATATACCAAGGCGCTTTTGTGTAATTTAAAATGTATTAGTAATAAACTAATGAAGACCGATCATCATAAACCATAAAGATTTCTCGAAGATGATAAACATTTCTTCAAGATTATTCGCAAGTCATTTCAAATGATAATCTGGTAGTATATAATTACCTAAACCTATTGGAGGCATAACAACGATGAGTCAAATGAATAAAACATTCAGATTAACCGTTTTGGCAATGTTTATTGCAATTATTATTTTACAAACTTCAATTCCAATTATTGGATACATTCCAGTTGGTCCCTTGGAAATCACTATTATTCAAGTAACCGTCATTATTGCAACTATTTTAATGGGGACGGCTAACGGGGCGGTAATTGGCGGTGTGTGGGGCCTAATCACGTTTGTACGAGCTTTTGCGTGGCCAACCAGCCCGTTAGCAGCCATTGTATTTGTTAACCCAGTAGTCTCCGTTATCCCAAGAATATTGATTGCTGTCGTAGCTGGTGCTATGTATAACTACTTATCTAAGCGAATGAAAAGCAAGTCACTTACTATTTCAATCTCAGCCGTCTTAGGCAGTCTAACTAACACAGTGTTAGTATTAGGATTGATCTATGTGTTTTACAAGGCAAAAGCACCTCAGCTATATAACTTAAACATTAAGGATCTATTGCCATACTTGTTGGGTGTTGTAGGAACTAATGGTATTCCTGAAGCGATTTTCAGCGGAATAGTTACTCCACTGATAGCTATCCCATTGCAAAGAGCATTTGGTAAAAGATTACAAAAATAACAGAAGAAATAAAAAAAGCCCCGGGATTACCAGGACTTAATAACGTGCTTATTCTTCTTCGTTTGTATTATCTTCAGTTTCTACTCGGGGTGCTGCCTTGATAATTTTAAGTTCTTCGTTATTAACGATGACCTTATTGTGGTATTTATCAATGATTTCAGGATCCTTTGATTCAAAGGTAACTAAAAACGAATTTGTGTAACCCTTGTCGATAAAGCCAGTAAATTTTTGCTTTTCAATGGTGAATTCGACTTCGTCACCAACGTGAAATTTTGCTTGTTGTTCTGAAAGTTCAGTATTTTTTGCCAATGTTCACATCTCCAAGTTTTTTAAGTATCAGATGTTAAAATAACTGAAATTGGCAGTGATGTCAAACAAAATTACTTAAATGTTAATTACTAATTGTCTTTATTTGAGTTTACCGTTAGAATTAATTTATTGTAGAAAGATTGGAATTTAATTGTCAACATATAATAAAAACCGCAAAAGCCGAAAAAATAAATCTAATAGAATAGTTATGTTCGTATTTGTGGCGTTTGGATTGATCGTGATTTTTGGATTTCACGCTTTATACGAAAGTAGTCAACCGACGCAACAAGTAGCAGTGCCCACCCAAAGCATGAGTGCTCATCAGCGAGAATTCATTCATAAAATTGCTCCAGAGGCTCAGAGACTACAAGGTCAATATAATATCTTACCTAGTGTTACTATTGCTCAGGCAATTCTGGAGTCTCAATGGGGCGATAGTAAGTTAGCTAGCGAGTACTATAACCTATTTGGTGTCAAGGCTCAGGGTAACACGCAAAAATCGGCATATCTTAACACTCAAGAATTTGTTAACGGCCAGTACGTCACTATTAAGGCGAAGTTCCAAGTATATTCTTCATATAACGAATCGCTTAGAGATCATGCTCAACTCTTGGCACTTGGAACTAAGTGGAATCCAAATCAATATGCTGATGTGACCAACGCGGCGAACTATGTTGACGCTGCTAAAGGGCTGCAAACAGATGGCTACGCCACCGATCCAGCCTATACGCAGAAGTTAATTCAAATCATTCGGACCTATAAATTATATCGATATGACAACTAGAGAGGATATTAATTATGAAGCTACTAGAGGACAAAATTAGAGAAGACGGTACCGTATTACCAGGAAACGTGCTCAAAGTTGATAACTTCCTTAATCATCAGGTTGATACAAAATTAATGGATGAGATGGGTAAAGAGTTTGCCCGACTTTTCAAAGATGAAGGGGTAACTAAAGTTGTTACCGTTGAATCTTCAGGAATTGCACCTGCTTTAATGGCTGCATTACACTTAGGTGTCCCAATGATTTTTGCTCGCAAACATAAGAGTTTAACTCTAACCGATAATTTGTATACTGCTAGCGTATATTCTTATACAAAACGTGTTAGTAATGACATTAGTGTCGACAAGCGGTTTTTGAATCCAAATGACAAGATATTGATCATCGATGATTTTTTGGCTAACGGTCAAGCTGTGTCTGGCTTATTGGAAATTGCAAAAGTTGCCAACGTTGAAGTAGCTGGTATTGGTATCGTTATCGAGAAGAGTTTCCAAAAGGGCAGATCCATGATTGAAGAAGCAGGCGTTCGTTTAGAATCACTTGCCAGAATTGCTTCTTTAGATAATGAGACTGTTGAATTCGTAAAAGACTAGTTTATAAATAGTGGAAGAGGTAGTGAACATATTGGCAAATGAGAATGTTGTTTATCCAGGACAAATTATTGGAGTAATCGGTGAAAGTAATAGTAATCTCTCGTTGATTACTACTGCCAAGAGAATGGGCTTTAAAGTAGCCATTTTTAGTAATAATGAAGATCCAACAATGATTCATGTATCTGATTATCAATACATGGGTGATTTCAATGATAAAGCAGCACTTAAGATGTTTGCTGAACGGTGTGACGTTGTTATATATAACAACGATCAAATTGGTTCTGATATTATCAACTACCTTGCTGACTATACTAGAATTCCGCAAAACACTGAATTACTTGATATTAATCAAGATCGATTGATTGAAAGAAGTTTTTTTGAAACATTAAATATGAACATGGTGCCATATTCTACCATTATTGAATTAGAGGACCTTTATCAAGCAATCAATTCAATTGGCTATCCTGCGATTTTAAAGCCGATTCAGCGTGGATTGATGGGTGGACAGGAACTATATATAGAAAAGCAAAGTGACATTGTCAAGGCGTCAGGAATGCTCGATACGGGTACATACATCTTAGAGTCTTACGTTAAACATGATATTGACTATACTGTTGTGGTTACCAGAAGCGCTGATAGTGATAGAGTAGTTTTTCCGGTTATTGAAGATATTTATCATCAAAACCGATTGATTACCTCATTTACTCCTGCACAACTTGAATCAGGCTTGGAAGACGAAATGAATCGAATTGCTAACGAAATCGCCAATAACCTTGATTATGTTGGTACATTTGAAGTGTCATTCTTCGTCTCGGACAATGGTTCGATTTATGTCAATAAGATCGCGCCCAACGTTGGAATTGCGGGATTTGTTTTTGAATATTCATTGAGTATCGATCAAATTGAGCAACACTTAAGAGCAATTGCCGGATTACCATTGATGAAGCCAATTAAAGGTATTCCAACTGTCTTGCAAACTATAAGTGAAAATGATTATAGTCGCATTCAAACTCAGTGGGTCATCAAGGATAATTGGCACTTTAACTTCTATGGACTAAGCAATGGAGCTCACAAAATTGTTGGTCATATATTAATACCAACGGAATCAATTCCCAAAACATTGATGCAACTTGAAGGAACTAATATCTGGCGGGATGTTGATTTTGAAACAAAATATAAGAAAATGTCATAAGTCGGCGTCTTGTCGGCTTTTTTGCTTGCTTTCAGTAAAGCAGTAATTATGCTTTTCTGGTATAATTGATTGGATAATTGTGCGAGAGGATGGACAATAAATTTGGCTGATTCAGATCTAATAAAAGGACTTAATACAGAACAACGAGACGCGGTATTACATACAGAAGGACCAGTCCTCATAATGGCTGGTGCTGGTAGTGGTAAGACTAGAGTCTTAACTCATCGGATTGCATACATCATCGAGAGTCGTAATGTAAAGCCATGGAATATTTTAGCGATTACATTTACGAATAAAGCTGCACGAGAAATGCGTGAACGGGTTTCAGCATTACTTGATGAAAGCGGAAATGACGTATGGGTTTCTACGTTCCATGCTCTATGTGTCAGAATTTTACGAAGAAATATTGATGCACTTGGCTATAACCGTGCATTTACAATCGCTGATCCTAGTGAACAAAGAACATTGGTCAAACGAATTTTGAATGATAAGAATGTTGATATTAAAAAATTTGATCCTAGATCAATTTTGTCAGCAATTTCGAATGCCAAAAATGATATGCTCGATCCCATCAGTTTCCGACAGTCTGCTAAGGGACCATTCGAGAAATTAGTAGCCGACGTTTACGATAGCTATCAAGCTGAACTAAAACAAAACCAGTCACTTGATTTTGATGATTTGATAATGATGACGATTCAGTTGTTTGATCAACACAAGGACGTGTTGGAATATTATCAAGATAAATTCCAGTACATTCATGTCGATGAATATCAGGATACTAACGAAGCTCAGTACCAATTGGTTACTTTATTAGCTCAAAAGCATAGAAATATTTGTGTGGTTGGGGATGCCGATCAGAGTATTTATGGTTGGCGAGGAGCCAATATGCAAAACATTTTAAACTTCAAAGATGATTACAAAGATGCTCACGTTACTATGTTGGAGCAAAACTATCGGTCAACAAAAACGATTTTGGATGCTGCTAATGCGGTCATTGCAAATAATGATAATCGTGAAGATAAGAACCTTTGGACTGAAAATAATCAAGGAGAGAAAATCTCTTATTATCGCGGTCAAACTGAAAATGATGAGGCCCGATATGTTGTTTCAAATATTCAAAAAGAAGTTAACGGGAACAATCAAAGTTATGGCGACATTGCTATTTTGTACCGGACTAACGCTCAGTCACGTGTGATGGAAGAAACATTACTGAAGTCCAATATTCCATATACCATGGTTGGCGGCCATAAGTTTTATGATCGAAAAGAAATTCGTGACGTTTTAGCTTATTTAACACTGATTGCTAATCCAAATGATTCAATGAGTTTTGAAAGAATCGTCAATGAACCAAAACGTGGAATTGGTGCAACAAGTGTTGAAAAGCTAAGAAGATTTGCTAATGATCATTCATGGAGCTTACTAGAAGCAGCTTTAAATGTTGACTTAGCTAACGAAATTGCTGCCCGTACCAAGAACTCGCTATTCCAATTTGCAGATACTATGGACAAAATAGCTAAAGACGCTAAGGAATCATCTGTATCAGATATTACCCAAGCAATTCTTGATAAGACTGGTTACATGGACGTCCTCAAGAGTTCTAAAACCTTAGAGGCTCAATCACGGGTTGAAAACTTGGAAGAATTCATGTCTGTTACTAAAAGATATGACGATGAAAATCAAGAAGCGGCCGGTATTGATAACTTGGTTGATTTCTTGAGTGACTTGGCATTGGTTTCTGATCAGGATAGTGTTGAGGAAGAATCTTCTGAAGTTACATTGATGACGTTGCATGCCGCAAAAGGACTTGAGTTCCCAGTGGTCTTTATCATGGGGATGGAAGAAGGATTATTCCCATTAGGTCGAGCTGCAGCAGATGAAGATGATCTTCAAGAAGAACGTCGATTAGCTTACGTTGGTATTACGCGAGCTAAAAGAAAGTTATACATTACCAATGCTTATTCACGAACTCTTTATGGACGTCGTCAAAATAATCCACAGTCTCGATTTATTGAAGAAATCACACCAGAATTGTTGAGACCAGAAAATGTCGGCAATGATAACCAAGCACTAAAGACACCATTTGATAGACGAACGGATAGAGCATTTGCTACACCGTACCATCGACCAGATCAAACAGTTGAGAAACCCAAGGGTTCAGGAGCTGATAAGAAGTCCTGGAATGTTGGCGACAAAGTGTCTCATAAAGCATGGGGCATTGGAACGGTTGTTAAAGTTTCTGGAACTGGTGAAGACATGGAATTAGATATTGCCTTTGACTCACAAGGAATCAAGCGATTACTTGCTGCATTTGCGCCAATTCAAAAACAAGATTAAAGGAAGTAAGGATATGACGGCTGAAAAAATCGATGAAAATTCAGCTAGAAGTCAAGCTGCTGAATTAAGAGCTAAGTTAAATAAATGGGCGGATGAGTATTATACCTATGACGCTCCCAGTGTCGAAGATGCAGAGTATGATTCAACCTATCAAAGATTAGTTGAACTTGAAACTGCATTTCCTAATATTGTCGAGCCTGATTCGCCAACTCAAAAGGTTGGAGATCATACGTTACCTGGATTTAGTAAAGTTACGCATGACATTCCAATGTTGTCATTGGGAGACGTATTTTCAGAATCCGAATTAGCTGAGTTTGTTGCTCGATTAACTGACAATGAGGCCGTTGGATTTGAATATAACTGTGAATTAAAAATTGATGGTTTAGCTATTTCGTTGCGATATGAACAAGGAAAATTGGTTCAAGGTTCAACCAGGGGAAACGGTCAAATCGGTGAGGATATCACTGAAAATTTAAAGACCATTAAGTCGATTCCTCAAACCTTGACTCGACCAATTGACATTGAAGTTCGTGGTGAATGTTACATGCCTAAAGAATCTTTTGTGAATTTGAATGAGCAACGTCAAAGAGATGGTAAGCCACCATTTGCCAACCCACGAAATGCTGCCGCTGGAAGTTTACGGCAGTTAGATTCCAAAGAAACTGCCAAACGAAAATTAAGCACGTTTATGTATAATGTTGCTAATTATGATGATTTAGAAACTAATACTCAAAGCGGGCTGTTGGCGGAATTAAGTGATCTAGGTTTCACAACTAATCCGGATTCGCGAGTTGCGACATCCATGGATGAAATAGATGACTATATTAAAGAATTTAACGAAAAACGAGATAGTTTGGCTTATGGCATCGATGGTATCGTGATAAAAGTTAATGATTTAACCATGCATGCTAAGTTGGGAGCTACGGTTAAGGTACCTCGTTGGGCAATTGCTTATAAGTTCCCACCAGAAGAAGCTCAAACCGTAGTCAGAGATATTGAATGGACAGTTGGTAGAACGGGTGTTGTCACACCAACCGCTGTCATGGATCCAGTAGAATTGGCAGGGACTACGGTTGCCAGAGCATCACTTCATAATCCTGATTATTTGAATGAAAAGGGTATTCGCATTGGGGATACCGTGGAACTTCATAAGGCTGGGGATATTATTCCAGAAATTTCAAAGTACTTACCTGATAAACGTCCGGATGATAGTGTAGTTTATGAAATCCCAACACATTGTCCATCTTGTGGTTCAGAACTAGTTCATTTAGATGATGAGGTTGCTTTGAGATGTATTAATCCACAATGTCCAGCTCAATTGGCTGAAGGCTTAACTCACTTTGCTTCAAGAAATGCCATGAATATCGATGGTTTGGGTCCAAAGATTATTGCTCAACTATTTGCGAAGCACTTGGTTGATGATGTTAGTGGGTTATACAAGTTAACTATGCCTGAACTACTAACTCTAGATAAATTCGGTGATAAGTCAGCCACTAACCTGTTAAATTCAATTGATACCAGTCGAAATAATTCATTAGAAAGACTGCTTTTTGGATTAGGAATTAGGCATGTGGGTGCCAAAGCTGCTAGATTAATTGCTCAAAAGTTTAAAGATATTGATGAGATTATCGATGCTGATGCCTCAGACATTTCAGAAATTGATACAATGGGTATGATTATTGCTGATAGCGTGGCCACATACTTTTCTCAACCAGAGTCAGTTGAGCTGATTGAACGCCTTAAACAAGTTGGTGTGAATATGCAGTATCTTGGAGACAGTCCAGAAGATATCGCCGCCACCGATTCTTTCTTTAATGGTAAAAAAGTCGTCTTAACTGGTAAGCTACAGGCTACCTCTCGTGGTGCAGCTAGCGAATGGTTGGAAAATCATGGAGCTAAAGTTGTGGGATCAGTATCTAAAAACACGGATTTGGTTGTTGTTGGGGCAGATCCTGGTAGTAAGTATGAAAAGGCTGTTCAGCTAGGAATCGATATTTGGAATGAGGAACAATTTGTTTCTGAAATGAATAAAGAGAATCAATAATGGAGGAAATTTCAGTGAAAAAAGTATGGATGGCAATTTCAGTCGCACTGATGGGGATGTTATTGGCGGCTTGTGGAAGTGCTGATAGTTTAAATGATAACGGTAAATCATCCAATTCAAACAAAACTGAATTAACAGGTCAAACCGACAGTGGCTACTATCAAGGTGTGATTAAAAACGGTCGTTACCAAACTAGTAAATCACGTGGCGTTAGTGTTTCTCAGGTTTCTAACCAGTTAAATATTAAGAGTTTTGAAAATGGTTTGTTGAATATTTCAAAAAAAGAATTTTCAACTAAGAAGTATGTCTTTCAAGAAGGTCAATACTTATCTACTAATACCGTAGAAAATTGGCTTGGAAGAAAATCAAAAGCCAATCCTACTGGATTAAATCCTACCAAGGCCAAGAAATCAGCAGCATACGTTCCTAACTACTTATCACAAATTAGTGAACAAGATTTTATGACTGCTAACGGTCAAAAATTGTCACTTTCAGGAATTACGATTGGTTTAGCAATTAACTCAGTTGATTACTACACTAAAACTGCGAATGGACCAACTTTAGAAGATAATATTTCGGATGCCCAAGTTAAGCAACAGGGTAAAGCTATTGCTAATCAGGTGCTACAACGTTTACGAGCAAAGAGTGCACTTAAGAATGTTCCAATTGTGATTGCTTTGTATAAACAAGCATCTGATGATAGTTTAGTCGGTGGTAATTTCTTCGCTTACTCAGTTAATAACAGCGGTTCAACTAAAGTTTCTAACTGGAGTAACGTTAATGAAAAGAATTACGTGTTCCCAATTCAATCCGGTAAATCATCTCCAAACAAGAATGATGAAGATGCATTTGATAACTTTAAGTCACAAGTTCAAAATTTCTTTCCTAATTTGAGTGGAGTAACCGCACAGGCACAATATAGTGGTAATACACTAAACGGAATGAACGTCAGCATCACCACACAATTCTATAGCCAAACAGAAATTATTAGTTTTACACAGTACTTGCAACAAGCAGCACAAAAGTATCTACCTGGAAATGCCCCAATTGACATCACAGTTCAGTCAACTGATGGAATCCAAAGCTTCTTAAGTAGAAAAACTGGTGAAAAGAACTTTACGTCGCATATTTTTAACAGTTACTGATATGGTAAAATGTCACTTGTGATTAATTGAAAGGAAGGGTCGAAATGAGCGAAAGAATTTCAGAAAACCAAGTAAACCACGTTGCTCAATTAGCAAAATTAAAATTGGAAGCTGATCAGCTTCCATATTTTACTGAGCAATTAGACAAAATTATTGGAATGTTCGAAACCTTAAGTAAAGTTGATACTGAAGGTGTTGAACCAACCACTAGTGTTAGTGACCAATTAAACACTATGAGAGAAGATATTGCTGATAACTGGAATCAACGAGCTGAGTTACTAGATAACGCTCCTGACGCTGAAAATGGCTACATCAAGGTTCCTGCAATTATCGACGAAAGTGGGGATAACGAATAATGAATTATTTTGACCAATCATTAAGCTCAATTCATGAAAAATTAGTTAACAAAGAAATTACTTCTGAAGAATTAACTAAACAAACCCTCGCTAACATTGCTGATGTTGATAAGGATATCAATGCTTTTATCAATGTTGATGAAGAGGGTGCTGTAAAGCATGCTCAAGCAGTTGATGAGGCTGGTATCGATGCTGATAATTTGTTGTCAGGGATGCCAATTGCATTAAAGGATAATTTGGTTACCAAGGGATTTACAACTACAGCTGCATCAAAAATGTTAGCTGACTTCAAGCCAATTTATAATGCCACTGTTGTCGACAAATTGGCTAACCTAAATGCAATCAATGTTGGTAAAACCAACATGGATGAATTTGCAATGGGTGGCTCAACTGAAAATTCTGCCTTTAAAATTACTCATAACCCATGGGATACTACTAAAGTTCCAGGTGGTTCATCAGGTGGTTCTGCTGCTGCAGTTGCTGCTGGTGAAGTTATCGCTGCTTTGGGATCAGATACTGGTGGTTCAATTCGTCAACCTGCATCATTTAATGGTGTCGTTGGGATGAAGCCAACATATGGCCGTGTTTCTCGTTGGGGACTGATTGCCTTTGGTTCATCATTGGATCAAATCGGACCAATTACTAGAAATGTTGAAGATAACGCAACGTTATTAAATGCCATTGCTGGCCATGACGAACATGATATGACTAGTTCTGATAAGGAAGTTCCTGATTTCACAGCTAATTTAAATGCTGGTGTTAAGGGAATGAAGATTGGAATTCCAAGTGAATTCATGGCTGCTGGAATTGATGATGCTGTTAAGCAAACAGTTCTAGATGCTGCTGAAACCTACAAAAAATTAGGTGCTACTGTAGAAGAGGTATCATTACCAAATACCGAATATGGAGTGGCAGCTTATTACATCATCTCATCATCAGAAGCTTCATCTAACTTACAACGTTTTGACGGTATCCGTTATGGTTATCGTGCTGAAGGTGTTAAGAATCTTGAAGATTTGTATGTTAAGTCTCGTTCAGAAGGATTTGGTGATGAAGTTAAGAGAAGAATTATGCTGGGAACATTTTCACTTTCAGCTGGTTTTTATGATGCATACTTCAAGAAGGCTGCTCAAGTTAGAACGTTAATGATCAACGACTTTACCAATGTCTTTAAAGATTACGACCTAATTTTGGCACCAACTGCTCCAACACCTGCATACGGAATTGGTGAAGACGTGAGTGACCCAATGACTATGTACATGAACGATGTATTGACATTACCAGTTAACCTTGCCGGCCTTCCAGGAATGTCAATTCCCGCTGGCTTTGCTGATGGTCTTCCTGTTGGTGTGCAATTGATTGGTAAACCTTTTGATGAAGCAACCATTTATCAAGCTGGTAACGCTTTTGAACAAGCTACTGATTTTCATAAACAAACACCAAAGATGGGAGGAAATAACTAATGAATTTTGAAACAACAATTGGACTTGAAGTCCACGTGGAGTTAAAAACTAACTCGAAAATTTTTAGTCCATCTCCCGTTGAATTCGGTGATGATCCTAACTCAAATACCAACGTTATTGATTGGGGTTATCCTGGTGTCTTACCTTCAACTAACAAAGGAGTCGTTGAATCAGGAATTAAAGCTGCTTTAGCTTTACATGCTGATATCGAACGCCACCCACATTTTGACCGAAAAAACTATTTCTATCCTGATAACCCAAAAGCTTATCAAATCACTGAATCTGAAACCCCTCTAGGACATGATGGTTATGTTGAAATCGAGGTAGATGGTAAGAAGAAGCGTATTGGTATTCAAGAACTTCATATTGAAGAAGATGCTGGTAAGAATACCCACAGCAATCAATATTCTTATGTTGACTTAAACCGTCAAGGAACACCATTGGTCGAAATTGTTTCTAAACCAGATATCGCCTCACCAGATGAAGCATATGCTTACTTAGAAGAACTTCGTCAGGTTATCCAATTTACTGGTGTTTCTGATGTTAAGATGGAAGAAGGATCAATGCGTGTGGACGTTAATATTTCAATTCGTCCAGTTGGTCAAAAGGAATACGGAACCAAGACTGAGCTTAAGAACTTAAACTCATTCAATTATGTTCGTAAAGGTTTAGCTTATGAGGAGCAACGCCAACAACGATTGTTGATGTCTGGGGAAGTAATTCAACCAGAAACTCGTCGTTTTGATGAAACTACTGGTCAAACAATCTTAATGCGGGTCAAGGAAGGCGCCGATGATTATCGTTACTTCCCAGAACCTGATCTACCAGCATTGGATATTTCTCAGTCATGGATTGATTCTATCGAAAAGGATCTTCCAGAAGCACCTAAAAAACGTCGTGATCGCTATGTAAATGAATTAGGAATCACTGATTATGATGCAATGGTGCTGACTCAGACTAAGGAAATGTCTGATTTCTTTGACGAAATGGTATCTCGTGGAGCTGATCCTAAATTATCAGCTAACTACCTACAAGGTGACGTTAATGCGTTCTTGAATGATAACCACGTTGATTTACAAAAAACAGACATTACTGCTGAAAACTTAGCAACAATGGTTAAATTAATCACTGATGGAACTATTTCATCTAAGATGGCTAAAAAAGTCTTCAAAGCCGTTTCTGAAGGTAAAGAACCTAAGGCGTTTGTTGAAGAAAAGGGTATGGTGCAACTTTCTGACCCTGCTCAAATTCAACCGATCGTGGATGAAGTTCTTGCAGATAATCCTCAATCAGTTGAAGATTTCCATAATGGTAAGGATCGAGCAATCGGTTTCTTAGTTGGCCAAATTATGAAGAAGACACAAGGAAAAGCAAATCCATCAGTAGTTAACAAGTTATTAATTGCATCAATGAATAAATAGAAGGACAGGTAAGGGTATGCGTAAACGTGCCAGAGTAATTTATAACCCAACATCTGGAAGGGAATTATTAAAGCAAAAGCTAGTTGATATTCTGAATGTTTTTGAGCAAGCAGGATACGAAACTAGTGCTTTTGCAACAACCCCAGAGCATGATTCAGCTAAGAATGAAGCTAGTCGAGCTGGACAAGAAGGATTTGATTTAGTTGTTGCTGCCGGTGGTGATGGTACAATCAACGAAGTCGTCAATGGACTAGCGCCATTAAAAAAACGACCAAAGATGGCCATTATCCCAGCGGGAACAACCAATGATTACGCTAGAGCGTTGCATATTCCCCGTGAAGATCCTGTTGAGGCAGCTAAGGTTGTCTTAAAAAAACAAATGATTCGTATGGACGTTGGTAAAGCTGATGAAAATTACTTTATCAATATTGCAGCTGGTGGTTTATTAACTGAGCTGACATATGATGTTCCTTCGGATTTGAAAACATTATTTGGCTACCTAGCTTATTTAGTTAGAGGTGCTGAACTATTACCCAGAATTCGACCAATCGAGATGGACATTAAGTATGATGATGGTGAATTTAAGGGTAAGGCTTCAATGTTCTTCTTGGCATTAACTAATTCAGTGGGTGGTTTTGAACAAATTGTTCCTGATGCTGCTCTAGATGATGGTAAGTTTACATTGATCATTGTTAAAACAAGTAATTTGGTTGAAATTATGCATTTGGCTGCTAAGGTGATTAACGGCGGAAAGCATATTAATGACCCTAGAATTATTTATAAAAAAACAAAGAAAGTTGTCGCTAAACCAGTTAAGAATCGAATGCAGATTAACCTTGACGGTGAGTACGGTGGCGACGCTCCCATGAAGTTTGTAAACTTGAAGCAACATATTGAAATGTTCGCTAACCTAGACGATATGCCAAATAAGGCGTACACTGATGACAGTGAAGAACTAATTAACTTAGAAAAGACATTTATTGAAAATGTCGATAAGCTTCCAGATAATGATACTGATGTTAATAACTAAGAGATAAAATAAGGGATTGCGTGGCGGTTAACTTTGCTTCGCAATTTTTATTTGGTTAAAGGAAAAGGTGCATACATGAAATTTACGGCCCCAGTTGCCAAGAACGAAACTTATGAAGTAACGATTCAAGACTTAACTTATGAAGGGATGGGTGTTGCCAAGATTGAAGATTTTCCAATCTTTATTGAAAATGCTTTAGTCGGTGAAAAGGTAATTACCTTGATTACTAAAGTTAAGAAAAACTTCGCATTCGGGCGAGTGGACAAGGTTTTAGTTGAAAGTTCAGACCGAGTTCATGGAATCGAAAAGGCATATACTCAAACTGGGATTACTCCATTACAACATTTAAAATACCCGGCACAATTAAAGTTTAAGCAACATCAAGTCCAAGTTGATTTTGATAAATTAAAGATTCCTGCCGAAGTTAATGAAACTATCGGTATGGAAGATCCATTCCATTACCGAAACAAGGCTCAAATTCCGGTTAGAAATGTTAATGGATTGCTATCAACTGGTTTTTACAAGAAACATTCACACGAAATGATTCCGTTAGAAGACTTTAAGATTCAAGACGAAAGAATCGATAAAGCAGTCCTAATCGTGCGTGACATTCTTCGTAAGTTCCAATTAGAAGCTTATGATGAACGTAATCATACTGGAGTTATTCGGAATATTATGGTGCGAGTTGGTAAGTACTCTGGCGAAATGATGATTGTGTTAGTTACCAGAACTAAAAAGTTGCCTAGTGTCGAAGAAATCACCCGACAAATCAACGAACAAATTCCTGGTTTGACTAGTTTGATTCAAAATATCAATCCTGAGAAGACTAACGTAGTGTTAGGCAAAAAGAATGTTTTATTAAGCGGTGTTGATCGAATTCATGATCAATTAATGGGATTAGACTTTGAAATTTCAGCTAACTCATTCTATCAAGTTAATCCGGTACAAACTGAAAAGTTGTATCAATTAGCAATTGATAAGGCTGAATTGACCAAGGATGATGTTGTTATCGATGCTTATAGTGGTATTGGTACCATTTCATTGTCTGTTGCTAATTCAGTGAAGCAAGTTTACGGTGTCGAAGTAGTTGAAGACGCTGTGAAAGATGCTGAAACCAATGCTAAAATCAACAAGATCAAAAATGTTAAGTTTGTTGTTAACAAAGCAGAAGAGCAGATGGAAAAATGGCAAGCTGACGGTTTGAAACCGGATGTTGTTATTGTTGATCCGCCACGTAAGGGCCTTGCTGAATCATTGATTAAGAGTGTTGCTGACATGAATCCTAAACGTGTAGTTTATGTATCATGTAATCCTGCTACGTTGGCTCGTGACGTTAAGTTATTTGGCGACTTCGGTTATCATCTTAATCAACCGGTTCAACCAGTGGATCAATTCCCACAAACAGTTCACGTTGAAAGTGTTTCTGTTTTAGAAAAAGCTTAAATCACTCCATCAAATAAAGTTTAAAGTAAAATAAAACTGTTATCTCAATGCAATTGATTGGGATAACAGTTTTTTTGTTTATACTAAAAATATGGGGGAAAATTGACATGAGCATTATTATCAAAATATTGGGCACTTTGGTTGCTTTGGAATACTTTTATATTTTATACCTTGAGACATTTGCCACGGCATCTAAGCTTACGGCTAAAGTTTTTAACCAAACACAAGAGGAACTACGACGGCCTACTGTTAATACATTATTAAAAAATCAGGGTGTGTATAACGGTTTGATTGGCGGTTTGATATTCTTAGCAATCTTTTTATATGGCAGTCAACCAGCATTGATGCTTTTGATGATCTATACGGTGCTAGTTGCTATTTATGGCGGAATTACTAGTAATCCTAAGATTATTTTATTGCAGGGTGGCGTGGCGATGATCACGTTGATTGCTATCTTGTTGGGACTATAGAAGTTTCCACAAAAAAAGACGTTACTATTTAGTAACGTCTTTTCGTTTGATTAATTTTCAAAGTATCTTGCAACAAAAGCAGCTAAGATAGCACCAATTTCTGGAGCTACTAGGAATACCCAGTAATGTGATAGAGCTGAACCACCAGCGAAGATTGCTGGCCCAAATGATCTAGCAGGGTTCAATGAACCACCAGTTAAGTTCAAGGCAATGATAATCAAGAATGCAAGAGCAATTCCGATGATTAATCCTGCCATGTTTGGGTTGCCAAATTTATCACTAGTAACCAACAAAATAATAGTTACAAAGATGAATGTGATCAAGATTTCCACAATAATGGCTGTGAGAGAAGAAATATTAGGAAAATCATTTTGACCTAGAGAAGTACTTGGTAAACCAAGAGATTTAACGAAGTACAACACGAAGGCAGAACCAACGATTGCACCAACAAATTGGGAAACGATGTAACCAATTGCGTTAGGCAAATCAATCTTATGATTGATCCACATTGCGGTTGTAACAGCGGGGTTAAAGTGACCACCAGAAACAGCACCAAATGAGTATGCTGAAATAGTGATTGCTAATCCAAAGGCAAGTCCAATTGCTAAAACATCACCCTTGGCGATAACTACGGTACCAGTTCCTAGTAAAACTAGGATCATCGTACCAAAAAATTCTGCAAGAAATTTTTTCATGACTATTCTCCTATAAAATAAAATATAATTGCGTTTATTATGCTAAATTATATTGTCCATGTATGTCAAGGATATTTACCATACATAGAACGGATTCCGTTGAAATGAAACGTTTTTTGTAAAAAAGTGCATAAAATTTTCTAGATAAGTATAATCACTGTGAACACTGATTTGAAGCCGGTTTGGTCTGCATAAGTAATTATATAAAAGAGATAATCATTTGAATTAGTTAGCTGATTTTGTTACGGTTGTATCTGTTAATTTATTTTTTGAGGACTTATTTAAGTGCTTATAAAAATAAATTTTTTATTTTAAAGAATGTAAGGAGGAGCACATGACAACTAAACTTCAAGTGCAAAATCTTACCAAAATATTTGGTCGCCGGATTGGCCGGGCCCAAGAATTAATTGATGCTGGTAAGTCAAAGGCTGAAATCCTCGAACAAACAGGATCTACAGTCGGTGTTAAAAATGCTAGTTTTGAGGTTAATGAAGGAGAAATCTTCGTTATCATGGGACTTTCTGGTTCAGGTAAGTCAACAATGATACGAATGATCAACCGATTGATCGAACCTACATCTGGTCACATCTTAATTGATGGCCAAGATTTAACAAATCTAAGCAAGAAAGAATTATTAGAAGTTCGTAGAGAACAAATGAGTATGGTTTTTCAAAGCTTTGCCTTACTCCCAAACAGAACAATTATTGAGAACACCGCTTATGGTTTGGAAGTTAAAGGTGTTGGTAAAGAAGAACGATTACAACGAGCTCATGATGCGTTGGAACTAGTTGGATTACATGGTTATGATGATCAGTTACCAACCCAATTATCTGGTGGGATGCAACAACGAGTTGGCTTAGCTAGAGCTTTAGCTAATGATACAGAAATCCTATTAATGGATGAAGCATTTTCCGCTTTGGATCCACTTAATCGTAAGGATATGCAAAATGAACTTTTGGATCTTCAAGAGAACTTGCATAAAACGATTGTCTTCATTTCTCATGACTTAAATGAAGCTTTGAGGATTGGTGATCGGATTATGATTATGAAGGACGGTGAGATCGTCCAAACTGGAACACCTGAAGAAATCTTGACACAACCAGCTGATGCTTATGTTGAAAGATTTATCGAAGATGTTGATCGGACAAAGGTCTTGACTGCTGCAAACGTTATGATTCGTCCGAATACAGTTAATATTGATAAAGATGGTCCAAGAATCGCCATTCGCCGAATGCGTGAGAATGAAATTTCGTCAGTTTATGTAGTGAATAGTAAACGCGAGTTTGTGGGAATAGTTGATGCAAAACATGCCTTAGACTTGATTGAAAAGGGTGAACGTAAGTTAGATTCTATTGTTGAAAAGGACATTCCAACAACACAAGAAGACACTCCAATCACAACGATTTTGGATCAAATTTCTAAATCTCCGTTCCCATATGCCGTGGTTGATAAACAAAATCATTTATTAGGAATCATCATTAGAGGCGCCGTTCTTGGTGCAATTTCAGGAAATGAGGTGACTGAAGATGAATAACATTCCTCAATTACCAGTAGCACAATGGATTGATAGCTTAGTTAAATGGTTATCAGGTTTTGAAGGATTCTTTAATGCCATTACTAACTTTATTGGTGGCATCGTTGATGGTTTTCAATGGGTCTTTGACATTATTCCAATTTGGTTAGCAATCGTTTTGATTGCAGGATTAACTTATTATCTACTTAGAGATCGCAAGCATTGGTCAATGATCGCGTTCGAAGTGGTTGGTTTGTTATATATTTGGAATCAGGGTTATTGGCGTGACATGACGCAAACACTAACATTGGTACTTACTTCAAGTTTGATTGCGTTAATTATTGGTATCCCAATAGGTATTTGGATGGCTAAGTCCAATACGGTTCAACTAATTGCTAAACCAATTTTGGACTTTATGCAGACCATGCCTGCCTTTGTTTATTTGATACCAGCCGTTGCCTTCTTTGGTATTGGGATGGTACCAGGGGTTATTGCCTCTGTTATCTTCGCTATGCCACCAACAGTTCGGATGACAAACTTGGGAATTCGCCAAGTGCCAAACGAATTGATAGAGGCTGCTGATTCATATGGTTCAACATCATGGCAGAAATTGATTAAAGTACAATTACCCTTGGCCAAATCAACCTTAATGGCTGGTGTTAACCAGAGTATGATGCTATCACTTTCAATGGTTGTTATTGCTTCAATGATCGGAGCCATGGGCTTAGGAAACAAAGTTTACTTTGCCGTTGGTAGAAATGATGCCGGAAGCGGTTTTGCTGCCGGATTAGCAATTGTTATTTTAGCCATCATTTTGGACCGAGTAACACAGGCAATCAACAAAACCCCATCAGATAAATCATAGGAGGGGTTAATATGTTAAAAAAAATTACTAAATTAACGACATTCCTCGCATTAGGTGTCTTGGCTGTTGTTTTGGCTGGATGCTCAAGTCAAACAGCTAAATATAATCCTAATGAACCAGTTGGTAAGCAAATCAATTACACGATAACTGGAATTGATGCTGGTGCAGGAATTATGGCCAGTACTCAAAATGCCATCAAAGACTATGGTTTGGATAAGGGTAACTGGCAGTTGCAAACCAGCTCAACGGCTGCAATGACTAGTACGTTAGACAAAGACTATAAGAAAAAATTACCAATTGTTATCACTGGTTGGACACCTCATTGGATGTTCACTAAATATAAACTCAAATTCTTAAAAGATCCTAAAAATGTCTATGGTAAAGCTGAAGACATTCATACGATTACCAGAAAGAATTTAAAACAAGATAAGCCTGAAGCATACGAAATGCTTGATCGTTTTCACTGGACCCCTAAACAGATGTCATCTGTTATGATCAAGGTGAATAACGGTGAAGAACCATCACAGGCTGCTAAAAATTGGATTAAGAACAATTCTAAACAAGTTTCCGAATGGACTAAGGGAATTAAGCATGTTCACAATCAGTCAATCAAAATGACATACGTTGCCTGGGATTCTGAAATTGCCTCAACCAATGTGGTTGCCCAAGTTTTAAAATCTTTAGGTTATAAAGTTACTATTCAAGCGATGGAAATGCAGCCTATGTGGGCCGCAGTTGCCGGAAATGATGCTGATGCAATGGTTAGTGCTTGGTTACCTAAAACGTCTGCAGTTTTCTATAAAGATTACCGTAGTCAAATCGATGATCTTGGAATTAACTTACGTGGTGCTAAGGTTGGTTTAGCCGTTCCTTATTACATGACCAACGTTAATTCAATTGAAGATTTAAAGAAATAACAGTTTCATAGCTAATCAAAAGAGTGAATCGTCATATGGCGATTCACTCTTTTTGTTTGAACCAATTTTCTATAAAAGCGTTTACATTTGTTCAGAATTCAGATATGATTGATTTATAAGAAATGAAAGGGGTTACATTTATTATGACACTTACAAATTCAGAATTAGCAAAGTACTTAGATCACACTAATTTAAAACCAGATGCTACAAGAGAGAGCATTATCGAAACTTGCGAGGAAGCCGTTAAATATAACACCGCTTCCGTTTGTGTAAATTCACACTGGATTCCATTAGTAGCTGAAAAGTTGCAAAACAGTGATGTTAATCCAATTACAGTAGTTGGCTTCCCATTAGGCGAAACTAACACCGAAACTAAGGTTTTTGAAGCCCAAACATCCATCGATGATGGTGCCGAAGAAGTTGATATGGTAATCAATATTGGTGAATTGTTGGACGGTAACACTAAATTTGTAACCGAAGATATCAAAGCAGTTGCAGATGCTGTTCATGAAAAGGGCAAACTACTAAAAGTTATTTTAGAAACTTCATATTTAAACAATGATCAAATCGTTGCCGGATGTAAAGCTTCTGAAGAGGCAGGTTCAGATTACGTTAAAACATCAACTGGTTTTTCTTCTGCTGGCGCTAAGCTTGAAGACGTTAAGTTGATGAGAGAAACAGTCGGCGACAGATTAGGGGTTAAGGCTTCTGGTGGAATTCATTCTAAAGAAGAAGCTTTGGCAATGATCGATGCCGGTGCGAGTCGATTAGGAGTTAGTGCCACTGTTAAGATTCTTTCATAATTAGAAATTATTTTAGGGGGTAATTTGATGACTAAAAAATATAAACGAATTTTCGGAATAGTATTAGATTCTGTTGGTACTGGTGAAGCAGCTGATGCAGCAAAATACGGGGATGTTGGCTCAGATACTCTTGGGCATGTTGGTGAAGCCTATAAAGGTGATTTGAAGATTCCAAACTTACAAAAAATGGGTTTGGCTAATTTAAGAGACAAACCAATTCTAGGTGTTGATAAAGTTGACCGTTCCTTAGGATATTATGGCAAAATGAAAGAAATTTCAGCCGGAAAAGATAGTATGGACGGCCATTGGGAAATGATGGGATTACCTGTTGAACAAGCTTTGAGTACATTTCCAAATGGTTTTCCAAACTCAATCATTAAACAAATCGAAGACTTTTCTGGTCGTAAAGTGATTGGTAACCGTCCAGAATCTGGAACGAAAATCATCGCTGAACTCGGGGAAGAACAGATGAAAACTGGAGATTTGATTGTTTATACCTCTGGAGATTCTGTATTGCAAATCGCTGCCCATGAGGATGTTATTCCTTTGGAAGAACTCTATCGAATCTGTAAATTCGCTAGATCCATTGTGAACGGACCAGAATATATTGTTGGTAGAATTATTGCTCGACCATACGTTGGTCCTGATAAGAATCACTTTACTAGAACAGCTAACCGTCATGATTTCACACTCGAACCAACTGGAACAACTGATTTAGATTACTTACAAACAGCCGGAGTTCATACGGTTGGAATCGGTAAGATAAATGATATTTTCTCAGGTCATGGAATAGATGAAGGATATCATAATGAAAGTAATATGGATGGCATGGATCACGTAGATCATGTTATGGCAGAAGACTTTGAGGGATTCTGCTTCACTAATTTGGTTGATTTTGATGCTATGTATGGTCATCGTCGTAATCCAATTGGCTTTGGACAAGCATTGATGGACTTCGACAAACGATTAGAACGTGTTTTGAATAATCTAAAAGATGATGATTTACTTTTGATTACAGCAGACCACGGAAATGACCCTGGTTTCACCGGTAGTGACCATACTAGAGAATATGTTCCATTACTTGCATATTCACCATCGATGTCTCAGACGGACAGTCTAGGGGTTAGAGACACCTTTGCAGACTTTGGTGCAACAATTTTAGATAATTTTGATGTCACAGGTAATCCTGTAGGCACAAGTTTTCTTGATAAATTGAAATAGGAGGCGAAAAGATGAGTACACATATTGGAGCAAAAAAAGGTGAAATTGCAGAAACTGTCTTAATGCCAGGAGATCCATTAAGGGCTAAGTTCATTGCAGACAATTTCTTGGAGGACGTAGTTCAATACAGTAGCGTAAGAAATATGTTTGGTTTTACAGGAACTTATCAAGGTAAAAGAATTTCTGTTCAAGGTTCAGGAATGGGTATTCCTTCATTGGCGATTTATACAACAGAATTAATCAAAGAATATGGTGTTAAAACAATTTATCGAGTTGGTAGTTGTGGTGGTATGAGTCCTGATGTTCATATGCGAGACATTATTTTAGGCCAAGCGGGGACAACGGATTCATCAATTATTGAAAATACTTTTGGACCCAATATGTATTATTCACCAATTGCCGATTTTGAATTGTTGGACTCTGCATATCATGTTGCAGAAGAAATGGGAATCAAGACAAAAGTTGGTAATATTTTTGCGGCAGATCGTTTTTATAATGATGAAATCGATACGCAAAAGTTGATTGATTACGGCGTCTTGGCAACTGAAATGGAAACAAGTGGTCTCTATTTGTTAGCAGCTAAATACCATGTTCGGGCGTTGACGATTTTAACCGTGTCAGATCATTTACTGACGGGTGAGGCAATGTCGGCCAAAGATCGGGAAACTTCATTTGATGAAATGATGAGATTGGCTTTAAATACTGCTGTTAAAAATATTAAAGACTAATTGAGGTGGTTTGAGTGGCAGTTAATCGGGATATTGATAAGTTAAAACTAAGTTTGCAAGTGGCAGAAATGTATTATCAAGATAACGCAAGTCAATCCGACATTGCGGCGTCTTTGAATATTTCAAGGCCAACAGTTTCTCGATTGCTGCAATACGCTAAGGAAACTGGCATCGTTAAAATTCAAATAGTTAATCCTGTAGTGAGTGTTCAAGTACTGGCAGATAAATTACACGAAAAGTATGGGGCTGAGTTTCATGTAGTTCCAAATAACTATGTTGGAACTAGCTCGATTCAAGACAGTGTTGGTAAATATGCGGCTGATTATCTGACTTCGATAGTAAAACCTCAAGATGTGATCGGCATTGGTTGGGGTAAGACTATTCATAGTGTTACCAGCCATTTGGAAGATCAGTTTGTGCCAGGAGTCAGAGTAGTTCAATTAAAAGGTAGTGTGAGCTTTGCCAATGAGAAAACTTATGCGCATGAGAGTGTGGAGGAATTGGCTAAGGCTTATCACGTCACGCCTGAATATTTACCATTACCAGTGATTTTTGACAATTTAGCTACTAAGCAGATGGTCGAACAAGATCGATATATTAATAATATTTTGACTCTTGGAAAAGATGCTAACATTGCGTTATTTACTGTCGGAACTGTCAGGTCTGAAGCGCTGGTTTTTCAATTAGGTTATTTTGATGAATCAGAAATTAAACATCTACAAAGTGCGGCCGTAGGAGATATCGTCTCTCGGTTTATTGATGGTCAAGGCCGGGTGGTGGATCCGAAAATTGATGCTCGGACCATTGGAATTGATTTAAGTGATCTGCAGAAAAAAGAACATGCCATTTTGGTTGCGTACGGTAATCAAAAAACTGCTGGAGTTCATGCAGCACTAAAAGCAGGTTATACAAATTGTGTAATTCTTGATCAAACACTTGCCCAATTATTATTAGATTTTTAATGATCAAAGTTTTGTAAGCGGTTACCCAAAGCGGAGGAAATTTTATGAGAATGGTAGATATTATTCATGCAAAACGTTCGGGATCAGAATTAACTGATGATCAGTTACAATTCTTCGTAGACGGCGTCGTCAGTGGAGAAATTCCTGATTACCAGACGAGTGCATTATTAATGGCAATTTATTTTCAAGGGATGACTGACAGAGAGCAGTCAACATTGACGATGAAGATGATGGAGTCAGGAGATCATCTTGATTTAAGCGCTATTCCTGGCGTCAAAGTTGATAAACATTCAACTGGTGGAGTTGGTGATAAGGTAAGTATTCCACTAGCAGCCGTGGTGGCTTCGTTGGGAATTCCTGTGCCCATGATTTCTGGTCGAGGTTTGGGACACACAGGCGGCACTTTAGATAAATTAGAAGCGATTCCTGGTTATCAAGTCGAGATTTCTGAACAGGAATTTATTGATCAAGTGACTAAAGATAAATGTGCAATTATCGGTGCAACAGGTAATATTGCTCCGGCGGATAAGAAAATATATGCCCTCCGAGATGTTACTGATACAGTTGACTCCATTCCGTTGATTGCTGGTTCCATCATGAGTAAGAAAATCGCATCCGGGACTGATGCACTAATTATCGATGTCAAAACAGGTTCAGGAGCATTTATGAAAACTCTTGATGATTCGCGTAATTTGGCAAAGGCATTAGTTGGTATTGGCAAAGGTGTGGGCATGCAATGCATGGCTATGATTACTGATATGAATCAGCCGTTGGGGAACGCTATTGGTAACGCCTTAGAAATTAAAGAGTCTATTGAATTACTAAAGAATAATGGCCCACACGATTTGGTGGAATTAACCACAACAATTGGTGGTTATATGGCAGTCATGGGTAAGGTAGCCAGCACACCTGAAGATGGTAAACAAATGTGCCAGGAAGTCATCGAAAATGGTCAAGCTCTAGCTAGTTTTAAGAAAATGATTGCTGATCAACATGGTAATGAAACTGTAGTTGATGATCCTGATAAAGTTTTGCCACAGGCTAAGTATCAGATTGAACTTCCTGCAAAAGTTACTGGTGTCGTGTCTAAAATTGTGGCTGATGAAGTGGGTATTGCCAGCATGTTGCTTGGCGGTGGTCGTCAAAAAGCTGATGATAAATTGGATTATTCAGTTGGAATTTACCTTCACCACAAGATTGGTGATGCCATTCAGTCCGGTGAATCATTGTTAACGATTTACAGTAATCGAGAAAATGTCGATGATATCAAACAGCTCCTATATGATAATATCGAAATTTCTGATTCTGCCTCAGCACCAACTTTAATTTATGAAACAATTGAATAAAATTAAGAACCTCCGGTAGTCATACCGGAGGTTCTTTGTTAGCTAGCAAAAACATTTCAAATAAAAAAATTTTTGGATATTTAATTGTCGTCAATCGTTTATCTCTGTAAGAGATTGCCAAGCCAAAGAAATATTATCTAAAAAATTTAGTTTGATATTCAAACTAAATTATATTATTATGACTATCGTCCACTAAGGACGTTTTATTTTCACCTAATAGTTTGACTTTCAAACTAAATTTAAGTGTTATATTTCACTTAAAAAAACAAGGAGAAATAACGAATGAGTGTTTTAGATACGTCAGAAATTATGGATTTAATCCCTAATCGATATCCGATTTTGTTTATGGATAAAGTTGATGAGTTGAATCCAGGGGAATCGATTACGGTAACCAAGAACGTAACGATCAACGAAGAATTCTTTCAAGGACATTTTCCTGGTAACCCTGTAATGCCTGGAGTTTTAATTATCGAGGCACTTGCTCAAGCAGCATCCATTTTGATTTTAAAATCTGATGATTTTAAAGGAAAAACTGCTTATCTTGGAGCCATTGATAATGCTAAATTCAGAAAAGTTGTTCGACCAGGAGATGTTCTAAAGCTACATGTTGATTTGGAGAAAGTCCGATCAAACATGGGCACAGTTAAGTGTTCTGCTAACGTTGATGATAAGGTTGCTTGTTCTTGCAAATTAACATTTATCGTCGCAGATGCTGACAAGAAACTATAATTTTTGGAGGTAGATTGATCTAGTGGCTGATCGAAGCATAGAAGAGAAGAAATCCGATTTTAATTTTATTAGTGAATCAATGATTGATGTGTACGACAGTATTATGCGAATTGAGGAATCCGAAATTCGCAAAAGTCGTTTTAAAGATGTTACTGCCAAAGAATTGCATTTAGTTCATGCAATTGGTCTTCATAGACAAAGAGCCACTACCGAGGTTGCTAACTACTTAAAACTCAGCAAGGGGACTTTGACGGCAAATATCAATACGTTAGTCCGTAAAGGTTATGTGATGAGAATCCCCAACCAAATTGATCGGCGAATCATTAATTTAAAACTGACTGATAGGGGTCGACTTTTGTATCGTGCCCACAGTGCATTTCATTCGACACTAGTTAAAAGTGTTTTAGACGGATTTTCAGATGACAATATTGAAGTTATTGAGCAGGTATTAAAAAAATTATTGAAATTTATTGATGAGGTATCTGACTAATGAAATATGAAAATATTTCTGTTCTCCAATCAGCGAGAAAAATTCCGGATCGGGTAGTTACCAATGATGATTTAGCCAAAATGATGACCACTTCAGATGAATGGATTACCCAACGAACTGGAATTAAGCGACGACATGTTGCTAACACGGAAACAACTACAAGTTTGTGTATTGATGTTAGTCGTGAACTGATAGCGGAGTCTGATATCGATCCTGTTGATATTGATTATATTGTTGTCGCTACTATGTCCCCCGATTACTTAACTCCATCAGTTGCTGCTACAGTTCAAGGCGAGATTGGGGCTAGTAATGCCGTCGCATTTGATTTAAATGCAGCTTGTTCTGGATTTTCTTACGGACTTTCAGTAGTTCAAAACTTATTGGTAAGTGATGAACCAAAAAAAGCTATCTTAATTGGTGGCGAGGTTTTGAGCAAGCTGATTGACTGGCATGATCGCAGTACGGCAGTTTTATTTGGCGATGGTGCCGCAGGAATGTTACTGGCAAATAGCAGTAATGCTGGAGCAATTTTAGGCACTGATTTAAATACCCTAGGCGATTTGGGCAAGTATTTAACCGCTGGTCAAACTGGAGAAGTTACACCATTTCAAACTAAACAAACAGAATTTAATAGATTTTTTACCATGAATGGTCGGCGAGTTTACAATTTTGCTGTTAAGAACGTGCCTGTCTCAATTGAGGCGGCATTGAAAAAGGCTGATTTATCACTTGCTGACGTGGATCACTTTGTTTTGCACCAAGCTAACATCAGAATTATTGAGAGAATTGCTGAAAAGCTGGAAGTTGATTTTGACAAATTTGATACTAACATCAGCGAATACGGGAATACCGCGGCAGCTAGCGAACCAATTTTGTTCGATGAGTTAGTTAAGGCCAACAAAATAAAGCGTGGAGATATCGTGGTTCTCTCCGGTTTCGGTGGGGGATTAACGATTGGCACAATCGTATTAAGATACTAATTTTATTTATTAAAAACATTTGGAGGATTTTAAAATGACTAAAGAAGAAGTATTCAATAACGTAAAGACAATTATCGTGGACCAATTAGATGTGGACGCAGACAAGGTTAAAGAAACAACTAATTTTAAAAATGACTTGGATCTTGATAGTTTAGATATCTTTGAAATTGTTGATAAGTTAGAAGATACATACGAAATTGAAATTGAAACAGATGATGGCATGTCAACAGTTGGCGAATTAGTAGATTACGTTACCGAACAAGTTAACAAAAAGTAGGCCATTGTTTTGAAATTAGGATATCTATTTAGCGGTCAGGGGAGTCAATTTGAAGAAATGGGTCAGGATCTTTACAGAGCTGAACCACTGTATAAGCAAACTGTAGATGAAGCCACGGATGTTTTAGGTATGGATCTGAGCAATGCAATGATTTTCGATGATCCTAATAATATTCAAGTAGCAATATTGACGATGAGTACCGCTATTAATCGGGTAATCGCACAGGATATTGAAGCTCCCATCGTGGCAGCGGGATTAAGTTTGGGTGAATACAGTGCTTTAGTTGCGGCCCGAGCAATGTCGTTTAGTGATGCATTGAAATTAGTTCGAGATCGCGCACATTACATGGAAATAGCTGGCAAAAACAATCCTGGCAGAATGACTGCAGTGTTAAACGCTGATGATCATTTATTAGCTGAAGCACTGAACTTTGGTAATGTAAATGGTCGTGTTTTTCCGGCAAATTACAATACTAATTCACAAGTAGTTATTGGTGGGGATGAAACTGGTGTCAGCCAGGCGTCAGAATACCTGAAGCAACATGGGGTAAAGCGTGTTATCCCAATGAAAGTTGCTGTTGCTTCTCACACTCCATTAATGATCGAGGCTAGTGAAAAATTGGGTAAAAGACTGTCAGAGGTTGAATTTCATGAGCCTGTATTTCCGGTCATTAGCAACACTATTTCCGCACCATTTACTAAAGATAATCTTGAACAAACTTTGAGGCGACAACTGATTGAGCCAACTCATTTTGCCGACGGAGTGCAAATCATGACTAATTTGTCAGCTGATACTTTTATCGAATTAGGACCGGGAGCAACTTTAAGCAAATTAATTAAAAAAATTAATCGATCTGTTGATACTTATCATGTAGATAGTGTTTCAACGTTGACAGACTTGAGAAATCAATTGGGGGAAGGTAAATGACATCTGATAACCGTGTGGCGTTAGTTACTGGTGCTGCCAAGGGAATTGGCTTGGCCACAGCTAAACGTTTGTATGACGATGGTTTTACTGTTGTAGTTAATACTCATTCAGAACTTTCAAGTGAGCAAAAAAATGCATTTGAAGAATCTTCGTATGATTTCGATTTAGTTGTTGGCGATGTATCCGACGATAACGCAGCTAAAACGATGGTGGATAATGTTTTTGAAAAATTCGGCAGAATTGACATTTTAGTCAACAATGCTGGAATTACTAAAGATAAGTTGCTAACTAGAATTAATATCGATGATTTTAAAACCGTGATTGATACCAACTTAGTTGGGACCTTCAATATGACTAAATATGTCATGAAATACATGCAAAAGCAGCGGTCGGGATCAATCGTTAATCTTTCAAGCATCTCAGGAATTCATGGAAATATTGGCCAAGCAAATTACTCAGCTAGTAAAGCTGGCGTAATCGGTCTGACCAAGACAGCTGCTCGTGAAGGGGCATTGAGAGGAATTCGTGTGAATGCTGTTGCACCTGGAATGGTCCGGACAGATATGGTTGAGGCAATGAGTGAGAAACGTCAGCAGGAATTCGCAGAAAGTATTCCTTTGAAAAGATTTGGAAACGTTTCTGAAATTGCTGATGCGGTTTCATTCTTAGCAAATAATGATTACATTACTGGCCAAGTATTGACAGTCGATGGCGGTTTAACTATTTAAAAGGAGCACGTTTATGAATAGAGTTGTTGTTACAGGAATCGGAACGGTTAATCCGTTAGGAAACGATGTTGAGTCATTCTTAAATAATATGTTTGATTCTAAAGTTGGAATTACTGAGATCACTAAGTTCGATGCTTCTGGTACTGGAATCACGGTGGCTGGTGAAGTTAAGGACTTTGATCCAACTGTTAGATTAGATAAGAAATCGTCTCGCAGAAATGATGCCTTCAGTAATTACGCTGTTTATAGCGCTAAAGAAGCAATGGAAATGGCTGGATTAAATGAAGATAATCTTGATCCTTATCAACTAGGTGTTATTTACGGTTCCGGAATTGGTGGCTTAACTACGATTGAAGAACAAGTTATTAAAATGCATGACAAGGGACCCAAGCGAGTATCACCACTGTTTGTTCCTAATTCTATTGCTAATATGGCTGCTGGAAATATCGCTATTGAATTTAATGCTTTAAATACTAGCCAAGCAGTTGTTACTGCCTGTTCATCAGGAACTAATTCAATCGGTAATGCATTTGAATTCATCAAATCTAGTAAGGCAGATGTAATGATCGCTGGTGGTTCAGAGGCCTCAGTTAATGAAATTGGTATCGCAGGTTTCGCGGCTTTAACAGCTTTAAGTAAGAATGAAGATCCATTGCGGGCTTCAATTCCTTTTGATAAAGATCGGGATGGATTTGTTCTTGGCGAGGGTGCCGGAACATTGATCTTGGAAAGTTATGACCATGCAAAAAATCGTGGTGCTAACATCCTTTGCGAAATCGTTGGTTACGGCACAACAAGTGATGCATATCATATGACCGCACCGGATCCAGAAGGCCGTGGTGCTATTCGTGCAATGCAACAGGCATTGGATGAAGGAAATATTGATGCCAGTGAAGTAGATTATATCAATGCTCATGGAACTAGTACTAAAGCTAATGATAGTGCGGAATCTAAAGCTATTATGAGTGTTTTTGATGACAATGATCATGTCAAGGTAAGTAGTACCAAATCAATGACTGGCCACTTGCTTGGTGCCGCTGGTGCTATCGAAGCAGTTGCAGTTGTTGGTGCAATTCAAAGAAACCAAATGCCAGTGAATGTCGGTTTGAGACATCAAGATGAAGAATGTCCTGTTGACCTAGTTACTGAGGACAACAAGAATGGTGTCGTTAACGTTGCAATTAGTAATTCATTTGGTTTTGGAGGACATAACGCTGTATTGGCATTCAAGGGAGTTGAATAGCCTGATGGATGAAAAATCAATTGAGAAATTAATGGAAAAATTTGATCAATCATCGATGATGAATTTTGAACTTCAGGATGATGATTTTAAGTTATCACTAAGTAAACGTGAATCAGCAGAACCAACAATCATTGGCAATGCTGAACAAGTTGATCGCAGCTCGAGTTCGACCGATATTGAAGCAACTGAAAGTACTGATGATGCCAATGGTAGTTTGCCAACTGAAAATACTGAAGCAGTTGAAATCAAAGCACCATTAGTGGGAGTTGTTTACTTTTCTCCGAGTCCAGAAAAGCCCGCTTTTAAGGCGATTGGCGATCATGTTTCTAAAGGTGAAGTTGTTTGTGTGATTGAAGCAATGAAGATGATTAATGAAGTTAAAAGTAATGTGGCTGGTGTAATTACAAACACGTTAGTTGAAGATGGGTCAATGGTTGAGTTTGACCAACCCATTTTTCAAGTTGAGGAGGAATAGGTAAATGAGTTTGGAAGTTCAAGATGTGATCCCTCAACGTTACCCATTTCAAATGATTGACTATTTCAATGAGGTCACTCCTGGGAAAAGTGCTAGTGCAACCAAGTTATTGACTATCAATGAATGGTTCTTCGCTAATCAACCCCAAGATAATTTAGTAGTTCCTAGGCCTATTTTAATCGAGGCAGTTGCGCAAACTGGTGTTGCTGCCATATTGAGTATGGATGAATACGCAGGAAAAAATGTTTTCTTTGGTGGTATTAGATCTGCGAAGTTTACAGATGATTTCAGGCCAGGAGACAAGTTGACCATGGTAGTTACCTTGCAGAAACTGAAGTTAAATGTTGGTGTTGGTCATGGAGAAATTTTTCGAGAAGGCCAGATGATTGCAGAAGCTGAGCTAGTATTTGCAATTGAATAGACATTCTGAGGTGAATATATGTTTAAAAAAGTATTAGTTGCCAATCGTGGCGAAATTGCTGTGCAAATTATCAGAGCTCTTCATGATATGAATATTATTGCTGTTGCGGTTTATTCTAGTGCTGATCAAGATAGTCTATTCGTGTCATTGGCTGATGAAGCCATTAAAATTGGTGGACCGCAACCCAGTGACTCATATTTGAATATGGCAGAAATTATCAGTGCTGCCAATTTAACTGGATGCGAAGCAATTCATCCAGGTTACGGTTTTCTATCTGAAAATGCTGAATTTGCGGCTTTATGCGCAGAGTGTCATATTAAATTTATTGGACCTAACGAAGACATCATTCAATTAATGGGTGATAAATCCAACGCCAGATTGGCAATGAAAAAAGCTGGGGTGCCGGTTATTCCTGGTAGTGATGGTGTAGTTAGTGACGTGAAGGATGCTAAGCAAATTGCAGATGAAATTGGATATCCAATTTTATTAAAGTCAGCCGCAGGCGGTGGGGGAAAAGGTATCCGGCGAGTTGATCGATCTGCTGATTTGGAATCAGCCTTCTTATCTACTCAGCAAGAAGCACGCATTTCTTATAACGATGATGATATCTATGTGGAAAAATTATTAACTCATACTAAACATATTGAAATGCAGGTAATTGCCGATAATTTTGGCAATATTGTGTATTTGCCAGAGCGAGATTGTTCATTACAAAGAAATCATCAAAAAGTAATTGAAGAGAGTCCCTGTTCAGAAATTAGTCCGAATGAAAGACAGTATTTGGGTGACATCGTTACAAAAGCCACCAGAAGTTTACATTATACAAATACTGGGACATTCGAATTTTTAATGGATCGGGAACATAACTTTTACTTTATGGAAATGAACACGCGATTGCAGGTAGAGCACACAATCAGTGAAGAGGTCACGGGAATTGAATTAATCAAAGCCATGATTCTAGTGGCTGCTGGAGAGGAATTGCCTTTTGGCCAAGATAAAGCGGTTCTTAAGGGATACGCTATCGAATGTCGATTGAATGCGGAAGATCCTTATCAAGGATTTGTTCCCCAACCTGGGAAAATAACTCATCTGTATCTTCCTGATGGATCATTGGGGGTCAGGTTTGATTCAGGTATTGTTCAGGGCAGTTTTATTTCGCCATTTTATGATTCAATGATTGCTAAGGTCATCGTTCATTTAGACGACCGCCAAACGGCTGTTAACAAAATGAATCGAATTTTAACGGAGTTAGAAATCGGTGGAGTTATGACAAATCAAGATTTTCTGAAAGTTATTCTTCATAGCGATGGATTTATTAGTGGTGAATTCGATACTAGTTATCTTGAAGAGGAGATTCTTAAGCCACAGGAGGTTACTAATGGAAACGGGGAAATTTAAAACTCCTAGTAATGATATCTTAAGAAAAAGAATGAGCGATATTCCGGACAATCTCATCAAGGAATGCCCAATTTGTCATGAAGTTTTTTTTGCAAAACAAGTTGGTGCACTGAACGTTTGCCCTAAATGTGGTTATGGTTTTAGGATTACCGCTAAGAAGAGAGTCGAAATTACTTTCGATGATTTTGAAGAAATTGGTGCTGATATAGTGGCTCCCAGTCGATACCAAAATGCTAAATATTTGGCAAAACTTGAAAAAGCTAAAGAAGTTACCGGTATTAACGAGAGTGTTCTGACAGGAATGGCCAGGATCCAAGATACTTCATTTGCTGCTGGAATTATGGATCCCTTTTTTATCATGGGTAGTCTGGGTTCGATGACCGGCGAGAAAATATCGCGACTATTTAGATTAGCAACCAATAAGTCATTACCAGTGGTTATGTTCACTTCTTCTGGGGGAGCAAGAATGCAAGAAGGCATCATGTCCTTAATGCAAATGGCCAAGGTTTCTGCGGCGATTAGTGAACATGCCCAAGCCGGATTGTTTTATGTAGTAGTGTTATGTGATCCAACCACTGGGGGAGTCACAGCTAGTTTTGCTATGGATGGGGATATTATTCTAGCTGAACCACATGCCCTTGTCGGATTTGCCGGAAGGCGGGTTATTGAACAAACTATTCGTCAAAAACCACCGGTTGATTTTCAACAGGCCGAGACTGTTTTACAACACGGCTTTATAGATGCCATTGTTGAACGAAAAAATATGAAACAGACGTTGCATCAATTGATTAAATTGCATGAAGCTTAGGAGATTAGCGATGAAAAATTCAGCTTATGAGAAAGTTTCTGCTGCTCGAAGTCAAAATAAAATTTTGACGACTACATTAGTTAATCAACTGTTAACTAATTTTTTTGAAATTCACGGGGATCGAAGATATGCGGATGATCATGCTGTAATTGCTGGAGTCGGTTATTTGGACAAATTACCAATCACAGTGGTTGGAATATCCAAGGGAGACGATACTGAAAGTAATATTGATCGTCATTTCGGTAGTCCAACTCCGGCCGGTTATCACAAGGCGTTGAGAGCCATGGAGCAAGCAGAAAAATTTAATCGGCCAATTTTAGCTTTGGTAAATACTCCTGGTGCGTATCCTGATGTTGAATCAGAATATCATGGTCAGGGTTCAGCCGTAGCTCAATGTATAATTCGAGGATTACAACTTAAAGTTCCTTACATCAGTATCATTCTTGGGGAAGGTGGTAGTGGCGGAGCACTTGCGCTTTGCTGCGGGGATGAGGTTTACATGCTGGAAAACAGTATCTACTCAGTACTATCACCAGAAGGATATGCTAGCATCATGTGGAAAGATTCAAAAAAGGTTGCTGAAGCGGCTGAAGAATTAGGATTAACACCTGAGGCCTTGCTTAAAGAACACGTAATTGAAGGTATATTACCAGAGGTAGAGTCAAAGACAGATGTGAATAATCTGAAGCAGTTTCTAAACGACCGTTTTAAAATGCTTCAAGATTTAAGCGTTACTGAACTACTTGAGCAACGCAATATGCGGTATGAAAAGTTTTAAGAAATTCGGAGGAGAAACAATGGATGGGATTTTGACTGGCAAAACGATTGTCATCATGGGAGTGGCTAACAAACGAAGTATTGCTTGGGGATGTACCAACGCACTGATTGAACAAGGCGCTAGAGTTATTTTGACATATCAAAACGACCGCATTAAAGAAAGCCTGCAAAGGTTTGTTCCAGAAGACATAGATATGGTTGAATGTGATGTTGCTGAAGACAGTAATATTGAGTTAGCTTTTCAAAAAATTGGTGATAAATATGGCAAGATCGATGGTGTCATTCATGCAATCGCATTTGCCGATAAAGATACACTAACTAATGGGGTGCTCAATACCGAAAAAGAAGGCTATGATTTAGCCCAAAACATTAGCGCCTATTCATTAATTGCAGTAACTCGCTATGCTAAACCATATCTTAATAATCCAGCTAGTATCATTACTCTGACATATTTTGGCTCAATCCGGGCCATTCCAAATTACAATATGATGGGAATCGCTAAGGCCTCACTAGAGTCCAGTGTCCGTTACTTAGCTCAAGAATTAGGTGGTGATGGCATTCGAGTTAATGCGATTTCAGCTGGTGCCGTTAAAACATTAGCTGTCACTGGGATCAAAGGTCACAGCGAATTGCTTAAAATGTCTAAAGGATTTACAGTCGATAATATTAGTGTCACAATTGAAGAAATTGGTAATGTTGCCGCATTTCTGATGAGTGATCTGTCAACGGGGATGACAGGTGACACATTGTTCGTTGATAAAGGTGTTCATTTAATGTAAGTGATACGAAATTGTTATTTTATATTTATGCTATTATTTATATTAGGAAAGCCGTCCGAAATTCCGGACGGCTTTTATTTTGTGAATTTTAATATAAATTACTAATATGGGTAAATAATATGAAAACAAATCAACTGAACGATAAATTAATCAACAAATTGGCAGAGAAAAATTCAGATAGTAAGCAAATGCCGATTATCAGAATTTTTGACGAATTAGATTCCACTAGTGAGTACTTAAAACGACTTATAGCCCAGGCGCCACAGATCAAACCAATGATTGTTTTGGCTGCAAAGCAAACTAGTGGTCATGGTAAAAGAGGCCGGCCTTTTTATTCACCAGCTGGGACAGGTATCTATATGAGCATTTTGATTCCACAAGTTCAAATTGACCCTGAACTCTCTGGAAGAATAACCATTGGTGCTGCTATGGCTGTCATCGAAGCTATCAAGAATAATTTTTCCAATATTAAATTGACTGCCAAATGGGTGAATGACATCTTGTTTCAAGGTCGGAAAATCGGCGGAATCTTAGCTGAAATGATCACTGATGTTAATGAGCAAAAAAATTTAGTTTTAGGAATTGGAATCAACCTGAATACCCAAGACTTCCCCAACGATTTAAAGGGCCAGGCGGGCTCTCTGACTAACGAAGTAGAATCAGGTGTAAGAGAAGCAATTATCTCAGAAATTTACTCAAACTTTATCAAGCAGCTCGGCCAAATAGGTTCTGAGGTAACAATCGATCAGTATCGGCAAGTATCTGACACGATTGGCAGAATGGTTGAAGTTCAAACTGGTAATATGATTATTCGCGGACTTGCTAAAGATATTGATAATCTCGGCAACTTAGTGGTTGAATTGAATGACGGTCAATTAAGGCATATCGTCAGTGGGGATGTATTAAAGGTGAACGCGACTAATTAAAATGCGCATCGTTAATTCAATTTTAGACGTTAAAGATAAAATATGTCTGGAATTATTTGACTAAGCTATGGGTAACTATGATAAAATGAGTGATCTTGTTAGTTTTAACAAAATATATTCAATTAGCCCGACAGCATATCAGGATTATAGCAATTTTATTGATTCGTCGGTGCTGTCTTTAATAAACAATAGTTATTTATTAATCAATTGAAATTTAGTAAAAGTCATTAAAGTTAAAAGAAAAATATGAGGTTAGTTTAAATGATTACAATTTCAGAAATGGGATTACAGATTTCCGGTAAAAAGTTGTACGAGAATGTTAATTTAAAGTTCACTCAAGGAAACTGTTATGGAGTAATTGGTGCCAATGGTGCCGGTAAATCCACGTTCTTAAAGTTACTTGATGGACGACTTTCACCTAGTACTGGTGAAGTGCATGTTGATAAAAATGAGCGAATTTCTAGTTTGAGTCAGGACCATTATGGCTTTGAAGACCAGACTGTAATGCAAACAGTTATTCAAGGATACCAACATCTTTCTGACGTGATGGAAGCCAAGGATGCTCTGTATGCAAAAGAAGATTTTACTGAAGAAGATGGTATTAAAGCCGCTGATTTAGAAGCTGAGTTTGCAGAAATGGATGGGTGGAATGCTGAACCTGATGCTTCTCAACTACTCCAATCGTTGGAAATTCCTGAGGAAATGCATCAACAGTTAATGAGTGACCTAACTGAAGGTCAAAAAGTTAAAGTATTGTTAGCTAGAGCTCTTTTTGGTAATCCAGATATTTTGCTTTTGGACGAACCTACTAACGGACTTGATGTGTATACTATCAATTGGTTGGAAAATTTCTTAGCTGATTATTCAAAAATCGTGATTATTGTTTCCCATGATAGACATTTCTTGAATCAAACTTGTACGATGATGTGTGATGTCGATTACGGTGAGATCAATATGTTCGTGGGTAACTATGATTTCTGGTTACAATCTAGTGAATTAGCTGCCAAGATGCGTGCAGATTCAAATGCCAAAAAGGCAGAAAAAGTCCAAGAATTACAAGAATTTATTGCCAGATTTAGTGCGAATGCTTCTAAATCTAAACAAGCTACTTCTCGTAAAAAGCAATTGGAAAAGATTACGTTGGACGATATTAAGCCATCTTCTAGAAAGTACCCATTCATTAAATTCGAGCCAGATCGTCCATTAGGAAATGATCTTGTTCAAGTTGATAAAATTTCTAAGACGATTGATGGTGTTAAAGTACTGGACAACGTTTCATTTACTTTAAGACCAGGCGACAAAACTGCCTTTGTCAGTCGAAATGATTTGATTACTACGACATTGATGCAAATCTTGGCCGGTAAAATGGCACCTGATTCTGGAGAAGTTATCTGGGGACAAACAGTTAAATTGTCAGCTATTAACAGGGACTTTACTAGTGAGTTCAATAATAACAATTTGCGAATCATTGATTGGTTAAGACAGTATGCACCTAAAGGGAGTGACGATGACGCCTTCCTACGTCAATTCTTGGGAAGAATGCTCTTCTCAGGTGATGATGTCGACAAGCAGGTCCAAGTTCTCTCAGGGGGCGAAAAAGTCCGTTGTATGCTATCTAAGATGATGTTGGAAAAGGGTAATACTTTATTACTTGATGACCCAACTAACCATTTGGATCTGGAATCAATCACATCTTTGAACGAGGGATTAGTTAGTTTCCCTGAAGCTATTCTTTTCACTTCTCATGATCATGAATTTATCCAAACCATCGCTAACCGAATTATTGAAATTTCTAATACCGGTATCATCGATAAGGCGGATACGACTTATGATGATTTTCTTAATCATCCTGATGTTCAAAGTAAATTAGCAGATCTTTACGATTAATAATTTTAGGCCAGTCTAATCACATTAGACTGGCCTTTTTTGAACGAAGAATTAACGGTTTGCAGTATTATATATGTGGGAGGTGAAAGCATTGAATAAGAATCGGATGGAAGCATTGACCGATGGAATTATCGCAATCGCGGCGACAATCATGGTTCTGGAAATTCATGCACCAGATAGTTTTACGTTTGAATCTCTTCGTGATCAAGTTCCTGCAATGATTGCTTATTTGATTAGTTTTTTATTGGTTATGCTATCTTGGTATAGTTATCATTTGATGTTTTTACATGTTAAGCGAGTTGATTTGCGGGTATATTTAGCTAATACTATTTGGCTATTAGTTTTAACGGGGATTCCTTTTGCCACATCTTGGGTCGGTAGATTTTCAAATAATTGGCAACCAGAATTGACTTATTTACTCATTACCGCGTTATGGGCAATTATGTACACTGTAACTTCACATGCCCTAGAAAGGGCCAACCCAGAGCTTAAAAAGTCTGTTAATCAAGAATCGGTTATGGGGATTATTTTTAGGTACACAATGTTGGTGGGATCATTGATTCTTCTACCATTTTGGCCACCAATTGGTCTATTTTCAACGTTAGTTTTAATGATTATCAGTTTGATGTTTAACTTTAGGGATGAAAAACGCGCCCACAAAAATCATTCGATTTAATAATTATTTGAGTTGTCTTATCTGAATTATTATTAGACGGATTTATCCATAAATTATCAATTAAGTAGGGTATGATATATGGGTAGATAATTTAGATGAGGCGGTGTCTTAATTGAATAAAAGTCGGATGGAAGCTTTAACTGACGGGATCGTCGCAATAGCGGCAACTATCATGGTTTTGGAAATTCATGCACCAGATAATTTTACTTTCGATTCTCTTCGCGCTCAGGTACCTGCAGCGATCGCATATTTAATTAGTTTTTTGCTAGTGATGCTTTCCTGGTATAACTATCATATGATGTTTGCTAGAGCTAAACGTGTCGATTTAAGGGTATATCTAGCTAATACATTTTGGTTGCTTGTGTTGACTGGAATTCCGTTTGCAACATCCTGGGTCGGTGAATATCCAACTCATTGGCAAACTGAGTTGACGTATATGATAATCACTGCTTTGTGGACGATAATGTATTCGGTAACTGAATTCTGTCTGGTATTAAGTAATCCAGATTTGGATGAAAAAATAAATCAAGAATCAGTTGTGACAGTCATTATTAGATATTCAATTCTATTGATGGCAATAATTGTTTTGCCGTTTTGGCCACCAATTTGTTTAACTAGTACTTTTGTACTAATGATAATTAGTGTCCGACGTAATTTTAAGGATGAAAAGCAGCAATCATAATGTTTATAGTAGTCTTTGACACACAAAAACGCCTTGGAGTTTTAACTCTAAGGCGTTTTTTATAATTTAATTACAAGTAACTAGACAACTAAGCTTAATAGCATAACCATTGCAATACCAACAACGGAAATTACAGATTCAAGCACAGTCCAAGTTTGTAATGTTTGCTTAACTGATAAATCGAAATATTCTCTGAACATCCAGAAACCAGCATCGTTAACATGTGATGCGGCTAATGAACCGGCACCAATAGCAAGTACCATCAAGGCAGGGTTAACACCTGATTGAGTCATTAGAGGAGCAACGATTCCGGCAGCTGTTAATGAAGCAACAGTAGCAGAACCTAAAGCAATTCTAAGAACAACAGCGACTAACCAACCAAGAATTAATGGAGACATTGATGAGTTAATGAAGAGTTTAGCAACTTCCTTACCAACACCACCATCAATTAGAACTTGCTTGAAGGCACCACCACCACCAATAACTAATAATAGCATAGCGATTGATTTAACGGCATTTTCAAGTGATTCCATGATTTGTGGAGTGGTACGTTTACGATTCCAACCCATACTCCACATTGCAAAGAATAGTGAGATTAACATTGCGATACTTGGTGAACCAATGAATTCAATAATTGAATCAATAGTTGATGGGTTCTTTGGTGCTTGACCACCATGAACAGTCATTGTGTAAATAGTAGTAATTGCTAACAAGATAACTGGGAATAAAGCAGTTAATACTGAGATTCCAAATGAAGGAGCTTCTTCAGGTGTGTATTGCTTAATTTCACCGATTGATGAAAGGTTACCCTTACGTTCGAAAGCAGCAGGTGCGTATCTACGTGCAACCTTTGAGAATAGTGGACCAGCAATGTAAGCTGCCACGATAGCGATAATGAAACCATAAAGTAATACGTGACCATCATTTGCACCTAACACTTGTGCAATAGCAACTGGTGCTGGGTGAGGTGGTAAGAATCCGTGGGTAACTGAAAGGGCAGCGGCCATTGGAATTCCAAGGAATAGAATTGGCACACCAGCTTCAGTAGCGATAGCGAATACGATTGGAACTAACAGAACCATACCAACTTCGAAGAAGAGGGCAATTCCGAGAATAAATGAGGCAATCATAATTGCTAATTGAAGACGTTGCTTACCAAATCGTTGAATCATAGTTTCAGCGATAATATAAGCACCACCAGAGTCAGAAACTAGCCTCCCCAGCATCGCTCCGAAACCAAAGACCATTGAGAGTTCACCCAATTGGCTTCCGATACCAGTTGATATTGAGTCTGCGATGTTGCCTAAAGGCATACCTAGCATAATAGCGGTAACTACAGCTGTTAGAACTAATGAAACGAATGTATTGATCTTGAATCTAATAATTAATACCAATAAGAATATAATTCCTATAGCTAATGCAATTAATTTCATATTCATTCCCCTTTATAAATATTTGGTACCTTATTTTTTAAAAATTGGACCCTATGCTTTACTTTCGCTGCTATTTTCGTCGGGATTTACATGGCGACGTTGATAATCAGCGATGTTTTTATATTCTGGTTGAAGTGAACGACTTAACCGAATATAAATTGGAACTAACTCACGATATGCATTGAAGTTTTCTGGTTCTGGATGATGTACATTGGTTGTTCCCACGAACCTAGCAACATCTGATAAGTTATCGATCAAACCAAGACTGTACATACCAAGAGTGGCAGCACCAAGAGCGGTACTTTCGAAACTTTCTGGAATGGCAACATCTTGTTCAAAGATGTCAGCTAACATTTGACGCCATAACTCAGAACGGGCAAATCCACCACTAGCTTGGATACTAGTTGGTTTACCAACAACTTCTTCAAGTGCCAACATAACCGTGTAAAGGTTGTAAACAATACCTTCAAGAGCGGCTCTAATCATGTGAGCACGAGTGTGAGTTCTAGTTAGACCAAAGAATGATCCACGAGCGTTAGCATCCCAGATTGGGGCACGTTCGCCACCAAGGAATGGGAAGAACAATAGTCCGTCTGAACCGGCTGGAATCTTAGCAGCGATGTCAGTAAGCAAGTCATATGGATCGATTTGCATTTGTTCAGCGGTTACTTTTTCTGGGGCACATAGTTGATCACGAACCCAACGGAAGACAACACCACCGTTGTTTACGGGACCACCAACGACCCACATATCCTTAGCTAAGTAGTAACAGAATACTCGAGCTTTAGGATCAGTTCTTGGCTTGTCAGTAATAACACGTACAGCACCAGAAGTACCGATTGTTACAGCAACAACGCCTGGCTTAATAGCGTTAACACCTAAGTTAGCTAATGGGCCATCAGAAGCACCAATAATGAATGGTACGTCAGTTGAGATTCCTAATACCTTAGCGTATTCTTCACGAATACCCTTTAGTTGATAAGTAGTATCAACTAATTCAGGTAATTGGTCAGCGGTGATTCCAGCAACTGATAATGCTTCTTCATCCCAGTCCATGTTGTAAATATTAAAGAGGCCAGTTGCGTTAGCAATTGAATAATCTTCCTTTAATACTCCGAATAATTTGTAAATGATATATTCTTTAATTCCTACAAAGCAGTGAGCTTTCTTAAATAATTCTGGTTTGTCGTTACGTAACCAAATAATTTTAGAAAGTGGTGTCATTGGATGAATAGGAGTACCAGTGTGTTGGTAAATTTCCATCCCTTTATCGCTGTGCTTTAATTCATCGGCATACTTAACAGCCCGGTTATCGCCCCATGTAATGGCACGAGTAAGTGGCTTGTGGTCAGCATCCAATAAAATCAAACTGTGCATGGCACAAGAGAATGACACACCTTTGAGCTCGTCGTCGCCCAAGTTGGCTTTTCTAAGAACTGCAGAAATTCCGTCTGTCATTGCAGAGAAAATTTCATCTGGATCTTCTTCAGCCATATCGGGAATGTCTTGGTACAAAGTGTAGCCATTGTTTGAATAACCGTGAACTTTTCCATCAGTATCGAAAAGCACGATCTTTACACTGGTCGTTCCAATGTCTACTCCCAAAGTGTAATCCATAAAAATAACTTCCTTTCTCAAAGTCAAAAAAAGAGCGGTACCATATCGAAATTGAATAGCTTAAATGATAGAATATAAATTGTATCAATAAATTAAGACTCTTTTCTTATACAGATACCGCTTTCAAATTAAAATTTAGCATTTTGAAAACCAGAGAACAACTAAAAAGTTCTATTAGTTTTTATTTTATTGCTATACTAGATTATATGGAAAAAAATTTCACAAAGCAACCTTTTTGTTGTAAAATATTTACAAAGATCATGAAAACATTAAGGGGTGAAGTTTGTGAGTACACCAGTTCAGTTATTAAAACAGTATTTTGACGACTTAAGTAGAACTAACAAAAAAATTGCTAGGTATGTGATTGAGCATCCGCAAGATGCATCAGAAGCCAATATTGAGGAGCTGGCTGAGAAGACGAACACGTCGACGGCCTCGGTATCTAGACTTGTAAAAACGTTGGGATACAACAATTTTAGAGAATTCACGCTGGCGCTGGCTTACACACAACTTCGGCCACAGAACTTACCGATATTTAAGGACATTGATGCTAATGATACTTTAAGTGTGATTGCAGATAAGACTTTTAACAGTTCCCAAAGAGCTTTACAAGATACCCGCGCAGGAATTGAAGAAAGCGATTTTGCTAGAAGCGTCCTTAGAATTATTAATTGTCGCCAGTTAGGATTCTTTGGACTAGGTGGTTCAGCTGTGGCGGCCTTAGATGGTTATCACAAATTTTTAAGAACTTCGATCGACTGTTTCTACCATCCAGACTTTGACGTCCAATTAATGCAGGCTGTTAAGCTAGGCCCGGTCGATTGTGCGATTGTTGTATCACACTCAGGTAAAAACCGCCAAACATTGAAAATATTAGAAACGTTAAAAAATAATGGAACTACTGTAATTGGTATTACCAGTTATCGAGACTCGCCATTAGCACTTCATAGCGATATTACTTTTATTTCTTCAAGTGACGAAGCTAATTATCGTTCTGAGGGGATGTACTCTTTAATTGCTCAAATGACGATTATTGACACGCTATTCATGATGTCGACTGTTAGAATGGGGCCAGATACTGAAGAAGCAATATTGAAAGTTCAAGGAATCATTGAGAGTACTCGTAACTGAATTTGACTCAACAGGGTGATGTTAACAAATGAAAAGACAAGACGTTCAGCCAATATATAAACGAGCTCGTAACCGTGGGCTTTTTTTTGGATGGGGCCTTGTTTTTTTTATTGCCTTGATTCTGATTGGCGGCGGTTATGGCATTTATCGTTATCATCGCAACCAGATTTTGAAAGAATATCCTATTAAAGGTGTTTCTATCAGCCAGGCGAATGGTTACATTGATTTTGAACAGTTGAAAACTGACGGTTATAAATTCGTGTATATTCGCGCATCACAAGGCTCGGTCTATACGGATGACAGCTTTGACAACAATTTCCAACGAAGTCAGGGTTCTCAATTACCAATTGGTGTTTATCATGTTTTTTCATTTAGTAGTTCACCAAACTCTCAATTTACCAACTTTACTCGGCAAGTTGGTTATGATACTGGAAGTTTGCCAATTGCAATTTCTGTGCAACCATACTCTAAATACAACGAAGACACCCTTGATTATCCGCGGGTGTCTAAAGAGTTGAAACTATTAATTTCTAAATTGAAAAATTATTATAAGCGACCAGTCATAATTTGGACCAAACGTTCAATGGTCTCACAGTTGAAATTGCGAATTAACAGTCGCCAACAGTCGTGGTTAAGCGATGGTAGATTAGGACATCCTAACTCTGATGCGACATTCATTTCCGCTGATCAAAACGCTGCCGTAGAAACGGATAACCAAACAGTCTTCCTGAATGAATCTGTCTTTAATGGAACAGTTCAAGAATGGCATAATTACTTAAACAAGAATCTGAGTCAATAAGCGATTGATAGGTCATAGGACGAGTTAGTAGACTCATCATAGAATGCCACTGGCTGACCATCATTAGTTTTAATTTCGATTTTATAACCGAAGTTATCCACGAAAATTAACGTATTTTGAAAAACAGTTTGGACTCGAACTGACAGTGGGTGCCGATCGATTTTAAAATTATCGGTTGAATTGATCTCCAGAATATGAGTATTAGACTGGTTATCTGTATATTGATATTTACCTAAAGAAACCGGTAATTGGTTTGAGTTTTGATTGTCATTTTGATGGGTCATCTTGTTATGTGACCAGAGATTATTTAATAATTTTAATTTCACACAAATACCTCTCAATGCATTAATTAAATAGTAGTTAGTTCTATGATTATCTTAATTTGTTGTATTGTAACGAAATAAAGTGACAGTCTGACTAACGAATAATGTCAATCGTGTAAAAACATTGTTACAATTATAGATAAAGGGAGGATGATTCGAATGATTAAACTTGGAATTATTGGTACTAATTGGATTACACAGCAATTTGTTGGAGCAATTAAGTCCTTAAAAGAGTATGATTTAACAGCTGTGTATTCTCGTAGAGTGGAAACTGCTGAAGAATTTGCCAGCGAAAATGGTGCACGTGATACTTTTACTGATTTAAATGAATTTTTCAATAGTGATGTTTTTGATACTGTTTATATTGCATCACCTAACAGTTTGCATTTTGAACAAGCTAAGCAGGCAGTGGAAAGCGGCAAAAATGTCATTGTTGAAAAACCAGCTTTTAGTAATCAACAACAGATGGCCGAATTTCAAGAAATTTTGTCCGCTCATCCTGAGGTTAAGTTTTTTGAAGCTGCTAGAAACATTCACACCGCTAATTTTCATGCGATTGAAAAACAAATCAATCAAATGGAAGAGATTACTGGAGCAGAATTCACTTATTCCAAGTACTCTTCTAGATATGACAAAGTATTAGCTGGTGAAGAACCTAATGTCTTCTCATTGAAATATGCTGGTGGAGCACTTCAAGATTTAGGTGTTTACACAGTTTATGATGCTGTGACACTCTTCGGCTTACCAGATGAAGTGGCATATTTCCCTACGTTAGTTAACACTGGAGTCGATGGTAAAGGTACTGCAGTGTTGAAGTATGCTGATTTTACCGTTGTTTTGAACTTTTCTAAAATGTCTAATTCAGAAATGACTTCTGAAGTTTCTGGACTAAAGGACTTTATTGAAATTGATGACGCTGGTGAACTAACTGAGATTAGTTATCATGACACTGAAGGTAAACGAACCGTTATCGGTAACACTAATTTAGATAACCCAATGATTGAGGAAGCAGTTGATTTTGCTAAAGTCCTTTTGGCACCAGATGACGCCGAAAATCAAAAGCTTTATCGCTATTGGAATCAATTAAGTATTAATGTAAACAAAGTACTATATAATTTGCGTCAAGATGCACATATCGTTTTTGTTAATGAATAGTGGATACTAAGAGCAACATAGGAGAAATTTATTGTTAGTTGAATTTGAACAGCTTAAGAAACATTTGGGATTCACGGAAGTTACTGCTATCCAACGAGAAGTTTATCAACCATTGTTGGCAGGCAAGAGTGTTATCGGAATCTCACCAACTGGTTCTGGTAAAACTGTCGCTTTTATAGAACCACTACTTGAAAGAATCGAAGGTGTGGACGGCGAGTTAAGCCTGCTGATTTTAGAACCGTCTGCTGAATTGGCAATGCAAGTTTTTAGAGTGGTTTCAGACTGGTCTAAAGAAATTGGCTTAACTGCCATGTCAGCGATTGGTGGGGCAAACATTAGTCGTCAAATCGATAAATTAAAAGAACACCCTGAGATTATTGTCGGTACGGTAGGACGAATCTCAGAGTTAATTGATAAAGGTAAGCTAAATCTTCACGAACTAGATTCTGTCGTGATTGATGAAGCTGATAATTTATTAAGCGAAGAAACGCTTGATCCAATCAGAGATATGGTCGATATGGCACCAGACGATGTGACTTTAGGATTGTTTTCCGCTACACGAAATGACGTCATTGATCACATTAACCGGTGGTTTAATCAAGATATTGAGTTAATTGATGTGACCGACATCGATGATAGCAAGGGCAAAATGACTCACGGATTTTTGATGGTTTCAAACATTAAAAAGCCGTTGATGCTGGCAAGATTACTGGCAATTCATGATTTTAAAGCGTTGGTATTCTTTGATAAAGTTACCACCTTACAGAAAACGTTCAGTAATCTAACTCATAGAAACATTCGAGAGATTGGGCGACTAACCAGTGAACAAACTAAGTTAGCCAGAAAAAATGCACTCCGAGATTTTCGTAAGGGTAAGACACGCCTCTTGATGGTGACAGATGTTGCCGCACGAGGAATCGATATCGACAATTTACCGGCAGTGATCAATTATGAATTGCCTAGGGATGATAAAACATATACTCATCGGTCTGGAAGAACAGCCAGAATGCATCGAGATGGGTTAGTGTTGAGCCTAGGTGATGATCATGATTTCAGAGACTTTAAGAAGTTGTTAGGATCTGACATTGAGCTAACTCAACTATATTTTGATGAAAATAAGTTGGTTGATAAAAGACCTGCCACTAAAAAGACTGATTCGCAACCAAGTAAGGCTGTGAAACAGGAAAGTGGTACACACACAACTGAAAAAAATGTCGAAACTGGTAAATCAGTGACCCGAACAGTTGCTCAAACAGTTAATAGTCCGCTTAAGAGTCCCAAGAAGAAAAAGAACAAACATTCCAAACGTAAAGGAATGCGGCATCAGCGAAAAACCAATAATTAATCTTTACAACCCCTAGTAAAAATGAGAAAATTAAGGGGTTGTTTTGGCCTCATAGCACAACTGGATAGGGCACCCGCCTCCTAAGCGGTTGATCCCGGTTCGAGTCCGGGTGAGGTCACTTATAGATAAAAACCCGTAATAGCATGTTAATTATTGCTATTGCGGGTTTTTATTTTGAAATTTGACGGGTGCCATTATTGAGTCGACAAAATATTTTGAACAAAGAAAACCTTGAATGTTGATTAAGAACAATTAGGATAAACTGTGTTTTGATACGATACTGGTTGTATTGGGTAAATCAATCGTAAAAATGCTTCCTGAATGCAGCTTACTTGTGACCGATAGTCGACCTCCTAGTTGATTAGTTAAATCCTGGGCAATATACAATCCTAATCCATGACCACCTGTCTGCATATTTCTTGACTGTTCAACTCTGTATAGTCGGTTGAATATCTTTGACTGTTCGTCTTGCGGTATTCCAATGCCATGATCACTGATTTTAATTTTGATTCGATTGTCACTTAGTTCACTGCTGATAGTGAGTGATGTACCAGCGTCTGAATATTTTAGAGCGTTGTTAATTAGATTGAAGAGGATTCTCGACAATTTGCCAATGTCTGTATTGATTGAGTTAGCTTTGGGATCGATATTGATGTCAACGTCTCGATGCTCCCGGTCGATTTGAACTTGAAAGGCTGACAAAATTTTAATCAGTAATTTGTCTAGAGATATTTGCTCATTTTTAATTTCGTAATGTTGCTCTTCAAACTTACTAGACCGAATGTAATCTAACTCTTCTACTAACTGGTTCAATCTGGTTGTCTGGTTATCAATTGTTTCAAAATATTTTTGGTATTGATCTGGGGTTATTACACCATCTAAGATAGCCTCAATCGTGGCTTTAATTGATGAAATAGGGGTTTTGATATCATGAGAAAGTTGAGCGATCATCATATCTTTTTCCTGTTCACTGTCTTTTAATTTAGAAAATGTTTGGTCTAAACTAATAGTCATTTGGTTAAAATCATTCGCTAAATCACGAAATTCTTGTGGACTATTCACACCTTTAATTTGAGTAAACTTATTTTCAGCAATATTTTGACTAAGGACTTTAAATTTGTCTAATGACTTAAACGGTTTGTGAAGTAACAAAAGTGCAACTATGATTCCGATTAGACTAGCAACGGTGGTGATGATAATTATCCAAGTGGCGCTCTGATTATCGAGCACCATCTTATTGACGGCCCAAACGACTGCTGAGATTGTGGTAATTACTGAGATCACGTAACTTAGAATTACTAAATATCTTAATTTCATGTTTCTTGCCCCTCCAGTTTGTAGCCTACACTCCAAACAGTTTTTAAAATGGGGGTATTATCCGTTCCGTTTTTAGACAATTCATTTCTAATATTATGGATGTGTACGTTTAAAGTATTAGCGTCGTCAACAAAATCTTCTTGCCAGACCATGTCATATAACTCAGATTTTGAGTAAACTCGCTCCGGATTTTGTGCTAAAATCCACAAAATTTCAAATTCTTTGGCAGTTAATGTGAGGTGCTTACCAGCAATTTTTACATCTCTAGTCTGGTGGTTAATGGTTAAGTCACCGACTATGATGTCCTCATCAATTGAGTTGTGTTGACTTCCGTTAACCCGCTTTAAAATATTAGTAATCCTGAGAACTAACTCTCTTGGACTAAATGGCTTACTGATGAAGTCATCAGCACCTAAAGTAAGCGAATAAATTTTATCCTGGTCAGATGTCTTAGCTGTAAAAAACAAAAATGGTTGATCTGGATTTTTATCAATAATTTCGTTGATCATATCGTAACCATCCATTTCTGGCATCATTATGTCAGTGGCAATTAAGTCAGCGGAATGATTTTTCAGCCACTCTAACGCCTCAATTCCGTTGGCAGAGATGTGGACCACATAACCAGCTCGTTCAAGGTACTTACCATTGATATCTGTAATTGATGGTTCGTCATCAACTAGTAAAATAGTTTTGCTCATTAATTTTACCTCCAAAAAAGCGAAGCTATACTTATGTTTTAAGTATAGCCTCGCTTTCTCTAAAATACATAAAATTTTTAGCTTAAGTCACTTGGAGTTCTCAATGAGTTAGCATTGGCAGCACTTGATGATGCAGTAGCAGCATTAGCAAGTGTGAATACTAAGTTTGCTTGATAAGTACCACTCGTAATGTTTCTTGCTTTGGCTACCAGCAACTTAACATCACTTTTACCTAATTTGACCATTGATTCACCTTTTGCACCAGGTTTAGCAGTTAACAGAGTCTTGGCCTTGCCAGTACTTGAGTATAATTTTGCCTTTGAACCAATAGCACCCTTGGCATTAGTGGTGTTGATGGTTAAACGAGCTTTCGAAAGGTTTTTACCTTGCGCATTCTTTAGAGGGGAAAGAGATGCAAATAGGCGATAGCCACTGTTACTGTCTGATCGTTTAGCGTTCACCTTGATTGCTCCAATTGAGTTTCCATCAAATGCAGTCTTACCAGCACTTATTCCGTTGTTAACTGAGTAACCCATTAGTCCAACAGATTGTGCATTTTTAGAAAGTTTTGCTTTGCTTAGTCCACTGAAGCTTAGATTAGGAACAGCATCTAGTCGAGGGCCAACTGCAGGTTGTTTCTGGTTGCTGGTATTTGTTTTAATAGTCTTAATTGTAAAGACTTTGCCTTTTTTACTATCTGAAACTTTAACTTGAATAGTTGAAATTGCTGCAGCGGCACTTTTACCGTTTCGTGGTCCTAAATACTTTGTACCACCTGAATAGTAGCCAGAGCCTGAAATTCCATCAGCAATGTTGAATCCCTTGTTTGCTGTATAGGTTACAGAACCCATGGGATCTAAATCATTATGGGCAATCCCGGTGTAAGTTGGGAATGAAGGTGCAGCCTTGACAATCTGACTATTACCAGTGATTGCTAAACCAACCAACCCTGAAAATGATACTGCGCTAATAGTTAATAGTTTTTTCATGTTCTTCATAATAAATTCCTCCTAAAATGTAATTGCTTTCTTAACTACGCTAAGAGAATAACACCCGAAGTTTAACTAATTATTTTCTAATTCTTAACTATCTCTTAAATGATACTTAGAATTTTTTGAGGCTTACTTTAATGCTAATAAATCTCACCACATACTAAAAGCAGTCAATAGCGAGCAACAACATAATTGATTATCGATCTCCTGTAATTATCTGTTAAATTTGAAGCCAAAAATTTGATGTTTGTTATGACATACTCTTCATGAAATGGTTCGGGTAGGGGCAGGAAAATTTAATATGAAAAAATACCTTTTCAAAATTTCTTGTTAGTATCTAAATCGATTAATAATAAAAAAATCCTGTGATAACACTAAATTGTGTTGTCACAGGATTTTTTATTTAACATTATTTGTTAGTTACATTTATTAATTCGTGATGATTCCTAAACCAGCTTTAGTAACATCAGAACTGATTGATTGTCTGACCAGAATGTCCCAATCATCAGACTTAGTCGTTAATAAATTGGTTAAGTATACTTCTCGGTGACCTTTATCAGTCACGGTTAAATGATGTTGATCAACAAATTTGTTTAAGGTATCCCACACAGTAGAGTCGGCGGTTAGGGGACCATGATTATTTGATTGAACCTCATAGCCTTCTTCTTGTCTAGTGAAATGAATATTGTCTAGAATTTCTTGTGGATATTTATCTTTGACCATTTCTTTGGCAACTGGAAGTAATTCTGGAATCGTAAAGTTAGGTTGCTTGACCATTAGCATATAGCTACCATCAGTTCGCCAATAACTGTTTAGCGGGTAGGGTTGATAATCTCTAAACCAGTCAAGGGCTTTGCTGGTAGAAGCGGCTTGTTTGATACCATCAGCTAGATCATACATTGCTGCAACAGTATCTTTAAAAGTAGCATCGTTTAAGTCAAATTTACCTTGGCCTTCAAAAGTTAAGTAATTTCTTTCATTAAGATGCACGATCGATGGAGCAGTAGCATTAGAGTACTCTGCAGTTTCATCGATTCGGTAATCAAATTTATCCATGATAATTCCCCCTTAAGCGTTCGGACGGCGTTCAATGATGCCCATTCCAACTAACAATAGGCCCATGGTTGTGGGCCCAACAAATTCAAAACCACGTTTTTTCATATCCTTAGCGACTACAGCCCCGATGGTATCTCGATCACCTTCTTCAGATTTATCTGGTTTAAATGACCAGAAGTAGTCAGCCAGATTGTTAAATTCTGGTTCCAATTGAACCGCAGCTTTGGCGTTCTGTAGGACTGACCGAATCTTGCGGCCATTTTGAATCATATTTGAGTTACTTTCGATGGCCTCTAAATCGGGCTCGTCAAACATGGCAATTTTATGATAATCGAAATTTGCAAATACTTGCTTGAATACTGGAATTTTTGACGCGGCAACTTTCCAGCTCATCCCGGCCTGAAATACTGCGATGGTTAAGAATTCAAAAGCAGTGTCAGCGTCATAAACTTTAGTACCAAATAACTGATGATATTGTTGCACGCCACTAATTTGATCCATGCAATCATCCCCCTTACACATAGGACAATACCACTTTTATTGAAAAGTGGGGTGAAATTTAATCACCGAATAGTGTTAACTAATTTTGATTGTGCCAGATTTGGCCATGGCAGTGATAGCAAAGGAAGCATTCGTTTCAGCATCCACTGTTTGACCCATCGCTGCTCCCTGAGCTCGAAGATCATATGTTGCTTGACGATTCTTTAGCTTAACTGTCCCAGATTCTGCAGACAATTTGAAATCAAAATTCTGTAACATAGGTAATTGAGAATCAATTGTTCCTGATTGAGTAGTTAGTTTAATGTCATCGGTAACATCTTGCCAGCTAGTTTTTATTGATCCTGAATGGGTAGCAAAGGCTCCTGAACCGGAAATAAAATGAGCCTTAATGACACCACTGTTAACCTTCACATTGAAGATAGCCTGTGAATTATCAATATTCACTGTCCCAGAATTACCATTCACGTTGATTTTATTAGCCTGAACTTGACTAGCAGTTAGCTGACCAGAGCTTATTTGAATATTTGAAATATTTGCTTTTACTTGATTGAGTTTGACGATTCCTGAATTTAACGAGATGCTGAGTTCGCCTGATACATTAATAGCATTAACTTGGATACTACTCGAATCGCCATCTATGACAGTTGTTCCAGTGAAGCTGTCTGGAATTTCCACATATAATTTAGACTTTGGATGGCGTAAAGGTGTTAAATACTTTAGCCAACTTGGCTTAGGGATGCTGATACTAACTTTATCTGGTGTTTCAATCGTTTTCATCTTTAACGAATTGTCCGTAGGGGAAATTTTCTGATGAATGTGGATTTCTTCGTCTACGCTTTGACTTAAGAATATTTCTCCAAAGCCAGCATTGATTTCCAAAAGTTCAGGTAAATCATTGGTTTGTTCGTCCATACTTTCTGCTAACTCTGTGACTGAGTCATTCGTTTGCGAAATCAAAGCGATGGCAGGGGACAAATCTCCCATTTGATCAGCAGCTAAATTTACCGCTTGTTCCTCACTAAGTTCGGAATCGTTAGCTAACTTTTTTGAAGCAGATTCTGTTAAATCAGCTTTAACTTCTTCATAGAAATCCAATAATTCACCGGAATGAGGCTTGTCATTAAAGAATCGTTGTAACTGTTGTTCTATTAGTTTTTCATTTATCATTTTTAAGTTCTCCTGTAACTAATTGATTAATAATTTCTCTGGAAAATGCCCATTGATCTTGAAAGTCTTTTAGTTCAGCTTTACCAGCATCAGTTATTTGATAATATTTTCGGCGGCCACCCTGTGACTCATCGCCATAGTGGCTTGTTACCAAACCTTTTTTTGATAGTCGACGAAATACCGTGTATAGAGTGGCTTCGTTGATTTCATATTTTTGATTTGATAGATGAGCGATTTGCTGAGTCATTTTATATCCATATGAGTCTTCTTGAGATAATATATTTAGAACAATGCCGTCCGTCACTCCACGAATCAACTCTTTTGAGATGTTTTGATTTTTTTCCATAGCTCCTCCTGAATATTACTTTGTCATACACAGTATTGTATTACGGATTACTATGTGTGTCAAAGTAATAATCGAGTAAACAAAAAAGCCTTCAATTACACCTAAGTAATTGAAGGCTTTTAACTGTCTACATCAACACCCGGGCAGCAACTGCAAGCAAAACAATTAAGAGAATTGAGATGCCCAGCAATTGATAGCCTAAACGTTGTGTTGCGTGGCCATCTGGAAACACTTGTTTTTTCTGACGAATATCCGTTCGTTTCATATTAAGATTCGGGTCCCTTCTTTTTGAACACTGCCCATTTTGACCAGAAATAATTGACGATAACGACAACTACGTTAGCAATGATCTTAACGGTAATTTCATGCCATTTCAATCCAGAAATTCCTACGATCAGAATAGCTTGTTCAATGAAATAAGATGCGATTCTGCCAATGAAAAACGATGCCATCTCTTTTAAGACAGCTGAGCGTGAATCTGCATAGGAATGAAATACGTAAATCCGATTAGAAATATAAGCGAATAGGGCGCTGATCACCCAAGCAATTGAGTTGTTAATCAAGTAATTCCAATCAGTTAACCAATGGATCAAAGCGAAAATTAAAATGTTAACTATAGTCGTCATCACGCCCCAGAACAAGTAAGAGATGACTTCTTTTTGCTGTTCATAAATTGATAATAGCTTTTTCATAATTAACGACTCTCTTGAATAATGAACTTAGGACGATGCTTAGTTTCTAAGTAAATTTTACTGATGTACTTACCAACGATTCCTAAACAGAACAACTGAACTCCGCTTAAGAACAGGATTATTGAGACGATTGATGCCCAACCATTGACTGAGCCGCCGAAGAAAATAGCACGAATAACTACGAAGATAACCCCGATTATTGACAGGAAGCAAATCAATCCACCGACAAATGTTGCTAGCTTCAAAGGAACATCTGAGAAATCCACTAAAGCTTCCAATGAATAATCAAATAGTTGAGATAATGACCATGAAGTAGTACCGGCAGCTCTGGGAACTCCTTCGTACTCTAAATACTTAGTTTTGAATCCGACCCATGAAAATAATCCCTTTGAGAAACGGTTATATTCTGGCATCTCTAATACTGCATCAACGTATTTACGAGTCATTAAACGGTAATCTCTGACGTTGGCTTTAATTGGCACCTTTGACATTTTGTTAATAACTTTATAAAAAGAAGAGGATAGGAATGCTCGAACTGGATTTTGATGTCTGGATTTTTGGATACAACCAACTACGTCGTACTCTGTATCTGGTTGTTCTAAAATATCGACCATTTGAAGCAATAACTCAGGAGGATCTTGAAGATCCACGTCCATTACTGCCACGAAATCGCCATGGGCATTTGATAATCCAGCTGCGAATGCTGATTCCTTACCGAAGTTTCTTGAAAATGAAATGTAGTGAACTTCGTCTGGATGTTCATTATGTAAGTCACGCATAACGTCTAAAGTTTTATCGACTGAACCATCATTGATGAAGATGTAGTCAGGTTTATATTGTTCGCTACGAGTTTGATTTAATTGTTCAAAGACCTTTTCAGTCGTGTCATAAAACAAGTTGACCGTTGGTTCCTCGTTATAACATGGAACGATCAAGCTAATTGTTTTCAATTTACAATCCTCCATTTGTGCTGCTACTTTTATTAATTAGCCGGCATTAAGTCAAGGCCTACAACATAGAATAAATGAGTTAGTTTTTTATATCAATTATTCTTTGAAGGATAATGACAATCTTAATAAATTCGTCTAATTATTTGTGATTGAAAAAAATTTTTTCACTGAAAATTATATCATATCTCTGCTAACCAGTTTCGCATGGTGTGTGCTGAAGAATCTTTTGTTATACTTAGCTTTAGAAAGGGAGTTACAACCGCATGAAAAAATTAAAAGTAATGACAATTTTTGGGACCAGACCCGAAGCAATTAAAATGGCACCAATTATTTTAGAAATGAATCAAAGACTTGACCAGTTTATCCCTGTGACGGTTATTTCTGCACAACATCGAGAGATGCTGGACCAAGTTTTAGAGGTTTTTAAAATAACTCCTGACTATGATTTAAATATTATGAAACAGAATCAAACTCTCAGTGATATTACTACCAAAATTATTGAGGAACTTGATCCAATTATCGAAAAAGAATTGCCTGATATTATTTTAGTTCATGGAGATACGACAACTACCTTTGCTGCTAGTATCAGTGCGTTTTATCATAAAGTAAAAATTGGCCACGTTGAAGCTGGATTGAGAACTTATGACAAATTTTCTCCTTATCCAGAAGAAATGAATCGTCAGTTGACCGACGTTTTAGCTGACCTTTACTTCGCACCAACAGATTTGAGTAAACAAAATTTACTTAAAGAAAATCATCCGGAAGATAATATCTTTGTGACGGGGAATACCGCAATTGATGCACTTAATCAAACTGTCAGCATGGATTATCATCACGATGTTTTGGATGAAGTATCTCCAGACTCTAGAATGATCTTGATGACGATGCATCGCCGAGAAAATCAAGGTGAGCCAATGAAGCGGGCGTTTAGAGCTATCAAGCAAGTCATTGATGCTAATCCAGATGTCGAAGTGGTTTATCCTGTTCATTTAAGCCCAGCAGTACAATCTGCTGCTAAAGAGATTTTTGGTGACGACAAGCGGATTCATTTGATCAGTCCATTAGACGTTCTTGATTTTCACAATTTAGCTGCCAAAGCATATTTCATTATGACTGATTCAGGTGGTATTCAAGAAGAGGCGCCATCACTAGGTAAGCCAGTGTTGGTACTAAGGGATACCACTGAACGACCAGAAGGAATTACTGCTGGTACATTGAGACTAGTCGGTACTAATCCTGCCCAAATCACTGACTGGATGAATAAATTATTAACTGACCAAGCTGCATATGATGAGATGGCTGATGCCAAGAATCCATACGGTGATGGTCACGCTTCAGAAAGAATCTTACAAGCGATTATCGATAAGATTAGTAATTAAGTTGGAGGAAAGACAATTGGAATCTGTAAAGCCTAAAAAGTTCATGGATTTTATTAGATTGTTTTTAAGCAACTATAAAAATGGGGCGATTTCTGATTCAGCGGTCGTCTTGGCCTTTTATGCTGTCTTAGCGATTTTTCCAGTGTTTTTCATTGTTGGTAGTCTGTTGAATGTATTAAATATCAGACCAGAGGACGTGCAAATTTATTTAGAGCCGCTGTTCCCTGATCGGGTATATTCAACGCTTGAACCAATTATCAAATCCACTTTGTACGGAGGTAGCGCAGGTTCTTTATCAATTGGGTTGGTGGTTACTATTTGGTCTGCTAGCCGAGCAATTGCTGCTTTTCAACGAACTTTTAACCGAACGTATGGAGTGGCTGAAGATCAAAGTAGTGTTAGTAATCGAATCATTTCGTTTCTGTGGACACTAGTTTTGATTATCATTGTGGCAGCAGTATTGCTTTTCATGGTGTTCGGCCAAATGATTGCTAAATGGATTCAGCCGATCGCTAATATTTCAAATTCACTGATTCATTTTATTGGCACGATTAAATTTCCTGTCACTTTGATTGCCACTTGGTTTTTATTGACGCTGTTATTTTACCTTGTACCAATGGCTAGGGTTAAATTCCGCTATGTCTGGGTAGGAGCACTACTTTCCACGATTGGCTTACTTGCGCTAGCTCAAGGATTTTCGATTTACTTACAATTTTTTGGACGCAACATTACGGCGTATAAAACCATCGGAACGTTTATCGTGCTATTATTCTGGCTAGATTTTTCAGCTCTGATTATGTTAGTTGGAGGTGTGCTAAACGCTACACTACAAGAATTTATGGCTGGACCAATTCAAGAACAAGATGATGCATTAGCTAACGCTTTAAAATTGGCTCAAACAGCCACAGAACGTCGTAGAAATCGGATTAAAACTAATAACAAGTCATCAAAGAAGAGACCTCCAAGAAGGCCACAGCGTAGAAGAAAGCAACCCTGAAAATTTGAATTTTCAAAAAGGCTAGGTATAATCCGTAAACTTTGGATTGTACTTAGCCTTTTTCATACGTTTAAATCGTATTTAATTGTTAGATTGCTTAATTCGTTTCCCAAACTCAGTTTCATCGAAGTTATCAATCACGTTCCTTAGTGCTTCCTTGGAAAGGCTAGCACCAAATAATTCACTTCCTGGCTCGGTCATGATACCGTCACTTAATTGATAGTGAATAACCGGGTCAAATCCCATCGTATCAACAAAATGAGCAACGACGTCTACTGCATCGTGATCATCGCCGGCCACGAATAATGCCTTACGATTTGGATCACCAGATTCACGGGCATCTTCTTGTAAATTATGATATCCCATATGATTGAAAGTCTTCACGATGGTGCTCTTATTAAAATACTTTTGGACCTGTTCACTAGAAGTGGTATCGGGATCTAAAACCTCTTCACGGATACCATCAGTTTCCCACCAGTAGTTCATTGCATCGATGACCAACTTATCTTTTAACAATTTTGAATTAATATTTTTGTACCGACTTAACGGAATTGCCAAAATAATAATGTCGCTATTATTGACGACGCTTTGATTAGTAGAGGCAGTTGCACCTGGAACAAGTGTATCAATGGTTAAGGCGATCTTTTGAACTGATCCAGAGCCAGAAATCCTAACGTTGTAGCCTGCTGCAAGCGCTAATTGTGCCAACACAATCCCGACTTTTCCAGAACCTAAGATGCCGACATTCTTAATTTCAGTCATGTTATTCACCTTCCGATAGAATTTCTTTGACACGAGGGATTACTTTGCTACCGTACAGCTCAATCATTCTTTCCCGTTGTGCGGCAGTTTGATTACCAGCTCCATACACTAGATCAAATCTTCCAAGGCCTAATAACTTAATTGTTCTGGCAATTCGTTGTGCAACGTGTTCTGGGTTACCAACATAAAATGAACCAACTTTGGTTTCACCATCAAATTGTTCACGACTCATTGGTGCCCATCCGCGAGTTAGACCAATTCGGTCAAAGTTAGCTTTGATGTTTTTCCAGGCAACTTCGACAGCCTCGTCCTCATCATCAGCGATAAATCCATGTGAGTGAACCGCAATTGGTTGAACTGGCATGTGATATTGCTCAGCTGCTCGTTTATAAAGGTCAACGTATGGTACAAAGCGATCAGCTTGACCACCGATGATGGCAATGATTACTTTGTAGCCATACTTAGCGGTTCTGATGATTGACTCAGGTGAGCCACCAATACCAATGTAAGTTTCTAAACCATCGTAATCAGTCTTAGGGTATACATCTTGATTCTTAAGGGTTTCAGTGAATTTACCAGACCAAGTGATTGGTTTTTCTTCAATGAGTTTGCTGTACATTTCAAGTTTCTCATTAAATAAATCATCGTAATCGGTCAAATCATATCCAAACAACGGAAATGATTCTGTGAATGATCCGCGGCCAAGCATAACTTGAGCTCGGCCTTGTGACAATCCTTCTAAAGTTGCGAAGCGTTCATAAACTCTGACTGGGTCATCTGAACTAAGGACAGTCACAGCAGTGGCTAATTTGATATTATTAGTTACCGAAGCAATTGCTCCTAATACGATTTCAGGACTAGAAACACTATAATCAGGTCGATGGTGTTCACCTACGCCAATTACATCGATTCCTAATTTATCTGCCAATTGGCCTTCTTTAACAATCTGGCGAATTGATTCTCCAGCAGTTTTAAGGCTACCGTCTTCATTGGCCACAATATCTCCAAATGTTTCCAAACCAAATTGTAATTTATCTACGTCGATCATAGTTTTCCTCCCTGACACTTACTTTTTGTAAGTATGTATTATGAACACAATATTACAGGATGTCAGAAAATGCAACTTAAAATGCTTAGTTTGAGTAAACAAAAATAACCGAGCAATCGTATTATAATTACGACACTCGGTTATCTTCAGGACTATTTAGTTTTTTCAACGATAGTATCAACGAATTGATCTAATCTGGTAATGGCATCTTCATCAGGTTCCAAGTTGATCTTGACGCTTTCGGCACCTTGAGTTGCACCGGTTTGTTTAAAAGCGTCCGTAAACTTATCAACAGCTAGGTTATAAAATTCTTCGTAGAAAGTATCTCCAGAACCAGCAACTCCGAATACTTTACCTTTTAAATCAAGATCTGGTAAGTCGTCATAAAAGTCCATTCCTTCTTCAGGAAGGGCACCTTCGTCATAGGTATATGGGCAAACGATACAAATGTCGACATCGCTAAAAACAGCAGGATCAGTTTGAGAAATTTCAGTTTCTGTTGTCTTAATTCCAAGATCTTCAAGGTGTTCCGTGATGATGTCGGCGACGTCTTCGTTATTACCTGTGATTGTTGCGTAAACTACGTGTGCACTTGTCAAATTTATCAACCTCGGATTTAATTAGAATAGATACTTTCAGTATAGCAAATGTTAGAATCAAAGTGAACTTTAAGAGGAGGTACTCATGGCTGCTACCATAACGAAAATCGAAGCTCAAAAAAGAAAGGGTAGATATAATATTTATCTAGATGGCGCCTATGCCTTTCCAGTGAGTGAAGATGTTTTAATTAAATTTCAAATTTTCAAAGGGATGGAAGTCGATGATCAGCTACAAGAGACAATCAAAAAAGCGGATCAAGTTTCTAAGCTTTACTCCCGCGCCATTGACTTTTTAGCTCATAATCTACGAACCGAATTTGAAGTTCGCGAAAAATTATTAACTTTGTCAGAGGATGAAGATGCTATCAAAGAAGTGATTGATCGACTAAAAGATCAGCGGTTAGTTGATGACCAGCATTATGCCCAGAGTTATGTGGTAACTGTCATTCGTGGTCGTAAAAACGGTCCTGCATGGATTAGAAATCATTTGAAAACCAAGCACATTCCAGAAGCAATGATTGATAACACTTTGACAGAGTTATTCAACCCTGAATTACAGTTGGAAATCGCTTCAGAAGGTGCCGTAAAAAACATTAAGCTTAAGAAAAATGACTCGTTAAAGATGGTGCAAAATAAGACTAAAAATCTATTGGCTCAGCGCGGATTTTCGTTTGATATTGCTAGTCAGGCTGTTCAAAGCGTTGATTTAGATGAATTTGCTGAACGGGACAGTGAAATAATTGATAAACTTGCGAAAAGATATTCTCGTAAATATGCTAAATATCAAGGATACGAGAGAGAACAACGACTGAAGCAAGCACTTTATGCTAAGGGATTTTCAATGGATGATATTCAAGGTGCAATTGAGAGACTAGCTGAATGAAGCCAAAATCATTCGGCAAAAAGCACATTATTTGATATAATTATTCACGGATTGGGAACAATCGGTTGCTAATAGCTTAGTCTGAAAGTGGGTATAACTTATGCCACGAGATAGCAAATTACCACGAGAAGGCGACTTCATTGCGATTCAAAGCTATAAGCATGATGGCAGTTTGCATCGTATCTGGCGAGATACGATGGTACTAAAAACTAGTGAAAATTCATTGATAGGCTGTAATAATCATACCTTGGTTACTGAAGATGATGGTCGTCATTGGGTAACTAGGGAACCAGCAATCGTTTATTTTCACAAAAAATATTGGTTCAACGTAGTAGCAATGATTCGTGATGATGGAATTGCTTATTATTGTAATCTAGCGTCACCATATGTATTGGATAAGGAAGCTCTTAAGTATATTGATTATGATTTAGACGTTAAGGTGTTTCCCGATGGTAAGCGGAAATTATTGGATGTTGACGAATACTTAGATTTTTCCGCAAAATGGCATTATGGTGATGAGATTGACCGGATTTTAAAGCGCAATGTGAGAATCATTGTTGATTGGATAAACAATGAACAGGGTCCGTTTTCTAAAGAGTTTATTGCAATTTGGTATGAACGATATTTGGAACTATCTCGTCAGAATAATGAAGACCGTAAATAAAGGAATGCTGAGTGAGTCATTGATTCACTGGCATTCTTTTTTCTTTTTCTCATGAAATGTTTTTCAAAATAAGGTTATGCTAGAATAGTAATTAAAATAAATCATGTGGGAGATCAATAGATGATAAGTAAGTTAAAAAGTTCATCGCTAATGTTTTGGTCAATTGAAATCTTGATTGTGGTAGCAATTATCTGGGGCTGTACCCAAATTGGCTTTATGTTTACCCCAATTGCTATATTTATATCCACCATATTTATTCCACTGTTATTAGCGGGATTCCTATTTTACATGCTTAATCCCATTGTTAATATCTTGATGAAGGTTAAGTTAGGAAAGAAAAAGATTTCGCGGACGTGGGCCGTGGCAATAGTATTCATACTATTAGTTGCCGCTATTGTCTTGATAGCATCAGTGTTTATCCCGAAGTTGGTAAACCAGGTGGCCAATTTGGCTAATCAATTGCCAAGCGTAATTAACGATTCACAAAAATTACTTGATAAGATTTTTAAAGACGCCAATTCACAAAAGTTGTTAAAACAAATTGATTTTAATTCCATTACCCATAAATTTTCTCAGAATCTGACTACATATGCTAACGGCATACTATCCGGCGTTACCAATGGTCTTGGTAGCATAATATCAACTGCCGCAAACGTCGTTATTGTGGCGATTACTGTACCAATTGTGTTGTTTTATATGTTGAAAGATGGCCCTAAATTGGCACCAACAATTAAAAAGATGTTACCTGAAAAACATCAGGGCCAAATTATGGATTTGTTGAGCGAAATGAGCAAAACGATTTCTAAGTATATCAGTGGTCAAATGATCGAATGTTTGTTCGTTGGTACATTTACGGCAATCGGTTATTCAATTATTGGGATGCGGTATGCAATGCTGTTAGGTGTCATCGCCGGAATCTGTAATATTATTCCTTACGTTGGTCCATACATTGGAATCGCACCAGCTTTAGCAGTTTCGTTATCAACTGGTAGTTGGCTGAATGTGGTTTATAACATCATTGTTGTATTGATCGTTCAACAAGTAGATGGTAATTTAGTTTATCCAAATGTTATTGGTAAATCATTACAAATCCATCCGTTGACAATCATTGTTATTTTATTGGCCGCTGGTAATATAGCTGGATTGTTTGGCATGATTTTGGCAATTCCGTTGTATGCTGTGGTTAAGGTTGTCATTGTTCATGCTTATAATATTTTTCAATTACGTGACTAATTAACTTTAAGAACCTTTAAAAAATATTGACGTAGATATTGTTTATGCTAGTATTTAGTATGTGTTTATTAATTCGAAAGTTACTATAAAGTAGGAGATTTTATGAAAAAAGTAATTACATATGGAACATTTGATTTGCTCCATAAAGGTCACGTTCGCTTGCTTAAACGAGCAAAGGAACTGGGGGACCATTTAACAGTTTGTCTTTCATCTGATGAGTTTAATGCTGAAAAGGGTAAGAAAGCATACACATCATACGAAGATCGTAAATATATTTTAGAAGCTATTAAATACGTTGATGAAGTAATTCCTGAAAAGGGTTGGGATCAAAAAATTTCTGACGTTGTTGATAATGACATTGATACTTTTGTCATGGGAGACGATTGGAAAGGTAAATTCGATTTCTTAAAGGACTATTGTGAAGTTATTTATCTTCCAAGGACCGAAGGAATTTCAACCACTAAGATCAAGGAAGACCTTGGCTTATCAGATTCAGATACTTGGAAAGCCTAAGTTAATAAGACGAAATATCCCCAGTGATTAGACTAGGGATATTTTATTATCGGGAGGAAATCATGAAGCAAGCACTATTTTTGGTGACATCGATTGCTGGTTTAAAGAAACCAGGCTTTATTAGTAAAATCGAGGCTTTGCAAAGTAATGATTACGAAATTGCTGTCCTACTTGCAATGACTAATTTTGATGAAATTTATCAAGCTAGAAAGAATATGCAAAACATTCGTGGCAATATAAATCTTGAAAACATCCGTATGACTAGTCTATTCGATGTATTTAAGGACGATGCAGGTGTTCCACTAAAAGAAGAAGAAATTACCAATGAATCTTTTGACGGATTAAATGCCCATGAAATGAATGCAACTCAAGGTATCATTCGACGATATGTCACTGATGAGGGTGATCTCCGAGCAGAATCGTTATTTGTTGATGATGTGCTAACTCATACAATTATTTTTGATGAATCTGCCCAAGTGATTCAGGTCAACAATTACGATCATGAGAGATTGTTTGGTGTTGAAAAATATCGGAATGACGAAATGTTTGAGAGTTTATTGTTGAACGATAATCAAGAATTATTGTTTAGATTCACTAAAACACAAACAACCAAAATGGTTAGTTATCTGTTAGGAAACTCCGCTGTCATTGAGGCACCTGAAGAATTAGTTATGAATGCTGATACAGGTGATGATACGATTAAGACCTTTGAGTCGAATATCGAGACTCCTTCAATCAAGGTGATCTCATACTCTGATTTTAAGCGGTATGATAGTATCAACGGTTTTTATAATCGTCTGCTTGCGAATATGAAATTAACAGATACGGAAATTTATTTAGACTCAGTTGATTTGGTGGATATTGCTAAATATATGCCTAAGCAACGAATCTTTAATTATTAAGGGGACATAAAATTGCGTGCAATACTTTCTGGAGTTCATCAAAAACAGAACAGCCAAGTATTAGAGTTTGAATTGCTCGATGTGGTTAGTTCTCTTGAGAATTCATATATTTTGTTTGTTGAAAAAAATAGTCGGGCGTCAATCATGCAACCGATCAGCAAAATTTTAAGCCACAATATTATTAGAATTTCGATCAACGCACAAGATTTTCATTTTGATAATAGTGATCAAACCGAGTTTGAATGGCAGATTTATTTTGTAACTAACAATAACAGTTCAAAAGAAGTTATTCAGGTTGAGAGTGAGTACTTAGGTGATAGGCATCAATTAGAGTTAACCAGTTACTACCAGTTTAATTCTGATCCAGTAGGGATGGCGAACTTTAATATTCGTACCAATCAGTCTGCTGATCAATTCATGATTAACTCAGTCAACTTGACAGCCGACAGCCTCGAAATTACTGGATACAATAAAATCAACGGTTCTAACATTAAAAACCAACGAGTAATTTTAAAGAGCAAAGCTAGCAATACCAAACTAGATTTTCCGATTACTGAAAAATTATTTGCTGGTATGTTTACGGTTGCCATTCCATTAACTGATATCCCACAGAATTCAGCATGTCAGCTATATATTAATTACGAACTAGATGACAAGAACATTGAGCAACGGATGATCAGTGTCAAATCTCTTGCTGGCCAGGTAACAGATGTAGCATTACCAGGTCAACGTGAAGTGATGTTAGAGAAACAATTTGATAACACCATCGTTGTTAGAGAGTTCCAAGGTGCTTCATTTGGCCAAAAGGTCATGGCAGCTGGTGGTAAAGCCAGCAACGTAATCGATGTTATCAATATGATCCAAGACAAGTTAAATTTGTTTCGTATGCGTCGTTTGTTCAAACGTGGTCATTCACCGTTTGATAATACGACCATTGTGTTTGAAAGTTTTGGTGGCCGACAGGTCAGTGATAGCCCATATGCAATTTATCAATTATTCCAAAAATTATATCCAGGAATCAACATGATTTGGTCAATTGACAGATCATTGAAGAGTTACTGTAAGGAACACGGGATCAATTATGTGGTTCGTCGAACAAGTAAGTGGGTTCGAACACTTGAAAAATCACAATTCTGGATCAGTAATGCCAGATATCCATCTTGGGTTAAAAAGCCAAGTTACGTTACTTATATTCAAACATGGCATGGTACGCCGTTGAAGAAATTAGGTCTTGATATTGAGAATGTATCAATGCCAGGAACAACGACTGCTAAGTACCACAAGAACTTCGTCAAGGAAGCTAATCGCTGGGATGCTTTAGTGTCACCTAATGATTATTCAACTCAAATTTTCCGTTCGGCATTTGGATTTAATAACCAGATTTTAAAAATTGGTTATCCCAGAAATGATGAATTAATCAATACTAAACCAAGCGAAATTGATGACCTTAAACGAGAACTGGGAATTCCACTAGATAAAAAAGTGGTAATGTACGCGCCAACTTATCGTGATAATCAGTTTGCACAAAAGGGTAAGTACACGTTTGAGTTACCATTTGATTTGGATGATTTTAAAAAATCATTTGGTGATGACGCCGTCTTGATTTTAAGAATGCATTACTTGATTTCCAATGCATTAGACATCTCAGATTATCAAGACTTTGTTTATGACTTCTCTAGTCATCCAAATATTTCTGATTTGTACTTAGTTTCAGATTTATTGATTACTGATTATTCATCAGTATTCTTCGATTACGCTTATCTGAAAAGACCAATTTTATTCTATCCTTACGATTATCATTTATATAAGGAAGAACTTCGTGGATTCTATCTTAATTATGAAAAAGATTTGCCCGGTAAGATTGCTAACACTCCTGAACAATTGTTAGAAGAAATACAGCACGCATTCAAACATCCTGATATGAGTGCTAATAAACAATTTATGAACTTTTATGATCGTTTCTGTGCAATTAATGACGGACTTAGTTCATTAAAGGTTGTTAACTACGTTATGCAGCAAATTGAAAAAGGTATTTAAAAAAATCCAGCTATCGTCAATTACTGACAGTAGCTGGATTTTTAAATGTAAATGCTTTAAACAGTTGGGATTATGACACTATTTACTGAGAGTTTGGTATGCTATGAAAATGTGTTAGAATTAACTGATAGATTTTGCGAGTGAAAGGAACAAATATGACAGACAAACAATTAAAACAGGCGGACACAAAGCGCCGAACGTTTGCAATTATTTCTCACCCCGATGCCGGGAAAACTACTATTACTGAACAGTTACTTTTGTTTGGTGGAGTTGTTCGAGAAGCGGGAACGGTTAAAGCTAGAAAAACAGGTAACTTTGCTAAGTCCGACTGGATGGAAATTGAACAAAAACGTGGTATCTCAGTTACTAGTTCTGTGATGCAATTTGATTACGCCGGAAAGCGAATCAACATTTTGGATACTCCAGGACATGAGGATTTCTCTGAAGATACTTATCGGACTTTAATGGCTGTTGATTCAGCTGTCATGGTAATTGATTCTGCTAAGGGAATCGAGCCTCAGACTAAGAAGTTATTCCAAATTTGTAAAATGCGTGGAATTCCGATATTTACGTTCATGAATAAGTTAGATCGTGATGGAAGAGAACCCATGGATTTGATTGATGAATTGGAAGAAGTTTTGGATATCGAAGCATATCCAATGAATTGGCCAATCGGTATGGGTAAAACATTAACTGGTATTTTTGATCGTTATAACCACCGTGTTGAGCTGTATAAACATGATGATCCTTCAGTGATGGTTGAATTAGACGATGATAACAATCCCGTTGACAATGTAGAGTTGAGCGAAGATCCTCAATTTGAAGATGCTAAAGATAATATTGATTTGTTAGAAACCGCTGGCAATCAATTCGATACTGAAAAGATTAAAACTGGTGATCAGACACCTGTGTTCTTTGGTTCAGCATTGGTTAATTTCGGAGTGAAAACATTTTTTGATGCTTATCTTAATTTTGCTCCGGCACCAACCGCACATAAGACTGAAGAGGGTGAAGCAATTGACCCCGCCAGTGACGAATTTTCTGGATTCGTTTTTAAAATTCAAGCTAACATGAACCCTAATCATCGTGATCGAATCGCTTTTGTTAGAGTTTGTTCCGGTGAATTTGAAAAGGGAATGGATGTTAATTTATTCAGAACTCAAAAGAAGATGCGACTTTCGAACGTGACTGAATTTATGGCCAACACCAGAGAGAACGTTAAGAACGCAGTTGCTGGAGATATCATTGGTTTGTACGATACTGGTAACTTCCAGATTGGCGATACCATTTATACTGGAAAGCAATCAATTCAATTTGAAAAATTACCTCAATTTACTCCAGAACTATTTGTTCGAGTAGCTGCTAAGAATGTTATGAAACAAAAGTCATTTCATAAGGGAATTAATCAATTGGTTCAAGAAGGTGCTGTGCAGTTGTACACTTCTTACTCAACTAATGACTACATCTTAGGTGCCGTGGGACAACTTCAATTCGAAGTTTTCCAATTCAGAATGCAAAATGAATATAATTCTGAAGTAACCATGGAGCCAATGGGCAAAAAAACTGCTCGATGGATCGATCCAGATCAGTTGGATGAGAGAATGTCATCTTCAAGAAACTTGTTGGTTAAGGATCGGAATGGTGACCCATTATTCTTGTTTGAGAATAATTTTGCACTTAGATGGTTTGCCGATAAGTATCCTGATGTTAAGTTGACCGCTAAGCTATAAAAAATAATGAAAGAAGTAGTTTAATTATGAGTAAACATCTGTCAGCATGTACAAGTGTGTTAGTTGGGAAAAATGCATCAATCGATGGTTCAACGATGATCGCACGTAACGACGATACTTTCTTACCTTTAACACCTCAACGTTTTTATGTTCATGAAGCTGTTTCTGGCCGTAAAGAAACTTGGATTTCAAATCAAAATGGTTTTACAGCTGAAATGCCTGAAAGTGGCTACCGTTACTTGGCAACTCCAAACGTTGAAGTTGATAAGGAAGGGGTTTACGCCGAGAGTGGTTTCAATGAAAAGAACGTTGCCATGAGTGCCACTGAAAGTGTGTATGGTAATGAACGTGCCTTGGCATATGATCCATTAGTTGAAAATGGTTTGGCTGAAGATTCTATGCAATCAATGGTTTTGCCATTTATTGATTCTGCCAGAGATGGTGTTTCATATCTTGGCAATCTGATTAAAAAGTATGGTTCACCAGAAGGTGACGCTGTGTTATTCTCAGATAACGATGAAGTATGGTATATGGAAATCGTTACCGGACACCATTGGGTTGCCCAACGAATCCCTGATGACGCATACGCAATTACTGCTAACCAAGTTGCTATCCAACAAGTTGACTTTCATGATCCAGATAACTTTATGTTTTCAGATGGAATTCAAGAATTCGTTGAAACATATCATTTGAATACTGACAAAGAAGGTTTCAACTTCCGTCACATTTTTGGTACTGACAATGAAAAAGACCGTCATTACAACACCCCACGTGTTTGGTTTGGTCAAAGATATTTAAACCCTGAAATTCACCAGGAACCTACTTCTTCTGATCTGCCATTTATTTGCTACACTGACAAAAAAATCAGCGTTGAAGATGTTGAATATATCTTGAGCTCTCACTACAACGAAACTGAATATGATCCATTGGCTCAAGGAAATGAAGATACTAAGACTAAATTCAGACCTATTTCAATGAACAGAACGCAAAACTCACACGTTCTTCAATTGAGAAATGATGTTAACAAAGAATCATCAGCAATTATGTGGCTTTCATTTGGTGTTCCTGCATTTAGTCCATACGTGCCATTCTTTGGTAATGTTACTGATACTGATCCAAGTTATTCAAACACCCCAGTTCACTGTGATGACGAGAGTGCATATTGGATGTATCGTAAACTGTCCGTCCTTGTTGAATCACATTACTCAAACTTCATCCAAGATGACGTTGACTTTTTAACTGCTTCTAAGGAAAAATTACGTCGACATGTGCAGAATAGCTTGGTTGAGGCTAAGTCATTAACTGGCGATGAACTCACTAATTATTTAACTGGACAAAACCATGAAGTTGTTAAATTCATGAAAAAAGATGTTGAAGATTTCATGCATCGATTATTTGAAAAGGGATTGACTCTTTCAAAATTAACCTACAACATGGATAAGAATCTTTAATAAACAAAAAAGCCTGTCAACGCAATTAAGTTTGCGCGGACAGGTTTTTTTAGTTGAGAATTACGTATCTAGCAGGGATAACGGCTTTTTGACCCAATAAGTACCATTTGATTTGTTGATCATCAATGAGGATCCTGGTAATTTTAACTTGAGTACCGTTAGCCACACGTTGAACTGTGTGACCGTATGGTTGGTCATATAAATTAACCATTTTTTCATCAACGTAGTCAATGTAGCCAGATAATTCAGTTGATTGAGAAATCAATTTAGTAATACGAACAGCTTCAATTTCAGTTGGCGCATCGCTGATAATACTCTGTGAACCATTGATCCATTGAGTACCGCCAATGTTATACCAAGTTTGATTGTCCTGAGTGACAACTTTCAAAAATACTTTGATAATCAATCCATTAGGTAATTGGCTCTTCAAAGCGGTATTGCCGTTAGGTCGCTCATAAACCGAATGCGTAGATTGTAACCTAATATAATATTCAACTGGCTGAACAGTTTGCCACTGTTCATGACGATAATAAAATACAACATCATGGCTTTGTGTACTAAAGTAACCGTATTTCTTGCCGATACTATTAGTAACTTTATAGCCGGCGACTTTTGGTGCGGAAATATCATATAATTGATTTAGTTTCCCTGAAACCATAGACACTGGGGACAACATAGCTGATGTATCTAAGTCGATTGAATAAATTTTAATTGGTGCCGCAAATTTGAGCGTGTAATAAAATGTAATTGATTGATCATTGTCTTTAAAACGATTTGAAAAACCATCGACATCCACTAAGATATAATCATCAAATTTTGGAAGCCTTAAATTTAACACAGTCCCGCTTTTACCAACTAAAATATCAGGATCATGCAAGAAATTACCATTAGCGTCAAGATAAAAAATCGTGACGGAAGTCACTAGAGGCTCTGGCAAATTAACTTTTTGAGTTGTTTTATCTTCCTCAGTCAATTGTTCCTTAGGAGTGGGAGATTGAATAGTGGATGATGTGGGGGTTGAATCTTGTGCAGGGTGTTGTTTGCGAGGGCGTTTACTAAAACGATTGCGTTGTTTTGCCCGCTTAGAAAAACGGTTGATTCTCTGGTTGATCCAGCCCATAAATGCCATACGTAATTCACCCCCGATTAAAGTATTCTAAACAAAATTATATCATAAAAACAGGGTAGTCAATCTATAGAACAGGTTGATATCAACAATAAAAAAGCCACTGATAATATTTTTATCAGTGGCTTTTGAACTTATTTATTCAGATTTCTTAGAATCATCTTTAATTGGTGCTTGCTTATCTGGAGCTGAGATTACGATTTGATCATCGATCACATCAGCGAGTAGCTTAGTCTCAGTTGAATGATCAATGTAGTAATCAGCAACTTTGTCTTCAATCTCTTCTTGAATGACACGTCTTAATGGACGAGCACCCATAGCAGGGTTAAAGCCAAGGTCAACTAACTTCTTCTTAGCAGCATCTGAAACTTCAATGACGAGTCCTTGTTGAGATAACATTTCGTTAACATCATCGATCATCAATGAAACGATGTGTTGCAAGTTATCCTTTGAAAGGGCATTGAATTCAATGACGTCATCAAATCGGTTCAATAATTCTGGCTTGAAGTAATTGGTTAACTTATCAATGACAGAGTGGGTAGTTCCTGAAGCAGCAGCGGCAAAACCAACGTTTGCTTCTGAATCACCTGTACCTGCATTACTGGTCATGATAATGATGGTGTCTTTAAATGATACTGTCCGTCCTTGGCTATCAGTCAAACGACCATCGTCAAGAATTTGTAAGAACATGTGCAAGACATCTGGATGGGCTTTTTCAACTTCATCCAACAAAATCAAGCTGTAGGGATGACGACGAACTTGCTCAGTCAATTGACCAGCTTCATCATAACCTACATATCCAGGAGGTGAACCAATCAACTTAGCCACTGAGTGTGGCTCCATGTACTCAGACATGTCGAATCGAATCATTGAATCCTTAGAACCAAATAGTTGGAAAGCAAGTTGTTTAGCTAACTCAGTTTTACCAACTCCAGTAGGTCCAACGAATAGGAATGAACCAATTGGACGACCAGTTCCGTTGAATCCGACACGGTTACGACGGATTGCACGAGCAACCTTTTGAACGGCGTCATTTTGACCAATAACGTGTTTTTCAAGGTTAGGAGCAAGGTTCTTAAGTTGTTCTTGTTCCTGTGCTTGCAGGTCCCCAACTGGAATATCAGTCTTTTCTTCAACGATTTTTTGCATATCAGATTCAGTAACTTCTGGAATCGAAGCAGAGTCAATGTTGCCATCGGCTTTCTTTTGTTCCAATTTAGATACTTGATCACGGTAGTATGCAGCTTTTTCGTAATCTTCGTTCTTTAAGGCGTCTTGTTTTTGACTTTCAGCACTCTTGATCTTTTCTTCAATTGTTGAAGGGTCAACAACGTTGATAGTTAAGTTCTTACGAGAACCAGCTTCATCTAATAAATCAATGGCTTTGTCAGGTAAGAAACGATCTTGAATGTAACGGTCAGATAATTCAACAGCCGCTTTGATGGCATCATCAGTGTATTTAACATGGTGATAATCTTCGTAGCGCTTTTGAATTCCCTTAAGAATTTTGACTGCTTCCTCTGGAGAAGGTTCTTCAACAGTGACTGGTTGTAGTCGACGAGCCAATGCAGAATCTTTTTCAATGTCACGATATTCTTTTAAGGTTGTTGCACCAATAAGCTGAAATTCTCCACGGGCAAGTGCTGGCTTCAAAACGTTACCAGCATCCATGCCGCCTTCAGCATTACCAGCACCAACGATTTCATGAATTTCATCGATGAATAAAACAATGTCAGGGTTACCCTGAACTTCGTCAATTAATTGTTGCATCCGTTGCTCAAATTGGCCACGGATTCCAGTTCCTTGAACTAAGGAAACAACATCAAGACGGATAACTTGTTTGTTTTGCAGTTTAGCAGGAACATCGCCTGAGACGATTTGTTGAGCTAATCCCTCAACAACGGCTGTCTTACCAACACCGGCTTCACCAATCAAAACAGGGTTGTTCTTTGTTCTTCTATTAAGAATTTCAACGACTCGTTGAATTTCATTGTCTCGACCAACAACTGGATCAATTTTTCCATCTTTAGCAAGTTGGGTCATGTTGATACCATATTGATCAAGTAATGAATTTCCGTTACCTGAACGACCATTTTGACCACCGTTGGTAGGGCCTTGTGGTTGAGTAGGTGGGATTGATGATTGTGGATTATTGTTCATATCAGGATTTCCGTTTTGCATAGCTCGGAAAATATCATCTAATCCACCGAATCCAAATGGATCTTGTGCCATATCTTGAGCACCTCCCTGATTTCTTTGTCTGTTAGTTAGGAGTTGATAGCAATTTTGGCAAAGGTTAATTGTTTGCTTTGAACCATTTACATTTGTATATAAATGGATAGTTGCTTCATTTTGATGGCAATTTTGGCATAGCATTAATTGCTTTCCTCCTTTAAAATTAAGAATAAAGGTTTTGGTCAAAAAATACTGACCAACTTTGACCTTCGAAAAGTATTATACAATAACCAACTATAGAATCAAGTATATTGATTCATATTAAGGAGGCAGCTATGGAGAAAGCAGAATTCACTGATCAATTGCAAAAATTACGAAGCGGTGAGGTCTCTGAAATTAAAGTGGAGCCGGCAGATTTTATGAATTTTCAAGAGGCGTTTATGGATTTTGAGGCAAGAAAGCGAGTGATTGGTACTGCACAAAAAGGTGGTACGGTTGTCTATACCTTTGAAAAAACGGAAAGCGAATGAAAAAAACACTGTAAGCGGTTCATTTAAACTTGTATTTTGCTTTATTAATTGATATTCTTAGTAAGTAAAGATGATTTGACTTAACTATCTTTAAGCCAATAAACTCAGAGGAGAATGATAACAATGGAAAAACACGAATATAACATTACTGCTGAGACTGGAATTCACGCTCGTCCAGCTACTCTTCTTGTTCAAACTGCAAGCAAATTCAATTCAGATATTACACTTGAATATCAAGACAAATCAGTTAACTTGAAGTCAATTATGGGTGTTATGTCACTCGGAGTTGGTCAAAGTGCATCTGTTTCTATCACAGCAGACGGTGATGACGAGAAGCAAGCAATTGAAGCTATTACTGAAACTTTGAAACAAGAAGGATTAATAGACTAATAAAATGAAAATGTTCAAGGGGATTGCTGCTAGTGATGGGATTGCTATTGAAAAAGCATTTCTGCTAGTCGAACCTGATCTTTCATTTACAACATATACTGTGGATAACCCAGACGAAGAAATTGAACGCTTAAATCAAGCAGTGCAATTATCTAAGGATGAGTTATTTACAATTCATCAAAGAACCCAAAAAGACCTCGGTAGACATGCAGCTGAGGTCTTTAGTGCACATATAGAGATTTTATCTGATCCTGAATTTTTCGAACAAGTGACCCAGCTTATATCGCAGAAACGAGTTAATGCAGAATCCGCATTGGACACAGTTACCAATAAATATATGGATGCTTTTAATTCGTTAACTGATGCTTACATGAAACAGCGTGCTGACGATGTCAATGACGTTATCAAGCGGGTAATGAGTCATTTGCTTGGAGTTTCTTTGAATGATCCAGCTCTCGTTAATCGACAAGTCATTATTATTGCTCATGAGTTGACCCCAAGTGTAACAGCACAATTTGTCCCCAAGCTAGTTAAGGGGATAGTGTCTGACTTGGGTGGTAAAACATCTCACTCTGCGATTATGTCGCGGACATTAGCGATTCCTTCGGTCGTTGGATTGGAGAATATCATTGGAAATGTACACGATGGTGATACTGTGATTGTCGATGGCTTGACTGGGGATGTAATAGTTGACCCAGATGAAGATCAGATTGAGACATATCAGAAGAAGCAGCAAGAGTATCAGCAACAGAAGGCGCTTTTAGAAAAATTAACTGCTAGAAGAACCGTATCTAATGATGGCAAAGAAACATTATTGGCTGCCAATATTAGTTCGGATGACGAAGTAGAGTTTGCTATTCAGCACGGTGCAGAAGCCATTGGCTTATTTCGGACTGAGTTCTTGTATATGAGTACTGACAAATTGCCTACTGAAGAAGAGCAATTTACGATTTACAAACATATTTTGGAATTGATGAATAATCGTCCTGTGACGATCAGAACTGCTGACATTGGCGGAGACAAGCCAGTCCCGTATCTTCAAGCACCCAAACAAGCCAATCCGTTTTTAGGATATCGAGCAATCAGGTTAAGCTTGGACCGAGAGGATATTTTTAGAACTCAGCTTAGAGCGCTCATCAGAGCTTCGGCATTTGGTAAATTATCAATTATGTTTCCGATGATTGCGACCATTGAAGAGTTAAGACAAGCTAAAACAGTCTTTAATGAAGAGATGGCTAAAGTCAAATCTGATGGATTAAAGGTTGGCGAGATTAAAATTGGTATCATGGTCGAGGTGCCATCAACTGTGATATTAGCTGATCAATTCGCTGCAGAAGTCGACTTCATGAGTATTGGAACTAATGATTTAATTCAGTACACAATGGCGGCCGACAGAGGTAACGAAAAGGTGGCATACCTTTACCAGCCGCATAATCCGGCAGTACTCAGAATGATCAAGATGGTAATTGATGCTTGTCATCGAAATTCGATTCCAGCTTGTATGTGTGGTGAAATGGCTGGGGATCAGTTGGCCATCCCAATTTTACTGGGAATGGAACTAGATGAATACTCCATGAGTGCCAGACAAATCTTACCAAGTCGTTCATTGATAAGTACATTAGATTCTGACAAAATGGTGGCTCTGGCTAACCGTACTTTGAGCTTTTATTCAACAAGTTCAGAGGTAGTTAAAGATGTAAAACGTACCTTATATGATGACCACGAAGATACTTATAAATAACTTAACAAACCGGCTAATAAATTGGTGTTACTCAATTATCAGCCGGTTTGTTGTTTTACTGGTTTGCAATACATTTTTGAAACAAATATAATTACAATGATTATCTTGTAGCCGTTCTAGACGGAGTACGAATACTTAAAAAAGAAAGGGGAGCTTATCGTGAATATTGGAATTTTCACTGACACGTATTTTCCACAAGTAAGTGGTGTAGCTACCTCGATAAAAACTTTGAAGGATGAACTCAAACGCCAGGGGCACCAGGTTTATATCTTCACTACCACTGACCCTCATGTTGATAAAGACAAGTTTGAAAAAGATATCTTTAGGTTCTCAAGTATTCCATTTGTTTCCTTTACTGACAGAAGAATCGCCGTCAGAGGATTGTTTCAAGCTTATGAAATTGCTAAGGAACTTAATTTGGATATCGTGCATACTCAAACTGAATTTTCGATGGGAATGATCGGTAAGTTTGTTGCTAGAAATTTGAATATTCCCTGTGTGCATACATATCACACGATGTATGAAGACTATTTGCACTACGTGGCAAACGGCAGGTTATTGCGTCCAGTACATGTCAAAGAAGGGACTTTGGCTTTTTGCCATAATTTAAATGGTGTTATTACTCCATCTGACCGAGTGCTAGACACTCTCACTGATTATGGTGTTAAAGCTAATATGCGGATCATTCCAACTGGAATCGATGTGGATAAATTTAATAATCCTGTGCAAAAAAATATCCGTGAGGCTTATCAAATAGATGAAAAAACACCGTTGATTCTTACACTTAGTCGATTAGCCTTTGAAAAAGATATCGATCACGTTATCAATCTGTTGCCACAAATAGCTAAATCAATAACGGATGTTAAATTGATGATAGTCGGGGATGGCCCCGCTAAAGATGCGTTAAAGGATCAAGTTAATGAAATGAACTTGAACGATAGAGTAATTTTCACGGGCGAAATTTCTAATGATGACGTTAATGCTTTTTATCAAGCTGCAGATGTGTTTGTGTCAACGTCGACATCGGAATCGCAAGGATTAACGTATATTGAAGCGATGGCCGCTGGTGTTCCCGTTATTGTTCGATCAAGTGATTATACGGATGGCTTATTGAATAGTAGAAGTCTTGGTCAAACATTTAATAACGATGATGAGTTTGTTTCAATCGTTGATCGGTACCTAACAGAACCAGTCGATAGAACTGACCATTTCGTAGTTCAGACACTTGCCAACAAGCTACATGAGATTTCTGCACAGACGTTTGGCAATCGAGTGGTTGATTTCTATCGAGACATGAGAGTTAACCAGGAGTTAACTAGAAATAGTTCAATCGATACTCTTGAATAATTTTGAATCTGGAAGGAAAGTTGTATGTTAAAAATCAATATGTTTTCTACTGCTGAGAAGGTAAAGGGCCAGGGTGTGGGAAGCGCATATTCCGAGTTGGTAAAGATGCTCAAGAAGCATTTTCCCAATGATTTTAAAATCACAATTAACAAGTATGGTAAGGCAGACATCACGCACTATCACACGATCAATCCCACATTTTACTTGTCCACATTTTCTAAAAGTCGTGGTAGAAAAATTGGATACGTTCATTTTCTTCCCGAAACTTTAGAGGGTAGCATTAAGTTACCACAACCATTTAAGGGCATCTTTTATAAGTATGTCATTGCTTTTTATAAGCGAATGGATCACATTGTTGTGGTTAATCCCACATTCATTGATAAGTTGGTAAATTATGGCATACCTAGGGACAAGATTACATATATTCCCAATTTTGTTAGTAAAAAAGTTTTTTACGCGGTGGATGATGCCCAAAAATTAGCTTTAAGAAAAAAATATGGGTATGACCTAAATAAATTTACAGTTCTAGGTAGCGGACAGATTCAGACTCGAAAAGGAGTTCTGGATTTTATCAAACTAGCAGAGCAAAATCCATCGGTTCAATTCATTTGGACTGGGGGATTCTCTTTTGGCAAGATAACTGAAGGTTACGCTGAGCTAGAAAAGGTAGTGAAAAATCCACCTAAAAATTTGTCTTTCCCAGGAATTATTTCTAGGGATGAAATGGTTGAGTATTATAACATCAGTGACTTATTCTTATTACCCTCTTATAACGAACTCTTTCCTATGTCTGTCTTAGAAGCTTTTAGCACCAATACACCAGTCATGCTGAGAGACTTAGATTTGTACCATTCAATCATCGATGGATACTATATTGGTTGTAAGGACGAATCTGAAATGAATGAGAAGCTTCATGAATTAAGCAATGATTCAGAACTTCTAAACAAATACCGTCAGCAATCAATCATAGCGAGTGATCGTTATTCAGAGGACCACTTAGCAAAAATTTGGTTTGATTTTTATACTGAACAATCCAAGGAAGGGTCATATGTCAAGAAATAATAAGATAACACTTTCAATTATGCTGCTGTTGGGGGTTGCTATTTTTGCTTACTCAATTCGAGATGTTAAATTGAGTTCCTTAATTTCCGACTTTTTTTCACTTAACTTCTGGTGGCTACTAGTTGCATTTATTTGTATCATTATCTATTTGTTTGTTGAAGCTGTAATCACTAAGGTACTTGTTTCTGATAGGGTAGAACACTTTACTTTTAGAGATGCAATAAGAGTGCCGTTGGTTGAACAGTTATTTAATGGGATAACGCCATTTTCTTCTGGCGGTCAACCTGGACAACTATTTGTGATGATGCAGACAGGAGTCGATGGCGGTCGAGCAAGTTCGGTTTTATTGATCAAATTTGTCGTGTACCAGGCTATGATCGTAGTGAACTTCTTTATTAGTTTGGTAATTGGCTTTCATTATGTTGCCAGTAAGCTGCATCTGTTAGCGTTATTTATTGTGCTAGGATTTTTTATTCATCTTGGAGTTATTGTGGGACTGCTATTAGTTATGTACGTTCCCAAATTTACTAAGAAGATGGCAATGATTCTTTCGAAGCCCGCCAAGTGGTTTATGAAGGATGATAGGTATGACGAAATGCTGGCTACTTTACTCAGTAAAATTGATAATTTATATGAAGAAAGTGTCAGAATTGGCCGTAAAGCCAGTTTGCTATGGAAAGTTACCGGATTGACGTTTATTCAGCTGATCGCGTACTACTTAATTCCATACTTTATTATGCTTTCGTTGGGTTATACCAACGCAAACGTCATTATGATTACAAGCCTGCATGTGATGATCGTAATGATTATTTCACTATTTCCAATTCCGGGTGGTTCCGGTGGAGCAGAGTTTTCTTTTGAATCATTATTCGGTAGTTACATTACTAACAATAGCAAGATGGTCCTGGCAATGCTTTTATGGAGAATCATTACCTATTACTTTGGAATGTTTGCTGGAATCTTTGGATTAGTAATGAAACCTGATAAGGTCAGGGATTAAAAAACATTCATTAATGCCCACTAATATTAAATGAAGAGGCTTTTGGAGGAAACTAAGAATGTCGGATATTAAAAACCGAGTTAAAAATATTTTTAACACGACCTGGGGATTTTTCTTTTTAGTGATCGTGCTTTTCTGTATTAAAACATATATTGTTTACCAGACTAAGTTCACGCTTGGTGCTAAGGGTTCAATGCAACAATTCTTATTAGTAGTTAACCCAATCCCAGCGGCATTGTTAACTTTTGGGGTGGCACTATATTTTTCTGGTAGATTGAAATACTGGTTGATATTGATTATTGATTTTATTGAAACTACTTGGATATTTGCCAATATCGTTTACTATCGAGAATTTTCTGACTTCTTATCCCTTGGTATTATTAAAGGGTCAGGTAATGTTCAAAATAATCTTGGTAAGAGTTTAATGGAAATCATTCATCCAACTGACTTTTTAGTTTATTTGGATATTATTGTGCTAGTGGTATTACTAGTTACTAAAGCCATTAGAGTGGATACTAGGCCATTTAAAAAGTACAAAGCTTTAATAGTGACTATCGGTTCCTTATTCTTGATGTGGGGTGAGTACGGTCTCGCAAACACAGATCGAACGGGGTTACTGACTAGATCTTTTGATAACAACTATATTGTTAAGTATCTGGGATTAAATGAGTACGCTGCATTTAACGCTTATCAGACACAAAAAGAGTCTGCGACTAGATCACATGCTAAAGCTAGTGATATGGATAGTGTTCTTAAATATCTGAAACATTCTCGTGCCAAGGCCGATCCTTCATACTTCGGTAAGCTTAAGAATAAAAATATTATCATTATTCACTTGGAAAGTTTCCAACAATTCCTGATCAACTATAAGGTTGATGGTAAGGAAGTTACCCCTAATTTAAATAAGTTCTACAAGAATAAGCACACTCTGAGTTTTGATAACTTCTATCATCAAGTAGCCCAGGGTAAAACTTCGGATGCTGAAATGATGCTTGAAAATTCCTTATATGGATTGCCACAAGGATCTGCTATGGTGACTTATGGTTCACAAAACACGTATCAAGCTGCTCCTGCAATCCTTGACCAAAAGGGATATACGACCGCAGCATTCCATGGTGATGTACCAAGTTTTTGGAATCGTGATAGTACTTATAAGTCATGGGGATACCAGTACTTCTTTAGTTCACAGTACTATAAGGAAAAACCTAACTATAGCGTCGGATATGGTTTAAAGGATAAAATCTTCTTTAGAGATTCTGCTCAATATCTACAACAATTGCCACAGCCGTTTTACGTTAAACTGATTACTTTAACCAACCACTATCCATATCTGTTGGATAAAGAAAATACTAGTTTTCCAGCTACTAAGACTGGTGATAAGACTGTTGATCCATATGTTCAGACGGCTCACTATCTAGATCAAGCTTTTGGTGAATTTTTGAATTACTTAAAGAAGACTGGGCTTTATAAAAATAGTGCAATCGTGTTATATGGAGATCATTACGGTATTTCTAATAATCATCGTCCCGCTATTGCACAATTGTTGCACAAGAAATCAATTAATAGTTATGATCTTGCACAGTTCCAAAAAGTACCATTTATGATTCATTCACCAAATCTTAAAGGCGGAATCAGAAATACGTATGGTGGTGAGATCGATGTCTTACCAACGTTGCTACATTTGATTGGTGATAAAAATAACAACACCATTCAATTTGGTACTGATTTATTGTCTAAACAGCACGATCAAACCGTTGCGTTTAGGGATGGTGATTTTGTGACGCCTAAGTATACTAAAGTTGGTAGTTCGGTATACTTAACCAAAACTGGTAAAGAGATTACTCCTAACAAGAAACAATCTGAGCAAATCGATTCAATTCAAAACCATGTCACTACGGAATTATCTCTTTCCGACAGGGTAATTTATGGAGATCTTTTGAGATTTTACACGCCAAAAGGATTCACTAAGGTCAATAAGAAGGACTTTACTTATCAATATACTAAGTCCTTGAAGAATCTTGATGATGCTCAAAAGAAAAAGCCAACCAGCATCATGGCAGAGAATCATAATAAGTCTACGGTTTCTGAATATAAGACTGATGCACCCGAATTAAAATAATTGAATTGGTTTCTAAAGCTTTGTTAATTGACTTAATAAATTTGTAGGTGATGTTTTGCTGATATGTAATCAGCGAGGCATCGCCTATTTTGTTTGTTCTACATGATTCATAGAAGGTCTTCTTCATTGACTTTATTTCTATTTGAGAATATTCTTTAAGTCGTGGTGAAAAAAGTGTTGACGCCATTCTTGATTCTTGATAAGATATTACCTGTTGCTGATTGAGAACGAACGACATATACCAATTCGAAAATAAATTAGTTGTTGACATTATTTTCTGAATGTTATATACTTATCTTCGTTGTTTAATCGCAACACACAACTGAATT